>CAWEEP010000001.1:0-23676 GCA_963808125.1 Candidatus Dormiibacterota bacterium
ATGTAGTCGCGCATCTTGGGATTCCACCGGCTGGTCTGGTGGCCGAAGTGGACCCCGGCCTCCAGAAGCTGGCGGAGGCTTGCTGCCGGCATGGCCAGCTCCTCCTGTGTGGGTTTGGTCGCCTCCGCCCGGGGTGAACCGCGGCGGCGACCCCGAGGGGCACCCGCGCGCCGCGTGGACCGGGCGTGTGAAGTCAGGGCGAAGTGTGACACCCCGGCCGGTCTTCGCGGGGCCGACCGCGTCCGGTCACCCGGGAGGCGCCCCGCTCAGGCCTCTGGAGGCTCGGCGGCGGAACGACTCCTGCGGCCCCTGACCCGCCCCCCGCCGTTCGGGGCTGTGGGAACGGGGCGCCAGCCCTGACCGTCCCACCAGTGACCTCCGTCCTCGGAGAGCGGGGCGCCTGGGGGGACCTCCACCGCGACGTCGCGCCAGCCCGTCCCGTCGAACCAGCGGGTGCCGTCCGGCGAGATCGTGCCGATCGGCAGGGTGGGGGGGAGGAGCATCGGAGCCGAACCCTGGGGAAGGCTCCTCTCCCCCTGGACGAACATGACGCAGCCGCCCGCGCCGAGCAGGCCGCCCAGGCCGATGGCGACCCAGAAGGCCCACCCCGGGGCGGTGGAGTCCACGCCCCCGTTGGAGGTGACCCAGTTGAGGACGAGCAGGCCGATCTCGACGACGGCGAAGACGACCCAGACCATAGCCTCGGGCATGGGCAGACGCAGACGCAGCTGGGGGGTCCTGCCGACCACGAAGAAGAGTAGGGCGGCGACGACGAGGACCGCGGGGAGGACGCCGAGGCCGGACCAGAGCGAGCCGAAGAAGTACGTCGTCGACGGACAGGCCGGAATGTCGGGCAGGGAGCCCCGTGTACCCGCCGCGGATGAGTGGGGGGGCTGACCACGCAGCCCACGCTCGCCTGGAACCAGGTGCCCACGAAGGAGAAGGCGAAGAGGGCGGTGAGGGCGACGCCCACCACCACCTCGCCCAGGCGGGATGCCGGGGAGAGCTGCCGGGCGGCCAAGGAGGGGTCTTCCGCGCGAGGAGACGATGGCGAAGGCGCCGGCAGTCCGCGATCACCCTGGACGAGCTTGATAACCCCGCCCGCGAAGAGCGGGCCGCCCAGGCCGACGGCGACCCAGAACGCCCACCCGGGGGTGGCGGTGGCCGAGGAGAGGTAGGGGGATTCGTTGGCGGCACCGGGGACCAGCCAGTAGAGGAGAGCAACAGCCCCGTCTCGACGGCGGCGAAGAGCATCCAGACGACACCCTCGGGGACGGGCAGGCCGAGCCGCACCCTGGACAGCCTGCGCACCAGGAAGAGGAGCATCGCCGCCACCAGCAGCAGCGCCGGCAGGAGACCGAATCCGGACCACAGCGTGCCGCCGGCCACCCACCCAGCAGATGCCGGCCCCGCCGCTGAAGAGCGGCCCCGGCCCGGTCACCGGCTCGGGCAGAACAGCTGCGTCTGGAACCAGGCGCCGACGAAGGAGAACGAGAAGAGCAGCAGCAGCGAGAGGCCGACCACCACGTCGCCGAACGACGCGGGGACGGCATTCCGGACAGCGCGGTTGAGGTCCAGCGGCTCGCGCCCTGGCGTTGGTGTCGCGTCCACTCTCGCTACCTCGTGCGTGGGGCCGGCAGACCCATCACCCCGCGAAGCTATAGCAGGCGAACCTGTCGTTTGGGTATCTCATGCGGCACGAAATGCCGCCGGGTGGCTCCGGTGGCCCCCGCGTTGCTGGATTCCGCCGCCGACGCCCACGAGGAGGGCCAGCCCCGCGGCCACCCAGAACGCCCACCCGGGACCCGCCGCCGGAAGGGAGGACGGCGAGCTGAAGTCGGGGTAGCCCTTGGCGATGTCCCAGTAGACGAAGAGCAGGGCCGCCTCGGCGGCGCCGAACGCCATCCGGATCGCCGGCTCTCCAACCGGCAGGGCTGGCCCGCGGCGAAGAGCCCGCCGCAAGAGGTAGGACAGGATCCCGACCAGCAGGACGGCCCCGGGCAGGACGCCGATCCCGTTCCAGAGTGAGCCCAGCGTCCGATAGCGCGCGCATTCCTCAGGCAGCACGCGGCTCCGGTCGGGCGTCGGCGGCATCGAGCACGCGTTGAGAACCACCTGGAACCACGCCCCGGCGAAGGAGGCGCCGACGAGGCCGGCCAGTGCCGCTCCGATGATTGCATCGCCGACCCAGGTCAGCGCCCAGGTATGGCGAGGCCGCTGCGGCAGGTCACTCGTCATCGATCACTCCCCTCCGGATCGATCCAGTCTCCGGCGGAGGCGCGAGTCGGACGCGACAGGAGATCCCCCGATGGCGGCGTTCGCGCCAGCGGCTCGCCGCGGTGGGGCGCTTCGGTGCACACCCCGTCCACGCCCTCAGTGGGCGCCCCGGGTCGTCAAGGACGGCGTGATGAACCTCGCGGCGCCGCCGACGCCGACGCCGGCAACGAGCCAGGCCGCGACCAAAAACGCCCCCCCAGGGGTCGCCGCGAACGCACGCAGCGGGTACGAGTACCAGGAGGGGACGACGGCGAAGAACGAGACGCCGACCTCACGGCAGAGCAGCAGGAACGCGGACTCCACCGCAGCGAAGGCCATCCACACGGCGGACTTGCTCGCGGCCGGAATGTTCGACACGGACCGCCCTGAGCGCCAGGAACAGAACGACCGAGGCCGCCAGAAGCAGGGCGGGCTCGACGCCCGAGACGAGCAGGACGGCGACCTCGATCACCGCGACGATGATTCCGATGACCGACGAGATGGGCCGCACCAGCTCGATGCGGGCATCCTTCGCAGGACGAAGAACATGAGCGCGGCCACGGACGCCACCGCGGGTAGCAGGCCGGTGCCCTCCCACAGCGAGCCGAAGGGAAATCCGCGCGCGCACGGCTGATCGACCAGCATCAGCGCGCACACCTCGGGTGCGCTACCCGGTGGGAGGCCGCACGGAAACGGGCTGGGACACCCATAAATCGGAGCCTGGAACCAGGCGCCGGTGAAGGAAAGCGCGAACAGGCCGGTCAGCGCCAGGCCGATGATCACGTCCCCATACGGAAAGCCGACGAACGCGCTCCGCCAGGAGGCGCCGTGCAGGCAGGACGGCACGTGTCGGGATCGCAGTCGGGTCTCCACCACACCCGGCTCCTCAGGCAGCTCCTGCGCCGTCGATGGCGGCCTGATAAACCAGACCACCCCACCCGCGACAAGGGCGGCAGCCAGCCAGACGGCAGCCCAGATCGGCCACCCCGCGACCTTGACCGGCACGAAAGAGAGCTGATTCATGAAGTCCGTGAACCCGATCCTGTCCAGAAGGAGCAGGAGCCCGACCTCGACGGCGCCGAGCACGATCCAGACGAAGCGAACTTGCCACGGGAGGGCAACTGCCGGACGGCGAAGGACCATACCAGAAGGAACATGGCGAGGGCAGCCGCCACGAACAGGGCGGGGTTCAAGGCCGAACCCGAGAGGCACGCCGATGTCGGTCACGACGACGACGATGCCAATGACGGAGGGCCCGACGGCCTGACCAAGGGCGCGGGACCCTTCGCAGCACCAAGAACATGACCGCCGCCACGAGCAGGAGGCCGGGCACGATGCCGAAGCCCTCCCAGAGCGAACCGCCGGGGAATGCCTGGGGGCATGCCCTGAACCCCACGCACATGGGAACGCCATTGCACGGACCCATCTGATAGTGGCAGATCACATTCGCCGGGAGGGACCAGGTGCCGGCGAACGAGAGGCCCACCAGCGCGAGCAGCGCGAGCAGCGCAAGGGCGATGAGTTCGTCGCCGAACGGGAATCAACGCAGCGAGCGCAACCGCGAGGTGCGGAGGCTCAGGCGCCGACCCAAGATCGGCGATGTCGCGTCCACCATGCTGGCACCGTCTGTGGCGATCCGATGATCACCTCATCCCGGCTCGGGTATAGCGGAAGCGGACGGGCTCTGTCTTCGGAAACAGGCGCTGTGCCAACACCACCCGCCACGCCTCGGGCTCCCCCGCGTCAGAGGATGTAGCGGCGCAGCTCGTCGTTGCCGATGAGGTCGCGCAGGCGGTCGAGCACCATGGCGCGGTCGACGACAACCTTCTGCCCGGTGAAGTCCTCAGCGCGGAACGACACGTCCTCGAGGACCTTCTCCATGATGGTGAACAACCGCCGCGCGCCGATGTTCTCGTCCTGCTCATTGACGCGGTACGCCTGGTGGGCAAGCTCGGCGACACCGTCCTCAGTGAAGTCGAGCTCGACGTCCTCGGTGCCGAGGAGAGCCTGGTACTGCCGGGTGAGGGCATTGTTGGGCTCGGTAGGATGCGCGCCAGATCGTCCTCGCCCAGCGGGCTCAGCTCCACACGGATGGGGAAGCGGCCCTGGAACTCGGGGATGAGGTCGCTGGGCCGCGCCACGTTGAAGGCGCCGGCGGCGATGAAGAGGATGTGCTCGGTGCGCACCGAGCCGTACCGCGTGTGCACCACCGACCCCTCCAGCAGCGGCAGGAGATCGCGCTGGACTTCCTCGCCGCTCACGTCGGGGCCGCGGTCCGGGGCCGGACCACAGATCTTGTCGACCTCGTCCATGAAGACGATGCCCGCCTCCTCGACGTCGGCGATGGCGTCGTCGTAGACGCGGTCCATGTCGATGAGCCGGTCTGTCTCCTCCTCGGTGAGGGCGGCCCGGGCGTCGGCCACCGTCATGCGCTTCGACCGCTTCCGTGGCGGCGCCATCTGCGAGAAGAAGTCGGAGATCGAGAAGCCGACCTCCTCGAGGCCGGTGCCGGTGAGACCCTCGAAGGGCGGCTCGTACGGTTCCTCGACCTCGACCTCGATGTAGCGGTCCTCCAACTGCTTGGCGCGCAGCCGGATCGCCAGGCGGCGGCGCAGGCGCGCCCGCTGGCGGCCGCGTCCGCCACGACCGGGAGCAGCCGGGGACGCCGCCTCCGGTGTGCCCTCGCCCTCCTCCTTCGGCGGCGGCGATGCCTCGCCGCCGTCCGGGGCTCCTGCCACCGGCACGCTGGGCATCTCCGCATCGAGCAGGATGTCGAGGATGCGGCTCTCCGCCACCTCCTGCGCGGCCTGTTCCACGTCCGAGATCCGCTCGTTCTGGACCTCGGTGATGGTCTGCTCCAGGAGGTCGCGGACGAGTCGCCTCCACGTCACGCCCCACATAGCCGACCTCGGTGAACTTCGTCGCCTCGACCTTGATGAAGGGGGACGAGGTCAGCTTGGCGAGGCGACGGGCGATCTCCGTCTTGCCCACTCCGGTGGGACCGATCATGAGGATGTTCTTGGGCAGGACCTCCTGGCGCAGCTCGTCGCTGAGGCGCCGGCGGCGCACCCGGTTGCGCAGTGCGATGGCCACCGAGCGCTTCGCCCCAGCCTGCCCGATGATGTAGGCGTCGAGGTGGCGCACGATCTCGCTGGGTCGCAGGTCGTCGGCATCGCCCGCCGTCTCGCCGGTGCCCGCCCCGGCCGCGCCGCTTGCGTCCGGCTCCATTTCCCCGGCCGGCTCCGTGCCCGCCGACTTGCCGGCGGCCGTCGTGCTCACCGTCTCCACGGTCACGCCGGCAACTCCTCGGGAGCCACCGTGGAGAGCGTCTCCACGATGATCTGGTCGTTGGTGTAGATGCAGAGGGTGGCGGCGATCTCCAGGGCGCGCCGCGCCACGTCCTCCGCGCCGAGGTCGGTGTTCTGCAGGAGGGCCTTCGCCGCCGCCTGGGCATACGGGCCGCCGCTGCCGATGGCCGCGATGTCGTCGTCGGGTTCGATGATCTCGCCCTCACCCGAGAGCAGGAGCAACTGGTCGCGGCTGGCCACCACCAGCATCGCCTCCAGGTGTCTCAGGTACTTGTCGGTGCGCCACTCCTTGGCCAGCGAGACCGATGCTCGGAGCAGGTTCCCCTGGTGGCGGTCGAGATGCTGCTCGAATTTGTCGAAGAGCGTCAGGGCATCCGCGACGGCGCCGGCGAACCCCGCCAGCACGGTGTCGTGGTGGAGGCGCCGCACCTTCTGGGCGCTGTGTTTCATGACCACGTCGCCCACGGTGACCTGGCCGTCACCGGCGATGGCCACGGTGTCGCCGCGGCGCACTCCGAGGATGGTGGTGGCGTGGGGCCGCCGGTTCACGACGCGCGCGACCGTGCCGGGGCGGCCGTCGTCTTGGGTGGCCGGTACTTGCAGCCCGGATAGCCGCTGCAGCTGACGAACGGTCCGAAGCGACCCTGGCGGCGGACCAGCGGTTTGCCGCAGTCGGGGCACGCTTCCCCGGTGGGCTCCGCGGCCGGGGAGGCCGCTGCACCTCCGCTCCGGGGCTGGATGTACTTGCACCCGGGATATCCGGTGCAGCCCACGAAGCTGCCGCGACGGCTGTCCTTGCGGGCCAGCGGCTTGCCGCACTCCGGACAGGCGCCGAGCGCCTCGGCCGGGGCCGCGCCGGCACGGCGCCCGGATCCGTCGAGGCGGCTGCGGCCGCAGCCGGCAGATCGCGGATGTAGCGGCACTTCGGGTAGCCGCTGCAGCCCACGAAGGGGCCGCGGCGGCCCTCACGCTGGACGAGCGGCTTGCCGCACTGGGGGCAGACTTCGCCGGTGACGACAGCGGTCGACACCTTCTTGTCCTTGATGTAGCTGCACTCGGGATAACGGGAGCAGCCGACGAACTCGCCGAAGCGTCCCTGCCGCAGCACCAACTCGCCGACGCCGCACTCGGGGCACTTCTCCCCCGTCGGCTTGGCGGGCACCTTGACCCTCTGCATCGTCGCCTCCGCCTTGACGACGGTGGCATCGAAGGGCGTGTACCAGTCCCTGACGGTGGGCTCGTACTTGCGCGTCCCGCCCTCGATGCCGTCGAGGCGGCGCTCCAGGTCGGCCGTGAAGTCGACGTCGACGATCTCGGGGAAGTGCTCGCGGAGCAGGCCGTCCACCGTCTTGCCCAGCTCGGTGGGCTGCAGGCGCCGCTCCTCCTGGCGCACGTAGGCGCGCTCTTGGATCACGTCGATGGTTGGCGCGTAGGTCGAGGGCCGGCCGATGCCCCTCTCCTCCATCTCCTTGATCAGGGACGCCTCCGTGTAGCGCGAGGGCGGCTGCGTGAAGTGCTGCTCGGCCACCATCTCGACACAGGCGAGCCGGTCGCCTGGGGTGAGCGCCGGGGAGCTGACCCTCTCTGTCCTTGTCCTTCTCCTCCTCGCGCTTCCAGACGCGCTGGAAGCCGTCGAAGAGCAGCACCGACCCGGTGGCCCGGAAGAGGTAGTCACCGGCGGCGATCGTCGCCCTGGTGTTGAGGAAGCGGGCCGCCGCCATCTGACTGCTGACGAAGCGCCGCCAGATCAGGTCGTAGAGACGGGCCTGCTCCCTCGAGAGCTGCCCCTCGACCTGCTCTGGCGTCCGGCTCACGTCGGTGGGACGGATGGCCTCGTGGGCGTCCTGCACGTTCTGCCCCTGGCGCTGACGGCGCTGACCAGCGTGCACGTACTGCTTTCCGAAGCTTGCGGTGATGTGCCGCGCGGCCTCCTCCGGGGCCCCGTCGCTGATGCGGATCGAATCGGTGCGCATGTAGGTGATCAGTCCGACAGGGCCGGCGCTGCCCAGGTCGACGCCCTCGTACAGCTCCTGGGCGATGGACATGGTCCGTCGCGGCGAGAAGCGCAGCCGGGTGCTGGCGTCCTGCTGCAGGGTGCTGGTGGTGTGCGGGAAGGGCGCTGAGCGCATCGTCTCGCCGGTCTCGAGGGCCTCGACGGCGAAGGGCGGATCGTCCGCCTTCCGGTGCCCGGCCTCGTCGAAGTGGAGGGCGCGGAGCACCTCGAACGCCTCCGCCTGGGTGGGCAGCTCGAGCCGGTCGCCCTTGCCGCCCGTCTCGTCGGCGCCCCCCTTGGCGGTTCGACGGCGCGGCGCGGCGGCAGCCTTCTCCTCCGACGGCACGGCGCCGCGGCGTCCCTGCAGGCGGGCCGTGAAACGGCTGTCCCCCTTCTCCAGGATCGCGTCGAGACTCCACAACTCGACCGCAACGAAGGCGTCGATCTCATTCTCGCGGTCCACGACGAGGCGGACCGCCACCGAGCTGGACACGCCCGGCCGACAGGCCGGTCCGCGCCTTGCCGCAGAGCAGCGGGCTGAGCCGGTAGCCGACCAGGCGGTCGATGACGCGCCGCGCCTCCTGGGCGTAGACCAGGTTGCGGTCGATCTTGCGGGGGTTCTTGAGGGCGGCTTCGACGGCGCTCTTGGTGATCTCGTGGACGATGATCCGATCGGGGTCGAGAGCTTCAACGCTTCAGCGATGTGCCAGGCGATCGCCTCCCCCTCCCGGTCGGGGTCGGCCGCCAGGTAGACCTGCTCGGCGCGCTTGGCGGCGTCGCGCAGCTCCTTAATGTCTTCTCCTTGCCCCGGATGACGCCGTACTCGGGCTCGAATCCCCGCTCGACGTCCACCCCCATCTTCGACTTGGGGAGGTGCGCGGATATGCCCATCGAGGCCTTCACGGTGTACCCGGCGCCTAGGAACTTGGCGAGGGTGCGGGCCTTGCTGGGGAACTCGACGATGATCAGATGGTTGGGCATGGGCATCCTGTGAGAGGCGATCCGGCCCGCCGGAGGCTCCGGAGGCCGGCCGATGATAGCAACGGCCTTGCGCTCCGGCCGGGGAGTCACCGCCCACTCTAGACCCGATGATCACCAGGGGAGGCCCCTGACCAAACCTCCGCTCCGCTCGGAGAGGGCCCCGCCCGTTCCGGGCGGCGGGCGCCAGGGCCTCCTCCGAGCTCCCTGGGGGTCTCCCCTCCGATCAGCACGGCAGCCTCTCAGGCAGGCCTCAGCGCCCTCTCAGACCCCTCTCGGGGCTGGGCACCCCCTCCCCTAGCCTTGAACCATGGCCAGTCAGACGGCGGCGACGCGTTGGACCCGGCGCTGCACCAGATGCGGCCGGGGTGTCGCGATGCTCGTCCTCGGCTGGGCGCTCGGCGGCGGCGCCAACGCCGCCATCGTCCTTGAACTCCCTGGCGCAGGCCGTGAGCTGCCGGAGGCCGGCGGCAGCGCCGCGGTCCACCAGGTCCGCCATGCCGGCCTGGCGGCGGCTCGCCGGTCTGGGGACGGTTCTCGGGACCCTCGCACTGGCGGGCTGCGGGTCGACCTCCACCAACTCCGTCCCGGCCGCAAGCGCCCGCACCCAGACCGCCCCGGCGGCGCAGGCGGCGGGCTCCGTCCCCGCGCAATACCAGTCGCAGTACGCCACCGTCCAGGCGCAGTCCGACGCCTTCCAGACCATGGCGGGCAGTGGGCGAGCGCCGGCTCGCACCGTCGGGGTCGAGCTGCTCGCCGCCAACGGCAACATCGGGACCGGGCTTCTCGCCTCGCACTCCATCTCCGGCGTCGAGACGGAGCTGAACGCCGACCAGTCCCTCGGCATCCAGGGGGTGACCGTGTGCGTCTCGTTCCCCCTCCTGCTCCCCAGCACACCGGACAGCTCCGGCTACCTGAGCTTCTACGAGCAGGTCGCCCAGCAGGTACGCGCGCGGGGCATGGTCCTCTCTATCGAGGAGAACCCGATCTTCGCCGGCACCCCGCTCACCTCGCTCCCCATCAGCTACGCGGGGCTCACCCTCACCTCCTACGCCGCCGAGGAGCAGCAGGAGGCCCAGATCATCGTCAATCACCTGCAACCCAAGTACCTGTCGCTGCTCACCGAGCCCGACACGTACACCAGCGTCCTGCACATCGACCTCGACACGCCGGCGGCGGCCGATGAGGTGGTCACCGACGAGCTGGCCGGCCTGAACCGCGGGACCACCCTGGTCGGCGCGGGGGCGGGCACGTGGTCGAGCCCCGTCGATCGACCAGTCGCTGCTGACCACCTCCATCGACTACCTGGACGTCCACGTCTACCCGGAGGCGCCTGACGACCTCGCCAACCTGGGCAGTGACGTCGCCGCCGCCAAGGCAACCGGCAAGCCCCTCGTCATGGACGAGACCTGGCTGTGCAAGGATTTCACCGACGGCAGCTTCACCGGCGCCGGCGCCTCCGAATCCGGTGTTGACGGTGCTCCCAACGAGATGAAGGATGTCAGCTTCAGCTTCTGGCAACCCCTCGACGAGACCTACGTCGCGGCGATGGTCAACTACGTGCGCTCCAAGGCTTCTCGTACATGGCGTTCTTCGACGGCTCGCGCTGCTTCTTCGGCTACCTGACCTGGTCGCCCACGCTGCAGTCGGCCTCGTACCAGACGTTCTCGCGGCAGTACAACCAGATGGTCTCGGCGGACTTCGCCAGCCTCAGCGTCTCGGCGACGGGGACCGCCCTCCGCCAGGTCATCGCCGTCTAAACGGTCCGCTCTCGCCGCCGGCCGGCCGCGATCAGTCGCGAGATTGCGGCCACGAACATGCGCCGTGGTGTAGGACGCCGCTCCAGGACGGGGGCTGGACGGCACGGGCAAGCCCGGGCCGAACGGCAGGGTGCATTCCACCGACTGTGACGACGGCGTGATGGCGCTCCGCCCCCCTTTCCATAGGATCGGAGCGAGGAACATGGAAAGAGGGATGAGGGTGGCGGGACTGGCTGATCTCGAGCATGCGGGGGCCGGAGGTACCGTGATGTCGGGACAGGTCGCCGCCCGCGGTCGGGGCGCCTCCGCTCGCCTCCTCGACGCAGCCCTCCTCCCCTCGCGCGGTTTGACACGGGTCGTGGACCTCCCGGCGGGCAGCGGAGCGCCTGGGAATCCCTGGCGGACGCCGCCGGCGACCTCGGCGAGGGCGTCGTGGTCCTGGAGGGGGGGCGTCAGGTCCCCTCGTCAGCCCCGCCTTCGCCGCCGCCACCGGGTACCCCGCCAGAGAGCTCCTCGCCATGGCCTCGCTGGCTCCGCTCCTGCCCCAGGAGGAGAGGGAGACCGGTCTGGCGCTGCTCGGTTCGGAGATCGCCAGCCACACGGGTCATCGCTTCCCCCTGCAGTTGCGAGCGAAGGGGGGCCGCACCCTGTCGGTCCAGGTCGCGGCGCGGCCCATGGCGGGGTCCGGACGGCGCGAGACTCCTCCTTCTCGTCCGCGACGTCACCGCCAACGGCACGCACGACGAACTCCGAGCCATGCAGGTGGCCATCACCCGCACCCTGAGCATGACACCGACCTTCGAAGCCGGTGCGCCCCGCATCCTCGAGGCCGTGTCGCGGGCTCTGGGGATGCTCGGCGGAGAGGCCTGGCTGCTCGACCCCGATCGCGCCGTACTGACGCGTCGCGCCTGCTGGTGGGCGCCCGGCGTCGACAGCGGCGTCTTCGATCAGGCGCGCTGGGACCTCGACGTGAGGCTCGGCGCCGACCTGCCCGGCCGGGTCTGGGCCACGTCGGCCCCCGTGATGGGTCGGGCGGGACCTCGCCCGCATCGCCGACCTCCACGACGGTGGCGCGGCCGCCGCCATGGGGATCACCGCCGGAGTCGGGTTCCCGCTGCTCTCCGACGACGCCGTCGTCGGCGTCATCGGCCTGTTCGGCGCCTCCATGCCCGCCGTCAAGCCCGCGGCGGTGGAGATCATGATCGACTTCGGAAGGCAGGCGGGGCACGTGCTGGGGCGGCGCCGGGCCGAGGCGGCACTGCGCGACACCATGGCCCGGCTGGCCGAGGTGGCCGCCACCGATCCCCTCACCGGGCTGCGCAACCGGCGCGAGTTCGACCGGCTGCTCGCCACCATCCCCCGCAAGCGCTTCGCCATCTGCGCCGTCGACGTCGACAACCTGAAGCAGATCAACGACGGATTCGGCCACGAGGCCGGCGACGCGCTGCTCCGCGCCGTCGCCCAGACGATGACCTCCAGCCTCCGAGGCTGGGATGTCGTGGCCGGTGCTCGGCGGCGACGAGTTCGCCGCGCTGATGGTGGAGATGGGCGCCGCAGAGACCGCCATTGCGGCGGAGAGGCTGCGCGCCACCGTCCACGCCATCTCGGTCACCTCCGGTCAGGCCCACGTCAGCGTGGGATGGGCGGTCGGCGAACCCGGGGCCGACCCCAGGGCGGTCGCCCGACTCGCGAACTCCACCTCTCCTCGCCAGCGGGGCGGCGACCGCGTCTCCGGCGGCGAGGTCGATCTTCCCCCCGGCCTCGGACACCGCTCGGCGTGGGCGGCCCGCATCGACCGCGCCCTCACCCAGCACGACCTCCGCATGGTGTACCAGCCGATCTGCCGTCTCTCCAACGGCACCGTCATCGGCAACGAGGCGCTGGCGCGTCCGCACGACATGGCCGCCGGGGGACAGCGTCGAGGACCTCTTCGCCGAGGCCCAGCGGATCGGGCGCATCCGCGACCTGAATTGGCTATGCCGCCGGATCGCCATCGCCGACGCCCCCTGGCGCCTGCAGCCCGGCCGGGCTCTGTTCCTCAACGTCAGCGCCCTCACCCTGCTCGACCCGGTCCACGGGGGGGCAGAGCAGCTCATGCTCGTCCTCAAGGCCGGCTGGGTCCGCCCCGACCTGCTGGTGCTGGAGATCACCGAGCGGGAGATCATCGCCGGCAAGGCCATGGTTTTATACTGCCTGTTGCTTCGGCTCAGTTACGTCTTGCTCACTTCTCTACATCAGCAGTCACTGCCATCAGGCATCGTCTGGGAAACCCACAACCAACGGCGAACCATCGTAACACCAGCGGTTCCGTTTTCAAAGCCACTTGCAGCTTTTCCACCAGGTGCAGCGGGTCGCCGCTCAACAGCAGGAGAACTCCTGCGCTGCCGTCCGCTTTTCCCAATCATCCGCCTTCGCCCAGGCATCCAGCACCGCGCCCGGCTTCGTCACCCGCAGACCGCCCGGCGCCTCCGCCGCCCACTCGCGCGCCAGCAATTGCTGCCGCACCGCGCTCACCCAACCCAGACTCACTCGCGCCGACTCCGACAGTTCCGTCACCTTCCACGGACGCAGCGGCCCTTGCAGCAAGACCCGCAACACCCGCGTTGCCCGTGGCGCGAAGAGCGACCGCGTTTCCCGCTTCTCCCGGAATGGATTGTCTGCTCCGCGCGTCTCGATGAAAACCTGATCGAACGACAACCGCGCATTGCCCGCCAGATCCGCGTAGCCGATGCCCGCCTCGGCGCAAATTTTGGCCGACTCCTCCGAGATGAACGGTGCCAGCACCAACCCGTAATGCGGCACATCCTCTGGCAGATGTTTCAGGCAACTCTCCAGTTGCAGCACCGCCGTCCGCACCTCGCGGGGTTCGCCCAGAGCGCCTTTCCTCCACCACCAGCGTCCACTTGCGGTCGCCCGCAGTCACCTGCGCCACCCGGTCGGCCCGGTCCGCTCGAATTGGTGGGAACTCGCGCATCTTCCTGAGCGAGGCGAGCTTCAGGAAGGGTACGCGCCCAATCAATCCACGCAACAAAGCCTCGAATTGAGGCTCAAAGTTACGCTCTTTCAGTGTTTCAACCGTTTTCATCGTGCGGTGAAAATGGCACATTAAATGAAATGTAGCAAGTCCTAATTTCGGTAAATACAGGCATTTCACCGCATGGTTAAACTGCCATAAACGGTGCATCGCGCGAACAAAGCATTCGACATACCCGGTATATCCGATATACTGAATTCACAAGTATGAAGACTATCGAAATCGAAGACGATGTGCTCGCCGCCCTCGAGAAGATGGTGCGCGGCTTCAACGACACCCCAAGCATGGAATCAGGCGCCTCCTCGCCCAGGACGCACCACCTGCCCCGAGGCCCGGCCGCGAGTCGGTGCAGCAGCCAAGCGGTGACCCGACAATCCGTTCACCACTGCTCACGTCGCCCACCTACTTGATGGCCGACGCGGGCAACCGGTATTTCCAAATCCTCGCCTTTCTGCACCAACTCCAAGGCGAAGATCAGTTTGCCGAGCTCGAAACCTATCAATCGGCAACCGCGTGTACTTCGCCCGCGATCCCAAAACGATCGAGAATAGCGGCAGCAGCACCAACCCTAAGCCAGTCCCCGGGCACTCGGTTCGTTGCGCTATCCACCTGTCCAACGCACGCCGACGACAACAGTCATCACCGACGTCTAGGTCCTTAATCATCCCGCGAGCGTCATCAGCACGGTCCTCGCCGACGCCGTTCCCGACTCCGGCATCGTGAAGTCCCGTCAGCTCCCCTACGCGAGTTAGCAGCCTGCCCCGCAAATCATCAAGCGCCGAAAGTCATTGAGCAACCAAGTCCCCAAACACTACATTCCATGAATTCAAAGCCATGAAAAGTGAACTCAAGAAACGCACCCTAAAGGAGCTATCAGAAGCCTATCGCAGACGAATTGCGGTAAACCCCGAATACCAGCGGGGCACGAATGGAGTATACCGCAAAAGCAGTCCTTGATTGACTCCCTCTTGCGTGGTTACGACATCCCCTTGTTCTACGTTCACCTCCAGGACAGACACAAACACGTTCACCGGCGCCACAGAAACCACCGTCTGGTTGGTTGATGGCCAACAGCGCCTTGCCGCCATCGCCGACTACCTGCACAACGACTTCGGCCTGCAGACCCGAAAAAGAAGCTGCGGGAACATCCGGCCTCCTGCAATCCCCCGCTGCGTGGCATGGCAAGAAATTTCGATGAGTCTAGAGCCCGAGGAGCAGAAGCGTCTGCTTGCCCGAGAGCTCCAAGTCGTTTATATGCGTGAGGAAGCGCCCAACGAGGTCAGAGACCTCTTCATTCGCCTGCAGGCCGGCACCCCCCTCACCGCCCAGGAGAAGCGCGACGCATGGCCCGGCGACTTCACCACCTTCGTCATTCGCCACGCCGGCAAGCCGAACCACGCCGACTCCAGTCCCAAGACCTTCTTCAAGCTCGTGAGCCGCGGCAAAAGCAAAATGCTCAGCGTGGACGACGGCGAGCACTACGTGAACGGCTTGGCCGACACCCGGAAGTTTTCGCTGGCCTCGCCATGACCATCATGGTCAGGCATCGCTCCGGTGTGGACTTCGTTGACCTGAAGGGGAAAACCATAAATGAGTTCTACAAGGAGAACCTGGTACTCCAGCCCGATGATCCTGCCGCCGACCGGGTGCTCAACACGCTTGACGACGCCGTTGAATTGCCGGGGTTCTTCGACCTACAGGCCAAGAAGCCCATTTCTTTCCAGATGGCCTTTCACTTCGCAGTCCTCGTTGACTCCCTGCTCTCTGGCGGCTACGTCCCCGTCTGGCGCGACCACGTTGTCAAAGCCTTTCAGGATTTCCAAGACGATATTGCCAAGGCTCGCCTACAATACCGAACAACCCGAGAAGCCCTCCCGCATTACAGCCGCTTTGTTGTCCTGCTTGGAGGTTCCGGGTCCGATACCGCAGAGGTGATTCGGACGCGCCACTCCTTCTTCCTCCAGCAGGTTTACCCCAAAATCCCCATTAAGCCCCAGGACCCCAAGCGCCTCTTCGACGCCCTCGAAAAAGAGGTAATTTGGATCCGTGACGGCAGAAAGTGTAAGAACCCTGATTGTGGCCGCTTGGTCACCTTTAGCGAAGCCCGGATACACCACATCAACGAGCACAGCGTTGGCGGCCCCACTGTCCTTGAGAACGGTGTCCTTGTCTGTCCCGAGTGCCACGCCAATCGGCTCCAAATGCAGGCTCTCGCCCCCGCATTCCAGAACCACTTAAACCAATTAGCCGCGCCAAGCCAGTCCGCCGGCCGCTACGTGTAATTGCGGTCTTCGCCAGCCCGTGCCCAGGCAAGCAGTTGGAGGGAAAGGGGTCGCCCATAAGATTGTCATATCCTCCCTCGGCTCTCGTTCGGCGGTGGGCATCCCTGGTGAGGAGAACTTCATCCTGGCCAAGGGAGCAGTTAATACTGCTGGCGTCGCGGGTCCGGGTTTGGCTATGGTTCAAACACCCGCCCAATTGCGGGCGGGTGAACCAGCACCTCAGAAGGCGGGTGCCTGAAACAACATGAAGATCAGCTCCATTCCAAAGTCGGGCCGGAAGGGCTCCGTCGTCTATCTCAACACCCGTCACGGCAAGGTCGCGCGCCAGTACGTGCGCCCTCGCAATCCCCGCACCCCCGACGCAACAGGGCAACCGCAGCAACTTCGGCGCTGTCTCCAGGCCGCTGGCGCACTCTCACCCCGGAACAGCGCGCCGCCTGGCGCATTGCCGCGGCCAACCAATACTTCGTAACCGAAACGGGCCGCCAGGTGCGCCTCAACTGCTACCACTTCTTTGTGAGCTTGAACACCCGGCGCGCCGACCTCGGCCTGCCCCAGTTCGACCTCCCGCCCGCCGAGCCGGTCTTCCGTCGCAACCCGGTGGCCGAGTTGGTCATTACCAACACCGGTGGCAAGATTACGCTCAAGCTCCGCGTCCCCAGCCCGCCGGCCCAGTACACGCTGGTGCAAGGCGCCGCCCCGGTCCGGACTGGCGTCCGCTGCGTGCAGCACTTCCCTTTCCTGGGGCTGCTGCCACCGCCGACCGACGGCTGGAGCGACATCACCGAGCTTTACGTTGCCCGGTATGGCGTGCCGAAAGCCGGCACGGCCATTTGGATTCGCACCTGCCAGCACATTGACGGCTGGACCGATGTCCCAAAAGTGACCCGCGCCCGCGTCCCCGCTGCAGCCGCATAGCGACGCTCGCCGGCGCCCTCCTGTAGGTTCTGCCCGGACCGCTGCAGTCAGGGACCCTGTGGAAAGGGTCCTTACCTGGAGGAGCAGCGGCCGGATCGCGCCTGGGCCCTCGCTCTTTGGCGGGTTCCCGCGTCTCGGTGGCCCTCCAAACCCGGCTCGGCTCCCCGAAAAGCCAAGCTGCTCCTCCCGCAGCCTTCGCCATCCTTGCCGGCCCATTCCCGCTCATACCCCGGGAGTGTCCCGGGAGTCTCGCCGTAGTACCTCCGTTAGCTAACGGAGGTACTACGGCGAGACTCCGGCGGGACTACGGGGGGACTTCGGAGGTGTCAGCACGCGGCAGAGAGGGGCAGGCGAGGGCAGCCTTGGCCCACTTTGGGGGCCAAGGCCCCTGTCCACCGCTACGCGCTCCAAATGCGGCAGGAGTTTGTAATTGAGCACCAGGCAGCGGGTAGGACCGACCGCCCTGCCCCGCCCGACCGGTTTCTGCGGGCTTGACCCAGTTCCGTTTCTGGGCAATCGGGCACATTTCCTCCTTTTCAATCCCCCTCAATGGGGGTTGTATCCGGTGCTTCGAGTTAAGACACTTGAGCGGAACCGCTTATGGGTAAAGAGTTTAGCATCACGCCACGCGCAGTCGCGCGGGTCGAGACCAAGTACCGTCGCATCGTCACGGCATTGCCGCACCCGGATTCGGTGCCGACGCTGGAGAAGCTGCGGCGATTCGAGCCGCAATCCATGCGCGGCCAGCCGCCGCTGGTTTGGGACCGGGCCGAGGACGTTTTCGTCTATGACAAATACGGGAACCGTTGGCTGGATTGGAGCAGCGGGGTACTGGTAACCAACGCGGGCCACGGCGCGCCCGAAGTGCGCCAGGCGATCCTCGACCAGGTGAACAGCGGCCTGCTGCACAACTACGTGTTCCCCAGCGAGGAGCGCGCCGCCCTGGTGGAACAGCTTGTCCAGCTCGCCCCCAAGGGCCTGGATAAGGTCTTCCTGCTGACGACGGGGTCGGAAGCCACGGAATGCGCGATCAAGCTCATCCGCTCGCACGGAATCCGCAAAGGGGGCGCAAAGAAGATCGGGGTCGTCGGCGCGGAGCGGGGTTTTCACGGGCGGACACTCGGCGCCCAGCAGGCGGGCGGCATTCCCGGTCAAAAGGGCTGGATCGTCAACGAAGACCCGGCGATTGTGCAGGTTCCCTTCCCTGACGGCTATTGGACGGAGGACACGAGCTTTGACTTGTTCCTGGCCACGCTAGCCGGGAAAGGATTTCCGCCGGAGAATGTGGCGGGGGTGATCTTCGAGACGTTTCAAGGCGTGGGGCCGGACTTCGCTCCATTGGACTACATTCACCAGTTGGTCAAGTGGTGCAAGGCGCATGACGCCTTGCTGGTGTTCGACGAAGTCCAGGCCGGATTTGGTCGCACGGGCAAGTTTTGGGCATTCGAGCATTACGGCGTCACGCCGGACGTGATTTGCTGTGGCAAGGGCATTAGCAGTTCGCTGCCGCTCTCGGCCGTGATTGGCGGGGGGGAGATCATGGACCAGTTTGGGCCGGGCTCGATGACCAGCACGCACACGGGCAACCCGGTCTGTTGCGCCGCGGCGCTCGCCAGTGTGAAGAAGATCGTAGGGGAGAACCTCACCGCCAACGCGGCGCGGATGGGCGAAATCCTGAACGGGGGCTTGCAGGCTATCCAGCAGCGCCACGCGGAGGTGATCGGCCATTATAGTTGCCGGGGGCTGGTGGGCGGGCTGCAGATGACCAAGCCGGGCAGGAAGGAGCCAGACCACGATTTGGCGCACGATGTGGTCGAGCGCTGTTTCCACAAAGGGCTGCTGTTCTTTTCGCCGGTGGGCGCGTGGGGACAGACCGTGAAGATCGCGCCGCCGCTGACGATTGCAGAGGATGCGGTGCGGGAAGGCCTGGCGGTGCTGGGCGAGGCGGTGGATGAGGCTGTGGCAGCCTCGAAGCGTCCGGCAAAGCGTGCGCGTACAGAGTCCGCCGCCAAGGGCGTGGGCACGACATAAGTAATTCTTCCCCTCGTTCCCGTTCTCGCACCTTTTTCAGTTCCTTCGGGCTTGGTTTGAAAATGCCCAAGCGCCGGCCCTTGCTTTGTGCGTTAAGACCCGCCAAAGCCTTCGCGAGTGATAAGGCCTCGTTGTAATCAAACCCCAACCGCTCCGCCACCACTGCTGCCCAGAGTGTCAATACCGGCGCTCGATTGATCAAAATCTTGTTCGCTGTCATACGCGTCTCCATCTGCTCAGGCACTTGTATTCAGCCCGGCTTTCACATCGGCGCCGGACTGGTCTTCAACGGCATTCTGGCTACGGAAGGTGCAGCCCAAGACCGTCGCCGCCTTGAGTCCCTTCTCCAGGATGATGGCCTGCTTGCCTTCATCCATAAACTCGCACCCGTTCACAATCAAGTGCCTGCCTGAAGCTCGGATGCAGGGGTCCCCTTTGCCGGCATGGTCCCACCCGGTGAAATGGCACGCCGTTAGCACCAGCGAACTGCCCCCTTGGTGACGAACCTGTTCCTTGGTCAATTCGGTGCCCCAGAAACCACAATTGCTGAACTTCACCGGGCCTCGATTCTCAGCGCCAATCTCGACCGTGGACATAAACTGCCCATTGGCGAACTGCACCCCAGCATGAGCTTGCGTTCGGTCCACCCGCACCGCCACCGGACAAATGTCGCTGCCGGATTGGGTGATGACCGCGTTGCCGGGCCCGTGCCCGAAGTCGTCAAAATGAAAGCCAATCTTGGGGAAAATCACAAAACTGTTACTGATGAATTCCCAATCGGTCTTGCCAATCTTGAAGCCCACCAGGTTCTTCTCCAGAAAGGCCTTGATGTCCCCACCCGGAAAGCCAGGCTTCAAGGCCATGCGGGTCCAGAAGTTCGGATTGAAATGGACGTTCTCGATGCGGCCAATGTCGGTGCACTGGTCGATGTAGAGGCCGATCTTCAATGGGCAAGCGAAGACGTTGCGGACCAGGTGCAGTTCATTCCACTTGGTCCCCAGGTCGATGGCCTGATACGGATTGGTCAAGGTCACGTCCAGGATTTGGCACAGCTCCCCATCGGCACGAACCGACCAGGGGTAGGCCACCACTTCCGGCAGCCTTTGCTCAGGGTAATGGATCGTGAGGTTGCGGATTACGGCATTGGGCTTTAGCGTGATGAGCGGTTCACCTTCTGGCTGGTCTCGACCGCCGAATGCCAGAAGCACGGTGCCGATGGGGTGTTCGCTATGGGGCACGCCCCCGGAAGCACCGCAAAGGGTCACCCCTGGTGGAACGGTTAAAGGTCCGTTTAAACGGTAGAGCCCTGGTGGGAGATAGCAGATTGGGCCGTTGGCTGTGGTGACCTCCAGTGCCGCTTGCAGGGCTTTGGTATCATCGGTGTTGCCGTCGCCTTTGGCACCGTGCTGTCGGGCATTGACCTGATTGGCTGTCGGGCTGGCGGTTTCGGCTCCGTAATCCTCTGTTGCAAGGAGTGCCCCAAGAGAACCGAGGGCCAGTGCGGAATTCCCAACAAAGGTCCGGCGAGAAAGGCAGGAGGTTTTTGAAGTCATGACTTGTCGGTTGATTTTCCATGCACTTTCACCTGTCTGGCGTCTGGGCGTCAATAAACATGATCCAGAGAGGGCAATCCAAACCGGCTGTTGTCTTTTCGAAGGATCGCGCTGCTCGACTGGGAGACTTCTTGGCTGCTACCCCGCCGCGCTTATGCGGGCGACTCCTGTTCGGCTGCGACGGATTTTCTGCCACCCACAGGAACTTGACCAAGGCGGAACAGGGGCCTATAACACCCGACATGAGAACGTCCCTGGCATTGCACTCATTAACCATTCTGGCCCTTCTAACATCGCATTGGACCCTCGCCGCTGAACCGGACAAGGAAGGGTTCGTCCCTATCTTTGACGGCAAGACATTAAATGGCTGGCACGCCAGCGCCAAAACCGGCCATAGCAGCGTCAGCAAACATCAATCCGGAGGCCGATGGGTGGTCGAAGACGGCGCTATTACCGGCAGCCAGGATATCCCGGGCAACGGCGGCATTTTCATCACCGATGAGAAGTTTGGAGATTTCGAGATCATCCTCGAGATGAACAACGATTTCGGCCCGGACAGCGGCTTGTTTCTGCGTAGTACCGAGGATGGGGACGGCCTACCAGGCGATGATCGACTACCACACGGGCGGCAATCTCATGGGAATTTACGGCGAAGGCGGGCTCGGTGGTAAACCGGCGGTTATGAATTTTACTTTCACTAGACAAGGTCACCGTCAATCTCGTGACCTAGACAAACGAATACCCCGACGCCCCTGCCTGTTTTGGTGCATCCTGGCCGTATTTCTGGCGTCACGGCCAGTGGAACGAATTGCGCGCTCGCATTGTCAACAATCCACCCACCATCACGACTTGGATTAACGGGGTCAAGTTCATGGAGTGGACCGAAACCCAGAAGCGCCATCCCGATGCCGGAGGAATCGGTCTGCAAGTCCACGGCGGCGGCGATTTCACCAAGCAATTTGTCAGATACAGAAATATCCGGGTAAAGAAGATCGAAGTTGGGCACTAATTAACCGCAAAGCGTGGCGCGGAGCTGGCTCGTCTCAGAGTCAGGCCCCCTTTCCCCCACAACTGTTTTGGCATAAGGCCGTGGTGAAGGAATCGCCCGGTTACTACAAAGGCTGACGCCGGATGTAATTGAACCGCACTGACCCTGATCGTAATGTCGGCCTGAGCATGAATGATTCGCCGGACACACACGCATCAAGGCCATCGGATACTTTCTTTGAATAAACCCAATCCATCCTAAATATTTATGGACGAACAGAATCTGGAAGCCTGTACTGGTTGACTCAAGCCCTCCGTCAACCGCTTACAAGGACCGCTCCACGGGCCTGATTGTTTTCGGTGCGCTAACCATCCTGCTGGGATGTGCTTGCGCGCTGTTGGTGCCGCTGATGGTCTTCAGCCAAACCATGTCCGCGAAAGCCACTGGCACGCCGCCCAACTTCTCGGCTCTGTTGCCGGTCATGTCTCTTTATGGGGTTCTGGCGGTGGCCTTGGTGTGGCTGGGAATCGGTTCCATCAAGGCGCGGCGCTGGGCGCGGGCATTATTGCTTATTTTCTCATGGAGTTGGCTCGTGATGGGAATAGTGACGCTGATAGCCTTGGCGTTCCTGATGCCGAAAATTCTGGCGAATGTCGCCGCAACCGGTTCCACCGGCCATCCGCCGATGCCAGGGATCATGACAACGGTGATCATCGTCATGCTGGGATTCTTCGGTGTCTTTTTCGTCCTCGTGCCAGGCATCGGAGCGTTTTTCTATGGCGGTCGGTACGTCAAGGCCACCTGCGAAGCGCGCAATCCAGCAGTGTGCTGGACCGATGGCTGTCCGTTGCCTGTGCTGGCCTGCAGTTTGTGGCTGGCGTTCGGCGCGGCAATGATGTTGAT
The DNA here is from genome assembly GCA_963808125.1 of Candidatus Dormiibacterota bacterium. Lineage (GTDB taxonomy): Bacteria > Chloroflexota > Dormibacteria > Aeolococcales > Aeolococcaceae > CAWEEP01. The sequence continues at coordinate 22,005 of CAWEEP010000001.1, forward strand.
CCTGCCATTCACAAGCCACAGCGTGATGCCATTCTTCGGGGTCTTTCTCACGGGCGTATCGGGAACGCTCTCGTATCTGACCGTTGCAGCGATTTGGGGTTATGCGGCCTGGGCATTGTACAAACTCCAACGCTGGGGCTGGTGGTTGATCACTATCGGCCTGTGCTTGTATCTGGCCTCCACCCTCGTCACATTTGCGCGGCATGACGTGGTCGAAATGTATCGCCTGATGGGCTATCCCGAGGCACAAATCCAACTACTGCAACAGTCCAACCTCCTGGCTGGGAGCGGCATGATGTGGCTGATGGTGTTGTGCATGGTACCGTGGCTGGCGTTTCTAATCTTCATCAAGAGATATTTCCGGCGCCAACTGCCAACGCCGGCAAACCCTTAATCACCCGGCCAGATTGAGTTTGACCGAACGCATCAAGGTCCATTCGCACTCCCCTGCATTTGGATTGGGACGATACACAAGTCAACGATGACATTCATGTGGGCTATTCCTTTACCGAGATCCCTCTGCTGTCCAGCCGGTATTTCGTCGCGCTGGCGATGAAATGAGGCTTGTCGGTATTCCACCCCTACGATTAAAGTGCCTTTGCGCCAGCGCCTTTTCGAACTATATGGAAACATCGCCGAAATCAGATACCGTCAGCGGTCAGCATGCCTTCCCCGCTCGGCAATCCACAGGCTTTTTTAATCTCGACATTGGCTCGCCGCAATTGGGCGGTTCCGCCAAGCAGGTTGAGGCCGGCTGGGACCTCATCGCCGGCGGAGCCGATATTTGGGAGAAGTCAGACCAGTTTCATTTCTTATACCAACAGCTTTCAGGTGACTTCGACATCGCCGTCCGTGTCGAATGCTTCACGCCAGCACACCTGTATTCCAAGGCGGGTCTCATGGTTCGGGAGACCTTGAACGCGGACAGCCCCCACTTGATGTTCTTGGTCTTCGCCGACAATGCGCCACGGAACAATAATCTGGGAGCCTATGAAATGCAGTTTCGCTCGGTGGCAGGGGGCGATTGCCAGGCGATTTATCCCGCCGTAAGGCCGCCAGCCCCGCCAGAATTTCCCGCTGCCTACCCCAATTCATGGCTGCGGATACAACGTAGGGGGGATCGATTTTCGGCCTTTGCCTCCACGGATGGAAAGACCTGGAAGGTGTATGCGGTCCAAACGTTGACGCTTTCCAGCCTGGTCAATGTTGGTCCCGCGCTCACGTCGCATGACCGAGAGAAGACGGCAAAAGCCTGCTTTCGTAACTACACCGGCTCCAGGTAAAAAGGGCTTTCGGCTGCAGACGCTCAAAGATCAGGCGGGGAAGGCTGCCTCGATGTCAGAGATGAGTGGTCCAAAGGAAGTGACAATTCACACCGACGGCGCCTGTGATGGGAACCCCGGACCTGGCGGGTGGGCCGCATTGCTTCGCTTCGGCACTCACATGCGCGAGCTGACCGGTGGTGAGCCTGCCACCACCAACAATCGCATGGAACTGCAAGCCGCCATCTCTGCGCTCATGGCCCTCAAAGAATCCTGCGACATCACGTTGTTCACTGATTCGGAATATTTACGTGGGGGCATTACCGAATGGCTGCCACGCTGGAAGGCCAATCAATGGCGCACCGCAGACCGAAAGGCAGTAAAAAACGAGGATCTGTGGCGACAACTTG
>CAWEEP010000002.1:0-35057 GCA_963808125.1 Candidatus Dormiibacterota bacterium
GTCTCCCGCAAACCGGCCCTCTTGCTCATCGGGCGACCCCTCAGCCCTTCCTCGCTCCACCGGGAGCGAAGATCAACACCCTGCTAGCAGCTGAGCGTCGCCGAGCAAAGTGCTGAGTCAGCTCTGCGTACTCGACAACCGTCACCGGACCGTGCTCGCCGCCACTGATAATCCGGCAGATACTAAGGAGCCCGTCATCTTGGCGAGTGGGCGGAGGATTATCCTGTGTCGCAAGGATGACCTCGCGTTTGGAGGGTGTACGGATGTCCACATCGTCAATTGGGACGTCGGGCAGCCGTACCTTGGCCCCGCGGGCACGAGATGCTGCAACGGCTGTCTCGAGGGCGTGACTGACGTCACCCTCTCGCTGAAGGTAGGTGGTGTCGTTGGTGACATCATGGGTGGCGCTGAGATGGGGGACGGCCGTGTCCATGTCAGGTGCAGCTATGTAGCCGGTGGCATCGGCTTCCGGCAACTCGCGATCTAAAAAGAGACGCCTGTAGGCTTGCGGACCGGCGCCTTGGAATGGCTGGACGGCGCCCACGCTTGCTGCGTACATCGCCGTCGCGCGGCTCTTAGGGTATGGAGCGATGTAGAAGACGCGGGCGATGCCTGAGCTGAAGACATGCTTGGCGCATAAGTGGCATGGGTAGGTAGTGGTGAAGAGGGTCGCTCCATCAACTGCGATGCCACGGCGTGCGGCGTCGGTTATGGCAGACATCTCAGCGTGGACAGGGCGTTGGAATTCAATTAGGTCCAGAAGGCGGCTGTGGCGCATTCGGAAAGCTGCCATGACACGCTCGACAAGGTTATCGGGAGTTAACGGGGGGTCACTAGCGTCGTCAGTGGCCATGGTACCGAGGGATAGAGTAGGTTGTTCTGGTGAGGGTTGATCGTCTTGCGTGTCGGGCAGGGGCGAGGTCAGGAGCCCCTGTGAGGCGAGGATGTTAAGGGTGTCCGTTAGGACAGCACGCTTCTCGCGGTCGCTCCAATCGTATTGGAGTTGGGCATCAGAGAGTTCGCCCGGGGGAACCTTATTGGCGCCCAAGGCTATGATGCTCCCGGCGGGGGACATGAGTGCAGCGCCGACGCGGCGAGATCCTTCGAGTGACACACTCGAGGCGGCGTAAGCAGCAAACATCGCGTATTCGTCTGGTGTTGGCGCTTCGCGATGGTCTCCGAAGAGAAGCGCGATGGCGCGGTCCGGGACCTCATCGTGACCGAGGTAGTAGTCCGCAGCCGGGAACGCAGCGTCGACCCCCTGGCCATGCTCGTCCTCTTCGCTGGCGTCCATCTCCATGAGTGCTGTTGCACGAAGAGAGACCTGATCGATATCGAGCCCTGGGTGCTGAGCAGACCACTTTCGCACGAGATCGGCCCGACGGCGCTCGAACGGAGCGTGACGAGCGATCAAGAAGAAACGCTCACCATATACGTTGCGGAAGAGTTTGACTTCCGCGGGGCGCTTGAGGGAGTGGATGATGTAGGCGGTGCGGGAGAGTGGTCCGTCGGACCTCATTCCGCAAGCGCGCGCAAGGAGGCTCCTGTGAAGTCTTAATGGCGCGTATCCCTAACTGCCCAACTGCCGCTGGATCGTTGGCGTCCTTGCAGAATCTGTTGCCGGCCTTGATGAGACGGAGCACTCGGTCTTCTGGGTACACTGGACTGGGTGTGGAGACCTCCGGTTGCACACGCTCTAGGAGTTCGGAGAGTTGGATGAAGCGCGAGTGGTAACGCCATCGTGCGAGAGCGGCGCTCAGTTGTGTGTCCAACTCGGCTGCGTCGACGCCGAGGGGGGTTATCATGCCGATCACCAGCTCGGGACCAGACGGTTCCGGGGTCACGAAGCCGGTGTCGTTGTCTGGGGCGCCGAAGTCTACCATCTGTTACAGTCCTGCTCAAGTTGAGCCTGCCCTGCGGCCGAGTGGACGCTCGGTCAGCAATCGTACACCCGTCCTATGGCCGTGGACGCCCGAGTTGGAGAGCAGCGGGCTGCGCCCACGGGTGCGGAGGACAGGTCCGTAGGTCGGCGCGGGCCAGCGCCGTTGGGCCGTCGGGATGTCCCAGGAGGGCCGGGTGCCCTGCCGAGGACCCGTCAGGGCTGTAACCGCTCCACCATCGTCTCCCCTTGGCAAGGTAGTCTTCTAACGTTGACGCGACCCAGACTTGGATGGGGTTACATGCGAGCTCGATTCGCTCTCCAAGGGGCGGGAACAGCCGCCGCCGTTCTCTGGGGCGGCCCATGGCGGCGCTAGCCCCGCCAGCGCTCATGGGCGGCTCAGGCACCCGCCGCCCAACGCTCGAGCTCCTCGATCACTGGGCAGGCAGCCAGCGCTCGGGCCAGCTGAACAGCAGAGCGCATGTTGAGCGGCTTTCCATGGACGGCCGCTGACGCCGTAGCCTGGGAAAGCCCCGCGCGCTTCGCCAGCACACCCACGGTCAGCCCACGGATGCGTACCGCATGGCCGAACTCGCGGTCAAAGATCATCCGTGTGCTCATGGTACGGCACTCCACTGTTGTCGTCGCGCGGCTCCACCATAACCACGGACCTCTCGGTCTTGCGCAAGCGATCGTTTTCAGGAATCGCCAACCTGTCGGCCGACGGTCGCTTTGTCTGGGGCCTAGGAGGAGCTGGACGCGGGGGTGCCGCACGGACTCCGTCCAGCAGTCGTATCCTGAGCGGCGTCTAGCCACGCAGAAGGAGGGTTGAGCGAGAGGAGTAAAGGCGAGGGAACTCCATGCGGTGCTCTCGGGCGGCACATGAGCGGCGCAACACGCTGAAGTGCGGGACCCGACCCCGAATGACCCAAGCATGTCGCTGATCCCTGGCCCTCGTGGCAATAGCCAAGGGGCCGACGCGGGAACCCATCAGGCGGCGCAGGGGCGCCCGCTCGTACCCCTTAACGTACCCCTTAAGCCTGGCACGGACCGGCCGCGCTTGGCAGGCTATGGCCCCATTTTCGTATTCGGATCAGGGTTTCTCGGCTTTCTCGGGCCACGCTTGGGTGGAGTTCGATTCCCTTTCCCGGCACCAATCTTCCGCCGCGCAGGTGAGCAGGGCGCGCGCCGCCCACTGGTGGTCTGGGTCAGCAGCTCCGGGATGCCCGCATCCTCGCAGCGGGCACCAGGATGGACCGGTCGCCGCCGTGAGCACCGACCCTTCCGCTACTGGGTGGGCACACCGGAGGGAACGTCGGGGTCGCACTCGGTCAGGGTGTTCGTCACCGTCGGGCTGGTCACCGAGGTGCCGTGGTTGTCGACCACCTTGGCGTAGTAGCGCACCGCCTCGTTGCCTAAGATGGTGAAGTTCGCGTAGTGATAGCCGCCCACCTCGGTCGACCAGGTGTTGCCGGAGACCAGGCTGAGGGCGCCTGAGCCCGAGTTGCCGTAGGGTGAGGAGCTACCCCCAAAGGACCAGTACACCGTCGCCGACGCGACCCCCACGGAGGTGGAGATGGTGGCGGTGACATCGGCGTAGGTGGTGTCGAAGTTCTGGCACTGGGATGCCGCTCCGGCGTCCTCGTCGGTCTCCCAGATCTGCGACGGCGACACCGAGATGGTGATGGTCGGGGGCGTGTACGCCACCGAGGTGGGGGCGAGGGTGATGTGTGGCGTCGTCGGTGCCGGCGTCGCCGTCGGTGTGGCCGTGGGAACGGGCGTCGACGTCAGCACCGGGAGCGACGGCACCCCGAGGGTGGGATGTGCCGGGTCTGCTGTTGCCGTGTGCAGACCGCCGGCCGGCACCTTTGAGGCACACCCTGCAAGCGCGATCACGGTCGCTCCGGCCGCCCCCAGGAGAAGAGAGGTGCTGATCGCGGCCGCGACCCGTCGACGGAAGAGAAATCCCCCCACAGGGGTAGGATGGCACAGGAAACGTCAGGAGACAAGCCCATCCGGCGCGGGACCTCCGACCCTACTCCCAGGTCCCGCCCCGAGCTGCCCGTCAGCAAGGCTTGGACATGAGCGGGGGAGGCGGACCCTCGTCAGGGGGCCCAGCCGGTCCGTGTGATCCAGGCGTTGTCGCAGCCCAGCCAGTCATCTGGGAGCGGTGACGGGGGCGGCGGCGTGCACGCTCAGACGATGGGCCCACTCATGGCGACGACCTCGCTGTCGACACCCAGAGCCTGGGGTCGCGAGGCGTCCATTGCCGGGGGGATGTCGGCGAGCACGTCCGCATCGGACGTCGTGAAGATCTGCGGGTATGCGAACGGCCGGAGCAGCCCTCCGAGGTTGGTCCGCGCCTCGTTCTGGACGAAGGCCATCCCCACCGCCAGCGGGATTGTCACCTCGGTTCCGAAGCTGGTCGGCACCGGGGTCTGGATCTGATCCAAGGGCGGGAGGAGTATCTCCTGGTACTGGACGGTGAAGGGAAGCAGCGCGCCCCCGTCCGCGGTGCGCCACGCTGTGCCGGTGGTGGACCCCGGCAGGGTTGTGTAGGACTCCCCGTACTGCTGCGCGCCCACCGACCGCTCCGCGGCGTAGGACTGGTGTGCAAAGCCCGTGGACGCCCCGGATGGGGTGAAGCTGGCGGTTGTCACCTCGCCGCTCTGGAGCACGTCGCTCATGTCGTGAGACCAGGCCGCCGCGAGCGACGTCGAGGTCCATCCGAGCAGAGACTTCGACGAGGTCTCCCGGCATCGTGTAGGCATATCCGTGACTGTCCGTCGCGAACTTCGGGACGGCCGCACCGGTCACCACGTCGACCAAACGGTCGATCTTCCAGGAGGACTGCGCCGACGGCTTGGTGAACTCGCAGAAGACGGCGAAGGGGGCATGGCCGCGGCTGCTGACGGTCACGATGGCAGCGAAGACCGCGGGGTAGCCGCTCTCGTGCGGCACCGCCACGTCGGCGGTGGCGGTGTAGGTCTGCGGCGACGAGGGGGCAGTGAACCAGGGGGCTTCGTCGGTGATCACCTGCGTCCACTCGGTCAGCTCGGGATCCACGGTGACGTTCGCCATCGCCGCCGCGTCGTTGTTCTCGACGGCCGTCTCGAACTGAGGAACCAGCTGGCCGGCCACGGCCTCGGCCTTGGCGGGGGTGATGACGTCGCCGCCCGGGAAGGAGACCGTGGTCGGCGCCCCGATTGCCGCGCAGCCCGTCACGGTCAGCGTGGCCAGGGTGGCGCCCAGGACGCGCAGGCGGACGGGAACCCTCCCTGCGCCGCGGGCCGCGGTGACCCTCCCGACGCCAGCGCTCAGCGGTCCGGCGGCACCGGCGCTCCACATTCTGGCGGTGCGGGCGCTGAGCAGACCATCCCCACTCACCGTCCCCGGGGGCGGGGGCGGCGCCAGGAACGGGGCGGCCGGGGGCTGTGCCAGGGATGACGGCCCCGCCGTCACAGGAGACGTGCCGCGCGACCTGCGCCTCACCCCTGGCAGCGCCGCGGCCAGGATCAAGGTGAGGAGCGGCGCCGCGAGCAGCGCGGGGTTGGCTGGATCGGTGAGCTCCAGTTCCTGGAGCAGAAGCCCGATGCCCAGCCCCGCGATCAGCCCGAAGATCGCACCGAGCGTGCGCTTGCCGATCCGTCGCCGGCCGATGAGCGTGAGCAGAACGCCGAGCACGCCCAGCAGGGTCGCGAGGAGCCCCAGCCGCCCGGCCAGACTGCCCAGCGGGCCGACGCCGTCGATCACCGCCGACACCGTGGCGACGCACGACCCGGTCGAGGTGGTGAGGTCGAAGACGCGGGTGTACGGGGCGACACGGCTGGGCGGCACGAGGCTGATGCCCGCCCCGCTGTTCGGTCCTGTGTACGTCCCGACCGGAACAGCGATGCCGAAGAAGTCGGCGTCGACACTGAGGCGGACCCTGGCCGTCGCGGTGACCACGGACAGGCTCAGCGTCCCCGTCCGGTCCACGTGCCAGAGTTGGCCTCCGGCCCAGGCCCCCACCCCCGGCTGCGCGTAGGCGACAGTGCACGGCCCCTGCGCGGCAGCGGCCGCATGGAGGGGCAGCGCGGCAGCGGCCGCCGCACAGAAGAGCGCCACCAGTCCGAGGAGAGAACGGCGCGGGAAACGAAGTCGCGGGTGTGCCGCTCCCTCTGGACGGCCGCCTCTCACCTGTCCACCCTGCCTCGTGTGACAGCAATGAATGCGACGGGAACTTGCCTCGATCGCACAGGGGTGGGGTACGCCTGCGCGGATGTTCGTGACCCATTCTACTCGGGCGTGGGAACGCCGGCTCCGACCTGACCGTGGGGATTCGCGGGCTGGCGTCGGAGCGGCCCCGACCGGCGGGCGGCGGCTTCCATCGACATCGCTCCGGCGCGCCACACGCCCTGGCACGCCTAGGATCATCGTCGTGCTCGCCTGGATGGACCTGGAGATGACCGGACTGGACCCCGCGCGCCACGTCATCGTCGAGATCGCGACGCTGATCACCGATGACGATCTCTCCGTGGTGGCGGAGGGCCCGGACATCGTCGTGCATGCGGGGAGTGACCGGCTGCGCGACATGGACGAGACCGTCCGCGCCATGCACTCGAAGTCAGGGCTGCTCGCCGCCATCGAGGCGTCGCCGATCTCGCTGGAGGAGGCCGGACGGCAGACCCTGGACTTCCTGCGCCGGCACATCCCTGAGCCGCGCACCATCCCCCTCTGCGGCAACTCCATCGGCACCGATCGCCGATTCCTGGCGGTCCAGCTTCCCGACGTCGAGGAATTCCTCCACTACCGGTCGATCGACGTCTCGAGCCTCAAGGAGCTCTGCCGCCGCTGGTACCCGGAGGTGCTGGCGAAGGCCCCGGCAAAGACTGGGGCGCACCGGGCGCTCGACGACATCCGCGAGTTGATTGCCGAGCTTGCCTACTACCGCTCCACCATCTTCGCCGCCCGGACGGGTCCGTGACGGCGGGCGACGCGCCCGCCGAGGCGCCGGCGGCGACCGACGCGACCCGGAACGTCCGTGTCGCCGTCGCCCAGTACGAGCCCAGGATCGGCGACCTGGCCGGCAATCGCACCCGCGCCGTGACCTGGGTCGAGAGGGCGGCGGGGGAGGGGGCCCAGCTCGTCGTCCTCCCCGAGCTGGCCTCGTCCGGGTACGTTGTCGCCACCGAGGAGGAGGCCGGACGGCTGGCCGAGGATGCCGACCTGGGGGAGAGCGTCGCCGCGCTGGTCGACGTCTGCCGCCGCCGCGGCATCCACGTCGTGGCCGGTCTGGCCGAGGCCGGTGCCGGCTGCCGCCACAACAGCGCCGTGGTGCTCGGCCCCGGGGGCCGGCTGGCGACCTACCGCAAGCTCCACCTCTTCTACGACGAGCAGAGCTGGTTCCGGCCCGGCGCGGACCTGGTGGTGGTCGACCTGCCCTTCGCCAGGGTCGGGGTCGCCATCTGCTACGACCTCTGGTTCCCCGAGCTGGCCCGCGCCCTCGCGCTCCGCGGGGCCGAGGTGATCGCCGTCCCCACCAACTGGGTGAGCAGCTTCCGCGGCCGGCTGCACGACGAGCACGGCTACTGCCAGGGCGACATCATGGCCATGGCCGCAGCCGCCGCCAACGGCACCGCCGTCGCCTGCGCCGACCGGATCGGGGTGGAGCGCGGCGTGACCTTCCTCGGTGCTTCGATCATCGTCGGCCCCGACGGATGGCCCGCCGCCGGGCCGGCCAGCCCCGACGGCGAGGAGTTGCTGATCGCCGACGTGGACCTGGCCGGAGTCGAACGGGCGCGCCGCCGCACCCCGCGCAACCATCTCCTCGACGACCGGCGGCCGGATGTGTACGCGGCCGACCCGGCGACCCCGACGGCCACCAGATGAGCTGGGGTCGCCGCTACCCGCGGTAGGCGCCCAGCGCCTCCAGCCCCTGGCGGACGTTTCCCAGCCGTTGCGCGTCCCACAGGACGGTGGGGTCGGCCTCGAGGAAGGCGAAGGCGATGCTGGCCGCCGTGATGCCCGGCTGGGACCACTCGGCGGTCTGGGTGGAACCGAAGAGCCGCGCCTCGATCCGTTGTGACCCGATATCGGGGGTGGAGAGGGCCATGACGACGAGGCCGCGCAGGGTTGCGCTGGCCAGGCTGGCGACGATCTCGAAGCTGGCGTGCAGCTCGGGGCGCAGGCGGTAGCCGAGCAGTCCCGCCAGCTGCTCCCAGGAGCTCGCGATGCGGTCGATGAAGCCTCGCTCCGACTCGGCGAGAGCCGCCTGCAGGTCGCTCCGCAGCTGCTCGTCGGCGACGCTGAGGAAGGTCGCGTGTAGGGCCAGATACGTGCGCCATTCGGTGGACCCGGCCATCGTCTCGAAGTCGTTCAGGGCTCCGCGCCGGATCAGCTCGAGCACCAGGTCGTGGCGATGTTCCGGTGTCTCGAGCCAGCCGAGGTGGGCGAGGGCGAAATGCCGGATGGAGGCCGTCGCCTCCTCGAAACTCGAGACGGCAGCGGGGCGGGTCGCCCGGGCGAGCTCCTTGAGGAGGTCGCTGAAGAACAGGTCCTTGTACGGCCAGCGGCGGTAGACGGCGCTTCGCGAGACACCGGCCTGCTGGATGACGTCCTCGAAGCTGATGTGCTCCAGGCTCACCGTCAGTCCGGAGCGATCGATCATCGCCGTCGCCGCGTTCAGCATTCGCCGCTCCGTCTCCCGATCCGAGAGATGCCGCCTCCGGGCGGTCCCGGTGAGGCCTTGCAGCGCCGGCCGGGCGGGTGTAAGGTTCATTGAGACATAATATCCCATATTCTGAGTACGGAGTTCCACCGGAGCTTATCACCGTCCGGAGGGATGAGATCGGAATTCTGGCCCCGCCGTTGCCGCAAGGCGGGGCGGCCTGGAGGAGACAGTTCATGATCGTTCAACCGCGACGGCACCGCCGGTGGCTCCGCTGGACCATCGGCAGCCTCGTCGGTCTTCTCGTCCTCGTGGTCGGGGGGGTCTCTCTCTCGATTCACCTGAGCACCGCGCCGTCCCCGCTGGCGCTGCCCAAGGACGGCGGAAGCGGGACGGCGGCGGCGGCCACGGTCGACGGCGTCTGGAACGCCGGGGCCGGGTCCATCGCCGGCTGGAGGCTCCAGCAGATCGTCATCGGCCAGCAGTCGACCCTGGTTGGGCGCACCGGGAAGGTCTGGGGCTCGCTCACGGTATCGGGCGGGTCGGTGAGCCAGGGGACGTTCGGCGTGGATATGACAGCCGCGACAAGCGGTTTGAGCAAGACGTCCCAACGGTCCGTCTTCGACGTGAGCGCCTACCCGACGGCCACGCTCACGCTGACGAGCCCCATCGAGGTGGGCACCATCCCCACCGATGGGACTGCCGTCCGTCTGCCGGCGAGCGGCGACCTCACCCTGCACGGGGTGACCCGCCCGGTGACCTTCACCGTCTCGGCCGAGCGCGCCGGCAGCGGAATCGACGTGCTCGCCGACATTTCCTTCCCCTTCGCCGACTGGAACATCTCGGTGCAGGGCGTCCCCTGGCTCGCCGATCTGCAGAGCCCCGGCACGATCGAGGTCCTGCTGGACCTCACCCAGGGTCAGGGGAACCCCGGGATGGGTGGATCGTGAACTGGTACGGCGCCTACCTGCGCCGGGCCTACCGGGGCCGGCGCCCCACCTCATTCGTGCGATTCCAGAATCGGGCGTCGGCGATTCTCTTCGGCGCCGGGCTCGGACCGAGGCGCGCCGCCACGCTCCAGGTGGTGGGTCGGAGTAGCGGTCGGGCCATCTCCTCCCCGCTTGTGATCGCGGACTGGAACGGCGAGCGCTACGTCGTCTCCATGCTTGGCGAGAGGGCCAAGTGGGTGGGCAACGTTCGGGCGGCCGGGGGGCGGGCCGTGATACGGCGCCGGAGGCGCGAAGCCGTGGTCCTGGAGGAGGTCCCCGTGGACCTCCGGCCGCCCATCCTGCGCCGCTATCTGGTGCTCGCCCCCGGGGCTCGTCCCCATATCCCTGTCGACCGGAAAGCCCCGCTCCAGGAGTTCCAGAGAATCGCCTCTGAGATCCCCGTCTTCCGCATCGAGCCCGCCGCCGCAGTCGGCGACCACCCACGATGACGATGGCACCGGTGGCGATCCGGGTTGCCCTTCGTCGCCGACGAGGTCAGCCCGCCGACAGCTGATCGACGCGACGAAGCAGGGTGCCGCGGAGACGGGCCTCGATCCGGTCGCCGAGGCCGATCTCGTGAAGCCTGGAAGTGGCCGCTGCCACCGCCCCGCAGACACGGTCGAGCCGGCTTGCTGCGGCACGCTCCGGCAGCCCCACGGTGGCGGCAAACCCCAGTAGGTGGCGCCGTGTGAGGTTGCCGTCCTTGCCTTCGATCGGGAGTGCCAGCCGGTCGCCGGGAAGGTAGGGGAGGGTCGAGAGCACGTCGTACATGGGTGTCAGCTGCAGCCTGCCGTCGGCGCCCTCACCCACGCTGAGGTTCTTGGCGTGCAGGTCACCGTTTCCGATCAGGTAGCTGAGCGCCATGAGGGCGAAGACCTGACGCGTGTCGACCAGCGGATACGCGGAGACCGCGGCCACCGCCATCACCGCTTCTCGCGCGGTGAAGCGGTACTTGTCGGCGGGGTAGCGGCCGGCGAGCTGGCACACGTCCTCCTGAGCCAGGCGGATCAGCCGCCCGTCTCGCACCGCCCGGTCGAATCGCCGCACCAAGAGGCCGGGACGGTCCTTTCGATCACGGACCACTTCGAACTCGGGCACCGGGAGTCCGGCGTCCCGGGACACGCTGAGGAAGAAGGCCTCGTTGCGCACGAGATTCGGGTACTCGGCAAACTCGAGCTTGAGGAGGAACCTCCCCTCACCCGCCGGGAATGTGATCACCTGAGCGGACACCTTGATCTGCACTCCGGGCATCGCCGCCAGTTCGACCCTCGCGCCGGCGACGGCGGTCGATGCGGCGAAGAGGACGTCGAAGTCCTCCTGGTCCCAGCTGCCGACTTGGGCCAGGGCCGCCGGTTCTCCGGGGGCCTCGCCCTCCGGCACGACGCGGACATCTCCGATCGTGTCCGCCCCGACCGCGAGCAGGAGGCTCAGCTCGTCGTCCGCCGACGTCTTCAGCCTGCGCACCAACGCCGTCAGCCGGGCTCCTTCCGGGAGAAGCCCGGCGAAGAATGGGGGCACCGCGCCTGCGGGGGCGACCACCGGGTGGGTCGAGACGGGCAGCGTCCTCGCCACCGGGGGTCCTCCGGAGCCGAGGTAGGCGTCGTCGTAGCGGAAGGCAACCTGGCCGTTGCGCCGCTCCAGCCTGCCCGCCAGCCGGTCCTTCTTGTAGATGTCGGCGACGTCGACCGTCCTCGGATCAAGCACCGGGCGCGATCTCGCCATGCCCCGGCACGACGTTGAGCCCGAGCCCGAGGACCGCCAGGACGCGACGAAGCGTTCCCAGCCCGACACTGTCGGCTCCGCGCTCGATGGCGATCATCGTCCGCTCGGCCACGCCCGCCAGGTCGGCGAGCTCGCGTTGGGTCAGCCCCAAGCGCTTGCGTTGCGCCCGGATGTGGGACGCCCATGCTGGTGTGACTTCATCAGAGCGCAGTTGTTTCGGTTTCCCTGGCGCCGCGCGCCGTCCTGTCAAATGATTCTGCATTAGAGTGTAGTCTAGCACCTGCACGGTGAGTTTCAACCCACTACATCTGGTCGATGCCGACGCCGCGCAGCGCCCAGGCGGTCTCCACCTTCGCCCTCTACACGGTGCTGGCGCTGCCCGGTGCCGTGCTCGCCCTGCTCGTCGCGGGGTGGCGCTACGGCGTCCACCTCTCCATCTCACCTGTCCTGGTGCCCGCCGTCCTGCTCTGCGCCTTCATGTCCATCACCGTTGGCAACGGCATGGCCCTGGCCATCAAGAACCCGATGGTGACCAACGTCGTCGTCAATGCCCTGGTCTTCGTCGTGCTGCTGTTCTCCCCGATCGTGTACCCGGCGTCGCAGCTGCCCGGCTGGTTCGTCGACGTCCACCAGGTGCTTCCCTTCGAGAGCATGGCCACGGTGATCCGGGCGGGTCTGACCAACGGCCTCGCCACCCAGGTCGGGACGTCCTTCCTGGTGGTTGGGGCGTGGGCCGTCGCCGGTTGCGCGGCGACGGCGTGGGTGGTGGGTCGGCGCCCTTGATGATCCCGGCGGAGCCGGGGGGTGGGCGGAGAATGACGGGATGGGCGCCATGATGCGGATGCTCCGGGTCACCTTCGCCTCGCTGGCCATCCCCAATTACCGGCGCTACGTCTCGGGCCAGGCGGTCTCTCTGACCGGCACCTGGATGCAGACCACCGCGCAAGCCTGGCTGGTGCTCTCCATCACCCATTCCGCGGTGACCCTGGGTCTGATCGTCGCCCTGCAGACGCTTCCGGTGCTGCTTCTCGGCGCCTACGGCGGCGTCGTCGCGGACCGCGTCGACAAGCGCCGCATGATGATCGCCCTGCAGTCGATGATGGGCTTGCAGGCGCTCATCCTCGGCACCCTCACCCTCACCCACCGGTTGCAGATCTGGGAGATCGCCGTGCTCGCGGTGGCGCTGGGGTGCAACAACGCCTTCGAGAATCCCAGCCGCCAGGCCTTCATCCTGGAGATGGTCGGCGGCAAGAGCCTGCGCAACGCCGTCAGCCTGAACTCGGTGATGGTCAACGTGGCGCGCGCCGTCGGCCCCGCCGTGGCCGGTCTGCTCATCGTGGCCGTGGGGACGGGGATCTGCTTCATGATCAACGCCCTCAGCTTCGTCGCGGTGGTGGTGTCACTGCTGACCATGGACCTGGCCACGCTCTCCCCGAGCGAACCCGCACGGCGGAGGCGGGGCCAGCTGCGCGAGGGCCTCCGCTACGTCTCGGGGATCGACGAGCTGGCGGTGCCGCTCCTGATGATGGTGCTGATCGGCACCTTCGCCTACGAGTTCCAAGTGGTCCTGCCGGTGGTGGCCACCAGCACCTTCCGCGGCGGGGCCACGGCGTACGGCTTCCTCACCGCCTCCATGGGGGTCGGGGCCGTCGGCGGCGGCCTGATGACGGCGGCCCGCGGCCACACCGGGCTCCGGCCCGTGACGCTGGCGGCCTTCGCCTTCGCAGTCGTCCTGTTCTTCGCTGCCCTGTCGCCCAGCCTGACGCTGGCGTATGTCGCCCTGGCCATGGTGGGCTGGGCGAGCATCTCCTTCGTCGCCAGGGGCAACTCCACCATCCAGCTCACCGCCGCCCCCCAGATGCGCGGCCGAGCCATGGCGCTGTGGGCCATCGCGTTCCAGGGCACCACGCCCATCGGCGCCCCCATCGTCGGCTGGATCACCGAGGCCGCCGGGGCAAGGGTGGGGCTGGCCACCGGCGGCCTCAGCTGCGTCGCGGCGGCGGCTCTCGGATTCCTCGCCATCCGGCGGGCCCGGGGCCGGGCCGCGACCGCGGAGCGGCGAGTGGAACCCATCGGCGACGAGCTCGCCGAGCTGCCCGACTGAGCCTCTCAGGCGGCTGCGTCGAGGCTGCGGCGCACGTAATCCCGGAAGCTGCACGGCGGCCGCCCGAGGAGCCAGCCGAGGACGTTGGGGTTCCCCGTGATCCCATACCGACCGTAGTGGTCGAAGAGGCGGGCCATGGCGTCCTGGCGGTAATCGCCCGCTTCGGACGGGGCGTTGCCGGACGCGGCTCGCACCGGTAGCGCCGCCCGCTCGGCGGTGACGGGGTGCCCCGACTCCTCGGCGATGATCCGCGCCAACTCGTGCGCGGTGAGGTAGTCGTCACCGCACAACTCGTCGGTGGCGTGGTGGTGGGGGGTGCCTTCGCCCACCACCTTGGCGGCGACCTCGGCGACGTCCTCGAGATCCACGTGGGCGAGGCGCGCGTCCGGCGAGTAGGGCTGGCGCAGCACGCCGTCAGCGACCACGCGCACCACGTCGATGTTCTGCATGTAGTGCATGGGCTGGAGGATGGTGAAGGGGATGCGGCTCTGCAGCACGACCCGCTCCACCGCCAGTTTGGCCTGATGGTTCAGGAGCGGCTCGAGCTGCGGGTGGGTGACCGAGAACTGCACGAAGTGCTCCACCCCCGCCCGCCGCGCCGCGCCGCGCCGACGACGGCGTGCCCCATCTCCGCCTCGCGGGGGTGCATCGGAGGCCCGATGTGGACGACGGCCCGGACCCCGGCGATGGCCCGGCCCAGGTCTCGCGGGTCGAGCATGTCGCCGGCCACAGCCTCCGCCGCCCCGCCGTCCACCAGGCTCTCCACCTGGGTGTCGATGTCGAAGGCGCCGACACGGTGGCCCGCCCGGCTCAGCGCGCGGATCACGCTGCGCCCAGTCCGTCCGTTCGCCGCCGTCACCAGGATCATGCGGGCCCCGCCCCCGGGGCTGCGGGACCCGACCGCGGAGCGCCCGGCACCCCCGTCGGAGGCGCCGGCGATGGCTGCCCGGCGCGGCCGGGTGCCTGGCGGGCGAGCAGGGCGTCCCAGTTCTGGGCGTCGCCGGGGGTGATGGTGCGCGGGGGATCGCCGACCATGACGTGCCCCGCCCCGGTGCGGATGGCGAAGGCGATCGCCGTGCCCACCAGTTCGGGCGGGTCGGGCGTGATGCCGTGGCCGCGGCCGGCGAAGCCGCCGGCGCGGAGGCTCTGATGGAACTCGGTGGCCGTCACCGACGGGTACACCACCGAGACGGCGATGCCGGAGTTGGCGAACTCGACGGCGGCGACCTGGGAGAGGAGATTGAGAGCCGCCTTGGTGGAGGAGTAGCCGCCCAATCCGGGGAAGATCCGCAGCGACGTGGCCGAGCTGACGTTGACGATGGCCCCGCCCGACTGCGCCCGCATGACGGGGAGGACGGCCTGCATGCCGACCAGCGGCGCCACCACGTTGAGCTCGAAGACGGCGCGCAGGTCGTCGGGGACCAGCTCCTCCACCGGGACGTGGAGCCCCTGTCCAGCGTTGTTGACCAGGACGTCGACCCGGCCGAAGGTGCCGAGCGTCCGGCTCACCAGCCGCCGCACCTGGTCGGGGACGGTGACGTCCGTGGTCACCGCCAGAGAGCCGGGCAGCTCCGCGGCGAGGGCCTCGAGCCGGTCCGTCCGGCGGGCGGCGAGCACGACCCGCGCGCCCATGTCGCTGAGCAGCCGCGCCGTCGCGGCGCCGATCCCGGAGGACGCCCCGGTGACGATGCAGACCTTGCCGTCGATGTCCATCTCGCCCTCCGTTGCCCGCTCTCGTGGTGCCGCGGGCCGACGGCATCGTAGAACGATCGCGCCCGGTGCTCTCGATCCCTACCCCGCCGCTGGGCCGTCCTGGCGTGGAGGGCGCCCGCGACGGGGCAGCTGGCCGGCGTTGGCCGGCAGCCGCCCGGCCGACGAGAGCGATCGCCGGAGCATGAACTCGATCTGGGAGTTGCTGCTGCGCAACTCGTCGTCGGCCCAGCGGGCGATGGCGTCGTACACCACCGGGTCCAGCCGCAGCAGGATGTTCTTGCGCTCCGTCACAGGTCAGCGCCCCACGTTCAGTGGTACAGCGATCCGGCGTTGACGATGGGCTGGGTGTTCTGCTCGCTGCAGAGGACCACCAGCAGGTTGGACACCATGGTCGCCTTGCGTTCGGTGTCCAACTCGACGATCTCGCGCTCCTTGATGCGCTCGAGCGCCATCTCGACCATGCCGACGGCTCCTTCCACGATGGTCTTGCGGGCCGC
Organism: Candidatus Dormiibacterota bacterium; assembly: GCA_963808125.1. Taxonomy (GTDB): domain Bacteria; phylum Chloroflexota; class Dormibacteria; order Aeolococcales; family Aeolococcaceae; genus CAWEEP01. The sequence continues at coordinate 15,554 of CAWEEP010000002.1, forward strand.
CACCACCGCGCTCGCCTGCTGCCGGCGGAGCATCGCCTGAGCGATCTCGGGGGCGAACGAGAGACGGGTCAGCCGCGACTCGATGATCTTCACTCCGGCGGAGCCCACCCTGGCGGCGATCTCGCCGGTCAGCTGGCTGGTGATCTCCTCGGCGTTCTGCCGCAGGGAGAGCTGGCCGTCCTCATGCGCGTCGTACGGGTGGGTGCTGGCGACGTGCCGCACCGCGGTCTCGGTCTGGATCTCGACGAAGCGGACGAAGTCGTCCACGTCGTACATGGCCCGGGCCGTGTCATCCACGCTCCAGACGACCACCGCGGCGATCTCGATGGGGTTGCCGTCGGCATCGTTCACCTTCGCCACCTCGGTCTCGTAGTTGCGGATTCGGGTGGAGACCGGGCGCCGCTCGGTGAAGGGGTTGACCCAGCACAGGCCGGGCTTGCGGATGGTGCCGAGGTAGCGACCGAACAGCTGCACCACCCGGGCCTCCCCCGGGACCACCTGGGTCAGCCCGTGGAAAGCGTACGAATCGCAGAAGAAGACGAAGATCCCGACGCCGATCATGATGCCGTCGGCGAGCCCCGCGCCGGCGCGGTCGGCGAGGACCGTGCCCCAGATGAACAGGCCCACGCAGAGCAGCGCCACCACGATGATGACGGCGAGCGACGGCAGGCCCCGCGCAGCCGGCTTGATGCGCTCGGTCATCACCGCGCGCGCCGCGGGCGGGACCCCGGTTGGAGTTGTATCGCCTGTCATCACCGCTTCTCCTTGCGACGGCCGTCCAGGGGCCTGGTTCGATACTATCATAGTGATATCAGATTTGCCAGGGCGCCGCCACCCTTGGCCGGCCGGGGGCTGCAGATCGAGGGCCTGTCGAAGCGGTGCGGCTGCGTCGTGGCGCTCGACGACCTGAGCGTCGAGTTCCGGGCCGGTGAATTCTTCGGCTTTGTCGGGCCCAACGGTGCCGGCACGACGACGACGATGCGCATCGTCCTCGGCGTCCTCTCCGCCGATTCCGGCGAGGTTCGCAAAAGGGGGAGCCCACCACCTTCGCCCTCAGGCGGGTGGACGCGATGTGCCGCACCCGCTGAGCCCGGATCCCCGGCTCAGCCCGCCGGGCGCGTCCCCTTGGGCACGTAGTCGAAAAAGCGCTCGGTCACCCCGTCCCGCGTCCAAGCCGCCCGCAGGCGGGTGCGGCGCTCCACGGCGCGCAGCGCCGACAGCAGGGCCCGATTGAGGTCGCGGGCGCTGTCGCCGCGGGCCGTGCCCTCGACGTGGAAGCCGTCGCCAGCCGCCGTGACGGTGCCGGTGATCAGGCTCGCGATCACCGGTCCGAGGCGCGAGGGGTCGTCGCTGCTGATGTCCGCCACCAGCTGGTACTCCGGCTCAGCGCTCATGCAGGGACGTTCGCGGTGCTCGCCCGCCGGCAGCTCGCCGAGGCGGAGCTCATAGGAAACGGCCCACCGTCCAGGAGCGAACTCGACCCGGTCGCCCGCCCGGTAGCCGAGGGTCTCGTAGAGGTGGCGCGCCGCCGTGTTCTCCGGCATGGTGCCGAGGGTGAGGCGCCGCTTGCCCGCTGCTCGGGCGCAGCCGGCGGCGGCCTCCATCAGCCTGCGGCCCACGCCCCGTCCCTGCGCCTCCGGGACCACGCCGAGGAGGCGGAGGTGGGCCTGACCGGGCTCGAGGTGGTGTTCGGCATCGACCTTGGACTCGAGTTCGACCGTGATCGAGCCGAGGATGCGGCCGTCCTCCACGGCCACCAGGACGGTGGTCCTGTCGGCCCGTCCGGCCACGTCCGCCGCGCTGTCCAGGTACTCGGAGCGGTCGGGGCCGGGATACAGGGCGGCGAAGGCGGCGCGGGTGACCCGTCCCGCCTCGGCGTGCTCCGCCGCCAGGACCTGCCTCACTTCGACGGCCATGCCTAGGCTCGCGACGTCCGAAGCCGAAGAGGCCCGGTCACCCCGGGTCCCGGGTCACGACGAGCCAAGCTGCGTCTCCAGGGCGGCGATGGTGCTGTTGGCGCACACCGCGCTCGGCTGGTTGCCGGTCATCTCGCAGATGCCGGCGGTCAGGTAGTTGGCGTTGCCGATGATCGCCTGCGCCACGGCGTTGGTGGGATGGCTGAGGTCGCCGGCGATCTGCTGCCAGGTCAACCCCTGCAGCAGGCCCGGGTTGACGGCGCTGCCCGTCACCTCGAAGAGGCTGCCGAGATCCAGGAAGGGGAAGCTCTCCTCTCCCTGCAAGTCCGTGTCGTACTCGGCGACCAGGGCCTGCTCGGCGTTGGTCGGCGTCTGCAGCGGCCCCTGCGTCCGGGTCTCGGCCTCGATGGGGGCGAAGTCGAGGTACTCGCTGGAGTAGCTCGAGCCGTAGAAGGAGAACGTGTGGGTGTTGGGGTCCGTGTCCGTGGAGCTGGAGGTGATGACGCGCAGGTTGGTGAACGTGCCGAACCGGCTGAGGGCAACCACCATGCTCCAGCGCTCGGCGGCGCAGATGGGACAGAACTCGGCGCCGAAGAAGAACAGCTCCGGTTTGCCGTCCGCCCCGGTGAGCTTGACGGGTGACCCCGGCATCGTCAGCAGGGGGTTGGACACCCCGCCCGATCCGATCGTGGTGGCCTCGGTGAGGCTGACCCCGGTGACGGCTGAGATCACCGCGGCCGGTGCGGTGGGGCCCGCGGTGGTGGAGCCGGCCGTCTTGGACGGGGTGGAGGTGGGCGCCACCAGGACGAAGATGACGACGATCGCGACCACGCCCGCGGCGATGCCGCCGAGCCCCCACGGGCCCCGCCACCAGGGAGGCCGCACGGTCACCTTCCTCGGGCGGTAGCGATCAGGGACCGGCCCCGAGCTCCGGCGCGGTGGCCGATCCGCCGGTCGCAGCGGCGGCTGCCCCGTGGGTCGGGCTCCGGGCTTGGCGGTGGCCGCCGCCATCTCCTGGCGGCGGCGCTTGGAAGGTCGGGCCATGCTGAATCCTCAGATCCGTCCGACCCGGGGAGTCGCTCGGGCCGGTGCCGGGGGCACGCGAGGCGCGCACTGTACCGGGTCGGGCGTCCCGCCCGTCGTCACGGCGGGGCATATCGCCGGGCCGGCCATCAGCGCCGCCACCATCAGGCTACGAGGTCGACGGCTTCAGTTCGAGAGCCGCCGAGTTGATGCAGTACCGCTGTCCCGTCGGCTCCGGCCCGTCGTCGAAGACGTGGCCCAGGTGGCCGCCGCAGCGCCGGCAGACAACCTCGGTGCGGACGGCCCCGTGACTGGTGTCGGGCCGCAGTTCCACAGCCTCCCGATTGCGCGGCTCCGTGAAGCTCGGCCAGCCCGTGCCCGACTCGAACTTCGTGTCGGAGCTGAACAGCTCGGTCCCGCAGCCGGCGCAGTGATAGGTGCCCTTCTCGTGGTTCCGCCAGTACTGTCCGGTGAAGGCGGGCTCGGTCGCCTTGCCGCGGAGGATCGCGTACTCCTCGGGGGTGAGCCGGGACCGCCACTCCGCCTCGGTGGCCGGCAAAGAATCAATGCTGTCCGTCATCGCCTTCTCCTCGGTCGCCCCCACACATGCAGCCTACGCCCCTTCCTCCGGCGCACCGGTCTGCAAACGGGCCACCGTCACCAGCAGGCTGAGGAAGACGAGGATGTGAACGCCGGTGCACCACTCGCAGATCTCGTGGAGCTGCACCACCTCCGCCCAGATGAAGTAGAGGACGGAGACCATGCCGAGGCCCGCCCAGATGGCGTGTCCCGATCGCAGCCGTCGCGGCTCGGGGCGGGCGCCCAGCGCGCAGCGGAGCGCCACGATGGCGAGGGCCCCGCTGACGATGAACCAGATCATGCCCGGCACCGTGACCGGGATCGATGTGCCCGGCACGACGGAGTACGAGCTGCTGGTCACCGCCTCGCAGTTGACGAAGCCGCCGGTGGTGCAGATCGGCGCCACGCCGGCGTAGTGCACCGTCGTCAGGTAGGCGGAGAGACCCAGGCCGACCACGGCGAAGACGAGGAGCGCCCAGGGGCCGATCCCCGCCCGGGGGCTCTCCTCCAGGTCACGCGCCAAGCTGGCTCTCCAGCGCGGCGATGACGGTGTCGCCGCAGACCAGGGCGGGCTGGTCGCCGGTCAACTTGCAGATGCCCGCCGTCACGTAGTTGGCGTTGCCGATGATCGCCTGCGCCACGGTGCTGGTCGGGTCGCTCAGGTCGCTCGCGATCTGCTGCCAGCTGAGGCCGGCCAGGTACTGCGGGTTGACGGCGCTGCCGCTGGCGACGTACACGTTGCCGAAGTCGACGAATGGGATGCCCCCCGTCTTCGAGGAGTACGGCGAGGTGTCGTACGTCTCGATGAGGACGTCCTGCGCGTTGGTCGGCGTCTGCAGGGTCTGCGCCTGGTCTCGCGTCGCCGTCTCGAGGGGCACGAAGTCCAGGTACTGGCTGGAGTAGCTCGCGCCGTAAAAGGAGAACGTATGGGTGTTGGGGTAGACGTCCGTCCCGCTGGAGGTCGTGGTGCGCAGGTTGGTGAAGGTGCCGAAGCGGCTCAGCGCGATCACCAGGCTCCAGCGTTCGGCGGCGCAGTAGGGACAGTACTCGGCGCCCAGGTAGAACACCTCCGGATTGCCGTCTGATCCGGTGAGCTTGGCGGCCGTCGTCGGCAGTGCCTGGAGTGGGTTCGAGACCCCGCCCGAGCCCACCGTGTCGGCGACCTGCGTGGTGACCCCCGTCACCGCGCTGACCACGGAGGCGGGCGCGGTGGGCAGGGGGGTGATCGGGGTTGAGGTCGACGGCGACCCCAGGGCCCCCAGGACGATGAAGATGAGGACGACGGCGGCGACCGCAGCCACGGTGCTGCCGATCAGCGCTCCGGGGCCCTGCCACCAGGGGCGCCGGACCTTGACCTTCCTCGGGCGGTAGCGGTCGGGGAGGGGCGCCGAGGGCCGCTTCGGCGAGGCGCTTCGACTCGCCGCCAGCTCCTGGCGGCGGCGCTTGGACGGCTGGGGCATGTTGAATCCTCAGAGCAGCCTGGTCGGAGGAGCCTCCGTGCCAGACCCGCAGTCACGGACGGACCACACTCTACCCGCTCGTCCGGTCGTCGAACCGGGATGATCGCGTCCCGCCCTCCCCGGCCTGGAGGTGAGACGCCCCAACTCGTGGCCGCCACATGGGGCCGTTCGCCGCCGGCCACGGCGCGTAACGAGGCTGTTGTGACGGCGGGCCCGCAGCGCTGTTACTGCCTGTCGACGGATGCTGTGCCCGCGCCGGGCCTGGCTCACCATACCCTGAGGGCGATCCCTGTCCTCCGCTGCTCCCGCCCGGCTCTCGACATGCCCCGGGAACTGACCCGCTACCGGATCGCCGCCCAATCATTGGGGACCCATGACCTGGAAGGCTCCATCCCGGGGCAACGGGACAGGCTTGATCGGCAAGCTGACCCAAGCCAACATCGACGAGGTCGCCCCCGTCGACGACGAGATCGTCGCCGTTCGGGACGACGGACCGACGACGGGCCCGCTGCGCCAGCGGCTGGCACAGAGCACCCGGTTGCGCGTGCGCGAGGCCACCGACCTCGCTGATCTCGCGGGCCTGACGGCGACCGGCCGCACCCGGGCCGTCGTTCTCTGCCGCTCCCACCTGTCCCTGGTCGAGCTCCACCACGCCGTCGCCGCGGTCCGCCGCGACTGCCCCGACGTCGCCGTGGTCGTGCTCGACGATCGGGGCGGGGCGGGCCGGGAGGGCGTCGCCACCCACGCCGGTGCGGACGGCCTGATCGGGGTGTCGGACGACTGGAAGACGCTCGGCGAGTTCGTCCTCGACACCGCCGACCGGCGTGCCGAGGACCGCGCCGTCGGCGACATCATCGAGGTCACCGGCGTCGACGCGTTCGCCGATCGCTGCGAGGAGGCCTGGCCGCTGGCCATCCTCGTGCTGCAGGCGGACAATCTCGCCGCCGTCACGGCACGCTACGCCGGCGGTGATGCCAACTCGCTGATGCTGGCCCTGGCCGTCCGGCTCCGCCCCGTGCTGCGGCCGGCCGACATGATGGTGCGGACCCCGGACAACTGCCTCCTCATCGCCCGCCGCGATGCCGACGAGCTGGCGACGGCGGCCCTCGCCGACCGGCTTCTCCGCGCCTCGCGGCAGCCCCTGACCCTGACCGCCGAGGGCGTCCCGGTGACGATCAGCATCGGCATCGCCATGCGGGGGCCGCGGGAGGACGACGTGGACTCGAGCGCCGCGTCGCTGTTGGAGCAGGCCCGCGTCGCCCTCCATCGCGCCCAGGGGCGGGGCCAGGCCTCGTACGAGCTCGGCGACAGCGGCGTGCAGGCGAGGGTCATGGCCCAGCACCAGACCGAGATCGCCCTGCGCCACGCCCTCGACAACCACGAGTTCCGGGTCTTCTATCAGCCGGTCGTCGACTTCGAGAGCGGTGCGCTCACCTCGCTCGAGGCCCTGATGCGGTGGCAGCGGCCCCAGGTCGGCCTCTTCGCCGCCGCCTCCTTCGTCGAGGCCGCGCAGCGCAGCGGCCTCATGTCCAGGATCGGCCAGGCGATCCTCCGGGAGGCGGCAGCCGAGGCGGTGCACTGGGCCCCACCGCCCTCCACCACCCCCGCGCTATCGGTGAACCTCTCTCCCCAGGAGTACTTCATGCCCACCCTGACGGCGAGCGTGAGTGGCATCCTCGCCGACGTGGGGCTCGACCCCAGCCACCTGCTGCTGGAGATCCCAGCCCAGCTCATGGCCGCCGACCCGCTGTCGGCCCGCGGCATCCTGCGGGACCTCGCCGGCATCGGCGTCACCCTCGTCGCCGACGACTACGACGGCGAGCTGAACGGCGAGCTGAAGCGGCTGCCGCTTCGCATGGTCAAGATGCGCATGGGTCTGCTGGGCGGCATCGAGGCCGATCCGGAGCGTCGGCGGCGCGTCGCCGGGATCATCGCGCACGCGCGCGAGGCGGGCTGGCTGTGTATCGGCAAGGGAGTTCGAGGACCCCGCCCAGGCCACGATCCTGCGCGAACTGGGTTGCCAGGGCGGGCAGGGATTCCTCTTCAGCGGAGCCCGTCCCGCCGAGGAACTGGAGCTGTTCCGCAATCCCGCCGGCGCGTGGGTGTGGACGGCTCGGGCGCGCAGCCGCCCCGCCGTCTGATCCGATCAGCCGGCGTAGCTCTCCTGGGGCGAGAGGCTGCTGTCGAGGTCGTGGTCCGAGCACCCACCCGAGGCGGCGAGGATCTCGCCGTAGCTGTCCCCGCTGAGCAGCACCTGGTCATAGAGGGTGACCGTCTTCCCGCTCTGCACCACGTCGACCTGGGTGGCCGCTGCGTCCACGCTGATGCTCCAGGCCGAGCCCGACCAGGTGCGCAGGCCCTTGTGCCAGGCGCCGCCGTCCCAGTAGGCGATGACCTGCACGGTGCCGGCCCGGTCGACGGGCGACCCCGATGACGACGCCGTGTCCTGGAAGGGAAGAATCACCAGGATGAGGGTGAACCGTGGGGTGGTGGGCCCCAGCGTCGTGCCCAGCTCGACGCTGACGTCAGGGGTCGAGAATCCCGTCTCGGGGTCCACCCCGACGCCGCTCGACGTCGAGCTGACGGAGAGCCCGGAGGGCAGGCTGCCGGCGGGGATCGTCGCGCACGCCTGCGCCTGGGCGAGCACGTTCGGGGCTGCGCCGCTGGGGGAGGCGCTGGCAGACGGTGACGCCGTGGCGGACGGCAACGCGGTGCCCGCCGTCGGGCCGCCGCGGAGGTAGGTGTTGGCGGCGACGATGAATCCACCGGTGACGCCGACGATGAGCAGGACGGCCACGATTCCGGCCACCAGGGCGCAGCCGCCGCCGCCGGATCCCTTGGCGGGGGCCGCTCCCTTGCCGCCGTTCGCGGGGGTGTGCCCCTTGCCGCCGCGCACGGGCTTGGCGGATTCGCGCAGCGGAGGCGGGGGAGCGGCGGACGCCTGCCGCGTGATGATCGCGAGACGCTCCAGGGGGATGGCGTTGGTGCCGAATCGCAGTCTCGCGTCGGCGACCGCCTGGGCGATGTCGCCGTTGCTGGGCTCACCGAGGCTCTGGGCGGCACCGGCATGGGTGGCGAAGAAGGTCAGACCATCGGCGTAGAGGCGATGGGCCTCGACGACGTCGGTGCCACCGAGCGGATCGGGGTCGGCCTGTGCCGGGAGCCCGCCGTAGTCAGGCCGCCAGCGCCCGAGCGCGGCGTCCAGCCCACGCAGCCCGCGAAGGAAGCGCAGGAGTTGGCGCTGCGCTTCGTCCGGCACCCCCAAGCCGGCGCTCGTATTGTCGATCGGAGTCATCATCCCCTCGCTGGCGGCGGTGGACCCGATGATGCCAGCTAGGGACGGGGTGGGGTCGGTTCAGGGGCGGGGACGCCGCGGAACCGTGTAGCCGACCGACTGCGAGACCTTGGGGGAGTCCAGTGGCAGCGGGGCGTAGCCGGCGAAGACGCTGCCCCGGCGATGCCCCGTGAGGTCGCGCCGCGGCTGAAGGCGGAAGGACCAGCGCACCTGGTTGAGCAGAAGAAGGCAGGTGGCCACCACCGAGGTGGTGAGGGGCAGGGCGGCTAAATCGGAGCCGAGGGCCAGAGCGCCCGCCGTGATGACGATGGCGAAGGACTCGACGAAGAGCACGCCGAAGCGGGCGATGCGCCAGCGGTCGGCAAGGCGGTAGACGAGATAGAGCTCGACCGCCGAGAGCGCCGCCACCGCCAGCAGGATCGAATCGCGGTTGAGCCCGCTCACCGGGAGCACGGCGACGTGGGCGCTGTCCAGGCGCACGAAGATCGAGGGGAGGACGGGGGCAGCAGGCCGATGGCGAGAAGCACGCTGATCACACGGATGACGAGAAGGGCCTGGCATGCGGCGATGGCGCCCCTGATGCGGCGATCGCGGTCGGCGGCAGGGGAGTGGTCGGCGACCATGGCTGGGGCGGTTGCCATCTCCAACCTCGGCACGTAGCTCATCTATCGCCACGGTAGTGGCACGGCCGTCACCAGCCGTTGCGTCGCGGTAACAGCCGGGAAACAGCGCTCCGATCAAAAGGGTCATACCAACCATCCCGTCACAAGCCATCCCGTCGGCACCCGCCCTGACGGCCACAATCATTCCCTCAGCCGAGGTGGTAGCGTCGCCGTCATGTCGCTCATCGCCAGCAACTCGGCAGGCTTCGAGGCCCCCGCGGCGATGACGGCGGTTCCTGTCGTGTTGGCGCCTCTGGCGGGCCGCCTCCACGTCCTCCTCGTCCCCGGTGCCGATCCCCCGGACCGGGAGGCCTGGGCGCTCCCCGGTGGATTCATGAGCCGCGCTGAGCCGCCCGAGAAGACGGCGCAGCGGAAGCTGACCGAGAAGACCGGGGTGGGCGCCATCTACCTGGAGCAGCTCCAGACCTACGCCGATCCCTGCGTCGACCCCCGGGGGTGGATCCCCACCGTCGCCTACCTCGCCCTGATCGACGCCACCGTGCTGCGGGCGGACGAGGGCCAGGCGCGCTGGTGGCCGGTCGATGAGCCGCCCACCCTGGCGCTCGACCACGGCCGGATCATCGGTGACGGCGTCGAACGGCTGCGCGGCAAGCTGTGGTGGTCGAACATCAGCGTCGGGCTCCTCCCCGAGCGCTTCACCATGCCTCAGGCCCGGCACGTCTTCGAGGCCATCAGCGGCGTCCGCTACGAACCCAGCAACTTTCGCCGGGAGCTGGAGCACAGCGGCCTGGTCCGCGCCACCGGGCTCGTCGCCAAGGGCGCGCCGGGACGCCCGGCCTCCCTCTACGAGTTCGTCTCGCGGCAGCCGGCCTGGTCCTTGCGGCGCTCGCGGCCGCCCGCCACGGTCGCTGAGCAGCCCCGGATCGGCTGAGCACCGTCACCCGGACCACAAAAAGGTACCCTCGCGGGCGATGGAGTTCTTCACCGCCGTCGCCCGGCCCCGCCCCGTCGTCCTCGCCGACCTCATCCCCGGTGAGCGGGTCCGCGATGCCGCCCTCGTCCTGGGCGGCGCCGCTTTCGTGGGCGTGCTCGCCCAGGTCTCCATCAAGCTCTCCTTCACCCCGGTGCCGATCACCGGCCAGACCCTCGGCGTCCTCGTCGTCGGCTGTGCCCTGGGTTTCCGCCGCGCCCTGGCGGCCGGCATCGTCTATGCCGCCCTCGGCCTGGCCGGCCTGCCCTGGTTCGTCGACCACACGGCGGGCTGGCAGGGGGCGTCGATGGGCTATGTCATCGGCTTCGTCGTAGCCGCCGCCGTCTGCGGTCGCCTGGCCGAGCGGGGCGCCGATCGCACCGTCGTCCGGTCGCTGCCCGCCATGCTGGCCGGCGAGCTGTGCATCTACGTGCCGGGTGTCCTCTGGCTCGCCGTGGACCTGCACGTCGGCCTGGTCACGGCCCTTTCACTCGGGCTCGTCCCCTTCCTTGGCGGCGACGCCGTGAAGATGGCGCTCGCCGCCGGGCTGCTGCCGGCCGCGTGGCTGGCCACCGGGACGCGGCGCCGGCGGGGCTGATCCGCCGGTGGGCGGTCTGGCCGCCGAGCACTGCCAGGCGTGCCATCCGGGGACACCGCGCCTTCTGGTCAACCTGAGAGGATGCACTCTCTCTGTCCTGGATCGTTTGAGGTGGCAGGAATGAAACACGTCGCAGTCCGTCGATCGATGCGCTCCGCACCAGCCGTCTGGCGCTGCCTTCGGCGCATGGGATCGGGAGTGGTGGTCGTCGCGCTCGTCGCTCTGGCGAGTCCGGGTCTGATGGGCCACTCGGCTCTGACGACGGCCACCATCCACGGTGCCGGGTCCGGCTACTGCTCCGGCGTTGGCGGCAGCAACGTCGGCGCCTCGGCCGACAATGTCTACGCCTGCCAGGGGTATGACAACGACGCGAGCTCCTTTGCCAAACTGGGCAGTGCCACAATCCCCGGCAGCGTCACCAACATCGGAACCCAGGCATTTTATGATTGCAGCAGGCTGGCGCCCAGTGTGGTGATCGGCGACAAAGTCACCTATCTGGGAGACAATGCCTTTGGAAGCTGCGGGAGCCTGCGCAGAGCATTGTCATTGGCAACGGCCTCACCCTCATCGGGAACTACGAGTTTCAGATACTGTTCGGGGGCTGAACCCAACGTGACCATCGGAACCAACGTCACCAGCGTTGGGAACTTTGCGTTCTATGGGTGCGGCAGTTTGGGCGGCGTCACCCTTCCCGACAGCGTCACGAATATCGGCGGTTATGCATTATACAATTGCTCGGGCCTGACGGCATGGCGATTCCCAGCAGCGTCACCACCATTGGCGACGGCGCGTCTTTAGTTGTTCCAAACTGGTGACCGTTAATATTCCGGCCGGGATTACTCAATGGGGATTATTTTGTTCCAGGACTGCAGCAGTTTGGCCAGCGTGGCAGTTCCCAATGTCGGCATCAAGAGCATTGGTTACAACGCTTTTAATTACTGCAGCAGCCTGACTAACATCACGATCCCCAACAGCGTCACCATCATCGGTGACAATGCGTTCTATTCATGCACCAAATTGAGAGCCATCAGGATTGGAAACGGCGTCCCCAGCATCGCGAGCGGGACATTCGAGGGTTGCACCAGCCTGACCGACCCCACGATTGGCAACGGCGTCACGAACATCGGTGACTATGCTTTCTATGACTTGCACCAATCTGCCAGTAGTGTTCGGCAGGCTTGATGCTGTGAGGCCGCCAGGAGCGCCAGACCGGCGGGGGCGTGGTTTGGAACCGCCGTGTGTCAACTGTAACATGATTGTCACACGATTGTAACTTGTACAAATTTAGCCAATCTGGTCTGATGAGCGCGTGGCGAAAAAGCGCGAACCGATCCGAGAAGACCAGTTGAAAAACTGGAATCTCTTGGACCAATTCCGCCGGCGGGTGCTGCCGCTTCTCCAGGCCAAAGCGGCCACCGCCACCGAGCAGGACACCCGGCGCACTCTCTTTGCCGACGATTACTTTTGCTTGTTTCTCTTTACCATTGTCAACCCGGTCATCACCAGCATGCGAGCCCTCTGCCATGTCAGCCATTGCGGGAAGATGCGCCAAGTCAGCAGGGCGCCGGTTTGCCCGGCGGCCTTTTCGGAGGGACAGCATGTGTTTGACCCCGAGATTTTGGAAAAGGTGCTGCGAAACTTGGCCAAAGAAAACCAGGGGCGGTCTCAAGGCGGGGACGCGCGCGTGCGCCAGGCACTGGCCGCACTGACGGCAATCGACGGCTCGGTGCTGCGAGCGGTGCCGCGCATGGCCTGGGCTCCGGCGGCCGGTGCGGGAACAGCCATCCGGTTGCATTTGCATTTTAACGTTTTCGATCAAATACCGGAAGTCTGGCCGATCACCCCGGGCAACCTGAGCGAATCCAAGATCATGGCCCAGACGATCCAGCCGGGAACCATGAACGTGGCCGACCGCGCTTACGGCCATGACTTCGGATTGCTGGCCGGACTGCGGGAAAAGGGCATTGAATTCGTGTTCCGTCTCTTCAACAACCTGGTGTTCACACCGGTGGGGCCCGACCGCCCCTTGAGCGAGGAAGACCGTCGGGCCGGGGTGGTGTGGGATCGGCGGGTCCGTTTGGGCGTTCATGGCGACGGGCCCGTCTTTCGGGTGGTGCGGGTGGAAGCCAACGGGGACGTCTTCCATTTGATCACCACGCGGGAGGATTTGTCGGCCGGGATAATCAGCCTCATTTACCGGCAGCGCTGGCAGATAGAACTCTATTTCAAATGGATCAAAATGATTCTCAACTGCCGGCACTGGCTGGCCGAATCGCCCAAAGGGGTGGAAATTCAGATTTATTGCGTGCTCATCGCTTCCTTGCTCTTGATGCTGTGGACCGGCCAGCGCCCTAACAAACGCATGGTCGAATCGCTGCAATGGTACTGGATGGGCATGGCCAACGAGGAAGACCTGGTGACGCTGTTGGCACGAGCCGGCTGCAAGAAAAAATCCTGAATTGGTTGACGGGAGGTTGATAATCTCGAACCTCTCCAGGCCGTGCTTTGCCCTCATCAAGTTCTGGCGACAAATCCTCCTCATTTTTCCCTGCAATCTCACGCCACCGCCGCCTCCTCGACTTGAAAAATGATCCAAGCACAGACTCTGCCGAACACTACTGCATTTTTTCCCCCAGTCGGTTTTTCCCCTCGTGGAAATGTGCTCAACTCCTGCGCGTGAGTGCACGATGCGCACATCGCCCGCCGCCACGGACGCCATCCCGGCGCCCGCTCCGGTTTCCACTTTCCCCTTTCCCTGTCCGCCGTAGGCCCTGCGAAGGCGGAAGGCCCTGCGAAGGCGGAAGCGTTTCAGCGTTTCAACTTTAAGCTTTCTGCTTTCAACTCTAACCTCAAATGATGCCCTTCCGCCCAAAACATCCAACCCGTTGCGCCAAAGCCAGTTCCAACACATCCCATGGCGCTTTCATTAGCGTAACTTATCAAGTCGGGAACACTATTTTTATCTTCCATCACGGCAATGGCGGAAATGCTGCCCCCCGCGCGACGGACAGGCTTGCGATTTCCAATCCCCGCCATAGACTGTCGCTGCCAGATCGGCCTTTGGCCGCTGGCACGGATATGATGGATCGGCAAGTTTATTATTTTGACAACAACGCCACCACCCGCGTGGCCCCGGAAGTCCTGGACGCCATGCTGCCGTTTCTGCGCGACCACTACGGCAATCCTTCCAGCATCTACAGATTCGGCAGCCAGACCGGCCAAACAAGTCGAGGAGGCCCGCGCCAAAGTCGCCGCCCTCCTCAACGCCGACCCCAGGGAAATCGTCTTCACCAGTTGCGGCACCGAAAGCAACAACGCCGCCCTGCACAGCGCCCTGGCCACCCATCCCGGCAGACGCCACATCCTGACCACCGCCGTCGAGCATTCCGCCATCATCAACCATTGCGCGTTCCTCCAAAAGCAGGGCTGCGAAGTGACCTTCCTGCCCGTGGACGCCGACGGCTCGCTGGACCTGCATTTGCTCGACAAATCCATCCGCCCCGATACCGCCCTGGTTTCCGTCATGTGGGCCAACAACGAAACCGGCGTCGTTTTCCCCATCGAGGAAATCGCCGCCATCTGCCACAGCAAAAATGTGCTCTTCCACACCGACGCCACCCAGGTGCCCGGCAAAATGAAAATTGATGTCAAGGCGCTGGACGTGGATTTGCTGACCCTTTCCGCCCACAAACTTCACGCGCCCAAGGGCGTTGGCCTGCTCTACGTCAAGCGCCGGACCAAATTCCAGCCCTACCTCATCGGCGGCCATCAGGAGCGCGGCCGGCGCGCCGGCACCGAGAACGTCGCCGGCATCGTCGCCTTCGGCCGCGCCGCCGAACTGGCCCTGGCCAATTTGCAGGACGAAAACACCCGCGTCCGCGCCCTGCGCGACCGGCTGGAGAACACCATCCTACCGCCATCCCCAACACCATCCGCAACGGCGCCAAGGAGCCGCGCCTGCCCAACACCAGCAACATCGCCTTCGACTTTCGTCGAAGCCGAGGCCATCCTGCTGCTGCTGGATCAACTGGGCGTCTGCGCTTCCAGCGGCTCGGCCTGCACGACCGGCTCGCTGGATCCCTCCCACGTCCTGACCGCGATGGGCATCAAGCCCGGCCCGCGCGCGCGGGCTGCATCCGTTTCAGCCTGGGCATTTACAACACCGGGCAGGAGGTGGATTACGTCTTGCAACACCTGCCGCGCGTCATCGCCCATCTGCGGGAGGCCGCCCCGCATTCCGCGCACAAACCGCGCGAATCCAGGCACGCGGCGGCGCATCCCGCTCCTGGCGATTGACAGGCGGGTCTTTCCGATTACATTCCAACCCATTTTATGAACGCAAAACCTTCCGTGGCAATTGTCGGCGCCACCGGCGCCGTGGGTCTTGAGATGATCAAAACGCTGGAGAAACGCCAGTTTCCCGCGGGCGAATTGACCCTGCTGGCCTCCGCAAGGTCGGCCGGCAAAGAGCTTTCTTTCCGGGGCAAACCGGTGGCCGTGCGCGAATTAACCAAGGACTCCTTTAAGGGCATTGACATCGCTCTGTTCAGCGCGGGCGGAAGCATCTCCAAGCAATTCGCCCCCATCGCCGTCGCGGCCGGCTGCGTGGTGATTGACAATTCCAGCGCGTTCCGCATGGACGACTCCGTTCCGCTGGTGATACCCGAGATCAACGCGGAGGACATCAGCTGAACAAGGGCATCATCGCCAATCCCAACTGCACCACGGCCATCACCCTGATGGCGCTCTATCCGTTGCATCCGGCCTTTGGTGTCAAAAGGATATTCGCCTCCAGCTACCAGGCCGTTTCCGGCACGGGCGCCAAGGCCATCGAGGAATTGAGGCGCCAGGTCGCGCAAGTCGTGGCCGGGCAGCCGGTGACCAAAGAGGTCTATCCGCATCAGATCGCCTTCAACGTGCTGCCCCATGTGGATGTTTTCCTGCCCAGCGGTTACACCAAGGAAGAAGCCAAGATGGAGAACGAGGGCCGCAAGATCATGCATCATCCCGCCTTTCGCGCCAGCGTGACCTGCGTGCGCGTGCCCGTTTACCGCGCCCACTCCGTCGCCGTCAGCGCCGAATTTGAAAAGCCGGTCACCGTTGAGGCCGCCCGCGCCGTCGCTGAAAAAAGCCCCCGGCCTGGACGTCGTGGATAACCCCGCCAAAAGCGAATATCCGCTGCCGCTCTACGCCACCGAGAAGTACAATTGCCAGGTGGGCCGCCTGCGGCTGGACTGCGCGCTGGACAACGGCCTCTGCTTCTGGGTGGCGGGCGACCAACTGCTCAAAGGCGCCGCGCTCAACGCCGTGCAGATCGCCGAGGAACTCCAGCCTGACAGATGAAGGACAGAAATCTTCACGTCTTTGGCAGGGCGGCGCTGCCGCGCCGCCCTCTGGAGTTTGGACATTTTGAGAGGGTCGATTCAGGCGGGCAATCCTGCAAGGATTGCAATCACTCAGCCCAGGGTTGCGAGGAACGAGCTACCCTGGGAAACCTCGAAAGGAGTCAAGTCAACTCTGAAAGAGTTGAATCGAAGGACAGGCGTGCGCATCGTCACGGCGTGGCACAATCACTGGCGAAGGTAGTAACCTCTTGCTGCGGTATGAACTGGAAATTGACGAGCGATATTTGTGGCACTGATGCAACTCTTTCAGAGTTGATCAAACATTTTGGCTTCATACCCAGGGTAGCTCGTTCCTCGCAACCCTGGGCTGAATTATACAATCCCTGCGGGATTGGCTTTGGCATTCGCCAAAAAATGTCCAAACTCCAGAGAGCGGTGCCGCCGCGCCGCCCAAGAATTCAGGGCCGAGCAGCAGACTCTGCCCTACCCGGAAAGTGAAGATTCAAGGACGTGAAAAGAACTAATTTGACCCGTTGCGCCGTGTACCTCTTACTTGGGCTGGCCCAGATTTCGCAGGGCCAGGACCCCAAAGCCGCCCCCGCCGCGCATCACAAAGTCCAGGTCCGGGATCGCGTCCTGGGCCGGGCGCTGGCCGCCGCGGGCGCCCGGCTGATTGCCGATTACGGCGCCTACGAGCTTTATGACGCGCCCGGAACCCTGACAAATCTGCCGGCTGACAAAGTCGAACGCCGCGACGATTACAACTCCATTCTCCTCAACGCGCGCCCGCTGGACACCTCCGCGACGCTGGTTCAGGCCGCGCGCAAAACCGCCGGGAACTTCGCCGGCAAACGGCTGCACCTGGTCCAGTTCGCCGGCCCCGTCCAGACCGCCTGGCGCAAGTCACTGCTGGACGCCGGCGCACAAATTGTCACTTACATTCCCCAGAACGCCTATCTCGTTTATGGCGACTCGCCAAGCCTGGAGCGCGTCCAGGCACTGGCCGCCTCCGCTCCGCATTTCCAATGGGAGGGCGCGTATCTGGACGATTACAAAATCCATCCCGCCGCCCGCGCCGCCGCCGCGCCGCGCAATCAGTTCGCCATTCAATTGGTGGCCGATGCCGCCGCCAACGCGGAGACTCTCAAGCTGCTCGATCAACTGAAACTGGAGCCGCTGGCAGCGCCAGCAGCCGTGTTTTGCAATACCTCAATGTCGTTGTCGCGTCTTTCACCCGCCGATCTGGCCAGGATTGCGGCGCGGCCGGATGTCGTTTCCATCCAGCCCTACGGCGCGCCGCAAAAGGTGTGCGAGCGCCAGGACCAAATTGTGGCGGGGAATCTTTCCGGCAACGCGCCGAGCGGGCCGGGTTACTTGGCATGGCTGGAGAGCAAGGGGTTCACCCAGGCGCAATTCGACGCCTCGGGCTTTGCCGTGGATATTTCCGACAGCGGCATCGACGACGGCACCACTTCGCCCCACCATTTCGGCCTGTATGCCGGGGGACGGATCACCAGTGCCAGCCGCGTGGTTTACAACCGTCTGGAAGGGGACGCCGCAATCCCGGCAGCACGCTCGCGGGCTGCGATGGCCACGGCAACCTCAACGCGCATATCGTGGGCGGCTACGATGACGGCGCCGGATTTCCCTTTGAGGACAGCGTCGGGCTATCATTATGGCCTGGGGGTTTGTCCGTTTGTGCAGAGTCGGCTCTTCCGTCATTTTCGATCCTGACAATTCGACGAACCCCAATGACATCAACTCGGTCCTTTACCTCGCGGCCTATGACGACGGCGCGCGCATCAGCAACAACAGTTGGGGGGAAAGCCTCCGACGGCGACTACAACATGGATTCCCCAGGACTACGACGCGCTGGTGCGCGACGCCCAAGCCCGGCGCCGTTGCCGCCGCCGGCAACCAGGAAATGGTCATCGTCTTTGCCGCCGGCAACGACGGCCCGGGCGCCCAAACGGTCATCCGCGCCCGGCACGGCCAAAAACGTCATCACGGTAGGCGCGGCGGAAAATGTGCAGGCTATTGGCGGAGCCGACGGCGCTGACCTTGGAGTGAGCGATGCAGAGGCCGACAATGCCAATGCCATGATCAATTTGTCCGGACGCGGCCCGTGCCTCGATGGCCGGCTCAAACCGGACCTCGTGGCCCCGGGCAGTCGCACGTCAGCGGCGGCGTCCTTCAGGCGGCGCATCCGGGAACCGCGGCACGGCGGATCCACATTGTCTGGATGATTCGACCAACTACAACGATCCCAGCGTTATTAATTTGCTCGAAGTGGACGGCGGTTCCGACGGCAGCTACTTCTTCCCGGACACCGGCCAGCAGTTCTACACCGCCTCCTCCGGCACCAGTCATTCCACTCCGTGCGTCTCCGGCGGATGCGCTTTGGTGCGCCAGTATTTCATCAACCACTCCTGGTCCCCGCCCAGCCCGGCCATGACCAAGGCCTACCTGATGAACTCCGCCCGATACCTGACCGGCGCCAGGGCCGACGACACGCTCTGGTCCGACAGCCAGGGCATGGGCGAAATGGACCTGGGCACGGCCTTTGACGGCACGGCCCGCCTGCTGCGCGACCAAGTGGCCGGCGGACATGTTCACCGCCAGCGGCCAGACCCGCGTCTTCACCGGCGTGGTCGGCAGATCCACCAAGCCCTTCCGCGTCACCGTCGCCTGGACCGACGCCCCGGGCAGCACGACCGGCGCCGCCTACAACAACGACCTGGACTTGACCGTACGGTCGGCGGCAACACCTACAAGGGCAATGTTTTCAGCGGCGCCTATTCCATCACGGGCGGCCGGCGGACCCGGTAAACAACGTCGAAAGCGTTTTTCTGCCCGCCCGGGCGTTTCCGGCGCTTTACACCGTCACGGTCACCGCCGCGAGCATCAATTCCGTCGGGGTGCCGAACGACGCCAACGCACTGAACCAGGATTTTGCGCTGGTTGTTTACAACTCTGGAAGCGGTCCCGGCGTGCCCCGGCCGGTTACCCTCTTCACCTCCGAATCCTGCCTTGCACCAATGGCGCGGTGACCGGCGAAACGGTGACGGTCAGTCTGGCCCTGCAAAATGTCGGCCTGACCGCCACGACCAACCTCGTGGCCACCCTGCTGGTCACCAATGGCGTCACCTTTGCCACCGCACCGAGGGCCTACGGCCTGCTGATGCCGGGCGCGACGAACAGCGCCTCCTTTTCCTTCCAGGCGGCGGGGGTTTGCGGAGGGTCGGTCGCGCCCACGTTCCAGTTCCAGGATGGAACCAACAGCCTGGGGACTGTCAGTTTTAATCTTCAACTGGGCCAGTTGATCGTGGGCCAGCGCCAAATCAAGATCGGCGACTTCGTGGTCTATCCGGCCCACGGCGTGGGCGCGGTGGTCGGCGTCGAGAACCAGGAAGTCGCCGGCCTGTCGCTCGAGTCTATCGTCATCACCTTCGACCATGAGAAGATGACGCTGCGCGTGCCGACCAAGAAGGCCAGACCGCCGGCCTGCGCTCGCTGGCCGCGACAATGTCGTCTCGCAGGCCCTGACCACGCTGAAGGGCCGCGCCCGGGTGAAGCGCACCATGTGGAGCCGCCGCGCCCAGGAATACGAGGCCAAGATCAATTCCGGCGACCTGATCTCGATCGCCGAGGTGGTGCGCGACCTGCACCGCTCCGAAGCCAGCCGGAACAGTCCT
>CAWEEP010000003.1:0-13167 GCA_963808125.1 Candidatus Dormiibacterota bacterium
GGATCCGGAGCCGCAGCGCGGCTCACCGCAGACTTGCTTCTCTTTTGAAGAAAAGGGATATTCGGTGATCATAGCGGTGGGGAAACACCTGTTCCCATCCCGAACACAGCAGTTAAGCCCACCTGCGCCGATGGTACTGCCCTGGCAACGGGGTGGGAGAGTAGGTCGTCGCCGAGTATCTCTTTCTTCATGTCCGGGGGTCGGCGTAACGCACGGGGATGGCGCCCCCGGCGTGTAGACTCCGGACCTGCCCCGCCGAGGTGGTGGAATAGGTAGACACGCTAGCTTGAGGGGCTAGTGGGCGCAAGCTCGTAGGGGTTCGAGTCCCCTCCTCGGCACCAGGGCCCGCCGCGTCGCGGGGTCGCGGCGGTTGCGGCGCGGCTGTGAAGGTCGAGGCTGACGCTCGCCGTGGCGCGCCCCCGATTCGGCTGACGTGCTTCGGCTGTCGCCGAGAGGTAGGGACGCCGTCGGGTGGCGGGCGCCGCGCGGTCGGATAGCCAGGGCGCGGGCCGCCGGGAGGCTCAGTCCAGGGTCGGCTTCGTCCGGCATGTCCAATCGGTATCGACCCGTTCGCCGACCAGATCTCGTCCGATCTTTGTCACAGCAAGTTTCAAGATTTTCGGGCCGCAGCAGGTGCGGAGGGGTAGTGGCCTGTCGCAGTGGGGGGGGCACGTCGGACACGGAGTTCGATGTCGGTCCACCGGGCAGCGCGCCCCAAACTGCGATCGATGCTGGCGCGGTGGTCGCGGGGGACGCTGGCTTCACCGCCAACGGGGCTCTGCTCCACTTCTGCACCTTCAGGATGGGAAGCGGCGACGACTGGTCGGAGACGCTTTGGTCGAGTCAACTCACGGGGTCCACAGGTGGGCCGCGGAGCATCATGAGCGGTGACCAGTGGGCAGGCTGCGGGGAGGCGCACCCGGACCTGCCATCGGAGTCGGACGTCGGGGAGGACTCGGTCGCCGTAATGTCCCCAGCCTCCTCCGCCCTGGACATCGTCGACCTCGCCACGGGTGACGTGACGCCCATCCCGATCCCGGGAATGTCCACCTTCATCGGTGAGGTGTAGGTTGAGACCGACGTGGGCCGGAGAGGGGTGAGGCGCATGGGCCGTCGGGGTGCCCGTGGTCCCGTTCGGTAGGCGACCAGGCCATTCCGCGACCGGAGGAAGAACCTCTCACTGCCGAGAGGGGTCGGGGAGCCCTCCTGGGCGGCACCGCACGGCTCCCGCCCTGCCGGGTGGCATAGTGGCGCCGTGACTACGGAGCCGAACCCGCCGCCGGCCGACCCGCTCGAGGCGCTGACCCGCCAACTCCTCGTCGAGCTCGGTGAGGACCCCGCTCGCGAGGCCCTGCTGAGGACCCCGGCGCGGGTGGCGGAGAGCCTGCGCTTCCTGACCCAGGGCTACGGCGCCGATGTCGAAGAGATCATCCGCGGCGCCGTCTACTCCGAGGCCTACCAGGAGATGGTGCTGGTGAAGGACGTCGAGGTCTACAGCCTCTGCGAGCATCACCTCCTGCCCTTCCACGGCAGGGCCCACATCGCCTACATGCCGCGGGGCCGCATCGTCGGGCTAAGCAAGCTACCCCGCATCGTCGACGCCTTCGCCCGCCGCCTCCAGGTCCAGGAGCGGCTGACGACGCAGATCGCCGAGGCCATCGACAAGGCCCTCCGCCCGCACGGGGTGGCCGTGGTCATCGAGGCCTACCATCTCTGCATGATGATGCGCGGCGTCCAGAAGCAGAACAGCCAGACGGTGACCTCGTCGCTGACCGGCGTCTTCCGCACCGACCCCAAGACGCGCTCCGAGTTCCTGGAACTGATCGCCCGGCGTCACTGAGCTGGCGCTCCGCTGTCGGGCCGGGCCCGGCTTCGTCTGCTCCGGGTGGCGGATTGGTCACGGATTCTGGACCTCGCGGCTCGGCCCGAAACCCGTTGGCGGCCCCGGCCCATACCATGACCCTGTGACCGCTCACGCCCGGCCCCAGCGGGCCGCCCCGCCCCGCTCCCGGCTCGCGCCCGCTCCGGCCGCCGCGGTGCCCGTCAGCACCCTCGGGGCCGTCCAGCTCGACGAGCTGCTCGCCGGCATGGGCCTGCCCGCCTGGAGGGGTCGCCAGATCCGCGACGCCGTCTGGCAGCCCTTCATCACCGGCATGGACGATGTGCGGCAGTTCCCGGTCCGCCTCCGCGAGGAGCTGGACCGGCGCCTCCTCTTCCTCACCGCTGAGGTCGCCTCCGAGCTCGTCGCCGACGCCGGCCTGACCATGAAGCTGCTCTGCCGCCTCGGCGACGGCCTGACGGTGGAGACGGTGGCGATGGAGAGCCCGGCGATCCGCCGGCGCCGCCGGGCCACCGTGTGCGTCAGCACCCAGGTCGGCTGCGCCGTCGGCTGCCCCTTCTGCGCCACCGGCCGGATGGGCCTGCGGCGGAGCTGCACCGCGGCCGAGGTCGTCGACCAGGTGCGGCTGGCTGGGCAGTCGCTGCACCGCCACGGCTTCGGCCCCCCGACACATGCCGTCTACATGGGCATGGGCGAGCCTCTCCTCGCCTACGAGACCACGGTGAGCTCGATCCGGGCCCTGGCGCGGGATGGCGGGATCAGCCCGCGCCGGATCACCGTCTCCACCAGTGGCGTCGTCCCCGGCATCGACCGGCTGGCGGGGGAGGGGCTACCGGTGACCCTGGCGATCTCGCTCCATGCTGCAACCGACGAGCTGAGGGACCGCCTGGTGCCGCTGAACCGGGCCCATCCGCTGCGGCGCCTGCTCGCCAGCGCCGACGGCTACGCCCGGGCCTCTGGGCGGCGCCTCAGCCTGGAGTGGTGCCTCATCGGCGGTGTCAACGACACCCCTGAGCAGGCGCGGCGCCTCGGGGAGATCGCCGCCCGCCTCCACGCCCATGTCAACGTCATCCCCATGAACCGGATCGAGGGCAGCCCCTGGGGCCCGCCGCCCCCCGAGACGGCCCGCGCCTTCCTTCGCGCCTTGGACGGGGTGACCATGACGGTCCGCGACACCCGGGGCGCCGGTGTCGACGCCGCCTGCGGTCAGCTGCGGGCCTCGCTGGAGACCCGGCGCCATCTCCGCCCGGACGGCACCCTGGGGCCGCCGCAGCACCCGGCGAGGGGACCAGCAGGCCCGAGATGAGCTGGAGACGGGTGCCTCTCTCGGTCCGGCTCACCGGCCCGAGGCGGGAGCCGAGCGACCCATTGAAGGTTCGTCGGATGCCTTCCGGAGGCGGCCAGGCGCCGGACGATGGCGCCAGGGGGCTAGCGCTTCGGCTTGGCTGAGGTGCGGATACAGCGGGTGCAGAGGGTGGCCCTGACCAGCTGGCCGCCCTCCAGGACGCGCGCCGCCTTCAGGTTGGGCATGAAGCGGCGGCGGGTGCGGACCTTCGAATGGCTGACGTTGTTCCCGGCCATCGGGCCCTTGCCGCACCGGTCGCATCTCTGGGACATGGCTCTTCTACAATCCTGAGAACGCGCCGCACGCGGCAGGGCCGCAGCGGCATACTAGGCACTCGCCCGCGGGTTCGCGCTCGGGGCGCTTGCCCGACTGCCGGGGAGACGGCGAGAATACCACACCACTGTTTCCCGACCTGCTGGAAGTGACGTGACGAGCAAGGAGAAGACGGTGGGGGTGCTGACACGATCAGCCGGGCTCGGCCGCATCGAGGTGTCGCCGCGCGTGGTGGCGTCCATCGTCGGCCACGCGGCCGGCGAGTGCTATGGCGTGGTCGGCATGGCCGCACGGGGCCTGCGCGACGGGCTCGCTGAGAGGCTCAACCGCGAGAACATGCACCGCGGCATCGAGGTCGAGGTGGTCGAGGCCGGCCTCATCATCGAGCTCTACATCATCGCCCAGTACGGCACTCGCATCAGTGAGGTCGCCCACAACCTGATGAGCGCGGTCAAGTACGAGGTCGAGAAGACGCTCGGGCTCGACGTCATCGCGGTCAACGTCAACGTCCAGGGCATCCATCTCGAGGATGGGGATGGCAGGGGCTGAGAGAGCCACGGTGTCGGTGGTTCGCGACCCGCTCCGGGAGATCGACGGCAGCGCCCTGTTGGTCGGGCTGCGCAGCGCCCTCGCCTGGCTGCAGGCGAACCAGGAGCAGGTGAACGAGCTCAACGTCTTCCCCGTCCCCGACGGGGACACGGGCTCCAACATGTATCTGACCCTGCGCTCGGCGGTGGAGGACGCCCAGGCGGCTCCGGTGATCACCTCGGCGGCCTCCGTCATGAAGGCCGCGGCCCACGGCTCCCTGATGGGGGCGAGAGGCAACAGCGGGGTCATCCTCTCGCAGGTCTTCCGAGGCTTCGCCCAAGCGGTCGGCGACCGGGACCGCCTTGACGCCGACGCCGTCGCTTCGTCGCTGGCCGAGGCCGCCCGCGTCGCCTACAAGGCGGTGATGAAGCCGACCGAGGGAACCATCCTCACCGTCGTGCGCGAGGCGGCAGAGGCGGCCCGCCGTGCCGCGGCCGAGTCCGATGACATCCGCATCGTGCTGGAGGAGACCGTGCGCGAAGCCCACGCCGCGGTGGAGCGCACCACCGACCAGCTCGCTGTGCTCCGCGACGCCGGGGTCGTCGACGCGGGAGGCTTCGGCCTGGCCATCGTGCTCGAGGGCTTGACCCGCGCCCTGGCGGACACCGACGGATCGGCCAGCCTGCCGGCGGTGCGCCGGAGGCGCTCGGGGGAGCCCCACCTCCAGGCTCCGACCGGCCCGGGGAATGGCGTCGGAGGCAGCGCCGCGGGTCCGTCGAGGACCGCGCGACGCCGGGGCGCCGCCGCCGTGCCCACCCGCGAGCAGGGCTGGGGCTACTGCACCGAGTTCATCGTCAGCGGGCCGGGACTGGACGTCGACGCCCTCGGCAAGGAGCTGGGCGCACTTGGAGACTCCGCTCTCGTGGTGGGCGACAGCGAGATCGCCCGCGTCCACATTCACACCCACGATCCCGCCGGGTTGATCAGCGTCGCCTCGCAGCGCGGCCGCCTCTCCAACCTCAAGGTCGAGGACATGACGGCGCAGCACCACGAGGTCATGGCCCGTGCCGACCAGCGCGAGGCCGTCGCCGACCTGGCCCCCGCCACGGTGGCGTCGACCAAGCCGCTCGGGGTGGTGGCGGTCGCTCCCGGCGACGGCTTCCGCGACATCTTCCTGAGCCTCGGCGCCGACGTCGTCGTCGCCGGCGGCCAGACCATGAACCCGTCCATCGAGGACCTGCTCAACGGAGTGCGCAGGGTGGGAGCCGAGACGGTCGTCATCCTCCCCAACAACCCCAACGTCATCCTCACCGCCGAGCAGGTGCACCACCTCGCCGAGGGCATCGAGGTCAAGGTCAGCCCGTCCCGCAGCCTGCCCCAGGGCATCAGCGCCATGCTGGCCATCGACCCAAGCGGCGATGTCGCCAGCAACCTGGCGCGGATGGCGGAGGCGCTGGGCCGGGTGAGCACCGTCGAGATCACCCGGGCGGTGCGAGACAGCTCCGCCGCAGGCCTCCGCATCCGGGCAGGGGAGGTGATGGCTCTCGTCGACGACGACATCGTCCAGACCGGCGAGGACGAGCTCTCGGTCATCGAGGCGGTCCTCCGCAACTACGAGACCGCGCCCGAACTGGTCACCGCGTACTGGGGCCAGGAGGTCGACGAGGCCCGGGCCACCGCTCTGGCGGAGCGCCTCCGTGAGGCCTTCCCGAGCACCGAGTTCGAACTGCACCGCGGCGGCCAGGAGCACTACCCCTACATCCTGTCCCTGGAGTGACGCGGCGGTCGATGCAGGCAGGTGACGGGTCGCGCTGAGGCGCGGCGCCGCCGCGGGGAGCGTGCCGCCCTCGGGTCGGGGAGTCCGCCCATCGGGCCCCGCCGGGAAGGACATTCGGCTCTGGCCTGTGGTGACGAAGCGCCGTGGCGGCAGGGGGCCGAATCGCGCCAGGATCGCCGCAGGAGGAAACCACCATGGCCAGCACACCCTCAGTCATCGACCCGGCGGACGAGCGCGCCGCGGCCATCCAGCGCCTCTCGGCCCGGCGCGACTTCGGCACGCACGTCGTCTGCTACGTCGTCGTCAACCTCGGCCTGATCGCCATCTGGTACGTCGCCGGGCGCAACTACTTCTGGCCGGGCTGGGTGCTGGCGGCCTGGGGCATCGGCATCGTGCTCCACGGCTGGGAGGTGTTCGGGCGCCGGCCGATCACAGAGGCCGATATCGCCCGGGAGATGAGCCGGCGCAAGGGCACGAAGGCGAAGCCGCCCGGATGACCGCGGTCCTCGTCTACCTCGCGGCAGCCCTCGTCGGCCTGTGGGGTGTGGCGCACGCCATCCCCACGCACCAGGTGCTCGAGGGTTTCGAACCCGTCACCGTCGACAACCGGCGTGTCGTCAAGCAGGAGTGGCTGGCGGAGGCCGTCACCATGTGGGGCCTCGCGGCGGTTCTCGTCGTAGCCACCGCCGTGGGCGGGGCGCACGCGACGTCCACCCTGTGGATCGACCGTGTTGCCGCAGTGTGGCTGGTCGCGCTCGCCATTCTGACGGCCCTGACAGGCGCGCGCACGCCGGTGGTGTGGTTCAAGATCTGCCCCGTGCTCCTCACCGGATCGGCGGTCCTGCTCCTTCTGGCGAGCCTCCTTTAGCATATCCAGGACGTACCGCCGCAGCCCGCCGCGCCGCGCCGTGAACGCGCTGATGATGCTGCTCGAGCGGGGTGGCCTCGGCGGGCGGCACATGTACACCCTGACGGTGAAGGGCCGGACCTCCGGTGTCGCACGCTCCACGCCGGTGCGGCTGATCGAGAACACCGAGCGGTGGCTGGTGGCGCCATACGGGGAGGTCGCCTGGGTGCGCAACGCGCGCGCCGCCGGGGAGGTCGAACTGAGCCGTGCGGGACGCACCGAACGCCTGCGCATCGAGCAGGTGGCGCCCGACGAGGCGGCCCCGGTGCTCAAGGAGTACCTGAAGAAGGTCAGCGTGGTGCGGCCTTTCTTCGACGTCAAGCCCGGCGCACCCCTGGAGGCGATCGCCGCCGAGGCAGCGCAGCACCCGGTCTTCCGTCTCATCCCGGTCTGACCGCGCGAGGCGCCCCGCAGGGCGCGCAGCGCCCTCAGACCTGGTAGCCCTGCTCCTCCAGCACCTCTTCCATGACGTCGCTGAGGATCGAGTGCAGCGTCGGGTCGACGCTCTTGATGATGTCGAGGACGCCCGTCAGGTGCCAGATCAGGTAGAGCTCGGCGACGGTCTTGGGGTCGACGTCCCAGGACGCGCCGGTCGTGTGGAGCGTCTCCGGCGGCAGCGCCTGGCGCCAGACCTCGAGGTTGTCCGCGATCTCGCGGGTGACCGGGCCCCAATCGGGGAAGGACTCGGGCTGGATCATGTCCGGGGCCACCTGGGTGCCCGTGGCCATGATCTTGTAGATGATGCGGCCGTATCCCGCCAGCGCCTCCTTGGCGCTGTGGAGACCGTTCCTGACCGCCACCTCGCGCATGATGGTGATCACCCCGCCGGGGTTGTTGGCCCGCGGGCAGCGCAGGCAGGAGAAGCACTGGGAACAGTCCCACACGTCGTGGTTCATCTGCTCCCAGACCAGGTCGACGTCCTCGCGGGCCATCGCCTGGACGATGCGCCGGGGGCTGAAGTCGTAGAAGCGGGCCGACGGGCATGCCGCCACGCAGATGCCGCATTCGAAGCAGCCCCGGAGGAAGTCGGGAAAGCGCGGGTCCGCCTCCACCTCGGCGAGCAGCCGCCATCTCTCCTCGGGAGCGGTGGCGGGCGCCGGGGCGGCGGGCATCAGCGGGTGCGGCGGATCAGGAAGCGCGACACGTCGCCCTCCTGCTCGGTGGAGACCAGCTCGTTGCCGGTGCGGCGCGACCAGCTCTGGACGTCGGACGGCGCCCCCGGATCGTCGGCGATGAGCAGCAGCGTCTGGCCGAGCTCCACCTCCTTGATCGCCTTGGCGACCTTGACGATTGGTGTGGGGCAGAGCATGTGGCGGCAGTCGAGGGTCACGTCCGCGCTGTCGATGGCCATGGTCGTTGTCCTCCCGTTCTCGTGTCTCAGCTATCGCAATCGATGCCGGCTTCGGTCAGCAGGCGCCGGTACGCCTCCACGCCCTCGGCGCCGGTCACCAACTCGCTGCACTCCTCGTCCCACCGGCTGGGCTGGAGGCGGACGATCCAGTTGGCGTAGGGCTCCCGGTTGAGCACCGCGGGGTCCTTGAGAGGGGCCTCGTTGACGGCGACGATCTCGGCGGTGAGGGGGCTCGGGATCGGGCCCACCCACTTGGAGCTCTCGACGGTGCCGGCGCTCTGTCCCTTGGTGATGGCTCGCCCGACCTTCTTGGTGGTGAGGGCGACGATCCGGCCCGCCAGCTTCTGGGCGGGGTCGGTGATGCCCAGCAGGACAGTGCCGTCATCCTGCCGCTGCACCCAGACGTGCTTCTCCACCAGGTAGTGGAGATCCTCGGGGATGTCGCAGTGGTTGACGGTGGCCATGGTCAGTTCTCCGCGGGCCGCCGCGGGGCGGCCTCGAGGTGGGTTTCCCCATGGTACAGGAGGGCATCGCCACGCCCCTCGGGCAGCTCAGGCCACGGCAACGGGCACCTCTCGCCGAGCCAGCGACGCCTCCACGAGCTGGATGACGTCGACAACCTCGATGCGCCCGGTCATGCCGGTGGCCTCCGCCGCGGTGGTGAACATCACCACGTCCTTGGGGCAGGCGACGACGAAGCGGCGGGCGTCGCCCAGCGACACGGCCTCGCGGATCCGCGCCTCGCTCGGGCGCTCCGTCTGGCCTGCGTCGTCCATCCAGATGCGGCCGCCGCCGGCACCGCAGCAGAAGCTCTGCTCCCGGCACCGAGGCATCTCGTGGATGCTGATGCCCAACCGCTCGATCAGCCGCCGCGGTGCGTCATACCCCTGGTTGTATCGCCCCAGGTAGCAGGGGTCGTGGTAGGTCACCACCTGCGGGGCGGGCTGCGGGGTGAGTGCTCCACTCTCCACCAGCTCGAGCAGCAGCTGCGTGTAGTGGAGCACCGGATAGCGGCCGCCCAGTCTCGGGTACTCCTGGAGGATGGCGTTGAGGCTGTGGGGGTCGGTGGTCATGATGCGGTCGAAGCTGCACCGGCCCAGCGTCTCGATGTTGTGCTCGGCGAGCTGTTCGAAGAGCCCCTCCTCGCCGACGCGGCGCACGTCGTTGCCGCTGTTGCGCTCCGCCTCGTAGAGGATGCCGAAGTCGACGCCGGCCTGATGCAGCACGCGGGCGACGCCCTGGGTGAGCTCCCGCACCCGGGGGTCGTAGGCGGCGAAGTCGCCCACGAACCAGAGCACGTCGACCGGCTCCCGGCGGGCGTCCTTGACGGGGAAACCGAGGTCCCTGGTCCACTCCGACCGCGCCCGCTCCGAGCGGTTGAACGAGTTGCCGTAGCGGGCCAGGCTGGCCAGCGCGTCCTGGAGCATGGGCTCCATCCGCCCCTGCTCGACCAGCCGCCGGCGCATGTCGACGATGAGGGGGACGTGCTCGATGTGGAGGGGGCACACCTCCATGCAGGCGATGCATGTCGTGCAGGCCCACAGCGTCTCGTCGCGGACGACGTCGCCGAGCAGATGGCGAGGGGCGCCGCCCGCCGAGGAGCGTGCGGCGGCGCGGCCCCGGCTGCGCAGGTGGTTGCGCACGTCCATGATCAGCACCTTGGGGCTGAGGGGCTGGCCGGCGGCGAAGGCGGGACAGGCGTCCTGGCAGCGGCCGCACTCGGTGCAGGCGTACAGGTCGAGCATCTGCTTCCAGCTGAGCTGGTGGACCTGGCCGACGCCGACCGCCGGGCCACCGAGGTCGGCCGGGCGCAGCGCGCCGCGGGGCCCCAGGTTGCGGAAATAGAGGTTGGGGACGGCCGTGACGACGTGCAGGTGCTTGCTGGTGGCGATGTAGGGGATGAAGACGAGCAGTGCGCCGAGGTGGGTCCAGAAGAAGACGCCGGCCCCGGGGGCGGCCGCCGCACCGCGCATGCCGGCCAGTTCCATCAGCCGCGCCAGCGCCGATGCCACCGGCTGCCAGGCGGCGGCGGCGTCGCCGCCCTGGGCGATGCGGAAGCCGTCGTGGAGCAGCAGGCTGACCATCTCGCAGAAGATCAGGGCCAGGATGACGGCCGCGTCCTGCTGGTTGGAGCCGCGGAAGCGGGCTGGGCGCCGGACCAGGCGGTTGTACGCGGCCATGCAGACGCCGACCAGGACGAGGACCTCGAAGAGGTCCTGCAGCAGGGCGATCCAGGTCGAGCCGCCGATGGCGTCGAGGCTGAATCCCGGCGCCGCCAGCCGTCCCGCCTCCTCGACGAGGGCGGTGAGGAGGACGACGAAGCCTCCGAAGATGAGCGCGTGCAGCGTCCCGGAGTAGGGGTTCTCAAAGAGGCGGGTGTGGCCGCCGACCTCGGTGACGACACCGCGCAGGCGGGTCCCAGGGCGGTCGGAGCGATGCTCGGCGGCGGCAGTGGTCAGCGGGCGCAGCACTCGCCAGTAGCGGCAGCCCGACCAGAGGAGGACCGCCGCGACGAGGGCGATCAGGAGGATCGCGGTCACTGCCACCGGGTCAGCCGGCCGCCGTCAGCCGCGCGCTGAGGGCGGGGAGCAGGTCGCCGAAGTCGCAGGTGCTGCCGTAGGTGGCGATCTGAAAGATGGGGGCGCCGGGGTCGGTGTTGATGGCCACGATGACGCCGGCCCCTCGCATGCCCTCCAGGTGCTCCGGCGCCCCGGAGATGCCGACGGCGACGTAGAGCCTCGGCGTCACGGTCATCCCCGACTTGCCCACCTGGCGCTCCTTGGGCAGCCAGCCGCTGTCGACGACGGGGCGGGAGGCGCCCAGCTCGGCACCGAGAGCCGCCGCCAGGTCGCGGGCCAGGTCGATGTCGCCGGGGGCTCCGATGCCGCGGCCGACACTGACGATCCGCTCGGCCTTGGTGATGTCCACCGTGCCGGGCGGCGGCGCCCTCCCCGACCAGCCGCGTCCGCAGCCTGTCGAGGGTCGCCGGCGGCGGCAGGGCGAGGAGGGGGGTGGTTCCCGGCGCGTGGCCGGAAGCTTCGGGGAAGCACCCCGCGACCAGGGAGAAGATCGCCGGCGGGGCGGTCCTGGTGGTCGCCACCAGCTTGCCGCCGTAGAGCTGGCTGTCCGCCTCCACCTCTCCGCCCGCCGCCCTCAGGCCGATGCAGTAGGCGACCAGGGGACGGCTCGTGGCGGTGGCGGCGCCGGCGGCGACGTCGATCCCGGCGGAGGAGCCTCCGATGAGGACGATATCCGGCTGCCTTGCGCGGATGGCCTCTTCGAGGGCCGCCCGGTGGGCTTCGGGCAGGTACGGGGTGAGGGACGGATGGGCCACGGTGAGCACTCTGTCGGCGGCGCCCATCTCGCCGCTCAGCGCGTCCGGGTCGGCCGCGGCGATCAGCGCCTCGACCGGGCCGCCGACATGCCGCGCCAGGTTGCGTGCCGCGCCCAGAACCTCGAAGCTGGCGGGGGCGACCCCACCGGCGCCGGCCTCGATGTAGACGAGGATGCCCGGCATGCTCAGACGCCCACCAGGCCGTGCTCGCGGAGAGCCTCGACGAGCTGCCGAGCCACCTCGTCTGCGCTCCCCTCCAGCATGCGCGCGAGCGATTCCTGGGCCGGGGCGGCCAGCCGGGTCACGGTCGTCGCCAGGGCCGGCGCCGCGGCTGCGGGGGCGTGCGAGCTGATGGCCATCGAGGCCATCACCTGGCGGAGCCGGCTGATCGGCACGTAGCGGGGCGGGCGGGCGGCGGCCTGGACGCCGAGGACGGCGGGAAGATCGACCTCGAGCGTCGCCGTCCTTGCGCCCGAGTACTCCTGCTGGACCAGGACCACCGCTCCGTGGACCTCGGCGCCGCCGACGACGCTGACGTGGGGCCATCCCAGCGACGCGGCCAGGATCGGGCAGACGGCGGGTTCCAAAATCTTCCTGCATGGAATAGGCGAGATCTTTGGCGATTTGCTGAACATCCCTGCCCTCAACCGCGACCCCATATTCCGCGGCAAGGAGTTTGAGCTTGCCTGCATCCCGGATGGAATACCCTGGGGCATTGCCTTCGGCAACCTTCAGCAGCACCTCTATGAGGTCCCGGCCGTGGTCGGAGTGTGAAGCCGATCCAGCGGCGATCATCCTGACGAGATTGCGGAATACGATGATATCGGCGTCGGCGCCGCAAACGCCCCGTTGCGGACCCTCTCCGAAGGGGTCCACCCGGCAATAGCCGTTGTTTCTGGATACCGACTGGAGTTTACCATGTACCACCCAATAACGGGGTCATTATAGTTATTGCACATTCTAACGAGATTTCAGAAATACCACACCAGAATACACTGGCTATTACGCCGTTTTCTTGTACGTATCAAGGGTTTCACGCACTCTTGCAATGTGTATTTGGGTAGCGCCGGTAAGCTTACGTAAGGTTTGCTTTAATTCTTCGGAATCTCCATTAATGACTTCAAAATACTTATTTTCCATTAGGCTTTCTTCGTTATATAAAGCAATCGAAAGAGCATTGACCAATTTTCGTCCCGATGCCTTATCCAATTCTTCCTTCAGATAATTGATATAAGTCTGGATCGCGAATATATTGAACCGGTTCTCATTAAATTTTGCCGTTCCTTTTTTAACTAAGGAACGCAGTTCACGGACCCAAGTGTGTGCTGTTTTTCCTCATCCACCAGACCGGACCAAAACTGCCGGTAATCCGGGAAGAGTGCGCGACGGTGCCGCGTTTTCCGGACCTCGCGTTGGATTCGATCGCGGTCTCATCGCCAATCCCCCATCCGCGGATGTGCATTCGCGGCTAGTCCTTTTCAAACCCCCCACCCCCCGCTCCGTAGTTCGCCCATAAGTAGTTGCCGCTGGGCAGAAATTGTCACCCCCACCCCCCGCTCCTTATTTGGTCGGTTTCGCCCACAGGGCTTGGCTGACCTTAACCCGCTCTTGCATCCCTTGTTCGTACACCTCGGCGGCAAAGGTGGGAAGTTGCCCGGTCGGCTCCAGCTCGGCCAGGTAGCCGTCCGTCGGGCGTTTTTCCCTTCAGCCGGGAGACGAAAAGGTTGCGGCGTCCGATACTGATTATTTTCGTCCAGCCCGTAGGCTTCCGTGATCCGCGTTACTTTGTTGCGATCCATCTTCCACAAAACT
>CAWEEP010000004.1:0-55696 GCA_963808125.1 Candidatus Dormiibacterota bacterium
GCGGAAGGAGTGCTGGTAGCGCCGCGCGTGGACGAAGACGAGCCGGTCCCGGGCGCGCGTCGCGGCCACGTAGAAGAGGCGGCGCTCCTCGTCGCGGCTCACCTCCCCCTCGGGAGCGGGCTCGGGGACGAGCTCGTCGGGGAGGGACAGCCGGGCGTTGAAGCCGCCCGAGCCCGGCCAGCGCTCCTCGCTGCAGCGGGCGAGGAAGACGACCGGCCACTCCAGGCCCTTGGCGGCGTGCGCGGTCAGCAGGTTGATGCCGGGGATCGCAGACTCCACTGCCGCTATCTCGTCGGCGGCATGGCTGTTGCCAGCACCTCCAGGTAGCGCAACGCCAGCGCCAGGCTCCGGTCGTCGCTCCAGTCGGGGAAGTCCTCGAGGAGCTCGCCGAGCTTGTTGAGGTTGGCGCCGATCTGGCGCTGCTCCGGGGCGCCGGCGGCGTCGAGCAGGCCGAGGAACTCACTCATCTCCAAAACCGAATAGAAGAGGTCGCGGACGTCCTCGCGGGCGGCATGGCCGTGCAGTTCGACGAGGGCGTCGACGCAGCGCCTGGCGCCTGACGAATCCTCCTCGCTTCAGCTCCGGCATCCCGGCGGCGATGACCGCGACGAG
This sequence comes from Candidatus Dormiibacterota bacterium, assembly GCA_963808125.1. Classification (GTDB taxonomy): domain Bacteria; phylum Chloroflexota; class Dormibacteria; order Aeolococcales; family Aeolococcaceae; genus CAWEEP01. Next base: position 613 of record CAWEEP010000004.1, read on the forward strand.
GGGAAGGTCGTGGTCGTGGGCGGCCCTGGTCAGGGCGAGGCGGCCGGCCCCGCTACGGTGAAGGCCGGCAGGTGGAGGCAGCGCAGCACCGCCGGGGAGTCGTCCGGGTCCAGCACGGCACCGAGCAGGGCCATCAGATCCTTGATCTCCCGGCGCTGGAAGAAGCCCCCCGCCGCGGACGGCGTAGGCGACCCCTGCCTCCTGAAGGGCCCGGGTTGCCCGTCTGCATGTCCTCGTGGCGGCGGAACAGCCAGGCGATGGCGCCGGGTTCCGCGCCCCGCGCGATGAGATCGCGGCACTCCCGGGCCACCTCGACGGCCTCGCCGCGCTCGTCCTCCGCGTGCCAGATCTCGACCGCCCCCCCGTGGCCGCGGACGGCGAGGAGGTGCTTCTCGATGCGCGACCCCGGCGCCGCCGCCTCGATGATCGCCCGGCTCGCATCCACGATCTCGCGATACGACCGGTAGTTGCGACCAGGACGATCTTCTCGTGCTGGGGGTAGATGCGCTCGAAGCGGTCCAGGTTGGCCAGCGATGCTCCCCGGAACTTGTAGATCGATTGGTCGTCGTCGGCGACGACGAGGAGGTTGCCGCGCTCGCCCACCAGCCGCTCGACGAGGCGGGCCTGGGCGTAGTTGGTGTCCTGGTACTCGTCCACCATGACGAAGTCGAGCGACCCCGCCACCGCCTCGTGGACGTCGGGATGATCCTGGAGGAGCCGGCGGCGTGGAGGATGGTGTCGTCGTGGTCGAGGATGCCCCGCTGCGTGAATCGCTCCTGCAGGCGGCGGTAGACCTCCGCACATTCCCGGTGCCGGAGCAGCAACTCCCGTCGCGCCGGGTCCTCCGTGGTGCCCGCCCGCGCCTGTGCCCAGGCCGCGTAGTCCTCGGGCGACACCAGCTCCTGCTTCGCCTTCTCGATGACGTCGAGGATGGCGCCGATGAGGTCCTGGGGCCGCAGGGGGTTGTAGAGAGTGACGGGCCGCAGCTCGGCGAGGATGGCGTCCACGACGAGCCAGCGCTCCGCCTCGTCGGCGATGCGGAAGGCGGGAGAGATGCCGAGTCGCCAGCCCCAGCGGCGCACGACGCGCTGGGCGAAGGAGTGGTAATTGGTCAGCGGCGTCTCACCCTCGAAGGGTCCGTGGATGCGTTCCACCCGGTCGTGCATCTCGTCGGCGGCCTTCCTCGTGTAGGTGAGGACGAGAAGGCGCTCCGGGGGGGTGCCGGCGCCCACCAGCCGGAGGAAGCGCTCGACGATGACCCTGGTCTTGCCCGAACCGGGGCCGGCGAGGACCAGGCACGGCCCCTCTCCGTGCTCGACGGCTCGGCGCTGGGGCGGGTCGAGCAGCGGCGGAGCACGTCTGCCAGATACCCGCCTGTTCGTACATGCGTTTGTCGCCTCTGCTTCCGCAGGCAGCCTGATCCGGGCCTGGTAGAGTGGACGCCCTGACGGCCCTCCTGGGCGGTTGGAACACGGCCGATCATGCCGCCGACGGCGGCGCCAAGGAGGTGATCCCTCAGACGTGTCGGAGGTTAAGGTCCGCGAAGGCGAGACCTTCGAGAGCGCGCTGCGACGCTTCAACAAGAAGATCAAGCAGAACGGAATCCTCTCGGAGGTGCGACGGCGCGAGCACTACGAGAAGCCGTCCGTCCGCCGCAAGCGCAAGCTGGTCGCCGCCAAGAAGCGCCGGGCCAAGGCTGGCTGACGTCAGGCAATCGGACAGTCGGGCTTGCCGTTGCGGGCCCTCTTCTTTCTCATTGACATGAGCGTGTCCTGATGCGCGTCACGGTTCATCGCTCCGAAACCCTCGACGCCGGCGCCCTGGCGGTGGTCAGGGCCGCCGGTGTCGGCCCGCTGCTGCGCCGCAGTGGCGAGGCGCTCGGGGTGCCGGCGGCGGCGGGACTCGCCGTGCGCCTGACCGACGACGCCGAGCTGCGCCGGCTCAACCGCGCCCATGCCGGCTCCGACGCCGCCACCGACGTCCTCGCCTTCCCCGGTGAGGGGGGCGGCGGGAGCGGCGCGCCGGCGTGGATCGGCGACGTCGCCATCTCGGTCGAGCGCGCCCGCGCCCAGAACCCGGCCCGGCCGGCCGACGAGCTCCGCCTGCTCGCCATTCACGGCCTGCTCCACTGCCTGGGTCACGACCACGACCTTGCCCATCGGGCGGCGCGGATGACCGAGGCGACCCGGGCGCTCCTTCCCGACGTGGAGATTCCGGAGCTGGAGGCACACGAGCCGCCGGTCCCCGCCGCTTCACGCCCGCTCCGCCCCGCCCCGCAGACGGCCCAGCACCCCGGTGCGGGTCCCCGCTGAGGCGCTCCAGGTGGCCAGCCTCGTCATCGGTCTGGGCAACCCCGGGGGCGAGTACGCCCACACCAGGCACAATGCCGGCTGGATGGTCCTTGACGAGATGGAGCGTCGCGGCCGGTTCGGCCGGGCGCGGCGCCAGGGGCCGGCCAGGGTGCGCGAGGGCTCCATCGACGGCGTCGAGGTGGTTCTCGCCCGTCCCCAGACGTTCATGAACTTGAGTGGCCGGGCCGGCGTCCACCTGGTGCAGGTGCTTGGGCTCCCCGTCTCCGAGGTGGTGGTGGTCCACGACGACGTGGACATCGCCTTCGGCAGGCTGCGCCTGCGGCGCGGCGGCTCAGCGGGTGGCAATCGCGGGGTGCGTTCGCTCATCGAACTCGTGGCGGACCCCCGACTTCATCCGCGTCCGGGTCGGCATCGGCCGTCCCGCCGAGGGGGAGGACACCGTCGCCCACGTCCTCGACACCTTCGCCCCCGGCGAGCGCCAGGCGCTGCCCGCCATCCTGGGCCGGGCCGCCGACGCCACCATCGCCATCGTGCGCGACGGTCTGGAGATCGCCATGGGGGAGTACAACCGCGCCGTCTCGCTGGATCCGCCCGGTGTCTGAGGCGCCGACCCTCTCATCGAGCCTGGATCGGGCTCCTGAACTGGGGCGTCTTCTCGACGGTTCCCTGCGCCATCTCGGCGGCGTGCCCGGCGGCGCCGTGGGCGTCATCGCCGCCTGGCTCCTCCGGCACGCCGGGCGGCATGTCCTCGTCATCGCCTCCGACCCCGAGACGGTGTACGGCGACGCCCGCCTCTGGGGCGGCGAGGAGCGTCTCGCGCTCTGGCCCGCGGCGGACACGCCGGGGTTCGACAGGGTGCCGCCATCGGAGGAGGTGACCCGCCGCCGGATCGCCACCCTGGGCATGCTGGCGCAGGGTGAACCGTCCCTGGTGGTCGCCTCCCCGGCCGGGTTGCTCCGCCCCACGCTGCCCGTCGCCGCCGGCGGCGACATGGAACTGCGGCCGGGCCGCCGGGCCGGCCGTGACGCCCTGCTCCGCCACCTGGTCGCCCTCGGCTACCGGCGGGTGACCGCGGTCACGGCGGCGGGCGAGATGGCGGTGCGAGGCGGCATCCTCGACGTCTTCGGCCTCGACCGCTCCCGCCCCTGGCGCGTCGAGTGGTCCGGCGACGAGATCGACGAGATCCGGCTCTTCGACGTCGAGAGCCAGACCTCCGTCGCCCGGCTGGAGTCGGTCCGCATCCTCCCCGCCCGCGAACTGGACCTGAGCCCGGAGGCGGTGCGCCGCGCCCTCGCCGCCGTCGACGGGTTGGACGTCTCCGCCTGCCGGCCCGAGGTGCGCGAGCAGTGGGAGCAGGACCGCGCCCAGCTCGCCCTGGGCGTCTACGACGACGGCGTCGACGTCTTCGCCCCCTACCTGATGGGGGGGACGACGCTCTTCGACCATCTGGGGGCGGGGGCCCTGGTGCTCGTCGCCGGCGGCGCCGACCGCGCCCGCCGCGCCGCCACCCGCCACGCCGACGAGATCGAGGCCCTGCGCGACCAGGAGGAGGCGAGGGGCGAGCTCCCCGCCGGGGCGCGCGGCGGCCTCCTCGATCCCGCCCTCCTCAACGCCCACCTGGAGCGCGCCGTCGAGCTGGTGCCCGAATCAGTGGAAGGGGATCTCGCCGCCGACCTCGGTTGGCAGGCGGCGGAGGCCCACGCCGGCCGCTGGGAGGCATTCGCGGCGGCGGTGCGACCCCAGCTACAGGCGGGCGGCTGCGTCGTCGTCATCTCGCGCCAGGAGCGGCGCGTCGCGGAGCTGGCGGCCGACTTCGGGCTCGCCGTCGTCAGCATCGACGACCCGGACGCCGAGACCCTGCCCGTTGTCCCGGGGGCACTGGTGATCGGCGCCGGTGAGGTCTCCGCCGGCTTCCGCGCCCCCCTGCTCGGCATCTCTCTGGTCAGCGACCACGAGCTCTTCGGCGCCGTCAAACGGCGCGGCTCCCCGCTCGCCCGCGGAGCGCGGCGAGCGGAGTCCACCTCGGCCCGGGGGGCGCGGCAGGCGGCCGCCGGCCGGGCCGGAGCCAAGGACTTCGTCATCCAGTTCTCGCCCGGCGAGCTGGTGGTGCACCGTGACCACGGCATCGGCCGCTTCGTGGAGATGCGGCGCGTCGCCGAGACCGCGGAGCCCGAGCCGGGGCCGGCGCGGACCGGGTCGCCGGAGGGTGACGGGAGGCCCGGAGCCGGCGGGGAGGGCGCGCGCACCGAGCACGAGTACATGGTCCTGGAGTACGCCAACTCGGATCGTCTCTTCGTCCCCGTCGAACATCTGGACAAGGATTGACAGATACGTGGGGGATCCGACTCCCATGCCGGCCTCTCCCATCTCGGCACCGGGGAGTGGGAGCGGACCAGGCGGCGGGTCAAGGAGCGCACCGAGGAGGTGGCCCGCGAGCTGCTCGGCCTCTACTCGCGCCGGGAGATGGCCCAGGGCCACGCCTACGCGCCCGACTCGGACTGGCAGCGCGAGCTGGAGGCCGCCTTCCCCTCGAGGAGACCCCCGACCAGGAGCTGGGCTGGAGGAGATCAAGCGCGACATGGAGGCGACCCGCCCCATGGACCGCCTGATCTGCGGTGACGTTGGCTTCGGCAAGACGGAGGTGGCCCTGCGGGCCGCCTTCAAGGCCGTCCGAGGCGGCCGCCAGGTGGCCGTGCTGGTGCCCACCACCGTGCTCTGCCAGCAGCATTTCCTCACCTTCTCAGAGCGGCTGCGGCCGACTTCCCCGTCACGGTGCGCAGCTGTCGCCGCTTCTCACACCGAGGAGGAGCAGCGGTCCACTCCGGGGCCTGCAGAGGGCACCGTGGACATCGTCATCGGCACCCATCGCCTGCTCCAGCGCGACGTCGAGTTCCGCAACCTCGGCCTCGTCGTCATCGACGAGGAGCAGCGCTTCGGCGTGCTGCAGAAGGAGCGATTCAAGGAGTTGCGCGCTGCCGTCGACGTGCTCTCCCTGCGGCCACGCCGATCCCGCGGACCCTGCACATGTCGCTGGCGGGCATCCGGGACATCTCCGTGATCCAGACGCCGCCGGCAGGACCGCCAGCCCATCAAGACCTACGTCACCGCCTGCGACGACGGCCTGATCCGCGAGGTGGTCTGCCGCGAGCTGGCCCGCGGCGGCCAGGTCTTCTTCGTCCACAACCGGGTCGCAGACATCGAGCAGGAGGCGGCCGGCTCGCGCGCGCTGGTGCCCGAGGCCCGCGTCGCCATCGCCCACGGGCAGATGCACGAGAGCGAGCTCGAGCGAGGTGATGCGCGGCTTCATCGAGCGGCGCAGTCGACGTCCTGGTGTGCACCACCATCATCGAGATCGGGCCTCGACATCCCCAACGCCAACACCATCATCGTCGACGACGCCGACGGCTTCGGCCTGGCCCAGCTCTACCAGCTGCGCGGCCGCGTCGGCCGTGCCGAGCCAGCGCGCCTACGCGTACTTCCTCTACCCCCGGCGAGCGGACGCTGACGCGAGCGGGCCGAGAAGCGGCTGGAGGTCGTCGAGGAGCTTCACGGAGCTGGGCGCGGGCTTCCAGTCGCGATGCGCGACCTGGAGATCCGCGGCGCCGGCAACATCCTCGGCGAGGAGCAGCACGGCAACATCGCCGCCGTGGGCATGGAGATGTACACGCACCTCCTGGCCACGGCGGTGCGCGCCCTCCAGGGGCAGCCCGTCGTCGAAGCGCCCGCCCACGTCACCGTCTCCTGCGAGCCCGGCATTCCTGCCCGCCGGCTACGTGGAGGAGGAGCGGCTGCGGTTGCGCTGCTACCAGGAGCTGGCCGCCTGCGCCACGGAGTTGGAGCCGGGAGCGCGAGGAGGGGGCCTCGGCCGACCGCTTCGGGCCCGCTGACCGCATGGAGGAAAGGCGCTGGGGTTGACTCGCTCTTCGGGTGCGGATCCTCGCCGCCGAGTCGGGGTGACGTCGGTGGAGACGTGGCGGGGGCCGGGCGCCCCAGCGCCGGACCCGGTGCCGCCGCCGCCGGGGGCGTCATCCAGCTGTCGGGGGCCGACGGCTTCGACCTGGAGGCGGTGGCCCGCCAGGTACGCGATGACGTCACCACCTCGCCGAGCCGTTTACGTCCTGCCACCGACCGGGCGCGGCGTGGACGCGGAATGGCAGCACGTCCTCGCGCTGTCCTGCGCGAGCTGGGCAGGCTCGTCCGCGCGCGTCAACTGGTCCCGCACGCGGCGCCCACGCCCCGATGCGTGACGAGGCGCGGAGCCGCCGCGCCAGCTGAACGAGGTCGTCGAGCGTCTGCGAAGCGCCCGGCGAAGTCGCCCATGGAACGGCGTGCAGAAACCCGACCGCGGGACCCTCCGCACCTACCTCCTGGAGGAGGTCTACGAGACTCCTCGAGGCCATCGAAACCGGGCGACTCCTCGACGCCTGCGCGAGGAGCTGGGTGATCTTCTTCCTCCTCCAGGTGCTGATGCACAGCGCCATCGCCGCCGAGGCACCGGACGGATTCGACATCGGCGACGTCGCCGAGACGACCCGGGCCAAGATGATCGACCGCCACCCCCACGTCTTCGGCGACACCTCCGTCAGCGGCGCCGCCCAGGTCGTCGTCAACTGGGAGAAGCTGAAGCGCGTCGAGAAGAAGGAGCGGCTCTCCCTCCTCGAGGGGGTGCCCAAGGCGCTGCCCGCTCTCGCATATGCCCAGGGGGTGCAGAAGCGGCCGGCCCGCGTCGGCTTCGACGAGAGCCCGAGCGTTGCGGACGCCCTGGCCCAGGTCCGGGCCGGGCTCGACGCGGTCAGTGCCGTGGCGTCCGCCTCCCCGGTCCGGGCGGAGAGGGAGGGACTGGGCCCCCGCGGAGAAGGCGGCGGGCCCCGAGGCGGCGGCTCCCGCCGGTCTCGCGCCCAACGAGCACGTGCCCCCGCCACCGCCGCCGCCGGCGGAGGTCGAGGCGGTGATCGGCGAGCTCCTCTTCGCCACCGTCTCGCTGGCACGCCAGCTCCGCGTCAACCCCGAGGATGCCCTGCGGGGCCGGGCCAGCCGATTCGCCGACCGCTTCCGCCGCCTGGAGGCGTCGGCGCGTGCCGAGGGCGTCGACCTGCACGACCTGGACGCCGCCGGGTGGCGCGCCCGCTGGGAGGCGACCGCCTTCTGATCCCGCGCAGCGGGGCGGTGGCCGCAATGCCCCCGCATCTGCGCTGCGGCCTCCCGGCCGGAGCCTCCGAGCCCGGGGCGACGCTCCTTGGATTCCTCTATGATCGCCAGCGATCCGCAAGCGGGTATGCGGTGGCGAAAAGGGGGCAATCGTGATGGGTCGACGCACCTGGCTCAGCAGCTGCTGGATTGCCGCGGTCGCTCTGGGCGTCACCGCCCTCCTGGGGTCCACCGGGGTCGGGGCCACGCCGAGCGGGAGCGGCTCTCCCACCGGGACGCCGACCCCGACCGCGTCGGCCGCCAGCTGGTCGATCGTGGCCTCGCCCGACAACGGCACCGACGTGAACGCCCTCTCCGGCGTGGCCTGCGCGTCGGCGGACCTGTGCTGGGCGGTCGGCTTCTATACCGACGACACCAGCCATCTGGATCAGACGCTGATCGAGGAGTGGGACGGCACGTCGTGGAGCCTCGTCACCTCGCCGAACGGGAGCTCGGATGAGACGGGTGCCGACAGCTATCTCAGCGGGGTGGCGTGCGCCTCGGCGACGCTCTGCTGGGCGGTCGGCCACTACTCCGGGGATTACGACCAGACGCTGATCGAGGAATGGGACGGGAGCGGGACCACCTGGAACGTCGTCTCCTCGCCCGACGCCGGCTCCTACGACAACCACCTCAACGGCGTGGCGTGCGGTTCCGCCAGCGAGTGCTGGGCGGTCGGCTACAACGTGGGCAGCGACGAGATCGAGGACGTCCTCATCGAGGGGTGGGACGGGACCTCGTGGACTTCTCAACGTCCCCGCATCCGAGACCGACAGTGCGCAGGGCGTCCTCTACGGCGTGGCGTGTGCCGGCGCGGACGACTGTTGGGCGGCCGGTTACGGCAGCGGTGACTACGACCAGACGCTCATCGAGGGCTGGGACGGGACCTCGTGGAGCCCCGCCGCGTCACCCGACAGCGGCACCTCCGACAACGATCTCTACGGCGTGACCTGCGCCTCGTCCACCGAGTGCTGGGCGGTCGGCGACTACTGGGGGAGTGACGACGGCCCGCACATCCTCATCCTGGGCCTGGTCGGCGGTTCGTGGACCACCACCGTCGGCGGCTACACCGAGACAGAGAGCGCCGCCGGGTACCTCTACGGGGTGGCCTGCGCCACCGCCGGCGAGTGCTGGGCGGTCGGCCGGGCCGCGGACGGCGACGGCTACGACCAGGTCGTTGCCGAGGGCTGGGCTGGGTCGTCGTGGACCTCCGTCACCGCGCCGGACCGCTCCACACCCGACACCGCCGACAGCGGCGACGTCAACAACGCCCTGTCGGGGGCTGGGTGCGCCCCCGCCGCGGCGTGCTTTGCCGTCGGCTCGTACGGGTACCTCGATCCCACCCTTGTCGAGCAGTACCCCGCGGCTCCCGCGGCCACGCCGGCCCCGATCCCCGTGCCGAATACCGGGGCGTCCGGGGGCTCGCCGTGGCCGGCCGGACTCGTCGTCGCCGTGCTCGGCGCCCTGCTCATCGGCACCGCGGTGGCGTGGCGCCGCGAGCAGGGGCCGGCCGGATCAGGGGACAGGTCGGGCATCGACATCTGACCCGCGGCCACTTTTCGGCGTGATCCCGAGGGTGGTCGGGGGCTGGTTGGCATGATCCCGGCCGCCGGGCCGCCTACCCCATTGCGCATTCGACGGAGGCAGTTCAGACTAAACCACGCCTCACGGCCAGTCCTTCCCCACGTCACCCAAGGGCCGTCATGAAAGCCGCTCCTCCCGAGCGACCCCGCCTCTTCTCCCCGCGCCGCGTCCTCGCCATCGTCGTCGCGGTCGCCTGCGGGTGGGCCGCCTACGGCCTCTACGGGGAGACCTCGCAGACGCGGTCCCTCGACGCCCGCGTGACCCAGTTGAAGACCGGCAACGCCGCCCTCCAGTCGCAGATCGCCCAGCGCTCCCTGGAGATCGCCGAGTTCGAGCAGTTCGGCCTGGATCGAGGCCCAGGCCCGCAGGCTCGGCTACGTGATGCCGGGGGAGAAGGTGTACGTCCTCGATCCCGGCGGCAAGGCGACGCCCAGCTTCGCCGGCGTCCCCGCCACGGCGCCGACCTTCGATCCGCCGACGCCCGTCCCCACCCCGACGCCGACACCATCGCCGACACCGAGTTCCCACCCCCACGACGCCGCCGACGCCGTCACCCTGAGGGCGCTCCCGGCGCCGCGGGCCCCTGCTCGGTGGCGCGCCCGGTGCGGTATGCTGAACTCGGCGGCGTGGAGCAGTGGAAGCTCGTCGGGCTCATAACCCGAAGGTCGCTGGTTCGAATCCAGCCGCCGCAACACCCCTCTCCTCCCTGCCGGCGCGTGTGCCCGAGAGGCCGCCACCGGCGTCCGGCGCGCTTTCCGGCGGTATAGCTCAGGTGGTAGAGCAGCCGGCTCATACCCGGTATGTCCCTGGTTCGATCCCAGGTACCGCCACGGCCGCCGCGCACGGTGGCGGGCTGCCCCCGGGAGAACGCGTCGCCGCCGTCGCCAGGGTCCGCCGCGCCGTCGCCACGGCGGTGGACCGGCGCCGGGTGCTGCTTCCGGGAGAGACGGTCGTGGTCGCCTGCAGCGGGGGACCGGACTCCGTGACACTGGTCGACGCCCTGGCACGCCTGGCGCCGCCCCGCCGGTGGCGCCTGCACGTCGTGCACGTGGACCACGGCCTCCGACCGGGATCGGCCGCCGAGGCCGACCCGGTGGCGGCGCTCGCCGCCCGGCTCGGCTTGGAATTCACCGCCGTGACCGTCCACGTCGCCGCCGGGCCCTCGCTCCAGGACCAGGCGAGGCGGGCGCGGCATCGGGGTCTCGCCGAGGTGGCCAACCGGATCGGTGCCACCGCCATCGCCCTGGGTCACACCGCCGACGACCAGGCGGAGACCGTCCTCATGCGCCTCCTCTCCAGCGCCACCCCGGGCAGCCTGCGGGCAATGGCGGAGCGCGAGAAGAGGCTGGCCCGGCCACTGCTCCGAGTTTGGCGGCAGGCCACCTTGGAGTACTGCGCAAGCCTCGGGCTCGCCCCTCTCGACGACCCCGGCAACCGTGATCCACGCTTCCTGCGCAGCCGTGTCCGCCACGACCTACTGCCCGCGCTGGAGGCGGTGTTCCCCGGTGCGCGCCGGCGCTTGGTGGTGCTGGCGGAGCGGCAGCGCCATCTGCTGGAGGGCGCACCGGCGCGCCCGCCCAGAGAGCATCCCGGAGGGTGACCGGCTCCGACGTGAACCCTTCGATCGCGTCGCAGGTGCTATCCGGACCCCGTGATAGACTGCCAGCAAATGCGCAGTTCGCGGCGCGGCCTCACGTACATGATGCTTCTGCTGGCTCTGATCGTGGTGGTCGGCATCTTCTACGGCAACTTCCTCGGTCAGACCTCGCATACGGCGACCAGTGGGCAGCTCGCCCAGGCGATCTCCGAGTACGCCCAGGACCCCAGCGCGGCGACTGCCATCGACGACTTCGGGCTCCTATGCCGCCGTGATCACCGATGGAACCACGGTGACCTGGTACAACAATCAGCACACGCTCTTCACCACCTCAGTGGGCTCGAGCCAAGAGGTCACCAGTGAATTCGACCAGGCCGGCTACTACAAGTACAGCAATGTCTCCGACACGCTAGGCGACATCTTGGCAAGCCTGCTCCCCACCCTGTTCCTGCTGGCGCTGATGGGATTCTTCCTGTGGTGGTTCCTGCGCCAGACGCAGTCCGGCAACAACCAGGCGATGTCGTTCGGCCGCAGCCGGGCACGCCTGCTTGCCGGCGACAAGCCGTCGGTGACCTTCAACGACGTCGCCGGCGTTGAGGAGGCCAAGACCGAGCTCGGCGAGATCGTCGAGTTCCTCAAGTACCCGGACAAGTTCACCGCGGTGGGTGCCCGAATCCCCAAGGGTGTGCTCCTCGTCGGCCCGCCCGGCACCGGCAAGACGCTGCTCTCCAAGGCCGTCGCGGGCGAGGCCGGCGTGCCCTTCTTCAGCATCTCCGGTTCGGAGTTCGTCGAGATGTTCGTCGGTGTCGGCGCCAGTCGCGTCCGCGATCTCTTCGACCAGGCCAAGAAGAACTCGCCGTGCATCGTTTTCGTCGATGAGATCGACGCGGTGGGTCGCCAGCGCGGCGCCGGCGTCGGCGGCGGCCACGACGAGCGCGAGCAGACCCTTAACCAGCTGCTCGTCGAGATGGATGGTTTCGAGACCTCGGTGCACGTCATCGTCATCGCCGCCACCAACCGGCCCGACGTCCTCGACCCGGCGCTGCTGCGGCCCGGACGCTTCGACCGCCACGTCATGCTCGACCGCTCCGACATCCGCGGCCGCCGCGCCATCCTCGAGGTCCACGCCCGCAACAAGCCGCTGGACCCGAGCGTCGACCTGCAGGTGCTGGCCAAGCAGACCCCGGGCTTCTCCGGCGCCGACCTCGCCAACCTCATCAACGAGGCAGCCATCCTCACGGCGCGCCAGAACCGCAAGCTGATCGGCATGCCGCAGCTGGAGGAGGCGATCGCGCGCGTCATCGCCGGTCCAGAGCGCAGCAGCCGGATGATCAGCGAGAAGGAGAAGTCGACGATTGCCTATCACGAGATGGGCCACGCGCTCGTCGGCATGACGCTGGAGCACACCGATCCCGTCCAGAAGGTCTCCATCGTCAGCCGCGGAATGGCCCTGGGATGGACGCTGTCGCTGCCCACCGAGGACAAGTACCTGGTGAGCAAGGCGGAGCTGGAGGATCAGCTTGCCCAGATGCTCGGCGGCCGGTGCGCCGAGGACCTCATCCTCGGCGAGGCCAACATCACGACCGGCGCCAGCGACGACATCCGCAAGGCGACCGACCTGGCGCGGAAGATGGTCACCGAGTGGGGCATGAGCGAGAAGCTCGGCCCGCGCACCTTTGGCGAGCGCCAGGAGATGGTCTTCCTGGGTCGCGACCTGGGCGAGCAGCGCAACTACTCCGAGGATGTCGCCTCCGAGATCGACCAGGAGGTGCACCACCTGGTCGAATCGGCCTTCCTTCGCGCCAAGGGCGTGCTCCGCGAGCGAGAGAGGTGCTCCGGGCCCTCGCCGCCCGCCTCACCGAGGTGGAGACGATGGAGGGCGCGGAGATGCACAAGCTCATCGCCGAGGTCGAGGGCCGGACGGAGGCCGAGGGCCAGGTCGAGGCCGGGACGGTCGCCGTCGGCGGCTGAGCCTCTCGGGCCCGCGCACCGTCTTCCGGGCGTACACTCGATCCAGGATCGGTCCCGCGCAGCGGCCGTGGCCCGGGGACGCCCTGAGGCGCCTCGAGGCACGACGATGCGGCCGGCGGGCGGGGCCGTGACCGATGAGCCCGCTTGGATCCCGGAGGTGACCGAGACGGTGATGACGACCAGCGGCGAGAGGCCGCATGCCACGATCTGTGCCGGCGCCGCGAGCGGAGGCGGGTCATGGCGGTGACCATTCCCGCCCTCATCGAGCGCAAGCGCCGCGGCGAGCGCTTCGCCATGCTCACCGCCTACGACTACACGACGGCGCGCATCCTCGCCGAGGCGGAGATCCCCGTCATCCTCGTCGGCGACACGCTGGGCATGCTCATGCTCGGCTACCGCACCACCCTGCCGGTGACCATGGCGGAGATGCTCCACCATGCGAGGGCCGTCGCCCGCGGCGCCCCAGACCAGCTGCTGGTGGGGGACATGCCCTTCAACGCGTACCACGCCAGTGACGAGCAGGCCATCGGCAATGCCGCCGACTTCCTCCAGGCGGGGATGCACGCCGTCAAGGTGGAGGGCGGCGGCAGGGTGAGTGGTCTGGTGGAGAAGCTGACCCAGCGAGGCATCCCGGTGATGGGGCACCTGGGCCTCACACCACAGTTCGTCAATCTCTTCGGGGGCTTCCGGATCCAGGGCCGCGAGGTGGCAGCGGCGGCCCAGATCGAGAGCGACGCCCGCTCCCTCGAACGGGCGGGGGCGTTCGCCATCGTCCTGGAGGGGGTGCCACGCTCCCTCGCCGCCAGCGTGACGCGGGCCCTCACCATCCCAACCATCGGCATCGGCGCGGGTCCCGACTGCGACGGCCAGGTCCTCGTCATCCACGACATGCTGGGCCTCACCCGCGGCCCCGTCCCCAGCTTCGTCAAGACCTTCGCAACGCTCGGCGACCAGGCGGTGGCGGCGGCCCGCGACTTCGCCGCCGAAGTCACCTCCGGCACGTACCCCGACGATGCCCACAGCTACTCCTGACGGGGCGCGGCCACGAAGCTGGCGACCGCCGCCGACCCGGATCGAGACCCCGGAGCACCTGCGGCGCCAGTGCGAGCGCCGGCGGGCGGCCGGATTCAGTCTCGGGCTGGTGCCGACCATGGGGGCGCTGCACGCCGGGCACCGCTCGCTGATCGAGCGGGCGCTGGCCGAGAACGACCGCACCGTGGTCAGCATCTTCGTCAACCCCATCCAGTTCGGGGCGGGCGAGGACCTGGATCGCTACCCGCGGACCCTGGACGCCGACCTCGACCTCTGCGGCGAGCTGGGCGTCGACCTCGTGTACGTGCCCAAGGTCCCCGACGTCTACCCCCCGGGGTTCGCGACCAGGATCCGCCTCGTCGGGCCGATCGCCGACACGCTGGAGGGCGCCGACCGCCCCGGCCACATCGAGGGCGTCGCAACCATCGTTGCCAAACTCATCGTCACCGCCCGGCCCGACCGTGCCTACTTCGGCCACAAGGCACGCCCAGCAGTGCGCCGTCGTCCGCCGCCTCGCGGCCGACCTCGACACCGGCTGCGAGATCGTGGTCTGCGCCACGGTCCGCGACCATGACGGCCTCGCCCGAGCAGCCGCAACGGCCGTCTCGGCCTGGCGCAGCGCCTCCAGGCGCTGGCCATCCCCGCCGCCCTGGCCGCCGCCGACGCCGCCTTCGCCGCCGGCGAACGGGACCCAGAGCAGCTGCGACGGGTCATGCGGAGCCGCCTCGGCGAGAGCCAGGACCTCGTCGTGGACTACGCCGAGGTGATCGACGCCGCCACCTTCGAACCGGCCGCGGCGCCATGCGAACGATTCGAATTTCTCATCGCTGGTAGAATTGGTGATACCCGGCTGATCGACTCGATGAGGCCGGGGAGGATGGCCGGCTAATCGTCGCCGGGCGAGTTCGCCTCCCGACGAGCATGGGATGGAAAGGAGCCAGCGTGCAGCGCATCGTCGTCAAGGCCAAGATCCACGGCGCCACGGTGACGCGGTCCGATCTCGACTACGAGGGCCCATGCAGCATCGACCGAGAGCTGACGCGCGCTCGCCGACATCCTCCCGGCGAACAGGTCCATGTGCTCAACTGGCGATGGGGAACGTGCCGTCACCTACGCGATCGAGGGTGACTCCGGCGAGATCGGGCTGAATGGTGCGATGGCACACCTCGCAGGGTCGGGGACCTGGTGATCCTGCTCAGCTACGCCCAGTATGAGGACGACGAGCTGCGCGGGCACACCCCCCGGATCGTCTTCGTCGACGCCGCCAACCGCCCGCGCACCGAGGCGCTGACCCCCTGATCTCTCTCCATCTATCCCCATCTACGTGACCCGGCCCCGACGTGGTGGTCGTCGGCAGCGGCATCGCCGGTGCTGGCCGCCGGCCTCACGGCGGCACCGCCTGCCCGGGTGCTGGTGATCCCCGAGGCCGGGTTTGACGCCGGTTGACATGGTTCGCCCAGGGGGGCATCGCGGCCAGCGTCGGCGACGGAAAACTCCCCGGCCTGCACTTCCAGCAGACCATCGCCGCTGGGCGCGGCCTCTGCGACGAGGGGCCGTCGCGTCCTCACCGAGGAGGCCCCCGACGGCGTCGCCGACCTTGTCGCCGGGGTGTACGTGTTCGACCGGCGCGGCGATGCCCTCGACTTGCACCAGGAGGCGGCTCACAGCCGGCCCCGGGTGCTCCACGCTGGCGGTGACGCCACCGGCGCCGCCATCGAGACGGCGCTCATGGCGAGGCTGCGGGAGACCGGGGCGGAGATCCTCGAAGGCCAGGCTGTGACCCGCCTGACCCTGGACGCCGACGGCTGGCACCGGCGTCGAGGTCTGCGACCTCGCCACCGGGAACCGAGCGAGAATGGGCGCCGGGTCGGTCATCCTCGCCACCGGCGGTTGCGCCGCCCTCTGGCGGCGCACCACCAACCCCGATGGGGCTACCGGCGACGGTGTGGCACTGGCCTTCGAGGCGGGTGCCGACGTGGCCGACCTCGAGTTCCTCCAATTCCACCCAACCGCGCTGGCGATCGACGGCGCCCCCTCCTTCCTCATCAGTGAGGCGGTGCGGGGCGAGGGCGCGCTGGTCACCGACGCGCAGGGACGGCGGTTCCTCGCCGACGCCGACCCCGCGGCGAGCTGGCTCCGAGGGACGTCGTCTCCCAGGCGATCTGGGAGGAGATGGAGCGGAGCGGGGCCGCCTCGGTGCTCCTCGACTGCACGCCGCTGGGCGAGGGCATCGCCGAGCGCTTCCCGACCGTCGTCACCGCCTGCCGCGAGCACGGCGTGGACCCGGCGACCACCCCGATCCCCATCGCCCCGGCGGCCCACTACGCCATCGGTGGCGTGGTCACCGACCTGCACGGAGCGACCACCGTGCCCGGCCTCTACGCGTGCGGAGAGGTCGCCCGAAGCGGCGTCCACGGCGCCAACCGGCTGGCCAGCAACTCCCTGATGGAGGGGCTGGTGTTCGGTCGCCGCGCCGCGCTGGCGGCGGTGTCGCGGGGCGCGAATCGCCCGCGCGGCCCGGTCACCGAACTGCCGCCCAGCACCCTCCAGTCCGGGCTCACCGACCTCGCCGCAGAGAACGAGCTCCGCGAGCTGATGTGGGTGGCCTGCGGCATCAACCGCACCGGGCCGGCCCTGGCGGACGCTGCCGCCGTCATCGAGAGCATGTCGGAGGCCTCGGGCCCCACCCAGACGGTGGCCGGACGCCGCCGTCATCTGGCGCAGACCACCGCGCGTCTCGTCGTCGAGGCCGCGCTGGCCAGGCAGGAGAGCAGGGGGGCGCACCACCGGGGGGACTTCCCCGAGATCAGCGACCGCTGGCACGCGTCGCGCGTCATGCGGTCAGAGACAGGAGTGAATCGTGACCGCGATCTTGCAGCCAACGGCTGATCCGCTCGCGCCCGAGTACCTCGACCCGTTGATCCAGGCCGCCCTGGCCGAGGACATCGGTGACGGTGACGTGACCACGGAGGCCCTCATCCCCGCCGAGATGACCTGCCGGGGAAAGATCGTCTGCAAGAACGACGGCGTCATCTGCGGCCTCGCCGTGGCCAAGCGCGTCTTCGAGCTGGTCGAGCCGCGGGTCCAGTTCGACGCCAAGACCAAGGACGGCGAGAAGGTCCAGGAGGACCAGATCGTCGCTCGCCTCTTCGGCCCGGCCCGCGGCATTCTCACCGGCGAGCGGGTGGCGCTCAACTTCCTCCAGCACCTCTCCGGCATCGCCAGCATGACCGGCCGGTACGTCAAGGCCGTGGACGGAACCAAGGCCAAGATCCTCGATACCAGAAAGACCACGCCGGGCCTGCGCGCCCTGGAGAAGTATGCGACGCGGGTCGGCGGTGCCATCAACCACCGCCTCGGCCTCTACGACTCGGTGATGATCAAGGACACCCACCTGGCGCTCATCGGCGGCATCACCCCCGCCTTGCGGGCCGTCCGCAAGGCCTACCCAGACCGCGACGTCATCGTCGAGGTCGGCTGTGCCCACGACCTGCAACAGGCGCTCAGCGACAAGGCTCCCCGCATCCTCCTCGACAACTTCTCGCCGGGACAGGTGCGCGACGCCATGGCGACCATCCGCGGCCGCGCTGTGGTCGAAGTGAGTGGCGGCGTCCAGCCAGGCAACGCCCGCGCCTACGCCCTGGCGGGAGTCGACTTCATCTCGGTGGGGGCTTTGACCCACAGCGCGGTGGCCCTCGATCTCTCCATGAAGGTCACCCGCTACTGAGCCTCCGGTGAGGGGAGCCTGGCTCACCCGAGGCCGGCAACCTCGCTGAAGCCGGGCGGGGCGCTGGTGTCGGACGCCGACATGGCCGTCGAGCACGAGATCCGGGGACGCCTCGAGCTGGAAAGGCCGCCCTGGGAGCCATCCTTACCGAGGCGGGCGGGGCGATGCCGTCGCGGCCACCGACCCCGCCCAACACCCGCCAGGCCTCATCCGCCTCGGCGTCGACACGCTGCGCAACCAGTTCTTCGACATCGCCGTTTCGGAGGGCATCGTGCAGCAGCTCAGTGTGCTGTCACTCGAGCAAGTCCTCCTCGGCTATCAGTCACCTCACACTCTGACCTCGGGCAGAACTGAGCAGGGTCCTCGGATCGGGTCGCCTCCGGTCTGGCCGCGAAGGCAGGCTGCCCTTCCGAGCGTTTGTTTGGGATGGTAGGGTCATTGGTGGTGAAGACGAGCAGCGGGTACAGACCGGAGATGGGGCTCGGACTTGCCTAACGACGCTGCGCCCTCCGTTGGGGAGCAGCAGCGGTCCGGTGGCACGTCCCCAGCTTTGGTGGTCAGCCACCTGACGAAGCGCTTCGGCGACCGCAGCGCGTTCGAAGACGTCTCCTTCGAGGTCGCCCACGGCGAGGTGTTCGGGTTCCTGGGGCCCAATGGAGCCGGGAAGACGACGACGGTGAGAACCCTGGGGACCCTCATCGCCCCGACGTCCGGGTCTGCGGTGGTTGCGGGAGTACCCCTCTCGGCGGCCACCGGTGCCGAGATACGGCAGCTCATCTCCATCATGCCGGAGAACCCCGGCCTGTATCTCCGGCTCACCGTCCAGGAGAACCTGGAGCTCTTCGCCGGCCTCTACAGCCTGCCTTCGCCCCGCGCGCGGATCGCCGCCGCCCTCGAAACCGTCAATCTGGCGCCGCGTGCGCGTGACCTGTGCGGCCGCCTCTCGAAGGGCCTTCGGCAGCGGGTGGGTCTGGCCCGCGCCCTGTTGAGCGATCCGGTGGTCATGTTCTTGGACGAGCCAACGTCGGGCTTGGACCCCGTCGCGTCGCGGGACGTGCATGATCTCGTCGCCGGCCTGCGCGATCGCGGGGTCACCGTCTTCCTCACCACGCACCGTTTGGAGGAGGCGGAGCGGCTCTGCGATCGCGTTGCCATTCTCAACACGCGGCTTCTCGCCGTCGGGCCGCCGGAGCAGCTCCGGATGCAGCTGTTCCGCAGCTCGCTGGTGGTGGAGACGGCCGCGCGTCTGCCCGCCCCGGAGTCCATCTTCACCCCGGACATGGGAGTGGACCAGTGGACCCGCGACGGCGACGCGACCTACGTGCTCACTGTTGCCGACCCGAGGATGGCCGCACCGAGGATGACTCGCGCACTTGTGGCCGCGGGGGCCGACGTGGTGTCGATCGCCGTCTCGCGCCACTCGCTGGAGGACGTCTATCTCGAGCTGGTCGACGCGGATCCGGAGGCGAACCGATGATGGGGCTCGACGGGGGGCGGCTGGCCGCCGTGGCGCGAAAGGAGGCGCGTGAATACCGCCGCACGCCGTTCATCATCGGCGCCATGGCAGTGCTTCCCTTCATCTTCATGATCAACCCTGTGATCACGATCTTCGCGATCGGTGTCGCCGTCAAATCCGCGACGGTCGCCAAGGCGGTGGGCGCCACCTTCCTTGTCCTCCTGGTCGTTCCAGCCGTCATCCCTGCCACCATCGCCGCCTACTCGGTGGTGGGGGAGCGGGACCAGGGCACCCTGGAGCCGCTGCTCACCACACCCGTGCGTCGAGGGGAGATCCTGATCGGCAAGTCGCTGGCCGCCGTCGTGCCCGCGGTCGGGATCGCCTACATCCTGTTCGCCCTGGTGGTGATCCTGGCCCACTTCTTCGCCGGCAACCCCACCGTGGCCGCGGATCTGACCAACGGCTCGCACATCCTCGCCGAGGCGCTCTTCGCGCCGCTGCTGGCCGCCTGGTCGATCGGGGTTGGCACCGCGATCTCGGCGCGATCCAGCGACGTGCGGATCGCACAGCAGCTGGGAACGCTGGCCAGCCTTCCGCCCCTCGCGGTGACTGCCCTGGTGTCGTTCCAGATCGTGCCCCTGGGGGTGTGGACTGCGGTGGGGTTCGGGCTCGGGTTGCTGGTCATCGACATCGCCATGTGGCGGGCGGTCGTGGCCACGTTCGACCGGGAGCGACTCGATTACCGGCTTCCGGGCCACGAAGGTGACGGGCGTGGGCCCCGGCGACAGCGTCGGGCCGGGTGAGGTGCGGCGGATACAAGCATAGGAGGCTCGAGAATGGGCGAAGCGACAATCCGTCTCTCACGGGCAGGAAGCGCCAGCCCCCTGCTGGGGATGGAGACCTTCAATATCTCCGTCGATGGCAGGGTGGTGGGCGCCATCGCCGCGGGAGAGACCGTCGAGGTGTCAGTCACCCCGGGCCGGCACTCGTTGCGTCTGTTGGGCCGGGGCCGGAACCGAAGCCCGCTCCGTGCCCTCGAGGTCGCCGAGGACGAGGTCGTGAGCTACCGCTGCCACGGTCCCCGGTACGGCCCGCCGCATATCGTGGCGGCACTCATCAAACCAGATCTCTGGATCACGCTAAGGCCAGAGTGATTGCGGACGCTTCAGAGGAACTCTGCGGTCGGTATTCCACCAGGTCAGCGGCGTTCTATCGACCATCTGGCGTCGCTGGACCGTCAGGTGTCATTCCCCAAGACTGGGGCAGCGGAGGGTGCTCCTACTGCCACTGGGGCAAAGCGCCCAAACCACATAGCCGTCCCAGATGCAGTCCGGTCACTGGAGCACTGCACGCGCGACGCGATGGCACCCACTGCAACGGCCGGGTGACCGAGCCAGCGTTGTCGGAGGTCGGGTATCGCTCCCCATCGGCGGCTTGAGCAGACGATGCCAACCCCCCAGACGAACCCTAGGAGCCTTTCAGGCATCTCGTGCACAATGTCCCTGGACGCCAACCCCGAGGAGTCCGCAATATATGGCTACTATGAGTCGGCGCACAGGGGTGGCAACAATACGCTTTGAAGCCACTCTGCACACGATCGAGAGGTGGACTGTCTTGCGCTTGCCAGAGGAGGCGAGCGGGAAACTGCCGTCGCGCGGGCAGGTGGCGGTAGAGGGAACAATCAATGGCCATGGGTTCCAGACGGTGTTGGAACCAGACGGCTGTTTCGGCCACTGGATGAGGATTGATGGAGAGCTACAACAAACCGCAGCTTTGAGCGCGGGTGACACGGCGACCCTCGAAATTGAGCTCCTCAAAGACTGGCCGGAGCCGAACGTGCCACAGGATTTTGCGATAGCTCTGGCAGCCGCCCCTCAGAAGATCCACAACCTATGGAGAGACATAACCCCGATGGCGCGTTGGGAATGGGTTCGCTGGGTCAATGCAACCCAAAACCCTGACACGCGCAAGCGGCGGGTCGAAGTAAGCATCTCGAAGATGAGGAGCGGGAGGCGACGGCCCTGCTGTTTCAACCTCGCCGCATGCACCGACCCGAACCTGTCAAGAAGCGGCAGGCTTATCGAGCCAGTGTGATTCGTCGCTGGTCGGGAGTTGGGACTTCACCGTCTTCGTCTCCGTTGGATTCGACGAGACCCTGCGCCGTGCACGGAGGCGCGACGTGACACTCTTCGGTTCTCGCGAAGAGGTCGAGCGGCGCTACCGCGACAGGTACATCCCGGACCAGAAGCTGTGCTTCGCGGCGGCCCGTCCAGCCCAGTTCGCCGACCTGGTCGTGCACAACGTCGACCCACCTCGCCCGCTGCCGCAGGGAAGAGCCTGAGGTTCAGAGCATCACGACGCGGACGGAGCGGGATGGAATCCTTCTGGGCTCACGGAGCTTGGCGGATGCCGGTGTCTCCTGATGCAGCCGGAGGAACCAATGGCTTCTCCTCGTGAGCCGAGCCCGGGTCGCCGCCCACCGTCAGGACGACGTTCCCCGTCTTGAACTTCGTTTCGACGTACCTGGTCGCCTCGACGACCTCCTCCAGGGGGTAGCGCCGGTCGATGACGGCCCGGTACTGACCTGCCTCGATGAGCCCCTTCAGGAAGACGACGTCCTCCTTCGTGAAATGGGGCGGAATGAAGAAGGACACTCGTTTCTTGCCGATCCGCGCGGTCCAGAGTGCCAGAGCCAGGTTCCGAAACCCATCGGTGGCGAGGAAAACTCCGCCCCGCTTCAGGGAGCCGCGGCAGCGCCGGAAGGTCAGATTGCCGACGGCGTCGAGGATGGCGTCGTAGGCCTGCCCGTTCTTGGTGAAGTCCTCTTGCGCGGAGTCGATGACGTCGCCAGCTCCGAGCGACCTCACGAGCCCGGCGGTCTTGGTGTTGCAGACAGCGGTGACCTCGGCTCCGAAGGAACGGGCCAGTTGCACCGCGGCGGTGCCGATGGACCCCGAGGCGCCGTAGACGAGGATCGTCTGCCCCTTCTGCAGATGGGCTGGCCGCAGGGCGTTCAAGGCCAGGATCGCCCCGTCGCAGACTGCCGCCGCCGCCTCGAAGCTCGTGCCGGTCGGCATGGGCGCCAGGGCGCCAGCGGCTCGCATGCAGAGGAACTCCGCGTGGGCACCGAACTTCCATGGATTGATGCCGAAGACGAGGTCGCCGATCGCGAACTCGGTGACGGTTGCTCCGACCGCGTCGACCTCTCCGGCCAGGTCGCTGCCGAGGATCCGTCGCTTCGGCCGCCGGAGGCCGGTGACGACGCGGGTGACGAATGGCTCGGCCGCGCGAAGTCCGCAGTCCGTCCGGCTGACCGTCGTTGCGCGGATCCTGACCCGGACTTCGTCGTCCTTGGGGAGGGGCCGCGCAATCTCTTCGAGGCGCAGGACGTCCGGTGGCCCGTACCTGTCATGGACAACCGCTCTCATGAGTTCCTCGTGCTCAACCGTTGGGGGTGGGCGGTGGGGCGGGTGAGAATGGTTGCGTCGGCCCTGACCACCCACGAGTGGGGAGGATGCCGTCGACCGCACGCACGGCTCAGACACTACTCCGGCGGTGGCGGAACGGCGCCACCCGTACCTTCGCGCGCAAGCAGCACCGCGGGCAGGCGCCGGCCGAGGGCGCATGTCCTCCGTCTGTGCCGAGCGCGGCGCGTTGTGGCCCGCTACTGGACGGCGACGGCGAGCTTGCCCAGGGTCCCCGCCCGGAAGTCGGCGATCGCGACGGGCACCTCGGATAGCGCGTAGGTGCGGGTGATCGGGACCCGCAGCCGTCCCGCCAGGACGTCGGTCGCCAGACGGTCGAGGACCTGGGCGTCGGGATTCGCCATCACCGCGACCGCGGCCGGATGCTGGGCCACCCCGTAGCCGATGGTCGATGCGAGGCGCCCTCCCGGGGCGAGGAGCGGCGTGAGCTGGGAGGCGTCGCCAGCCAGGTGGATGACGGCGGACAACCCGCCGGGCGCGAGCGCCCGCACCTGGGAGGAGAGATCGCCGGTGCGGTCGATGACGTGGTTGGCCCCCAGGCCGGTGACAAACTCGAACTCCGCCCCGGGCAAGGCGGTGGCGAGGACCGTGACGCCGGCGGCATGGGCGTATTGGATGGCGAGAGCGCCGACCCCCCCGGTCGCCCCGGCGATCAGGACGATGTCGCCGGGAACGGGCCCCGCCGCCGCCAACGCCGCAAGAGCAGCGGCGCCGGCGAGACCGACCGCTCCGGCCGAGGCCTCCTCCAGACCCGCTGGCAGCGGGGCGACGCCGATCGACTCGCCGACCGTGACGCACTCGCCGAAACCTCCATCGCCCAGATAGGGCTTCGTGACGACGCCGAACACCGGGTCGCCGGTCTTGAACCGCGAGGCCCCTTCGCCGACCGCGGTCACCTTGCCGGCGAAGTCCTTGCCGATCACCACCGGGAAACGGTGCTCCATGGCTCCCTTGAGCATGCCGGAGGCAACCGCGACGTCGAACCCGTTGATCGATGAGGTGCGGACCCGGACGAGCACCTCGCCCGGACCCGGGACCGGGATCGGGATGTCGGTGAGATGGGGTCCCGCGCCGTCGTCGTCAATCACTACCGCCCGCATTGCCGGCTCCTCTGGATGTCCGCGTGGACCACCATGTTCCGCCGAACGTACCATCCCGGGGCGAGACCTCCGCTCCCACTCCCGGGGGCGCAGTTCCCCTGCCCCGGCGCCACCGTGACGGACGGAGGTGTCACGGGCCCCTGAGGTCGACTTTCGCCGCGTGGCGCCCAGCCGGGTCTTGGCGGTCGCGCATTGTCCCGTCTTGGGGGTGTTCGCGACCCTCGTCGCGGCCGTATCCCTGCTGGACCGATTCATGCCCGGGCTGGCCTGGTCCCTGGCGATGGCGGGACCTCTGGTGACGCTCGCCTGCCATTGGTTCCGGATGGGGGTGATGAGCCGGGGCCCGAAGTTGATCGTCCTCAACCTCGTGTCCATGCGCCGCATCGCGACCGATCACATTCGAGGCTTTCGGATCGGGGGATCTCCATTTGAGCACCCGGACCTGCCGATCCGCGTCCTCTCCGGGGCCGTCGCGCGCACCGCGACCGGGCGGTATTGGCCACTGCCGAACGATCGTGACGAACATCTGGCCGGCCTGCAGGCGCGACCAGCCTCCTCCTGGTCCTCCGCGCCCGATCGTCCGCCCGGTGACATTCCCGGGCACTGGGCAAGCCGGGTGTTCTCGTATCCTCACCCCGCCGCAGCGCACCCCCGCCACGGACCGAGGAGGCAACCCATGGCTGAATGGATCTACTTCATCCACACCCCACGGGACGACTTCGCTGCGACGATGACGGTGGAGGAGCGGCGCGTCTGGGGCGAGCACTCCGAGCGCTTGCAGAGGCTCCTCGACGACGGGACCCTGGTCATGGCCGGCCCGACGCTGGGCAGGATCAACATGGGCGTCGCCGTCATCGAGGCCCCCGACGAGCCATCCGCGCGCCGGATCATGGAGGACGATCCGACCGTCTCGAGTGGCCTGGCATCGGGCGAGCTGCGCGGTTTCTCTGTCGCCTACCTGCGCGGCCGCCCGCGCTGACCGTGATGGGGAGCCCTCCGCCGGTGGCCCGCGACGATGCCGACTGGGACGGCGCTCGGTACGACCGGGTTGCCGCTCCGCAGACACGCTGGGGGCGTGCGGTGGTCGAACGGCTGGCGCTGTCCGGTGGCGAGACCGTCCTCGACGCCGGCTGCGGCAGCGGTCGGGTCACCGAGATGCTGCTCAGCCGGCTGCCGCGTGGCCGGGTCGTGGCCCTCGACGTCTCGGCGTCGATGCTGGCCGAGGCCCGCCGCCGACTGGCCGGCGCCGGTCGCCGCGTCAGCTTCCTGGAATTGGACCTCCTCGACCTGGGGCCCGCGCATCTCCCGGAGGTGGCGCCCCTGGACGCGGTGCTCTCCACCGCCACCTTCCATTGGGTGACCGACCACGACCGGCTCTTCGCCAACCTGGCGAGCGTGCTCCGCCCGGGTGGGCAGCTGGTCGCCCAGTGCGGCGCCGAGGGCAACATCGACAACGTCATCCGGGCGGTGCGGTCGCTGGGCGTCGAGCGCGCCGGCACGTGGTTGTACGCATCGCCGGAGGCGACAACCCGCCGCCTCGAGGCCGCGGGCTTTATCGACGTCGAGGTCTGGGCCCACCCCGAGGCCACCCGGTTCCCGGATGAGGAGGGGTTCGTGGACTTCCTGGAGACGGTCTGCCTGCGGGAGCACGTGGCCACGCTGCCGCCGGAGCGGCGGCACGCCTTCGCCGCGGAGGTGGCGGCGGTCATGGCCGAGCCCCTGATCGACTACGTCCGCCTCAACATCGTCGCCCGCCGCGGCGACTGAGGCGAACCGCTGCCCCCGGCTCCTCTCAGGACTCCAGGGCGGCGATCAGCTCTTCCTGGAGGTAGCCGAGGGCCAGGATGACGCGGAACTCCGGTTTGTCTCGCAGCGTGGCGTCTGAGCTCAGCTCCCAGCCGTCCTGCTCGACGCCGAGCAGGGCACCGGCGGCGAGCCGGAGGTGGTTGAGGCCCCGGACCCAGGCCAGCGTCTGCGCCTCGGTGAGCGGAGACATGTCCTCTCCGGAGTCCAGGCAGTCGCGGATCACCCGCAGGTCGGCCTCCCGGCCACGGTCGATCTCCGGACGGACCCAGTGGTCGTACTCCCTCTCCATCTCCGCGTCCGCGTAGGCGACCGGCGCCGTCCGGGCGACGTGGCCGAGGTGGGGGGAGAGCTGGTCGACGATGTCCCGGATCGCCGTGCGCTCGTCGGCGTCGAGCTGGAGCTGGACGCGACCCCGACGCCGCCGGACCCTGGCCATGCCTCGCCTACGCCACTACCGGTGGGTGAGGGTCGCCTGGAGCCCGAAACCGTGGAGTTGGGAGACCGACACCTCGGCCTGCTCTCTCGGCTGGGTGGCCACCACCGCCTTGCCCTCGTGGTGGACCTGGAGCACCAAGCGGGTCGCCGTCTCGAAGTCGAAGCCGAAGAGCCGCCGGAAGACCAGCACGACATACGACATCAGCGTGATCGGATCGTTCCAGACGACCACGCTCCATCCCTGGTCGCGAAGGGGTGCCGATCCTTCCCCGCCGGTGCCTCCACCTGAGCTCGTGTCGGGGCGGGGGGCAGGATGATCGCCGAGAGGCATCGGACCTCAAGCGTAGACCACCGGGGGGCTCGCCGGACGATGCTCGACGCCTGGGCTGAGGCCCGGGCGGATCACCGCGCCGAGGGGACGTCCGAGAGGTCGAAGATGTCCTTCCAGACGGCGTGGGTCTGAGCCGGCTTGGGGGAGGGGCACTCGAGGATCGCCTGGAGAGGCAGCTCGCAGGAGTGGCAGACGATCCAGATGGGCCCTGGGTCGGTGATGCGGCGCTCCAAGCGGTGCTTGTGGCCGCACTCTTCGCAGGTGATGGTGACCCTCATCGCGGTGCAGAGCGTCCCACCGGGGTGCGACGCGCCCTCCTAGGGTCCTGTATTGCCCCGGTCACGGCTTGCAACGAATCCCTGACGCCGGGTCCCGGCAGGGCTGGACATCGGTCGGCAATCGGGTTGGGCTACCCTGCTATTCTGCCGATGTCGCACGGCAACGACGCAAACGCGTCTGTTCATCGCCCCCACGCGACATCCATTCAGGGCACCGCTGCCCGATCCCGCGGCGGGACGGCCGTCCGTCCCCGGACGCAGGCGAGAACCGAAGGAGACCATTGGCCCCCACGACGACCCAGGAGCACGAACCCCTCACCATGGAAGACCTCCTCAGGGAGGAGGAGACCCGCGTCCGCTCGCTGTCGTACGGCGACATCGTCGAGGGCACGGTGGTGCGCGTCGATCCCGACGAGGTGCTCGTCGACATCGGCGCCAAGTCCGAGGGCATCATCTCCAACCGGGAGATCTCCGGCCGCAACGAGGCCGCCATCACCCTGACCCCGGGCGACCTCATCAAGGTCTATGTGCTCCAGCCCGAGGACGACGAGGGGCGCGTCATCCTCTCCCTGCGCAAGGCGCGCGCCGAGTCCATCTGGCAGGCTGTTGCCGAGAAGGAGTTCGGAGGGGGAGATCCTCGACGCTGAGGTCCGCGAGCAGAACAAGGGCGGCCTCATCGTCAACATCATGGGTCTGCGCGGATTCCTGCCCAGCAGCCAGGTGGCGCGTCAGTTCTCCGGCAACCTCATGGAGCTGGTTGGCACCAAGATCCCCGTCAAGATCCTCGAGGTCAACCGCAAGCGGAACCGCCTCATCGTCTCGCAGCGCGCGGCCCAAGACGAGGACCGGGCGCGCCAGCGTGAGGAGCTGTTCGAGAAGCTCAAGGTGAGCGACGTCATCACCGGCAAGGTCAGCGGCCTGACCAGCTACGGCGCCTTCGTCAACCTCGGCGGCGCCGACGGTCTGATCCATATCAGCGAGCTGTCCTGGGATCGCATCAACAACGTCTCCGACATGCTGAATGTCGGCGACGAGGTGCGCGTCAAGGTCATCAAGCTCGACCCCGAGCTGTCGCGCATCAGCCTCTCGCTGCGACAGATGAGCGAGGATCCGTGGGACACCATCGAGAACCGGTTCCCGCCGGGCAAGATGGTCGAGGGCGAGGTCACCAAGACCAAGAAGTACGGTGCCTTCCTGCAGATCGCGGACGGCGTCGAAGGGCTGCTCCACATCAGCGAGTTGTCGTGGGATCACGTCGAGCGCACCGAGGACGTGCTCAAGGTCGGCGAGAAGGTCAACGTGATGGTGCTCAGCGCCGACCGGACGCGGCGCCGCATCAGCCTCTCGCTGCGGCAGCTGCACGGCGGTGGGCCGGAGGGCCCCGGCGAGTACGTCCCGCCGACCTACGACTTCGGCGACGATGACGACGACGCGGAGACCGGCGACACGCCCCCGGCCGTCAAGGACGAGAAGGCCGCCGAGGTCTCCTCCGCCCCGGAGGCCGAGGCGGAGACCGCAGTCGCGACGGAGGCGGAGGTCGAGGCCACCGCCCCCGACGACGAGTTGGAGGCCGTGGCCATCTCGGAGCCGGACGACGCCGTGGCGGGTGTGGAGGAGCCCGTGGCGGCGCCCGAGGAGCCCGTGGCGGTGCCCGAGGAGCCCGTGGCGGGCTGACCACGCGCCGGGACCGAGAGCCCTTCCCGTCGCCGGAACGGTGACGGGATCGGCACAGGGCCAGGTTGGCGCGAGTAGCGAGACCCCCCGATGGGCATAATGGGGGAGGTCGGAGCACGCGACGCACTGGCCCCTCCCTTCTTCAGGTGGGGCCGGCCGGAGCACGGAGGCAGTCTTGTACCCATTTGAGCGGTTCACCGAGAGGGCGAAGAAGGTCCTCACCCTCGCCCAGGAAGAGGCGGAACGCTCGCACCATTCCTACATCGGGACCGAGCACCTCCTGCTCGGCCTGCTCCGCGAGGGAGAGGGGCTCGCCGCCAAGGTCCTGACCAACCTCGGGGTCGAGATCAACAAGGTGCGCAGCACGATCGAGTCGGTGCTCGGCCGCAACGAGCGCATCATCATCCAGCAGATCATCCCCACCTCGCGGGTGAAGAAGGTCATCGAGATCTCCTTCGAGGAAGCCCGTCGCATGGGCAACAACTACGTCGGCACCGAGCACCTGCTGCTCGGTCTCCTCATCGAGGGGGAGGGCATCGCCGCCCACGTGCTCGAGGATCTGGGCGCCAACCTGGACAAGGTGCGCGGCGAGATCGAACGGCTGCTCCACGAGTCGGGTCTCGAAGAGGAGACCAAGGATACCCAGAAGAAGCCGACCAAGACGCCCCTGCTCGACCAGTTCTGCCGCGATCTCACCGAGCTCGCCCAGAAGAACCAGCTCGACCCGGTGATCGGGCGGGCCATGGAGATCGAGCGGGTCGTGCAGATCCTCTCCCGCCGCACCAAGAACAACCCGGCGCTCATCGGCGAGCCCGGCGTCGGCAAGACCGCCATCGCCGAGGGCTTGGCGCAGGCGATCATCCTCGGCAACATCCCCGAGTCGCTGATGGGCAAGCGCGTGCTCACCCTGGACATGGGGGCGCTGGTCGCCGGCACCAAGTACCGCGGCGAGTTCGAGGAGCGGCTCAAGAAGATCCTCGACGAGATCCGCCAGTCCCGCGAGGTTGTCCTCTTCATCGATGAGTTGCATACCTTGGTCGGCGCGGGCGCCGCCGAGGGGGCCATCGACGCCGCCAACATCCTCAAGCCGGCGCTCGCCCGCGGCGAGATCCAGTGCATCGGCGCCACAACCCTCAACGAGTACCGCAAGTACATCGAGAAGGACGCCGCGCTGGAGCGGCGCTTCCAGCCCGTCTACGTCGACGAGCCGACCCTGCAGGAGACCATCGACATCCTGCATGGCATCCGGCCCCTCTACGAGAAGCATCACCGCGTCAAGATCACCGACGCCGCGCTCAAGGCGTCCGCCGAGCTGTCGGTGCGCTACGTCAGCGACCGCTCGCTGCCGGACAAGGCCATCGACCTCATCGACGAGGCCAGCGCCCGGGTGCGCATGAAGCTGACCACGACCCCCGACGATCTGCGTGCGATGCAGAAGGAGATTCGCGAGCTCCAATCGCAGAAGGACGACGCCATCGGCGGCCAGGACTACGAGACGGCGGCGAGCTTCCGGGATCGCGAGAAGACCCTGAAGGAGCAGTACGTCTCCCTGGAGATGGCGTGGCGCGACAAGCTCGGCGCCAACATCCCCGAGGTCAACGAGGAGCACATCGCCGAGATCATCAGCTCGTGGACCGGGGTGCCGGTATCGCGCCTGGTGGAGGAGGAGACCTCCCGGCTGCTCAGCATGGAGGCGGAGATTCACAAGCGGCTGGTCGGGCAGGACGACGCCGTCAAGGTCATCTCTCAGGCGGTGCGGCGCGCCCGCGCCGGGCTGAAGGATCCCCGCCGGCCGATCGGCTCCTTCATGTTCCTCGGCCCCACCGGAGTGGGCAAGACCGAGCTGGCACGGTCTCTCGCCGCCTTCCTCTTCGACAACGAGGACGCCCTCATCCGCCTCGACATGAGCGAGTTCATGGAGCGGCATTCCACCGCCCGGCTGGTCGGGTCGCCGCCCGGCTACGTCGGCTACGACGAGGGCGGTCAGCTCACCGAGGCGGTCCGCCGCCGCCCCTACAGCGTCATCCTCTTCGACGAGATCGAGAAGGCGCATCCCGAGGTCTTCAACATGCTGTTGCAGATCCTCGAGGACGGCCGGCTCAGCGACGCCAAGGGCAAGGCGGTGAACTTTGCCAATGCCATCGTCATCATGACCAGCAACCTGGGCATCGCCAACCTCAAGGGCAACATGTCCATGGGCTTCCAGCCGGCCATGCCCGACGAGCGCGCCGTCGACGCGGAGCACGGCAAGATGCGCGACTCCATCATGGAGGAGTTGAAGCGGGCGTTCCGTCCCGAGTTCCTCAACCGCGTCGACGCGGTGGTCGTCTTCCACCGCCTCACCCACCCGCAGATGCGCAGCATCGTTGAGCGGATGCTGGCCAAGGTGGCCGTGCATCTCGAGGCACAGGAGCTGCAGTTCACCGTCAGTGACGCCGCCAAGGACAAGATCGTCGAGGAGGGCTTCGACAAGATCTACGGCGCGCGTCCGCTGCGGCGGGTGATCCAGCGGGTGATCGAGGATCCACTTTCCGAGGAGTTGCTGCGTTTGAAGCACGGCCCCGGCGACCAAGTGGTCGTTGACGTGGCCGACGGCCAGGTCACCATGAATCTGGTGTCGAAGAGCTCGCAGGGCGAGAAGAAGGAGAAGGCCGAGGCGGCCGCTGCGGCTCCGTCCGCGGAGGCCTAGCCACCTCGTGGTCTCGGGTCGGGACATCCCCGCGCTCGTCGGCGGCATGACGCTGGACGAGAAGGCATCCCTCACCGCCGGCGTCGGCTTCTGGCACACGGCGGCCGTCCCGCGGCTCGGCATCCCCGCCGTCAAGTTCACCGACGGCCCCAACGGCGCGCGGGGGAGACGGCCAACTTCCTCTCCGTCACGCCGTCCATCTGCATCCCCTGCGCGACGGCCCTGGGGGCGACCTGGGACCCCGCGCTGGTGGAGCGGGCCGCCGCCGCGGTCGCCCGCCAGGCCCGCGACAAGGGGGCGCGCGTCCTCCTCGCCCCCACCGTGAACCTGCACCGCCATCCTCTGTGGGGGCGCAACTTCGAGGCCTTCTCGGAGGATCCCATCCTCACGGCGAGGCTGGCCGTCGCCTACATTCGGGGCGTCCAGGGCCAGGGCGTCATCGCCACCGTCAAGCATCTCGTCGGCAACGAGACCGAGTTCGAGCGTTACACGAGCTCGTCGGTGATCGACGAGCGCACCCTCCGCGAGCTGTACCTGGTGCCCTTCGAGCACGCCGTGAGGAGCGCCTCGGTGCTGGCGCTGATGACCAGCTACAACCGCGTCAACGGCAAGCACGTCCCCGACACCGCGCAATTCCTCCGCGACATCGTTCGCGGGGAGTGGGGTTTCCAGGGCTTCGTCATGACCGATTGGTTCGGCCTGGCAGACACCGTCGAGGCGGGCGGCGCCGGCCTCGACCTGGAGATGCCGGGACCCGCCCGCGCCTTCGGACCGGCGCTCGCGGACGCCGTGCGCTCGGGGCAGGTCCCCGAGGCGGAGGTCGACGCCAAGGTCGGGCGCATGCTGGCCGTCCTCGACGGGATCGGCGCCCTCGACGATCCGCCGGCGGGCGAGGAGGCCCCGGTCGACCGCCCCGAGGACCGCGCCACCACCCGTCTCGCCGCCTCGCAGGCGGCGGTGCTGCTCACCAACCGCGGCGTCCTCCCCCTCGACGCCGGCGCGTTGGGGCGGATCGCCGTGGTCGGGCCCAACGCCGACCGGCCGGCGATCATGGGCGGAGGCAGCGCCACCGTCCAGCCCCACTACCTGCTGTCCCCGCTGGCGGCCCTCCGGCAGCGCGTCGGCGCCGGGGTCGAGGTCGTGCACGAGGCGGCGGAGGACGAGGCCGGCATCGAGCGTGCGGTGGGCCTGGCCAGCGGCAGCGACGCCGTCATCGTCGTCGTCGGCACCGACGCCAAGGTGGAGAGCGAGGGCTACGACCGCGACACCATGGATCTTCCTGGCCACCAGGACGACCTGGTCCGGCGGATCGTCGCCGTCACCTCGCGCGCGGTCGTGGTGGTGAACTCCGGGTCTCCGGTGAGCATGCCGTGGGCCGATCAGGCCGGCGCGCTGCTGCAGACCTGGTTCTCCGGACAGGAGCACGCCAATGCCCTGGTCGACGTCCTGCTCGGCGAGGCCGACCCCGGCGGCCGCCTGCCGGTGACGCTGCCGCTGCGCATCGAGCACACACCGGCGTTCGGAAACTTCCCCGGCGAGAGCAGCCAGGTCCGCTACGGCGAGGGACTGCTCGTCGGCTACCGCTGGTATGAGGCCCGGCAGCTGCCGGTGCGCTTCCCCTTCGGCCACGGCCTCTCCTACACCACCTTCGAGATCGGGGCGCCGCGGCTGTCGAGTCCGCGCCTGGCGGCGGGCGAGCGGCTCCGCATCGAGATCCCCGTCACCAACACGGGGACGCGCGGGGGCAGTGAGGTCGTCCAGCTCTACGTCGCACCGCCGGGCGCAGGCCACCCGGGCCCCGATCGGCGTCTGCGGCCGGTGCAGGAGCTGAAGGCATTCGCCAAGGTCCGGCTGAACTCCGGCGAATCCACCACCGTCACCCTGGAGCTTGGGGCCCGTTCCTTCGCCTACTGGGACGTGGCGGACACGGACTGGCCTCTTCTGGCGGGCCGCCGCGCCAATCCCGGCCAGCACATCCACGACGGCCCGCTGCACCGGCAGCGCGCAGGCTGGTACCTGGACGGCGGCACGTACGAGCTTCACGTGGGACGGTCGTCGGCCGACATCGCCCACCGCGTCGCCGTCGAGGTCGCCGGCGGACCCGAGCCCCTCGACCCCGCCAGCCCGCTGGACTGACCCCGCTTCCGCAGTTGCGCGACGATGCGCCTGGCGCCGCGCCATTACGATGGAGGCGTGGCTGAGGTGGGACGAGGACGCGGAGCGGCCAAGCGCAGGATCGCCCAGGACGCGACGATCCTGCCCGACCTGGAGCGCTTGGACGAGAAGCTGGAGGGCCTCGACGAGGTGCCGCCGGAAGCCTTCGCGGCAGAGCCGCGCGCGCTCCGTCAGGCGCTGCGCAAGGTCTGGTGCAAGGCTCGCAAGGGCCGGTCCCGGTAGCGGGTCAGCCGGGGCTCGGGCCCGCCAGTCGCCGCCGGCTCAGGCGGTGCCCGGAGGCGACGGGCGGCACGGTCCCACGGCGTCGAGTTCCTGAGACGGACCCGCTGACCGTCCGCTCGAAGCTGTCCAGCAGACCGAAGAGGAGCGGAGCGCTCCATCGCCGACCCCGGCGAACGTCCGGCTGGTGGCGGCGCAACACGCCGGACGCCTCGAGCCGCAGGACGGCCTCGTTGGCCGCCTGGAAGGAGACGCCGAGCTCGGCGGCGACGAGAGGAACGTCGAGCACGGGAATGCTTGGCAGGCGCTCGATGAGGCGCCGGGTACTGGAACCGCGGCGCGGCTCACCCGCCTGCTCCGCCCAGTTCCTCTGCAGGTCGTCGAGCGCGCTGAAGAAGGTCTCCGACCCCTGACACGCCGCGATCGCCGTCCTGGCCACGATGACGAGCCACGCGTCGAGGTTGCCGCCGCGGTAGCCGGTGAGCCCGGCGACATACGTCCGAGGGTTGGCGGCGAGGACGATGCTCAGCGGTGGCACGTACTGTTCGACCAGCCGCCTGCGGCGCAGAACGGCGTGGATCAGGGCCCGACCCACCCGTCCATTGCCGTCCTCGAAGGGATGGACAGTCTCGAACTGAGCGTGAGCGATCGCCGCCTGAGCCAGGGGGGACACGTCCCGACGCCCCAGGAATCGGCACAGATCCGACGTCAGCCGGGCGACCTCCCCCTCTGGCGGTGGGATGAAGTCAGCGGTTCGCGGAGACACCAACTGCGGTGGCCCGATCCAGTTCTGGACGGTGCGGAACCGGCCGGCCGTGCTCGTGAGGGGCCCGAGGAGGGTGCGGTGGATGCTGAGGAGGATGTCCGGAGTGAACGGCGCCGGGCCGGCTCCGGCCTCGATCGCCGTCGAGACCGCCCACACATTGCCGACCACCTCGCGGGCCGGCGCCCGGGAGTGTTCGGGATCGAAGAGGGCCTCGGCGAGCTGGCGATGACCGACGACCAGGCCCTCGATGCGAGATGAGCTGATGCCCTCGGCTCGGAGGAGGAGCCGCGACAGGGACTCCAATGAGGCCACGTGACGCGTGCGCCCGTCGAGATCGCGGACAGCGTGCTCGGCGGCGTCGACGGCCTCCCCGGCTTCCCGCGAAAGGCGCACATCGAGATCGGCGATCGGATCGGGAACGAAGGCGCGATGGCGCAGAGGGTGTCTGTCAGGGCGGGGGAGGATCGCCCCAGCCTCATCCGGAGGTTTCCAAACTCGCTCGACGTACTCGGGCATCTGGGCGTTCCTTGAACAGTGGCGTGGCTTATTCAAGAATAGTAGGTAATCTGGAATAGCCACGCTGCGGCTGGCGAACCCACCCGTCTCCCCGACGCCGGCGATGTTGCGCTGGGCGCTTCATGCGGGACTGAGCCACGGTCGGAGCGCAGGGCCCGTCGATGGACAGAGATCTCCACCGCTGGTATCGTACGGATGTTCGTTAGGCGCCGACGGCGCGCTCGCAACGGCCCGTCATGAGGTTCTGGGTACCCTAGCTTCAGTGCCACACGACACCATCGAGATCCGAGGGGCGAGGGAGCACAACCTCAAGAACATCGACCTGAGCCTGCCTCGGGACAAGCTCATCGTCCTCACCGGGCTCTCCGGCAGCGGCAAGTCGTCGCTCGCCTTCGACACCATCTACGCCGAGGGGCAGCGCCGCTACGTCGAGTCGCTCTCCGCCTACGCACGGCAGTTCCTCGGCCAGATGGAGAAGCCCGACGTCGACCACATCGACGGCCTCTCCCCGGCCATCTCCATCGACCAGAAGGGGACGAGCAAGAATCCCCGGTCCACCGTCGGCACGGTCACCGAGATCTACGACTACCTCCGCCTCATCTACGCCCGCATCGGGCACCTGCACTGCCCGAAATGCGGTCGGGAGATCAGCCGGCAGAGCATCGAGCAGATCGCCGACCAGGTGCTGAGCCTGCCACTGGGCACTCGCATGATGGTGACGGCTCCCATGGTCCAGGGTCGCAAGGGAGAACACCGAGAGGTGCTCGACGAGGCGCGGCGCAAGGGCTTCGTCAGGGCCCGCATCGACGGCACCGTCCGGGACCTTGGCGAGAAGATCGACCTCGACAAGAAGTTCAAGCACGACATCGAGATCGTCGTCGATCGGATCGTCATCGGCCCCGATCTCAGCAGCCGGCTGAACAACTCCCTGGAGCAGGCCTCCAAGCTCAGCGAGGGCCTCATCCTGCTCATCCCGTCGGACGCCCTGCCGGCCCCCGCCGCCACCGTTCCCGCCGCCGACCTGCAGGCCCAGACCCCACCCGACGAGGCGGTGGGGAAACCGGTGGAGGCGTTCGGCGGCACCACTGCCGTGGTCTCCGGCAACGGCCGGCACCCCACACCGGAGGACGGGCCCCCGGGTGCCCCCGCCGTGGGGGAGATGCTCTTCTCGCAGGACTACGCCTGTGTCTATTGCGGCATCTCCATGGAGGAGCCCGCCCCCCGGAACTTCTCCTTCAACAACCCCCACGGGGCCTGCCCCACCTGCACCGGCCTGGGCATGCGCATGGAGGTCGACCCCGACGGCGTCGTCCCCGATCCCTCGCTGTCGATCGACGAGGGGGCCCTCACCGGCTGGTCCAAGGGGCCGTCCCAGATGTGGCTCCTCGACGTCCTGCAGAGCGTCTGCCGGCGCTACAAGATCCCCCGCGACGTGCCCTTCCGCGACCTGCCCGCGCGCGAGCAGAGGGTCATCCTCTTCGGCCTGCCCAAGGACGAGACGGTGCGCATGCGCTACGTCTCACACACCGGCCGCACCCACGCCTTTGACGCCGCCTACGAGGGCGTCATCCCCAACCTCGAGCGCCGCTACCGCGAGACCGAGTTCGGACTGGGTCAAGCAGGACATCGAGCGGCTCATGCTGCAGAAGCCTTGCCCGGCGTGCGGTGGCAAGCGGCTCAAGCCGGAGTTCCTCGCCGTCAGCGTCGACGGCATGAGCATCATGGACTTCTGCGCCCTCACCGTCGTGGCTGCGCTGGGACGCCTGGAGAGGTTGCGCCTCACCGATCGCGAGGAGCAGATCGCCTACCGCGCCGTCAAGGAGATCCGCGAGCGCCTCGGCTTCCTGCGCGATGTGGGCCTTGAATACCTGAGCCTGGAGCGTGCGTCGGCATCGCTGAGTGGTGGCGAGAGCCAGCGCATCCGGCTGGCCACCCAGATCGGCAGCAAGCTGATGGGTGTCCTCTACATCCTCGACGAGCCCTCCATCGGGCTCCATCAGCGCGACAACCACAAGCTGCTCGCCACCCTGACCGCCCTGCGCGACCTCGGCAACACCCTCATCATCGTGGAGCACGACGAGGAGACGATCCGCGCCGCCGACTACATCGTCGACATCGGCCCGGGCGCCGGCGAGCTCGGCGGGCATGTGGTCGCCGCCGGAACCCTCGCCGAGGTGCTGGCCAGTCCCGACAGCATCACCGCCAAGTACCTCCGCGGCGATCTCAGCATCCCCATGCCCCGGGTGCGCCGGACGGGCAACGGGGCGGCGATCACGGTGCGCGGCGCCCAGGAGAACAACCTGAAATCGCTGACCGTCCGCTTCCCGCTCGGCCTCTTCATCGGCGTGACCGGGGTGAGCGGCAGCGGCAAGTCGACGCTGGTCAACGACATCCTCTTCCGCCGCCTGGCCCAGGCCCTGTACCGGGCCAAGGAGCGGCCCGGCAAGCACGAGAAGGTGGAGGGGATCCAGCACATCGACAAGGTCATCGACGTGGATCAGTCGCCGATCGGCCGGACACCGCGGAGCAACCCGGCCACCTACGTCGGCGTCTTCACGGACATCCGCGACCTCTTCGCCAAGCTGCCGGAGGCCAAGATCCGCGGTTACAAGCCGGGGCGCTTCTCCTTCAACGTCACCGGCGGCCGCTGTGAGACCTGCTCCGGCGACGGGATGATCAAGATCGAGATGCACTTCCTGCCCGACATCTACGTGGCCTGCGACGTCTGCAAGGGCCGCCGCTACAACCGGGAGGCGCTGGAGGTCAAGTTCCGGGGCCGTTCGATCGCCGACGTCTTGGAGATGAGCGTGGACGAGGCGGCCGAGCTGTTCGCCAACCAGCCCCGGATCGTGCGCCGCCTCCGGACGCTCCAGGACGTCGGCCTCGGCTACATCCGCCTCGGGCAGCCGGCGACCCAGCTCTCCGGCGGTGAGGCCCAGCGGGTCAAGCTCTCCACCGAGCTCTCCCGCCGCGACACCGGACGCACCCTGTACATCCTCGACGAGCCCACCACCGGGCTTCACTTCGCCGACGTCGAGAAGCTCCTCGCCGTCCTCCACCGACTGGTGGACGCCGGCAACACCGCCATCGTCATCGAGCACAACCTGGACGTCATCAAGACCGCCGACTGGATCATCGACCTCGGCCCCGGCGGGGGCGAGGCGGGGGGCGAGGTGGTCGTGGCCGGGACGCCCGAGCTGGTCGCCGGGGAGCCGGCCAGCGCCACCGGCACCTACCTCCGCCGCATCATCGGAAGCGCGGCCGGCGTCAGCGCAGGGGCCCGGCCGGTCCCGGCCTGAGCCCGGCGGGCCTTTCTCCCCGATCCTCCTTCAATTGCGCTATTTTTCCCATATGATCCAGCCGCACGACGGCGACGACAGGCGCCAGCGGCTACGCCGTCTCGACGACTGCCTGACCGTGCTGGAGCAGGCGCACGAGATGGACGTCACCGTGGTCAGCGAGGCCATGGCGGCGGCGGTGGCCGACCGGGTGCCCACCGTTCAGGCGGGGATGCTCATCGCCGACGCCATCGAGGAGGTTCTGC
Source organism: Candidatus Dormiibacterota bacterium (assembly GCA_963808125.1). GTDB lineage: Bacteria > Chloroflexota > Dormibacteria > Aeolococcales > Aeolococcaceae > CAWEEP01. Next base: position 38,497 of record CAWEEP010000004.1, read on the forward strand.
GCCAGCAAGAGCCCTACATGGTGCAGGTCCGTCCCGAGGTGTCCCGCCGCATCCGCCGCCGCCGCGACCCGTTCGACGTCCGCCTCCTCCTCCAGCGGCGCTGAGCCTCCAGGCCGGCCGGCCGGCTTTCCTCCGGCTGCCGCCCGAAGGTGGGCCTCGAAGACCAGGGTGGCCGTGCCCGTGAACGGGATACACTCCCCCTGATCATGAGTGCGTTCGGTCTGGACCCCGAGCAGATGTTCCGTCGCCGGCCTCGGGTGGTGAGGACCAGGCCCCCGTCGAAGCTGCGGCGGATCCTCCTCATCGTGGCGGCCGTGATCGTCGTCCTGGTCATCATCGCCGGCTCGCTGATGCGCCTCCGGGTCGACTACCTCTTCCTCTCCAGCCTCGGCCACAGCAACGTCTTCTGGACGCCGCTGGTCACCCAGGTGATCCTCTTCATCGTCGGCATGGTCGTCACCGGCGGCCTGGTGGGGGTCAGCGTGCCCTTCTGGTCACGGGCCCTCGCGTGCATCGACGCCCGCGCCGGCCGCTGGGGCTTCTGGATCGGGGTGGCCATCGCCGTGCTTGCCGGCATCGGTGGGGGCGCGCACCTGGCCGGGGCCTGGCAGGACGTGCTCCTCTGGCTTCACGGCCATCCGTTCGGCGCCTCTGACCCGGTCTTCCACATGGACTACGGGTTCTTCGTCTTCACCCTGCCGGTGATCGACAGCGTCTCCGCGCTGCTTTGGGGCGCCGCCATCGTCGGCTTCCTCGGCGCGGCCGGCGTCGCCGCCCTCGCCCTGGTCGTCATCCAGGCGCCGGACGAGATCGACATCCCGCTGAAGCCGGTGGAGGGCCGAACCACCGTTGACGGCCTCCGCATCGCGCTGCTCCACACCGGCGGGGCGATGGCGGCGATCTTCGTCCTCGCCGCCCTCGGCGCCCACTTCGGCGCCTATCACCTGGCCACCTCCCCGCACCCTGAGTACTCGTTCACCGGTCCCGACGCGACCGAGCTCAACGTCACCCGGCCGGTGCTCGGCGCCCTACAGGTGATCGCGCTCATCTTCGCCGCGGGGACGATCGCCCTGCTCTGGCTGCGCGTCCGGCAGAAGCCGGGCATGTCCGCCGTCTACATCCTGGGCGGCGTGCTGGGCGGCTGGCTGGTGCTCGCCGGGGCTCTCCAGACCATCCCCGCCGCCGTGTACACCGCTGTCTCGGTGAACCCGAACGCCCAGTCGGCGCAGGCGCAGTCGATCACGAACTACCTGGACGCCAGCCGCTACGCCTGGGGCTTGGAGACGACGACGAGCAGTCCCGACGTCGTCAGCCAATCCTTCGGCGCGGTGAACCCGCCCGCCCTGAGCGATCTGTCGGCCGACCCGACGACGTTGAACAACGTCCGCATCGTGGACACCAGCCAGCTCCCCGACGTCCTCGACCAGATCGACCGGAGCCGCAGCTACCAGAGCTACACGGGCATCACCGTTGACCGTTACCCCGACGCGAACGGCAACGAGACCGAGGTGATGATCGGCGCCCGCGAGATCTCCGAAAGCAACATCCCGAATGACAACTTCGTCAACCAGACCTTCGTCTACACCCACGGCTACGGCATCACCGCGGTCTCCGTCAACCAGGTCGCCGCCGAGGGCAAGCCGAACATCCTGGTCGGCAAGCAGCCCCTCCAGCAGGTCGACCCCAATGCCCCGCCGGCCCTCGACCTCACGGCCACGGGCGGCGATCCCGCCATCTACTGCGGTGAGGAGACCAGCCAGCCGGTGGTGGTCAACACCAAGGTGCCCGAGTTCGACTACCCGGCGACTCCCGACCAGTACAACCACGCCGGCACCGGAATGGCCGGCTTCACCATCAACAACCCCTTCGACAAGCTGGCCACCTCGGTCACGGAGTTCGGCGGCCTCAACCTCTTCCTCAGCGACGAGCCCAACAGCGACAGCACGGTGCTGATGCACCGCACCATCGCTGACCGGATCCAGACAGTGGCGCCCTTCCTCACCGTGGACGGAGATCCCTACATCGTCTCCGACCCCGACACCGGCCACCTGATGTGGATCGCCGACGCCTACGTCCAGACCGGGGCCTTCCCCAAGTCGGACAACATCAATGGCATCTCCTACCAGCGCAACGCCGTCAAGGCGGTGGTTGACGCCCGCACCTGCGCCGTCAGCCTCTACGCCGTGGACCTCAACGAGCCGCTGACAGCGGCCTGGAACGCCATCTACCCCGGCCTGCTGCAGCCGCTGAGCCAGATGCCCTCCTTCCTCGTTCAGCACCTTCGCTACCCGCAGGACCTCTTCACCAATCAGGCCAAGGTCTACGCCCAGGTGCACGTCACGAGCGCCGCCGGCTTCTTCACCAGGAACGACTTCTACAGCCTCTCCCAGCAGCTGGACAGCAGCGGCAACACGACGACGACGTCGCCTCAGTACGTGGAGTTGACACTGCCGGGCACCTCGGAGGCGCAGTTCGTCCTGCTCCAGACCTTCAGCCCCTACCAGAGCGGCAGCGGGGGCACCGCCAACAACATGACGGCGTGGCTGGCGGCGGAGTCCGACTACACGACGACCAACCATCCCCAATTGGTATCGGTGCCGCTGAAGAACAACACCAACGTGCTGGGGCCGCTGCAGTTCGACAACAACTCCAACACCGACCCCACCATCAGCCAGGAGAAGACCCTGCTGAGCCAGTCGGGCTCATCCGTCTATCTGGGCAACGTCATCGTGCTGCCCTTCAATGACGACTCGTTCCTCTACGTCCGGCCCTTCTATGTCTCGGCGCAGAGCAGCAACGGCTCGAGTTTCCCCCAGCTCCGTTACGTGATCGTCGGCACACAGAACTCGGTTGCCTTTGGGACGAGTCTGCCCGCGGCGCTGGAGGCCCTCTTCAACACCACCGCCGCCATCCCCGGGCTGACCGTGCCGTCGACCTCCACGTCGCCAACGCCGTCGCCTTCGCCGGGAGCCAGCCCGACGCCGTCGCCCTCCGCCGGAGCGACGCCGACGCCTGCGACGGCGCTGACGGGGCAGGAGCTGACCGTCCTTGCCGACCTGGTGCAGCAGGAGTCGAACCTGGAGTTCCGCGTATGCGAGCGGCAACCTGGCGGCCGCAGGCTCGGCGCAGCAGGCGATCAACGCCGACATCACCGAGCTCAACAATCTGCTGAAGCAGGGCGGGGTGACCATCCCGACCCCGACGGCGGCGCCCACGCCCACGCCGTCGCTGGGCCCGTAGCGGCCGGGTGAGCGGCGACACGTCCGGCGGCGACGCCGGCGAGGAGGAGCCCTCGCCCCTCTTCCGCCCCGGTCCGGGGATGCGTCTCCTGGCCGCCGTCGTGCTCGCCGCCTGCATCGGCCTGGTGGGCGGGGGTCTCGGCGCCTGGGCCGTCTACCAGCACTATGGGCCGATCGAGCGCGTCGTCACCCAGGAGATCACCGGCGTCGGCGGGCAGGCGCAGACCATCGGCCAGCTGGCGCAGGAGATCTCGCCCTCGGTGGTCTCGATCCTCACCCAGCCGGTCACCGCCCAGAGCCTCGCCGCCGGCGGTTCCAGCTATGCCAACGGGGTCGTGGTCAGCTCCGACGGGCTGATCCTCACCAGCGCCCACGCCGTCGAGGGGACCAGCCAGCAGCGCGTCGGGCTCGCCGGCGGGCAGGGCTTCGACGCCACCATCGTGGATGTCGACATCAGCCACGGTCTGGCCCTGCTTCGCGCCTTCGGCGCCTCCGGGCTCACCCCCATCGGCCTCTCCGGCAGCCTCCCCGCCCCCGGTGACACCGCCGTCGCCGTCAGCCGCCCCGAGAACGGGGGCCTCAGCGTCGGTGTCGGCACGGTGAGCGCCGTGGGCCAGACCGTCGTCATGGACAGCTCCAGCGGGACCTCGGTCGCCGACGCCGTCACCATCGACGCGACCGCGGAACCCGAGGCCGATGGTGCTCCGGTGCTGGACGCCGCCGGGCAGCTCACCGGCATCGTCGTCACCGTCACGGCGGCCACCCCGCCGCCGGGGATCACCGCTCTGTCCCTCGACGCCGCCCGCTCCCTGATCGCCACCTTCTCGGGGAGCGGAGCGTCGGCCCAGGGCACCTTCGGAGCGGACTCGTTCTACCTCGATCCCGCCCACGCCGCGGCCGCCGACCTTGCGCCCGGCGCGCTGATCACGTCCGTCGCGCCCAAGGGGCCCGCCGATGCGGCCGGTTTGAAGGTTGGCGACATCGTCACCTCGGTCAACGCCGTGCCCATCGACAGCGCCCACCCCTTCGAGGCCCCCGTGCTCGGCCTCGAGCCGCTCGCGTCGGTGACGCTGACGGTGAACCGGGCGGGCGCCATCCTCGATCTCACCCTCACCGTCGGATCGGCCGGCTGAGGCCCCGGGCCATCCGCCCGGGCCCCGACCTCACCATCCAGGCTAAGATCGGCCGGCCATGGAGCTGACCTACTTCGGCCTCTCCCATCTGCGCCTGCGAGGCCGCGACGTCCTGGTCGTGGTGGACCCGCCGGCCACCACCCTCCCCGGACTGGACCGGCTGCACGCCGACATCGTGGTGCGCACGGAGGGGGTGACCGTCCCCGCCCACCTGCAACCCCGCGAGGGTCACGCCCAGGAGGTCGCCGGTCCAGGGGAGTTCGAGGTCCGGGGAGTCCGCATCCAGGGGATCGCGGCGGGGATCACGACCATCATGCGCATCGAGGTGGACGACGTCCGCGTCGCCTGCCTGGGCAAGCTCGACCGCCAGCTCACCGAGGACGAGGTCGACCGCCTCGGGCGCGTGGACGTTCTCGCCGTCCCCGTGGGTGGGGTGGACGCCCTCAGCGCGGTCCCCGCGACCAAGGTCATCAACGCCATCGCACCGGCGATCGCCGTTCCCGTCCGCTATCGCTCCCCAGGCGTGGAGGGGACGGGTGACTACGACCCCTTGGACAAGTTCGCCAAGGAGATGGGCCTCGTCGACGGGAGCTGGCCGGTGCAGCCCAAGCTGACCCTCACGGGGTCGATGGGCGCGGTCGAGGAGACCCGGGTCGTCATCGTCGAGCCGCGCGCCGTCGCCTGAGCCGCCCGACACGTGCCACAGAATTCGGGTCACCGGTCGGAGGCTTTGGTGGCGTAGTTTGCCACCCGGGCCGATGGCCCCGACGGAAGAGGAGACATGTGGCACTGTCCGGCCTTCCGTGCGAAAAGGCAAGGTCGCGCGAAATGGAGGGCACGGCATTGATGACGGGATTGAGGAAGTGGGCACTGGCAATCGCCATGGTCCTGGCGGGAGCGACGTTGATATGCCTTGCGCTGATACCAGGGCTGTTCTCGGTTGCCCCCAAGTACAGTGACCTGACCACCAAGTTCAAGCCGGAGATGACGGCGGCCACGGTGGCCCAGCTCCGCACCGACCTCAGCGCGCTCGGCGCGGCGCAGACCCAGTTCACCACCGAGGTCGTGCCGGCGCTGTCCACCGAGCTGGGCATGACCCCGGCGCAGTTGTCGGCGACGCTTCAGGCGCAGTTCCCGGCCACCTCGACCGGCATGGCGGCCGTCCCGGGCATCACCGCCCAGTTCAACCAGGTGCTCACGGTCATGGACAGCCAGTTGGCCAACTTCGCCCAGGCCGAACTCCATCCCCACCGCGTCCATCTCCCCCAACTCCATACCGTGGGTCCTGGTCGTGGTCGGCGCGCTGCTGATCGCGTGCGGTGTTTTCCTCCGGTGGTGGTGGCGCGCCGGCGTGGCGCTGCTGATCGGGGCGCTCATGATCGCGGTCCCGCTGGCACTCTCCCTCCCCGGCAAGGCGACGGCGGCGGACGCCATGAACACGCAGATGACGCCGATCTTCACAGCGCAGACCGTGGCCAGCGCTCAGCAGTCCATGGCCACCATGGAAGCCATGGGCGTGGAGATGCAGACGAAGCTGATCCCGACCCTGGCCCAGATGCTCAACACCACGCCGACGCAGCTGGAAGCGACCCTCGCGGCCGGCTTCCCGGCGCTGGGCGCGTCGCTGACCTCGCTGCCGGCCTCGCTGGCGCAGTTCACCACGCTGGTGGCCGCCTATGACGGCAGCCTGGCCGACTTCAACGCCATCCACGGGACGCAGTTCACGCCGATCATCGACACCATCCTCGCCACCGGCGGCTTCCTGCTGCTGGTCGGCCTCCTGGGCGCAGCCGACCTGGCCCGGCGCCGTCAGACGGTCGTCGAGACCGGCCCCGCCACAGTTCCCGCGAGCTGATCTGCGAACGTGGCACCGGCGCCGCGCGGCGCCGGTGCCACGGACGTTGGGTGCCCAGCCGGGCGGCCACCGCTGCACGCCCGAGGCCGGCGCGGCACCCCCCGGCGGACGGCTTTGACCGCCCGCCACTGCCACGGCGAGACAGTGGCGCACGAAACGTGTTGCGCGCACATCCGTTCCTGGTACCATTCCAAAAACAGCCTCGGGAGGTCCACTACACAGTGACGAAGTTCGTATTCGTGACCGGCGGAGTGGTCTCCTCCCTCGGCAAAGGCATCACCGCCGCTTCGATCGGAACGATCCTGAAGGCGCGTGGCCTGCACGTGGGAATGCAGAAGCTGGACCCCTATCTGAACGTCGATCCGGGCACGATGTCGCCGTATCAGCACGGCGAGGTCTTCGTCACCGACGACGGCGCCGAGACCGACCTCGACCTCGGCCACTACGAGCGTTTCGTCGACATCGCCCTCTCGCAGGCGAGCAACGTCACCACCGGGCGCATCTACGCCAGCGTCATCGCCAAGGAGCGCAGGGGCGACTACCTCGGTGGCACCGTGCAGGTCATCCCCCACATCACCAACGAGATCAAGCAGCGGGTTCTCCGGGTTGCGGAGAACGAGTTGCCCGAACCGAGGTGGTCATCGTTGAGGTGGGCGGGACCGTCGGCGACATCGAGTCCCTGCCCTTCCTGGAAGCCATCCGCCAGTTGAAGAACGACATCGGTCGCGGCAACGTCTGCTACGTGCACCTCACCCTGGTGCCGTACATCGCCGCCAGCGAGGAGTTCAAGAGCAAGCCGACGCAGCATTCGGTCAACAGCCTGCGCTCCATCGGCATTCAGCCCGACGTCGTCGTGGCCCGCAGCCAGCGGCCCATCCAGGAGAGCCTGAAGGAGAAGATCGCCCTCTTCGGCGACGTCCCCCGCCGCGCCGTCATCAACGTCCCCGACGCCCGCTCCATCTATGAGGTCCCCCTCATGCTCGAGGAGGCCGGGCTGGGCGAGTACATCACCGACCTGCTCGGCATCCAGTGCCACGCGCCCGACTTGGACGACTGGCGCCGCCTGGTGGCGCGCATCCAGGCCCCCAAGCCGAGTGTGCGGATCGCCCTGGTCGGCAAGTACATCGCCATGCCCGACGCCTACCTCAGCGTCACCGAGGCCCTCCGCCACGCCGCCGTCGACTGCGGCGCGGACCTCGTCATCGACTGGGTCAATTCCGAGGAGTTCGCGCCCGATGGGGAGAGACTGGCGGAGGCCGACGGCGTCGTCGTGCCCGGCGGTTTCGGGCATCGCGGCATCGAAGGCAAGGTGGCCGCCTCCCGCTACGCCCGCCACCACGACATCCCCTACCTGGGCCTGTGCCTCGGCATGCAGTGCGCCAGCATCGACATCACGCGCGAGGTCCTGGGCACCGAGGACGCCAACTCCACCGAGTTCAACGCCTTCACCGCCAACCCGGTGATCGACCTGCTGCCCGAGCAGCGTGACATCGAGAACAAGGGTGGCACCATGCGTCTCGGCGTCTATCCGTGCAAGCTGCTGCCCGGCAGCAAGGTGGCCGAGGCGTACGGCGAAGCCGTGGTGTACGAGCGCCACCGCCACCGCTTCGAGTTCAACAACCAGTACCGGGAACGCCTCGCTGAGGCCGGCGTCGTCTTCAGCGGCACGTCCCCCAACGGGCGACTGGTGGAGATCATCGAACTCCGCGACCACCCCTTCTTCGTGGGCTCGCAGTTCCATCCCGAGTTCCGCTCCCGTCCGGCTCGGCCGCATCCGCTCTTCCGCGCCTTCCTCGCGGCCGCCTGCCGGCACGCCGGCATCCTGCCGCGGGGGGCGGAGGGCGCCGCCCCGGCATCCAGGGGCGCCATCACTGCGGGGGCGAACGGAGCCACCGCGACGGTGGAGATCGCTGTGGAGCCGGCCGAAGCCTGATCGTGGTCGCCGCTCGGGGGGCCCGGGCCGCCTGAGGCGACCGCGCCGCACGGGCCCACCGCCTGGGTTCACGATAATGCGGCCGATGCCCGCCCCAGTCCGTCGCAGCACTGCCGTTTCGCCGGCCCAACTGAGCCGCGACCGGCATCGTGGCCTGGAACTGCTCCGCGCCACCGAGGCGGCGGCGCTCACCGTGGGGCGGTGGCTCGGCCGCGGCGACAAGACGGGGACCCGGGAGGCCGGCGAGCGTGCCATGGAGGAGGCGCTCCTCGGCATGCCCTTCGACGGCCACATCGTCATCGGCGCCGACAACCGCACCAGCAACCTGACCCCCGGACGCCGCTTCGGCGTCGGAAGGGACCTCGTCGACATCGCCCTGCTCCCCGTGGACGGGGTGAGCCTGGTCGCCCAGGGCACCTCCCAGGCGCTCTCCATCGCCGCCGCCTCGGAGCCCGGGGGGATCGCGCCTCCGCCGCCCTGCGCCTACATGCACAAGATGGCCGTCGGGCCTGAGGCCCGGGGCGCCATCGACCTGGCCGACACGCCGGAGAACAACCTGCGCCGGGTCGCCTTCGCCCTCAACGTGCAGATCCAGGACCTGACCGTGGTCATGCTCGACCGGCCCCGGCACCAGGCGCTGGTGGAGAGGGTGCGCTCGCTGGGCGCCCGCCTCGCCCTGATCAGCGACGGCGACATCGGGGCGGCGCTGATGACCTCGTGGCCGGGCAGCGGCGTCGACGTGCTGATCGGCTCAGGCGGGACGGCGGAGGCGATCCTCGCCGCCTGCGCCATCCGCTGCCTGGGCGGGGAGATGCAGTGCCGGCCGTGGGTCCGCCACGAGGAGGAGGAGGCCGCCCTCCGCGCCGCCGGCATCGACCCCGAGGCGGCCCTCGGTGTCCAGGACCTGGTCCCCGGGACGGACATCGCGGTGGCGGTGACCGGGGTCACCGGCGGCGGCCTGCTCCGCGGCGTCCAGTACCACAACCGCTGGGCGGAGACCCACAGCCTGGTGATGCGGGCGCAGAGCGGCACCATCCGCGAGATCTCGACCAAGCACCACGTCGCCCTGGGCGCCGAGCAGGCGGGCCGCCTCGTCTGAGAAGCGGGCCGCCCGCCGGCGCGCCTGACCTCGGAGCGCTCCTACTGCAAGAGGCTCCTCAGCATCCACGCGGCCTTCTCGTGGACCTGCATGCGCTGGGTGAGCAGGTCAGCGGTCGGCTGGTCGCCCGCGGCGTCGGCAATGGCGAACACCTCGCGCGCGGTGCGGACACAGGCCTCCTGGCCGGCCACCAGGCGCCGGATCATCTCGATGGCGTCGGGGTGGTCGGTGTCCTCCTTGGTCGAGGCCAGGGCGGCGAACTCGCGGAAGGTCGCCGGGGCGGGGGCGCCCAGGGCGCGGATGCGCTCGGCGATCAGATCGACGGCGAGCGCCAGCTCCAGGTACTGCGCCTCGAACATGAGGTGGAGTGTCTGGAACATGGGCCCGGTCACGTTCCAGTGGTAGTTCTGGGTCTTGAGGTAGAGGGTGTAGGTGTCGGCGAGGGACCTGGAGAGGCCCTGGGCGATCGCCTCGCGCTGCGCTGCGGGGATGCCGATGTCGATGCCGGTGTCGAGGCCGACCATGGACGCTCCTCCTTTTCCTGTCTGAACCCCGCCGCGGTCCCGCCGATGGTGGCGGCCCGGCCCGGCCCGGTCCACCCTGAGCCTGGGCCTTCCCGGACCGCAGGAGTAGAGGCCTTGGTCACGAGACGGCGGTGCCCTCCACAGTGTGGGTCCTTGCCATTTCCGTATTGCTGTGTAATGATGTAATTCATGAGAGTTCAGCACGACCCCCCGACCCTGCATCCCACTGCCCCGGCACCCGTCGCCGAGGACGAGCTGAAGGGGTGGTTCGCCGGCCGCCTCCCCGAGGGGCTGTTCGCGGCCCCGCCCGCCATCACCACCGACCGCGACGAGATCCTCGTCGTTGGCGAGATCGCCGACGTCGAGCTGGAGAAGGGCGCCAGCGACGCGGCGAGGGCGGCGGCGCGCTCTGCCCGCATCGACCGCTTCCGGGGGGAGACCCGCGAGGCCCGGATGGTGGTGGCCCGGGACGCCGAGCGCCTCTTCGGGCGCCGCGTCTCCTGGGGCGCTCGCTGCGGCGACACCACCGAGCACTTCACGACCCTGGGCGTCCCCGTCATGACCCGTCTGCGACTGGCCGACCGTGGTGTCCTCGACACGCTCATCGACGCCGGGGTGGCGCGGAGCCGCAGCGAGGCGCTCGCCTGGTGCGTCCGGCTCGTGGCGCGCCACCAGGGCGAGTGGATCGACAGCCTGCGCCAGGCCCTGGCCGAGGTGGAGAAGGTCCGCGGCGAGGGTCCGGGCGCCTGAGCGACGAGACTGCGTGAGCACCGCCCGCCTCCACACGGAACAATACGGGGAGTGCGGCTCTGCTTTGCTCATCCCGACGGCTCCCTCGACGTCCGCGAGGATCTCCGCCCCGCGGCTCGCTGGGGCACGCCCTCGTCGAACTCGGCGACGTGGACGCCATTCCCCTGCCCGAGGGGGCGACGGTGGCCCACCTGCCAGGCCGGCGGGCTATCGGCATCGAGCCGGGGGGCACCGCAGTGGAACTGAGCTCGGAGTGCCTCCCCGCGGCGGCCATCCTCCCCGTCGGCTACCTGCGTACCCTCCTCCCCGCCTCGCGGCGGCAGCCCGGCGCCGACCGGCTCCCCCTCTTCGGCTACACCGCCGTGGCCGAGCGCGACGGCGAACTGGTGGTCGCCGCCCTGGCCACGGATGCCTTCGAGTGGTGGGAACCCCGCCGCTACGGCAGGGCGGACCTGCCCGCCGCCGTCGCCGCCGCGCGCCGGGCCCTGCCCGGCAACCGGCTCGTCGACCACCTCTCCCGCTGCGCCCTCGAGTACCGCTGCTACACCGCCCAGAACACCTTCCTGCGCCGCTACGAGGGAGCCCTGCCGGCGTCGCCCGCGTGCAACGCCGATTGCCTCGGATGCATCTCCCTGCAGAGCGACGGGGCGGTGCCCTCGCCCCAGGAGCGCATGGGCTTCGCGCCGACCCCCGACGAGCTGGCGGGCCTCGCCGGCCACTTCCTGAGCGGGGAGGACGCCGCCATCGTCTCCTTTGGTCAGGGGTGCGAGGGCGAGGCGTTGACCCGGGGACGGGCCCTCGTCAGTGCCACCGCCCGCATCCGCCGCGAGCATCTGCGGGCGACCATTCACATCAATACCAACGGCAGCCGCCCGAGGGTCCTGGCCCAGCTCATCGAGGCGGGGTGCGACAGCGTCCGCATCAGCGCCATCTCCTTCACCGACGCCGTGTTCCGGGCCTACTACCGCCCCGTCGGCTATGGCCTGGAGGAGGTCGTCGAGTGCGGCCGCCTGATGCGCCGGGCCGGCGGCCAGGTCTGCCTCAACCTGCTCACCTTCCCTGGCGTCACCAACTCCCCGGCGGAGCTGGAGGCGACCGTCGCCGCCTGCGCCGAGATGGGGGTCGACCAGGTGCAGTGGCGGAGCCTCAACGTCGACCACGACTGGCTCGTCGACGAGCTGCCGCCGATGGAGGACGGGGTGGGCATGGCCGCCGCCCTTGCGGTGGTGGCCGGCCGCCTTCCGAGCGTGGCCCACGGCAACTTCACCCGCCCGCTGGCCCGCCCCGGCTGAGCCGGGGCCAGACCCCCTCACGGGACCCGCTGGCGCTCCGTGCTATGCTCGATTCAGTTCCCATCCCGCCTTTCACGTGTGCCCAATGAAGACTGACCTGCATCCCAAGTTCCACACCGACACCGTCGTGACCTGTGTCTGCGGCAACACCTTCTCCACGGGTTCGACCCTGGGGGAGCTGAAGACCGAGGTCTGCTCGATGTGCCATCCGTTCTTCACCGGAACCCAGCGCATCGTCGACACCGGCGGCCAGGTGGAGCGCTTCCGCCGCCGCGCCGCGGCCCGGACCGCCACCCGCTGAGGCGGCGGGCGGCCGTCCGCCCCCGGTGGGGCGCCGCCCGTCATGGTTCCGGCGCGACGCTCTCATCGCCTCCGCCGTCGTGGGGCGCGAGTAGCATGGCCGTCATGACACGGCGCCGTCCCAACCTCGGCGACCTGCTCCTCACCGCCGCCGTCAACGCCGCCAACGCTCCCCCCGCGCCCTTCTTCTACGGTGGCCAGGCGGTGATCGAGGGCGTCCTCATGCGCGGGCGGAACCGCTATGCCGTGGCGGCGCGCCGGCCCGACGGCACCATCACCGTCATCACCGAGCGGCTGCGCTCCCGCGTCTACACCAACCGGCTGTGGGCGCTCCCCTTCTTCCGCGGCGTCGCCAGCCTCTACGAGATGCTCAACCTCGGCATGCGGGCACTGCAGTGGTCGGCGAACGTGCAGCTCGGTGACGAGGTCGAGATGAGCGCCGCCACGATGCGGGTGACCATCGCCATCTCGGTGGTGTTCGGCATCGCCCTCTTCATCGGCCTGCCCCTGGGCATCGCGTCGCTGCTGCACCACGGTGCCCCCCAGTCACCGCTGTGGGTGCTCGTCGAGGGCGCTGCGAGAGCTGCCATCCTGCTCCTCTACCTCCTCCTCATCGGTCAGGTGAGGAGCGTGAGCCGCGTCTTCGAGTACCACGGCGCGGAACACAAGGCCATCAACTGCCTCGAAGTCGGGGGTCGCCGTCGACGTGCTGGCGGTGCGCGCCTGCAGCCGGCTGCATCCCCGCTGCGGCACCGGCTTCCTGCTCATCGTCGCCCTGGTCAGCATCCTCGTCTTCATTCCGCTCAGCCCGCTCTTCTGGCCCGTCCGCATCGCCTGCGAGATCGTCCTCGTCCCCTTCGTCGCCGCCATCGCCTATGAGCTGATCCGCGGCCTCGCCCGCATCCGCCACACGCGCTTCGGCCGCATCGCCCTGGGCCCCGTCCTGGCCACCCAGCTGCTCACCACGCGCGAGCCGGACGCTTCCCAGATGGAGGTCGCCATCGCCGCCCTGGCGGCGGCGCGCAGCGGTGACGGTGGTCGGGGCGGCGCCGGCGAGGCTCACGATCCCCTGGCCGGCGCGCGGGTTCCCTGAGACGTGGCGACGCTGGAGGGCCGCCTCGCCGACATCGAGGCCCGCTATCAGGAGTTGGAGCGAGCCCTGGCCGACCCGGAGATCTATGCCGACCAGGCCCGGGTCCACAGCGTCTCCCAGGAGCGCGCCCGCCTCACCGAGGTCGTCACCACGGCGAGGCGCTGGCGGGCGGCGCAGCGGGCCTCGGCGGAGGCCGCCGAGATGCTGCGCGGCGAGCGGGATGCCGAGATGATCGCCATGCTGGAGGATGAGGCGGCTGCCCAGCGGCACGCCTCGGAGGAGGCGGACTCGGAGCTGCGGCGGCTGCTCCTGCCCCGCGATCCCAACGACGAGCGCGACGTCATCGTCGAGATCCGCGCCGGCACCGGCGGAGACGAGGCGGCCCTCTTCGCCGCCGACCTGCTGCGCATGTACCTGCGCTACGCCGAGCGGCGCCATTGGAAGACCGACCTGATGAGCAGCAGCCCGTCGGGGACCCATGGTTTCAAGTCGGTGGTCACCGAGATCATGGCAACGCCGCCTACTCACGGCTCAAGTTCGAGTCCGGCGTCCACCGCGTGCAGCGGGTCCCCGAAACTGAGGCCAAGGGGCGCATCCACACCTCGGCGGCGAGCGTCGTCGTCCTCCCCGAGGCCGACGAGGTTGAGGTCGTCATTGACGAGAACGACCTGAAGATCGACGTCTTCCGGAGCACCGGCCCGGGTGGCCAGAGCGTCAACACCACCGACTCGGCGGTCCGCGTCACCCATGTCCCCAGCGGCCTGGTGGTGACGTGTCAGGACGAGAAGTCGCAGATCAAGAACCGGGCCAAGGCGCTCCGCGAGCTGCGGGCGCGCCTTTACGACATGGCCCAGGCGGAGCGCCAGGCGGAGCTGCGTGGCACGCGCCGCTCCATGGTGGGGACGGGCGACCGCTCAGAGAAGATCCGCACCTACAACTTCTCCGAGTCGCGGGTCACCGACCACCGCATCGAGCTCACCGTCCACCAGCTTCCCCGCGTCCTCGACGGCGAGCTGGACATGCTCATCGAGCCGCTGATGCAGGCGGACGAGGCCCGCCGCCTGCTCGACCCCGACCACTGACGTTTCGCCGCCCGCCCCCGAGCGGTGGCTCGGAGAGTTCGCCGGTGACGCCCTCGGGCACGAGCGGCCCTGGTGGAACGGGCCCGGGGACGTGTCGCCAGGGTGACCCCTGGCCCTGGGCGGTGCGGGCCGTCCGGGCACAGACTGTGGCCAGTCGCTCGATGGATTGAAGGGGATGGTGTGATGCCGGCGACGCGGTTGACCTGGAGGGACGGGGTCGCCACCGTCGTCACGGTGCGCGGGACCGTGCTCGCCGCCTTCATGATCGCCATCGCTGCCATGTGGGTTCTGGCAACGCTCCCCCAGGCGCTCGGCACCGTTCCGAAGTCGTCACCCAAGGTCGGCGCCGTCCACGCCTGACCGCCAGCCACGGAGGCCATCCGATGTCCTCGATCCTCGTCACCCACGCCAGCCGGTACGGCGGCACGCAGGGAATCGCCGACCGCATCGCGGCGGTGCTGAACGCGAGCGGCCACCACGCCGACTCCTGGCCGATCGGGGGCCCGCGCGACCTGGCCGGCTACGACGCCTTCGTGGTCGGCAGCGCCGTCTACATGGGTTCGTGGCTGAAGGAGGCCCGGGACTTCGTCCGCCACCACCAGGCCATCCTCTTCAGCCGGCCCGTCTGGCTCTTCAGCAGCGGTCCACTCGGCGAGCAGACGCAGGACCCGAAGGGACGGGCCCTGCCCGGCGCCGCAGAGCCGAAGGAGGTGACCGAGCTCGCCGAGGCAGTCAGGCCCCGCGACCATCAGGTCTTCTTCGGCGTTCTCGACACCGAGAGGATCGCCCTCCCGGCACGCCTGATCCGGCGGCTCCCCGCCGGCCGCAACCTGCTGGTGGAGGGGGACTTCCGCGACTGCGGCGGCGATCGACGCCTGGGCGACGAGCATCGCCCACGAGCTGGACGCGGTGGTGGCAGGGCCCGCCTGAACCTGGGGCGGGCCGGGCTGCCCACCTCACCCGGCGCCGTCCGGACCTGACCACGGGCAGCACGAGGACGATCCCGACGCCGAGGGAGACGACGAACATCCCGGGCACGACGGGATGGCCGCCCAGCCCCCGCGGGCCCGTCAGCGTGACGGCCGTGCCTGGACGGCGGTGACGGCGAGCCACCCCCCCGGGCCCGGGTACAGTCGCAGCAGCATGGCCGCCACGCCGCCCCGCCCCAATCCCACCCGCACCGTCCTCGAGGTCGTCCGCCTCTCCACCGGCTACCTAAAGGACGGCGGCGGCGACTCGCCCCGCCTCGACGCCGAGCTCCTCGTCGCCCATGCCCTGGGCCTGCGGCGCATCGACCTCTACCTCCAGCACGAGAGGCCGCTCGACGACGCCGAGCTGGCCGCCATCCGCGAGCTGCTGCGGAGGAGGGGGAGGGGCGAGCCGGTCGCCTACCTCACCGGGACGAGGGAGTTCTACGGGCGTCCCTTCTCGGTGGGGCCGGCGGTGCTCATCCCGCGCCCGGAGACCGAGACCCTGGTGCGGCAGGCGCTGGCCTTCGCCCGCGGCCTCGATCAGCCCTCGCGCATCGCCGATCTCGGCACCGGCAGCGGCTGCGTCGCCTGCACGTTGGCGGCGGAGCTGCCGGAGGCGTTCGTGACGGCCTGCGACCTGAGCGCCGCCGCCCTGGAGGTCGCCGCCGTCAACGCCCGGGCGCTGGGCGTCGCCGAGCGGGTCGGCCTTGTCGAGGGCGGCTGGGAGGCCGGGCTGGTCGCCGACGCCGCCCTGGTGGTCGCCAACCCGCCCTACGTGACGGCGGCGGAGATGGAGGAGCTCCCCCGCGACGTCGGATTCGAGCCCCGACTGGCCCTCGACGGCGGCGCCGACGGCCTCGACGCGTACCGGGAGATCCTGCCGGCCGCCGCCGCCCGCTGCCCACGCCTCGCCTGGCTCGGTCTGGAGGTCGACAGCCGCCGCGCGGACGCCGTCGCCGCCCTCGCCCAGCGCTCCTGGCCCGGGGCCGCGATCACGATCACCGACGACCTCTCCCGCCGTCCCCGTGTCGTCGAGATCCGGCCGTGATCGATGTCGAGCAGGCGGTGGCGGCGATCCGGGCGGGGTGGGTGGTCGTCGTCCCCACCGACACCGTGTACGGCCTCGCCTGCGACCCGGCGTCGGCGGAGGCCGTCGACCGCGTGTACGCCGTCAAGGCGCGGCCGTGGCGGCTCGAATTGGGCCTTCTGGCGGCGGGCGAGGCCCAGCTCGAGGGCCTTGTGGAGTTCGGCGAGGCGGCGCGCTCCCTGGCCGCTGCCTTCTGGCCCGGGGCACTCTCCCTGGTCTGCCCGGTGGGTCCGCGGCGGCTGGCCGTCCCCCGGCACGGCACCTCGCTCATGGTGCGGGTGCCCGCCCACCCGTTGCTCCGCTCCCTGCTCGAGGCGACGGGACCGCTCGCCTCCACCAGCGCGAACCGGCACGGGCGGGGCCCGGCCGGCACCGCGGAGGAGGCGTCGGAGCTGGCCGGCGACACCGCCGGCATCCTGGACGGCGGTCCCAGCACCGCAATGCCCTCGACTATCATCGACGTCACGTCAAGTCCTCCGCGAATTCTGCGGGGCGGCCCCATCCCCGAAGCCGCGCTCCGTCCGCATCTCGACGGTTGAAGCCCGTGCACTGGGAGATGGACGTGACCGAGCAGTACATCGCGATCCCCACCGAGGCGGCCCCGGACCCGGCCCTCCTCCCGCCCGGCACCGACCGGGGCTCCGTCGCCGACAAGCCGCGGCTGCGGGCGACCGACCCGGCCGTCGCCCGCCTTCTCGACCTGGAGCTGCGCCGCCAGGAGGAGACCCTGGAGCTGATCCCCTCGGAGAACCTCGCCTCCCCCGCGGTCATCGAGGCCCTCGGCTCCTGGCTCACCAACAAGTACGCCGAGGGGGTCCCCGGCAAGCGCTACTACGGCGGCT
>CAWEEP010000005.1:0-21615 GCA_963808125.1 Candidatus Dormiibacterota bacterium
GATGAGCGAGCGCTCGACCACCCCGCCACCTCCGCGTCCGGAGAGCCGCAGGGTCCCCCGAGACCGGATCCGGACGTCAGCGAGGAGCGGCACTGACAATGGGGGCCGTATAGCGGGGAGGATCGCTCCCCTCGTTGTGAAGGTGCACGGAGCTGTCCAGATCATGGGGCACCTAACTTGTCAGTAGAAACGGGCGCCAAACCTGTCAGTAGGTGGTCCATAATCGCCGCGCCGGGTGGCTGAAGCTCCTGGCCGGGAGGCGTGCCGTGACGCGCCTGGAGGGACCGCGTGGCGAGACCCCGCCAGCAGGCGGCCCACTACGTATCCGCCGAGGTGCGGGGTGCGGCGATTGCGGCACTGAGCGCCTTCCGGGCCCATGGGCGGCTCAACGAGCATGTGGCTCTCGTCGCTCGTGAGGTAGGGGTGACGGAGCGCACGGTCTGGCGATGGGTCACGGCAGGCGGCGGCCCGAAGCCCCGTCGGGGAAGAGCACGGTTCGAGGTGACCGCGGAGGACATCGCTGAGCTGGCGTACCGGCATGGCAGCGTCGCCGCGGTTCATCGGGCCCGGGGCGGGGAGCCGAGTGTCTGGACGCTTCGGCGGGCGTTCGACCGAGCCTTGACCCCCGGGCGACTGGCTGGCTTGGAGCGTGGCGAGAGGGTCCGCCGGAACTTCGACACCTACCTGACGCGCCCCGCTCAGCACCGCAACGAGTGCTGGGAGGCGGACCACTGCGAGTTCGCGATCGAGGTGGTCCTCCCCGACGGGCAGGTCATCAAGCCCTGGGTCACGTCGTTTCTCGACCGCTTCTCGCGAGCTGTCTGCGGGTGGGCGATCTCCGGCTACCCGAGCCAGGAGAGCGTCCTGGCGGCTCTGCGCGCGGCCATCCTCACCGAGCCGCCGTACGGGCCGGTCGGGGGGATCCCGGAGTCGCTCCGCTGGGACCGAGGCAAGGAGTTTCTGGCCCAGGCCGTGGGATCGGCGGCCCGAACTCTCGGCGTCGACGCCCGGCCCCTGCCGGCCTACTCGCCGCACCTGAAGGGGGCCCTCGAGCGCTTTCACGAGAGCATCGAGACGTTGCTGCTGGCCGAGCTGCCGGGGTTCGCCCACGCGCCGGCACGGGTGCGCGAACGACGACCGACATCGAAGCCGGCGCTGCTCACGCTGGACGCCTTCGTCGCCTGTTTTGCCGAGTTCGTGCTCAGGTACAACACCGAGCACCTCCACAGCGCTCTCGGTGGCGATACGCCCCTGGAGCGCTGGCTGGGGGACGACACGCCTGTGGTCGAGATGCCACGAGAGCAGTTGCATCACCTGCTGCTCGCTCGCGAAACCCGGGTGGTCGGAAAGCGAGGGATCCGGATGTTCGGCGCCCACTACAATACCGCCGAGCTCGTCGGCCTGGTGGGGGAGACGGTCGAGGTGCGCTTCATGCCCCACCGTCACGAAGGCGTCGAGGTCTTCCTCCACGAGCGCCATGTCGGCACCGCCCTCCGCGATGACCTCATCGACGAGGAGGAGGCCGAGCGGCTCCGGCGGCGACGCCGCGAGGAGGAGCGGTGGCTGGCACGGCAGCAGCGTGATGCCGAGCGGCGGCGTGCCCGACGCTTCGAGGCAGTCACTGCCGCACCGCCGGCGCCCGAGGAGGCTGGGCCGGCGCGCGGCCTGACCCCCAGCCGCAGTCTGATCAACCATGGGGAGATCCCGGCTCACTGGGTACGGCCGCTCTCACCTGACGAGGTCCCCGATCCGCCACCACGCAGGAGCAGACGTTGATGGATCAGCACCACTTCTTGAACCTCACCGGGGCTCGTGTCGTCGCCACCGAGCAGCTTCTCGACACCCGCGACTTGGTGACCGACCTCATCGAGGTGGGGGCGATGGGCGCCGTGTATGGCCCGGCGGGGACGGGGAAGACCTTCGCTGTCGCGCAGGCACTCGCGGACCGTCCGTCGAGCAGCTGGGTGCGGACCACGTTCCGCAGCCGGCCGACAACGAGGTTCGTGCGCCACGAGCTGTACACCGCCCTCGGGCTCGGCGTCGTTACGCCGACAAGTCCGGTGGAGACCGACCGCCTCATGAAGCGCGCCCTCGGCGAATGCTTCCGTCTTGTGGTGATCGACGAGGCACAGTGGCTGAACCGGGAGTGCTTCGAGTACCTCCGCCACCTCCACGACGACCCGCAGACCACCTTCGCCCTTCTCTTCGTCGGGGGTGCCGGCTGCTACGAGGTGCTTCACCGCGAGCCGATGCTGGACTCCCGCCTCTACGCCCACGTGCGGTTCGCGCCCCTCACCCCGAAGCAGGTGCTCCAGGTCATCCCCGTCTACCACCGCATCTATAGCGGTGTCGACCCGTCCGTGATCACGCTGGTCAACGAGCGATGCGCCAGGGGCAACTTTCGCACCTGGGCGAAGTTCACCCAGCACGCCCTGCGCATCATGGAGCGGGACGGGCGTCCCAGCCTTGACGAGGAGATTGCCCGCAACGTCTTTGTGAGGCTGGGGACGGGGCACTATGCGCAGCCGTCAGCGGCGTAGCCGGCGTCCAGCTCCACCTCCTGTCCAGATCCTGCTCGACCGGGCTGACGACCTGCGTGTTCTTCGTTCTCTGGAGGCCTACGTCGCCGCTCGGCGAGGAGCCATCCTGGTCAGGCCGGCCCCGGGATGCTACGGACGGCGAAATCTGTGCCCGGCGATCCTGGAGGGGGCTGGCTTGCCGACGAGCTTCCGACGAGGAGGGCGGGGTGGGTCGATTCAGGAGCAGACGGTCAGCCGCCTGCGACGTCTCCCTCGGGGTCACCGCGTCCGCGAGATCTACGTGCTCAGAGCCCACGCCGTTGGGGGCTGGTTCTACCTTGCGGAGCTGGCCGAGGAGATCGGCGCCGGGCTGATCCTGGTCGTCCACGCACCGGAGCCCTGCCCCACCGAGATCCGGCTGCTGCACTCGGCGGGGGTGCGGGTGGCAGCCCCCCGGGTTCTACACCTCACCACCGACCGGAGGGCGCTCGAGGTCGGCCTCCCTCCGGTGGAGAGCTGGCTGATGGACCAGACGCTCCCCGTCCTCTGGCTCGCGTCCGTGCCGGCCTGGATGCCGCTCCCCGGGCGGCCATGCCATCCCTCGCCCCGGGCTCCTGGGGGGCGATCCCGGACTGTCACTCCGTGCCCGGTTTTACTGACATCTTCTGCCCGTTCACGCTGACATCTTGGTGCACCTTCACAGCGGGAGCCACGCTTCGCTCCTCATGACCTCTTGTTCCCGATAAGATGCCTTATCAGGAGTAAGTTGCCAGGTCGAGGGAGCTCGGCTGTGACGCGGCGCGAAGTTCTCAGTGAAGTTACGCGCCAACTTGTCAGTAATCACAACTGCATGAGCAGCCTGACAGTTCTCAGTGCAAGGGCGAGATTCGCTTCAGTGCCTCGGTCGGGGTAACGATCGGTGACTCCCTCGAATGCTCGCAGTGAGAGGAGGTCGTCGTCACCGCTGACGACCATCTCTGCATCTCCGGCCAGCGCCGCCTCAAGCACGCGATTGTCGTTAGCATCGCGCGCGGCGGCGACGCTCTGCGTGGGAGTCACGACCGTGCTCACCGCCGCCACCAAGTCGACCAGCGCGTGAGCCGTCATGCCGGTCTCGGTCAGGACCTGCGCGAGCCGGGGATACTCCAACACCCGGCGCAGCTCGTCCAGCAGCGCCGGGCTGGTCACGAGCTGAATCCGACCGTCGAAGATGGCGTCGAGCAGGGCGGCCGGCGGTCCGGCCCATCCCAACCCCGAGACCAGGACATTGGTGTCGATGATCGCCCGATGGCTCATCCAGCGCTGCGGGCTGCGGCGATCGCGTCGTCCACCAGGGAGGCGTCGAGCCCGGCTTCAGCCACAGCCTGACGCAGTGCGGCGACCCGGCGCTGAAGCTCCTCCCGGGCCATCCGGCGCTGAGACTCGACGACCCGCTCGTATTCGGCGGGCCCCATGAGGACGGCGAGGGGGCGGCCACGCCGGGTGAGGACGATCACCTCCGACCGCTCACTCACCTCCTCGGCTAGGCGGCCAAGGTGGTTCCGAGCTTGCTCCACACCTACAGTGCGCTCCATATGGTAAGCCTAGCAGGTAACCGTACTGTTAAGCGTACGGACACCCCCCAGGCTCCCGGCCCCCTGAGTGGCCGACGTCTCCCAGTCCACTCCGTTGCTGAGGGAAGCGACGACGTCACCCTCGATCCGGCCCCTCGCAGCGGCGGACCCCAGTCGCCGCGGTGCTGCGCCACGGGCTGACCTCGCCTCGCCCAGCGTCTTCGCATAGAAGATGCAGGGAAACCCGTAGACGGTGGCCCTGCCGGTCTCCTGGTAGCCCTCCGACGTGTAGAGGCCGATGGCAGCGACCTGACGCTCCGTGGTGTCCAGCACCAGCCGCGCATAGCCGAGCTCAACGGCACGGGCCTCGATCCGTCGCAGCAGCCGCCGCCCGTGGCCGCCACGCTGGGCGTTGGGATGGACTCGCATGCGCTTGACCTCGGCCGTGGCGTCGTCCCGGCGGCGCAGGGCGGCCATGGCGACGAGCCGGCCGTCCTCGACGCCGACAAGGAACTCGCCCCGATCCGCCAGGTAGACCTCGGGGATGTGATGCATGTCGTCGTCCCAGGGACCGTTGCCGGCGTGGGCGCCGACGGCGTTCAGCGCCAGGTTGTGCAAGGCCCAGACGGCCTGTCGGTCCGCGGGGCGGTAGCGGCGGATGCGGAGCACGGCGGTGATCGTGCCACCAGCGCCCGCCTTCCGGGTGGCCGGGCTCCAGCCTCTCCCCTCCCCCGCCACCACGCATGCACTCAGCGTCTCAAACCCTCCCATCCCGCCACCACCGCGACCGCCGTGATCGCGGATACTGTCACGGCGCATCGAGCACGGCCAGCGCGGTTGCGGCGCTCCCCTGGAACGCCATGCCGCGCGACCCATGGAGGCTTTCCGGTGACCACTGACGACCTGACCGTGTTGCGCCGTCTGGCGCATTCACTCCGAGTATCTCCCGGGACGCGGGTGAAGCTTCCTGATGGGTTCGACCCCGCCCACACCGCCAACTTCGTACACGAGAAGGATGCCGGCGTCGCCCTGGCGGCGAGCGTCGCGCACCTCGCCAGCTACCAGGCGCGCCTGGCGGCACAGAGCACCTACGGGCTTCTCGTCGTGCTCCAGGCGCTGGACGCCGCCGGCAAGGACGGGGCGGTCAAGCACGTCATGAGCGGGGTGAACCCGCAGGGCGTCTGGGTGCGCAGCTTCAAGGTCCCCTCCGCGGAGGAGCTGACCCACGACTTCATGTGGCGGTACAGCCGCGACCTGCCGCCCCGCGGCGACATCGGGATCTTCAACCGCTCGCACTACGAGGAGGTCCTCGTCGTCCGCGTCCATCCCGAGAACCTCGACCGGCAGCACATCCCCGAGGCGGCCAGGAGGGGCGTCTGGGAGCGGCGCTTCGAGCAGATCAACAACTGGGAGCACGAGCTGGTCGACAACGGCACGCACGTTGTCAAGGTCTTCCTCAACCTCTCCAAGGGTGAGCAGCGCGATCGCCTGCTGGCACGCATCGACGACCCGGAGAAGAACTGGAAGTTCTCGGCCGCCGACCTCGTCGAGCGCGCCAGGTGGGACGACTACCAGCACGCCTACTCCGAGGCCCTGAGCCACACCAGCACGGCGTGGGCCCCCTGGCACGTCGTGCCCGCCGACCACAAGTGGTTCGCCCGCCTGGCGGTGGCCGCCATCGTCGTCGACGCGCTGGCGGACATCGATCCGCAGTTCCCCAAGCTGGGCGCGGCCGAGCACGCCGGCCTGGCCAAGGCGCGCAAGCAGCTCGAGACCGAGAAGGTCTAGGGCGCGTCTCCCACGAACTCCGGACAGGAAGAATCTGGGAGGGCGGTGGAGCCCGCCGCCCTGGCGGTCATCGGGCCCAGCCCCTCCGTCAGAATCAATCCCATGCCGTCCCCCTCCCCCATCCTCGACACCACCGACGCCACGTTCGACACCGACGTCGTCGCCGGGTCAAGCCACCGCCCCGTCGTCGTCGACTTCTGGGCGGGCTGGTGCGCCCCGTGCCGGACCCTCGGGTCCATCCTCGAGGACGCCGTCGCCCGCCACGGCGGGGTGACCCTGGCCAAGCTGGACGTCGACGCCCACCCGGCGACGGCGGCCCGCTTCGGCATCCAGGGCATCCCTGCGGTGAAGGGGTTCCGGGATGGGCGGGTGGTGGCCGAGTTTCTCGGTCTCCAGCCCAGGGCCCAGGTGGACCGCTTCCTCGCCCAGCTCGCACCTCCTGCTCAGGTAGAACTTCCCTCCGACGAGGCCGGCCTGCGCGCCGCCGTCGACGCCGAACCGGAGAGCCCCGCCCCCCGCCGGGCGCTGGCCCGGCTGCTCTTCGCGGAAGGACGCCTCGACGAGGCCGACCAGGTCCTCGCCCCGATGCGCCACGACCCGGTGTGCGACGGACTGCGGGCCCGCATCGAGATCTGCCGGTCGGGGGATCCCGCCCTCACCGCGCTGGTCAGCAACGGGCAGGACGCTGCCGCCCTGCGCCGACTTCATCACCTCGCTGCGCGGCAGCGCCGAACCGGATCGGTCGCGACTGCGCCGTGCCGTCGTCGGCGGCATCGAGTCCGAGCGCCAGCGCGACCCCTCCGTGGAGTCGCTGCGCGGCGAGCTGGCCGCCGCGCTCTTCTAGGCCTCCGGCCGCCCGCCCGCTGCGCCGGGTGGGTGGGCTGTGGCAGGCTACCTGACAGCGCTGTCACCGAGTCCGAAGGAGGAGACGCGAGATGTCCCACGTGGAGGATGCGCTCACCGCGCAGCCGGTGACCATCACCGGTCACGCCGGCGAGGAGATCGACGCGTACCTGGCTCAGCCTCTCGGCGACGGCCCGTTCGGCTCCGTCGTGGTGATCCACCACATGCCCGGCTACGACCGCTCCATGAAGGAGATCACCCGCACCTTTGCAGCCAACGGCTACACCGCCATCTGCCCGAACCTGTACACACGCGAGGGGCGGGGCGGGGCGAGCGCGGAGGACGCCGCCGCGGCGGCGCGGGCCGCCGGCGGCGTCCCCGACGAGCGCCTAGTGGGCGACGTCGACGGCGCCGCGCGGCACCTTCGCTCCCTGCCCACCTCCAACGGCAAGGTCGGTGTCATCGGCTACTGCTCCGGAGGCCGCCAGTCGTTCCTCGCCGCCTGCCGCCTCCAGTTCCAGGCCGCCGTCGACTGCTACGGCGCGGGCGTTGTGGGCACGCCGCCGCCCCAGTCGCCCGTCCGGTTCACCCCGCTCCTCGATGAGGCGCCGAACCTCTCCGCCCCCCTCCTCGGACTCTTCGGCGCCGACGACCGCTTCCCCTCCCCCGACCAGGTCGTCGAGCTCGACGAGGAGCTGACCCGGCTCGGCAAGGTCCATGAGTTCCACTCCTTCGAGGGCGCCGGCCACGCCTTCTTCTCCCCCAACCGCCCCAGCTACCGGGTCGAGGCGGCGAACGCGGGCTGGCAGCACATCTGGGAGTGGTTCGGCCGCCACCTCTCCGGCTGACAGGAGGATCGACAGATGTGCACCTACACCACCGAGAGTGTCCCCGTCACCGGCAGCGGCAAGGGGACGCTCGCCTGGTTCCCCGTCACCGAGGCCAGCGTCTACTACGACCACCCGCAGCACGCCGCCGCTGAGCACACCCTGAACCTCGACTTCCTCAACCCCGCCCAGGGACCGTCGGCAAGGGTGGCGGTCGAGCTCACGACCGACTCGGCGCGTGCACTCGCCACTGCCATCCTGGCCATGCTGCCCGCGGATTGATCCGCGCCGCGTGCGGTCGCCGCGT
Organism: Candidatus Dormiibacterota bacterium; assembly: GCA_963808125.1. Taxonomy (GTDB): domain Bacteria; phylum Chloroflexota; class Dormibacteria; order Aeolococcales; family Aeolococcaceae; genus CAWEEP01. The sequence continues at coordinate 7,838 of CAWEEP010000005.1, forward strand.
CGCCAACGCCACGACGTACCAAGGAGCCCAGCGATGATCGCCGCCATCACCGTGCCCACGCCGGAGCTCGGCGACCGATCCTATCTCGTCCACGACGGCACCGCGGGGGCCGTCATCGACCCGCAGCGCGACACCGATCGCATCGTCGCCGCCGCGGCGGCCGCCGGCATCGACATCGTGTGCGTCGCCGAGACCCACGTGCACAACGACTACGTCTCGGGCGGCTGGGCCCTCGCTCAGGCGCTCGGCGTCCCCTACCTGGTCGCCGCCGCCGAGGAGGTGGCCTTCGACCGCCTCGCGGTCAACGACGGCGACGAGATCCCCCTCGCCCCCGGATTCTCGCTGCGCGTGGTGGCCACCCCCGGGCACACCCCCCACCACGTCACCTACCTGGCCATGGACGGCGGCCAGCCGGTTCTCGCCTTCACCGGTGGCTCACTGCTCTTCGGATCGGTGGGACGCACCGACCTGCTCGGGACACATGTCGCCGAACCGCTGGCCCGGCAGCAATACCGGTCGGCGCAGACCCTGGGGCAGCTCCCCGGACCGGTCGAGGTGCTGCCGACCCACGGGTTCGGCAGCTTCTGCGCCGCCGGCACCGCCACCACCGACGCCTCCACCATCGAGGACCAGCGACTGGTCAACCGGGCCTTCGTCGCGCCCGGCGAGGACGCCTTCGTCGCGGCGCTGCTCCGCGACTTCGTCGACTACCCCCGCTACTACCGGCGCATGGCGCCGCGCAACCGGCGCGGGGCTCCGCCGCCCGATCTCACCCCGCCTCCGGCAGTGGGCGCCGAGGACCTCGTCAGCCTGGCGGCGGGCGGCGCCTGGGTGGTCGATCTGCGCGAGCGCGCCGCCTTCGCCGGCGCCCACCTGGAGGGCAGCATCAACCTGCCCCAGGAGACGCCGTTCACCACGTATCTCGGGTGGCTCCTGCCCGACGGCACCCGCCCGGTGCTCCTGGCCGAAACGCCCCATGCCGTCGCCGAGGCCCAGCTGAACTTGGCCCGGATCGGCATCGAGCACATCGCCGGCGCCCACGCCGGCGCCTTTCCCCCCGCCGGCACGGACGGCGCCGTGCGCTCCTACCCGGTGCGGACGTTCGCCGACCTGCGCCTGGCCATCCAGGTCCCCGGCAACGTGGCCCTCGACGTCCGCCGCGACGACGAATGGGAGAGGGGCCACCTGGATCAGGCCATGCACATCCCACTCCACGACCTCGAGGACCGCATCGACAGCCTCCCGGCGGGAATCCTGTGGGTCCATTGCGGCGCCGGATACCGCGCCAGCATCGCAAGCAGCCTGCTGGCGCGGCGCGGCCGCGAGGTCGTTCTCATCGACGACCGCTTCCCCGCCGCCCCTCCCTGACCCTTCGCCCTGCGACCCTGCCAGGGGCTCAGATCCGCCCTGCGGAGCCGGAGTCAGTCGTGGACGTAGACGGCGGTGCCGATGGGAGCCCAGGGGAAGAGCTGGGTCATGACGTCAATGGGGACGTGAACGCAGCCGTGGCTCTCGTACGGGGCCCGTCTCGGAGCCCGGGCCGAAGGCGCTGTCCGGCTCGTACGGGTCGGTGTGGAGGTAGATGGCGCCATACCTGCCCTGCGCGAACTCCATGGCGTAGGCGACGGCCATCGGCGCGTACCAATCCGGGCTTCCGGATGGGAATGGCGAGTAGAAGGTGACGTTGGTCTCCTTCGCGAAGATCGAGAAGCAGCCCTGCGGCGTCTGCAAATCGGGCGGCCCCGAGGTGATCGGCGTCTGGAACACGACCTGGCCACCGCTGGTCGCCGTCAACTCCTGGGTGGTGAGGTTGACGTCGATCAGGTGCGCCGGATCGCCGCCGCAGTTCCCGGCCCCGGCGACGGGGAGGGGGGCGCGCGGGGCCATCATCGCCGGCCCGGCGGTGGGGTCGTTCGACGGCACCGCGGACGCCGTGACCGGCGTCCTGAATCGGTTGATCGCCTGGCTGCCCGCGGCCGCCAGGTTCACGCGGGCGACCCCCGAGGCTCCCGCCACACCCGCGGCTGGTGCCGGATGGGATGCCGCCGACGCGAACGCCAGGGCGGCAAGCGAGACGATCGACGCCACCAGGAGGCCGCTGATCAGCCGCCACCGGAGCCGTCCGCGTGCCGGCCGTCGCCGCTGTGGAGCCGTCAGTTCGCTGTCTCCCTCGATCGTTCCGTAGGTTCCAATACCCTACCACCGAGGGGCCTTTCGACGTTCACGCGCGGGTGACGGCTTGGCGAGGAAGGTTTCGCGACAGCCCCGGCGCCGGAGGCGTCAGCCGGACGCCGCCGTCGGCGCCGGTCGGCGCCAGGCGCGGCCGGCGAAGGTCAGATGGACGTCGCTGATGTGCCGCTCCAGGAAACCGGCCTCACAGTACGCGAAGTAGAACCGCCACATGCGCAGGAAGCGCTCGTCGAAGCCGAGCTGGACGGCGCGGTCGTGCGCCGCGTCGAGCGCCTCGCGCCAGTGGCGCAGGGTGACCGGGTAGTGGGCGCCGATGTCGTCGAGCTCGACCAGCGCCAGTTCGGTGGAGCGGGTCGTCGAACTCGAGGAGCGCGGTCACCGAGGGCAGCATCCCCCCCGGGAAGATGTAGCGGCGGATGAAGTCCTGCTGCCAGCGGGCCGACTTCCACGCGTGGTCGGCGATGACGATGGCCTGCAGGACGGCGAGCCCGTCGGGGGCGAGGAGGCGCTCGCAGCAGCGGAAGAACTCGTCGTAGAGGCGCCAGTCGACCGCCTCGATCATCTCCACGGACACCAGCTTGGTGTAGGTGCCGCGCAGATCCCGGTAGTGCTGGTCCAAGACGGTGATCCTGTCCTCGAGACCGGCGGCTCGAACCAGGTCTCTGGCGTGCTCGCACTGCTCCTTGGAGATCGTCGTCGTGGTGACCCGGCAGCCGTGCCGCCGGGCGGCGTGGATGGCGAGACCGCCCCACCCGGTGCCGATCTCCAGGAGGTGGTCCTCCGGGGTGAGGTGCAGGCGGTCGCAGATGCGGTCGAACTTGCGCAGCGACGCCGCCTCCAGGTCGTCCCCCGGTTCGAAGATGGCGCACGAGTAGGCCATCGTCGGGTCGAGGAAGAGCTCGAAGAAGCTGTTCCCCAGGTCGTAGTGGGCGTGGATGTTGCGGCGGTCGCTGCGCGGGTTGGGCCGCCGCAGCCGCAGCCTTCCACCGAGGCGCCGCAGGCGTCCCAGCGGGGCGGTGAGCCGGTTGATCCGGTCCAGGTTGCGGGCCAGAAGGCGGAGCACCGCCGTCAGGTCCTGGGTGTCCCAGAAACCGCGCATGTAGGCGGCCCCGAGACCGTTGCCGCCACCCAGGGCGGTCATCGTCCAGGCGCGCTGGTCCAGGACCGTGAGGCTCGCGGTGAGTTCGTCGTGCTCGCCGGGGCGACCCAGCACGTGCTCGCCCTGAGCGTCGGCGACAAGCAGGGTCCCGCCGCGCAACCCCGCGCCGAGCCGGAGGATGGAACGCCGGGCGAGCCGGTCACGCCGCCGCGAGCTCATCGGCCGGTCCCCTGGGACACATGACGCATGTCGCCAATTGTGAATGGCCGCCCTCCCCCGCCGCGAGGGCTGCTGCAGCCCGGGCTAGGCGACCGCCGCGGCCGACGTGCCGTTGCCCTTGGGCCGCTCGCCCTGACCCGTGAGCAGGGCGGCGATGCCGTCGGCGCTGAGAGGCATGGCGATGTGGAATCCCTGGGCCAGGTCGCAGTCCATCTCCTTGAGCTGCCGGCGCTGGTCGGAGTTCCTCGACGCCCACCGCCACCAGGCGCAGGCCCAGGGTGCGCCCGAGGCCGATGATGGCGGCCAGGAACGCCCGCTCCCGATCGTCGGTGGCGACGTTGTCGATGAAGGCCTTGGGGATCTTGAGAGCGTCCACAGGCAGGAACTTGAGCTCTCCGAGTGACGAATAGCCGGTGCCGAAGTCGTCGATGGCGAGGATGATGCCGAGGTTCTTGAGCGCCTGGAGCCGCTCCAGGGTGACGGCGGTGTCCTCGACCAGCAGGCTCTCCGTGATCTCCAGGGTCAACCGGGAGGGGGTCATGCCCGTTTCGCGGAGAACCTCGGCCACGTCGCTGGCGAAGGCGGGATGGAGCAGCTGCATCGGCGACAGGTTGACGCTCACCGTCATGGGGTGATCCGGCGCCTCCTCCGCCCAGCGCACGGCCTGGCCGCAGGCGGCGCGGAGCACATGCTCGCCGATGCCGCGGATCAGCCCCGCCGACTCCGCGATGGGGATGAACTCGCGCGGCGCGATGCTGCCCCGTCGCGGATTCGCCCAGCGCGCCAGCGCCTCCGCGCCGACGACGGCGCCGCTCTTCAATGAGACGATGGGCTGGTACTCGACATAGAGCTCGTCGCCGGCGAGCGCCTGCTCCAGCTCGTTGCGGAGCTGGATGCGGTGCTCCAGGGCCCACTGCATGCTGGGCTCGAAGGTCTCGATGGTCGCCTTGCCCCGCTCCTTGGCGCGGTACATGGCGACATCGGCCTGACGCAGCAGGTCGTCGGGCGAGGTCACCTCGTTGTCGGCGATGGCGACGCCCACGCTGGCGTGGATGGTGACGGCGCTGCCCTGGATGACGAACGAGCCGTCCAGCTCCTCGAGGAACCGCTCGGCGACGGCGATGGCCTCGTCGGGCTGCGCCAGATCCTCCAGCAGCACGGCGAACTCGTCGCCGCCGAGGCGCGCCACCGTGTCGAAGGGGCGGACGACATGCCGCAGCCTCTCAGTGACCGACTGCAGGGCGATATCCCCGCAGGCATGCCCCAGGCTGTCGTTGACGACCTTGAAGTCGTCGAGGTCGATGAAGAGGATGGCGGCGCGGAGGTGGCCCGGCGACACTCTGCGGTGCAGGGCGTGGGCCACCCGATCGGCGAAGAGGGTCCGGTTGGCGAGGCCGGTGAGCGCGTCGTGGAAGGCCTGGTGCTTGAGCCTCTCGTCGAGCCGGAGGTTCTCCAGGGAGACGCCGACCTGGGCGCCCAGGCCGCTGAGAAGCTTGCAGTCCTCCTCGTCGAAGGTCTCCAGGTCGCTCTTGCGATCACCCACGAGGACCGTGCCAAGGATGCGGCCCTCGACCTGGAGCGCGGTCATGATGGCGTCCTTGAGGCCCCGGCGGCGGAGCACCTCGCCTCCCTGGCTGGTCCCCACGCCGGGCCGCAGCACCACGCTGGAGGTCGGCGGGACGATGACCGCGAAGACGTCGTCGAGCATGTCCTCGTCGAGCGCCCGGCTCGCCTCGGTCGTCTGACCGCCCCGCGCGCGCACGACCTGGGCGGGCTGCTCCGGCGAATCGGGGAGGATGACCACCTCCGCGAAGTCCGCCTCGAAGATCTGGCAGAGGCGCTGCAGCAGCGTGGGGACCGAGAGCGGTGACCGCGAGTCCGACTGCAGCAGGTCGCGCGACGCATACAGGTGCTGAATGCGTCGGCGCTTGTGACGCTCACCGCGGTACGCGGCGACACCCAGGATGAGGCTGGCGAAGAGGGCGAGGAGGAGCCCCATGCCGAGCGGGTCTCCGCCCATGACCGAGACGAGGGCGAGGGCGGCGCAGCTCGTCGCCAGCGCTCCCACCAGCGCCACCGCCAGTGCTCCCAGCACGCGCTCACGCGCCACCCGGCCGGCCGAAAGGCTGATGTTGGCCAGCGCGACGCCGGCGTCGAGAAGGGAGATGATGACCACCGCGGCGATGACCACCGCCCACTGGGCGGCACCGGCGAGGCGTCCGGTGGGGATCAGCCAGTGGATGGCCATCACCGCCAGCGACCCCTGGATGGCCACAAGGCTGAGCGAGCGCACGGCAACCCGCAGGGAGTGGCGGTGGACGGCCGCCAGGCTCACGGCGGTGCCGATCAACCAGGCGAGGATGAGGCTCCAGGGAACCAGCACGAACAGGCCGACGGCGAGCGGCAGCCCGCTGAGGGCCGGCACATAGGCGCCGCGCCGGAACGGCACGTGGATCCGCCACCACTCGGTGACGGCGAAGAGCGCGATGAAGAAGGGCCAGGGCAGCATCTGCGCCGTGTGGAAGGCGCCAACCGGCAGGACCCCGAGGAGGTAGAGGAAGGCGCCCACGGCCGCGATGCCGGCGGCGGCGGCCCAGCACGCGGTCTCGCTGTGGGTGGGGCAAACGCGGGCCGGCGATGCCACCGCCTCATGGCTCAAGTCGATGCCATTGCCTGGCACGCGTCCCCCTCGCGATGAACATGGCAGTCCGACCCACCCTGGGTCGACCCAAGCCTAGAACATCGCGGCGAACGCCTCAAACGGCGTGACGAACCCTTGATGGCGAATGCAACAAACCGGGTGCCCACATCGCATCCGGTTTCATATCTGAACGGCCCCGCGACGGCGGAGGCGGCTTCGGCCCCCCCGGATCGGTCTCAGCGGGGGCGCGGCGAGGGGGCCGGAGGCAGGCCCTCGAGCCCGGCCTCGATGCTGAGGGTTCGTTCGAAGGCCGCCCAGACCGCGTCGCTGATGACGGTGCGGAACCGCCCCTTCTCCAGTTCGTACAGGGCCGCCGCCGAGGTGCCCCCCGGGGAGACGACCATGTCCCTCAGCTCGGCGACGTGGCGTCCGCTGGCCTGGGCGAAGGCCGCCGAGCCGCTCATGGTGTCGAGGACCAGTTCGCGGGCGACGTGGCGGGGGAAGCCGAGGTGGACCGCCGCGTCGGTGAGCGCCTCGATGAACAGGAAGATGTAGGTGGGGCCGGTTCCGCTCACGGCGGTGGCCATGGCAACCTGGCGCTCGTCACGCACCTCGAACTCGCGGCCCAGCGCCGAGAGGATGGCTCTCGTGCGTTCCCGGCCCGCCTCGTCGACGGCATCGGTCGCGAACCACACCGTGACGCCCCGGGCAATCTGCGACGGGGTGTTGGGCATGGCGCGGACGACGGCGGGGTGGCCGAGGGCGCCGCTCAAGAAACGGCTGCTGGCCCCGGCGACGATACTGATGACCAGCTGGTCTGGTCGCATCACCGGCTTCAGCTGTGGCAGGACGGCGCCCAGCATCTGCGGCTTCACGGCGAGGAGGACGATGTCCGCCGAGGCGGCCGCCTCCGCGTTCGCCTCCCCCGCCGTGACCCCGTACCGCTCCGCCAGCTCGGCGCGGCGTGCCTCGCGGGGATGGCTGCAGGTGACGGCGGACGCGTCCACCAGACGGCGGTCGAGAAGGCCGCTGAGCATGGCCTCGGCCATGACCCCGGCACCGATCACACCGATGCGCGACCCGCGAAGGCTGTTCTCATCCATCGGAACGCCGACGATACCCGGCCGGGGCCACCGGGCGCCACCCGGGGAGGGAGATCGACCGGTTGGGCGGAGTCGGCGAGCGTGCCATCATCGTCGGCAGATGGGACCCGCTCCCGACCCCGGCGATCCCGGTCCCTCCCCGGCGGGGCAGATCTGCCGGTGGCGGCACCGCACCCGGGAACGGTCTACCCGCCCCCGGGCAGCCTCGACGCGGCCCCGCGGTACCTGCCCCCGGGCTGGGGATCGTCCACCACCGACACCCCGCAGCCGTCCGGGCGGCGCCCCGCCGGGCAGAACCAGCGCCGCGGCGGCGTCCTGGGGGGCCTGGCGGCGGCAGCGCTCGCCTTCGTCAAGGACGGTTTCGTCCTCTTCAAGTTCGGCAACTTCGGGCTGACGGCGCTGAGCATGCTGGTGGCCCCGCTCATCTATGCCCAGATCTTCGGATTCGCCTTCGGCGTGGGCATCGTCGCCCTCATCCTCATCCACGAGATGGGCCACTTCCTCTTCTCCAAGGCGGAGCGTGTGCCCGTCTCCGCCCCCGTGTTCCTCGGGCCCTTCGGGGCCTTCACCGCCCACCGCGGCCTGGGGATCGACCGGCGGGTCGAGTCCGTGATCGCCATCGGCGGCCCTTTGTTCGGCTTTCTCGCCACGCTCGCGCTGTACCTGTGGACCCTCGCCCAGCCGGTGGTGAGCCACGGCGTGGCCCTGGCCTTCGCCCTCAGCTACTTCGGCTTCCTGCTCACCCTCTTCAACCTCATCCCCTTCAGCCCGCTCGACGGCGGCCGCATCGCCGGGGCGGTCAGCACGTGGACCAACGTGGCGGGCCTCGTCATCTTCGGCGCCGTCCTGCTCAGCCAGGTGGCGGGCCTCACCTACTTCAACCCCTTCCTCCTCCTCATCTTCCTGGTCGGCATCTACTCCGTCTGGGGACGCTTCAAGGCCGCCCGGATGGGCGCCGAGCCCCGCCATCGCCAGGGGTCACCCGCCTGTGGATCGGCGCGGCGTACATCGCCCTCGTCGCCATGAGCGCGCTTCTCATGAGCCTCGCCCACTCCGCGCTCGTCGCCGCCAGCTACGTCAGCGTCAGCTGAGCGGTGGCGTCAGCCCTGAAGGAAGGAGAGCCGGACGCGGCGCTGGGAGTTGTCGCGGTTGAGGTCGACGAGCACAAGCCGCTGCCAGGTTCCCAGCAGCAGCCGGCCGCCGGCCACCGGCACGACCAAGGACGGCGAGACCAGCGCCGGCAGCAGATGGTCGGCGCCGTGCCCCGGGCTGCCGTGGCGATGCCCGTAGCGGTCGTTGCGGGGGAGCAGGCGCTGCAGCGCGGCCACCAGGTCCGCCTCCGATCCGCTCCCCGTCTCCATCAGCGCCAACCCGGCCGTGGCGTGAGGCGCGAAGACGCTGAGCAGGCCGTCCCCCTCAGCGTGGACCAGGGCGGCCACCGCCTCGGTGATGTCCACCACCTGGGCGCGGGCGGTGTCGACCCCGATCTCCCTCGTCCACATCGGCTCAGCTCCCAGGCGACGGGCTCGACGACGGGGCCGGGAGCTCGCACGCCGGGAAGGGGACCCGGATGCTGTTGTACGCGTTGTCGAAGATGGTGAGCTGTTCCGGCGTGGCGTAGTTGATCTCGATGTCGAGCCAGAAGCTGGCCGTCACCTCGGCTCGAAACTGGGCGAAGTACGGGAGCAGGTGGACGGTGCCCCCGCCCGCGTCCAGGGTCGGCTCCGGCGTCGCCGCCGGCGGCGCCGTGTACTCCGCCAGGATTCCCGTGTAGCCGCAGGCCACCACCTCGTCGTCGCGGCTGACCAGGCTGTACCCGGGCAGCCCCGAGGTGCCAAGCGCCGCCAGGCTGGTGCCGGTGCGGATCACCAGGGTGGGGAGGTCGGTGCCGCTCTCGGGCATGAAGAGGACCTCGCCCGGATTGTCGACGAAGGTCCATCCCTGCGGGTAGAGGACGCCGTCGACGTCCTTGTCCTGGAAGGCGGTGGCGTCGAGGTCCCCGGTGGCGCTGAGCGTCGGGTCGGCGCTGATCCACCCCGGGGTGGTCGCCCCCTGCACGCTGTAGAGGCCACCGCCGGCGGCGTTGTAGCCGGTGACGCTCAGGGAGACGCCCCACGACGCCGTTCCCACCACGGTGTCCGAGAGGGAGGGCCCGCTGTGGATGTTCAGGCCGTCCTGGGCGAGCACGGTGCGATCGCCGCTCGTTTGCGGCGCCGACGTCCCCACCACCGCGGTGGGCGTGGCGGTGGTGGGAATGGGCGTCCCCGGCGGATTGGTCACCACCCCCGTCGGCTTGCCCAGGGCGCATCCGCCGAGGCAGGCGGCGAGAGTGGCGATCGTCCCCATGACGGCCACGGTCGCGGCTGGACGGCGCATCTCGACAAGGTAAACGAGACGGGGGCCCATCGGGTGTCAGTCCCGGGCATCCCCGGCGAGGGCGGAGAGCGTGGCGGCCACCGAATCGCCCAGCGCGGCCAGGTCGTATCCGCCCTCCAGCAGCCAGACCGAACCGATCCCTGCCGCGGCGCAGAGGTCGCGCAGCCGGGTGGCGGCGAGCGAATACGTCTGCGCGGTGAGGCGCAGGGTGGCAAGGGGGTCGGCGGCATGCGCGTCGTACCCGGCGCTGACGACCATCAGCCCGGGACGGAAGCGGTCCAGCGCGGGCAGGATGTCGCCGTCGAAGCGCCGAAGCCACGTCTCGCCGCCGGTCCCGGGCGGGAGCGGGACGTTCAGGGTGAGGTCGCGCGCGAGCGGTCCGCCGCGCGCCGCCGCCTCGCCGGTGCCGGGGAAGAGCGGCCACTCGTGGAGCGAGGCGTAGAAAACGGAGGCGTCGTCCCAGAAGATCTCCTGCGTGCCGTTGCCGTGGTGGACGTCGATGTCGACGACGGCGACCCGGTCGATCCCGCGTCGCTGGGCATGGCGGACGGCGATGGCCGCGTTGTTGAAGATGCAGAAACCCATCGCCGTTCCGGTGCCGGCATGATGCCCCGGCGGCCGCGCCACGGCGAAGGCATGCCGGGTGCGCCCGTCGCGGACGGCGTCGACCGCGGCCAGCGCCGCCCCCACCGATCCCAGCGCCGCCGCGAACGTCCCGGGGCAGCAGTACGTGTCGGCGTCGATCCAGCCGCCGCCGCGTGTGGCGAGCTCTCGCACCGTCGCCACATGGGAGGCGCTGTGCACCGACCGAAGGGCGGCGTCGTCCACAGCGTCCGGGCCCAGGCGCGGAAGCCCGGCCAGATCGGGTTCGACCGAGATCCGATCCAGGATCGCGGTGACCCGGTCGGGCCGCTCGGGATGGCCGGGGGCGGCGTGATCCTCAGCCGGGCCGGCGGAAACCACCACGACGCCGTGCGCGCCCGCCCCCGGCGGCGGATCGCCGCCGCCCCACCCGGGCCGGCGCGGCGCGGTCACACCCTCTCCGTCGCCAGAGCCTCCACCAGCTCCCGGAGGAAGGACTCGACATCCGTCACCAGCCCCAGGGTCTGCGACGAGCCCCGATCCGCCAGCTTGCTGACGACGGAGGGGTTGATGTCGACACACACCGCCTTGGTCGCGGCGGGCAGCAGGTTGCCGGTGGCGATGGCGTGCAGCATCGAGGCGCACATGAGGCAGAGGTCCACCCCCACCAGAGCCGCCCGCATGCGCCGCTGCCCCTCCAGCACGTCGGTGACCACGTCGGGCAACGGCGCCCCGTCGCGGATCGACCCGACGAGGACGACCTCGACCCCGGCGCGGACGCATTCGTACATCACGCCGCGGCGCACCAGCTTCGTCTCCACCGCCTTGGCGATGCCGCCGGCGGCGCGGATCTGGTTGACGGTGCGCATGTGCAGGGCGTGGCCGGCCTCGATGGGCAGACCCTTCTCCAGGCCCACCCCCAGCGAGGTGCCGAACGACTGCGACTCGATGTCGTGGGCGGCCAGGCCGTTGCCGGCGAAGAGGACCTGGACGTAGCCCATGCTGATGAGCCGCGCGAGGTGCGGCCCGCCGCCAGTGTGCACGATGGCGGGCCCGCCGACGAAGCAGATCCGGCCGTTTCTGTCATGAACCTTGCGCATCGTCTCGGCCAGCTCGCGGATGACCTCGTGCTTGGGCTTCTCCGGAGCCAGCGAGCTGCTGACGAAACCGAAGATCTCCTTGCCCCGGCCGCGCTCCACCGGGGTGAGGCGGACGCCTGCGCGCCCCGTCACCACGGCGTCGCCGGCCCGGACGTCGGTCACCGGCACGGCCCGGGCGCGACCCGCGTCGACGACCACGGCGCAGTCCATCTCGATGCTGTCCACGGTGACCCACTCCCCGCCCACCCTGACCGCCGTCGGCTGGTTGCTAGTCGTGTAGAAGTCCTCTGGGAACACGCCGTCGGCGGGGGCGGGTGCGGTGGCGACGCTCTCGCCGCCCACCACCGTGGCGCCGTGCTGCTGGCAGGCGGCGAGCACCGCGGCGAGCTGGGTCTCGTCCGGCGCCTCGACGGTGAGGCGAGCGAAGGAGGGCTCGTCGAGACGGGTGCCGACCCGGAACTCCTCGACGTGGAACGTCGCCCCCAAATCCATGATGGAGTTCGAAAACTGGGGCAGCACCATGCTGTCGATGATGTGACCCGACAGTTCGATGACGGCTCTGGCGCTCACCGACGCGTCTCCCGCACCGTCTCGATGCGCCGCCGCAGGAGGAGCGCCGCGGCCGCCGGGTCGGCGGCGCCGGTGATGCCCCGCGACACCGGCAGCAGGCATCCCCGCACCGTCCCCGTCCAGCCCGGCGGCGACGGCCGCCTCGAGGTCGCCGCCCTGCGCGCCGACCCCGGGCAGGAGCAGCGGGGCGCCCGGCGCCAGGGCGCGCACCTCTGTGATCGCCGCCACGGAGGTCGCCCCGACGACGAAGCCAATCTCGCCGGGGCCCTCCCAGGTCAGCGCCCTCTCCACGATCCGAGTGTAGAGGGGCCGGCCACCCTCCAGCGGCGCCTCCAGGAAGTCGGCGGCACCGGGACTGCTGCTGCGGGCGACGACCAGGGCGGCGGTCCCGGCCCGGGCCAGGAAGGGGATCACGGAGTCCGGCGCCGAGGAGCGGATTGACCGTCACCGCGTCCGCCCCAGACGTCGAAGAGGGCGCGCGCGTAGGCCTCGGCGGTGGTGCCGATGTCCCCGCGCTTGGCGTCGAGGACGACGAGCCGGGAGGGAGGGATCAGCTTGCGCACCCGCTCCAGGACGGCCAGGCCCGCCGAGCCGTGCTGCTCGAAGAAGGCGAGGTTGGGTTTGACGGCGACGATGTGGGGCAGCGCGGCGTCGAGCATGGCGGAGCAGAAACGCTCGACCTCCGCCACGTCGCGACAGCCGGACGGGTCGAGGCCGAGGCAGAGCAGCGAGCCCAGCTCGCGGCCGCCCTCGGCCAGACGCGCTGAGAAGGACCGCTCGCTCACCAGACGTCGCGTGAGGTGCTCGGTTGGATCGCCCCCTGGTCGGAACGGGGGGAGAAGGGCATGTCGATCCGCTCTTTCTCGGTGGAGGCGCACAGCGGGCAGACGCGTGCCATCCGGCCGTCCAGGATCACCGCTGCGAGGCGGTAGATCGCCGTCTGCCGGCCGCAGTTGTCACACGGTTCGAGGACTGCCACGCGCTGACCTCTCCATGGTGCCGGTGTTCTGACCCCCGATTCTGCCAGATCCAGCCCCGTGTCCCAGCCGCGTACCGTGGGGGCGATGAACGACGACCTCCAGTTCGCCCACGAGCTTGCCGACCTGGCCGACCCCATCGCCATGGGCCTCTTCCGCTCCCTCGACCTGCGCGTCGAGCGCAAGGCCGACCTCACCGAGGTGACGCAGGCGGACCGGCGGGTCGAGGAGCGCATCCGCGAGCACGTCGCCCGTCATCGCCCGTCCGACAGGGTCCTCGGCGAGGAGTTCGGCGGCGATCTGGCCGAGACGGCGGGAGCCCGCTGGATCATCGACCCCATCGACGGCACGCGCAGCTTCATCCGCGGCTACGAGACCTGGGCGTGCCTCATCGCCCTGCAGCACGACGGGAACACCGTCTGCGCCGTCGCCTCCGTCCCCTGCCGGAGCGACCGCTACGCCGCCGCGCGGGGCGAGGGCGCGACCGTCAACGGCGTCCCCATCCACGTCTCGTCCGTCGATCGCCTGGACCAGGCCATGCTCGCCCACACCAGCCTTCCCGGCTTCATCCGCGCCGGCACCGACGAGCGTCTGCGCCAGCTCGCCGCCCGCTGCTGGGATGGCCGCGGCATGGGCAACTCGCTGTCCCACCTCTCCGTGGCACGCGGGTCGGCCGACATCGGTTGGACCTCGCGCGCCAACCTCTGGGACTTCGCCGCCCTCGCCGTGATCGTCGAGGAGGCGGGCGGCCGGTTCACCGACCGCAGCGCCGATTCGCCGATCGGGGGGCCGGGCATCTCCAGCAACGGGCTGCTCCACGACCTGGCCCTGGAGGCCGCCGGCGTCGCCTGACCCGAGGTTGAGGCCTCAGCGCTTGATCCGCGTCACCGTGAGACGTCCCTGCTCGTGCATGGCCCGGAT
>CAWEEP010000006.1:0-7798 GCA_963808125.1 Candidatus Dormiibacterota bacterium
ACGCATTGACTACCGGGCAGTCGCTTTCGTCACCAGCGATCCTCGGCGCCCCCGCCACTCGCCTGCGCTCCGAAATCCTTGACGGCCTGCTGCAGACGCGTTCCCAACGCGCCTGTCGCGGCCGCAGCTTTCGTCGTCGTCTGCGTCATCGATCACAACACCGTCGTCGGCGCCGCTCCCGTCGCTCTCCACCGCCGCCTTGTCCACGATGGCGGCGTCGACGACGTCCCTGCTCACGACCGTAGGATCGAGCACGTCGAGCCCTGCTTCGTTGGCCGCCGACCGCGACGGGCCGATCATGATGCGGCGCCTGGAGTCGGCCGCCGGCGGTGCCGACGCCTACAGTGGTGGTGGCGGCGGCCGTGGCTCAGGTGTCGGTGGCGGCGGCTTTTCGTCTGCTGCTGCCGCTGCTGCTGCTGCTGCTACTGCTGCTGCTTCCCCGATCGACCTGCAGCAGGTCAGCCGCCGCAACTTTAAAATGCCCCGGCGGTGGCGGCGTCGCTGGCGTCGGGGGTCACACGCGCCGGCCGCAGATCGCCGCTGCGTCGTCGTCCGCTGTGCTGGGAGGGTCCACCGCATCAATGACATCTGGCGGCGCCGGTGGCGGCGTCGGCGGGATGGGGAGATGAAGCGCGTCCCCGGTGCCGTCTTCGTCATCGACTGCAAGAAAGAGCGTCTCGCCGTCACCGAGGCGAACAAGCTGGGCATCCCCGTCATCGCCCTGGTCGACACCAACTGCGACCCGGACAAGATCCAGCACGTCATCCCCGGCAACGACGACGCCATCCGCTCCTGCCGCCTGGTGATCAACGCCATCGCCGACGCCATCCTCGAGGGTCAGCGCCTCTTCAGCGAGCGAGAGATGCGAGAGCGGCACGACGCCGACGCGGCCGCCGCCGTGCTGGCTGCCGAAGCCGCCGTCGAGGTCGAGGTGCCTGCCGAGGCCGAGGCCCCCGCCGTGGCCGCCCCGCCGGAGGCGGCCGCCCCGGTCGGCGCGGATGCGGCCGAGGCGCCGGCGAAACCCGCTCGGGCACCTCGGGCCAAGCGCACACCCGCCGCCCCGGAGGTCGCCTCGTGAGCGAGATCACCGCCGCCATGGTCAAGGAACTCCGGGATCTGACCGGGGCCGGCATGATGGACTGCAAGAAGGCGCTGGCCGAGACCGGCGGCGACCTCGAGAAGGCCCGCGACCGGCTCCGTGAGAAGGGCATCGCCAAGGCCGCCGGCAGGGCGGGGCGCAACACCGACGAGGGTGTCATCGAGTCGTACGTCCACGCCGTCGGCGGCGGGCTGCCCAAGCTCGGCGTGCTCGTGGAGATCAACTGCGAGACCGACTTCGTGGCCAAGACCGACGACTTCAAGCAGCTGGCCCGCGAGCTGGCCCTGCAGGTCGCCGGCGCCAACCCCGAGTACGTCCGGCCGGAGGACGTCCCCCCGGCGCGCCTGATGCGCGAGATGAACATCTTCCGCGCCCAGTCGGAGGGCAAGCCCGAGGCCGTGGTGGAGAAGATGCTGGTCGGGAAGCTGGCCGCCTTCTACAGCGATGTCTGCCTGCTGGAGCAGCCGTGGATCCGTGACGAGAAGCGCAAGAAGAAGGTCAAGGAGCTCATCCAGGAGGTCGTCGCCAAGACCGGCGAGAACATCTCGGTGAGCCGTTTCGTCCGCTTCCAGGTCGGCGAGAGGTCCACCGGGGAAGAGGGAGACGAGGACTGA
This sequence comes from Candidatus Dormiibacterota bacterium, assembly GCA_963808125.1. Classification (GTDB taxonomy): domain Bacteria; phylum Chloroflexota; class Dormibacteria; order Aeolococcales; family Aeolococcaceae; genus CAWEEP01. The sequence goes on from CAWEEP010000006.1 coordinate 1,714, forward strand.
TGGTGCTGGAGACGGCCGGGCCGGACGCCACCCGCAGTGCGGAGACGGGCGGCGGTCGTCCCGTCTTTAGCAGGGTGGTGCTGAAGCTGTCCGGCGAGGCGCTGCTCGGTGACAGCGCCTTCGGCATCGACATGGCCACCGTCCGGCTCATCGCCCAGCAGATCGAGCAGGTCGTGGCCCACGGCGTGCAGCTGGCGATCATCGTCGGCGGCGGAAACATCGTCCGGGGCCTGGAGATCAGCCGTCAGGGCATCGACAGGGTCACCGGCGACTATATGGGCATGCTGGCGACGGTCATCAACGCTCTCAGCCTGCGTGACGCCATCGAGCACCGGGGCATGCAGTGCCGGGTGCAGAGCGCCATCGCCATGCAGCAGGTCGCCGAGCCGTTCATCCGGCTGCGGGCGGTGCGCCACCTGGAGAAGGGCCGCGTCGTCATCCTCGCGGGCGGCCATGGCAGCCCCTATTTCACCACCGACACCACGGCCGCCCTGCGTGCCGCCGAGATCGGGGCCGAGGTGCTCCTCAAGGCCACCAAGGTGGACGGCATCTACACGGCCGACCCCGTCACGCATCCCGAGGCGACCCGCTTCGGGCACCTCTCCTACCTCGAGGTCCTCAACCGCGGGCTGACCATCATGGACAACACCGCCCTGACGCTGTGCATGGACAACCACATGCCGATCATCGTCTTCAACCTCCTGGTCGAGGGCAACCTGGAACGGGTGATCCTCGGGGCGGACATCGGCACGCGGGTCGATTCGCACGGGGTGACGGAATGACCGATCGAGCCAAGGCCGACGAAGCGCTCCAGAACATGGCCGCACGCCTCCGCGAGGCGGAGACGCGGATGGAGAAGAGCGTGGAGACGCTGCACAAGGAGTTGAGCACGGTCCGCACCGGACGGGCCAGCCCTTCATTGGTGGAGCGGCTCCAGGTCGACTATTACGGCGCCATGACGCCACTCATCTCACTGGCGGGCATCTCCACCCCGGAGGCGCGTCTCCTCGTCATCCAGCCCTATGACCGCAGCGCCATCGTCGCCATCGAGAAGGCCATCCTGCGCTCGGATCTCGGCCTCACCCCGGGCAATGACGGCCAGACGATCCGCATCGCCATCCCGCAGCTCACCGAGGATCGCCGTCATGAGCTGGTCCGCCTCTGCAAGCGCAAGGCGGAGGACGCCCGGGTCGCCGTGCGCAACATCCGGCGCGACGAGGACGAGCACCTGCACCGGCTGGAGAAGGACGGTCATGTGAGCCGTGACGAGGTCGACCGCGCCGTCGACGAGGTGCAGCGCATCACGGATCAGTTCGTCGCCACGATTGACGAGGTGGCGAGGAAGAAGGAGGCTGAGATCCTCGAGGTCTAGCCTCTGACGATCGCCGAAACGGTCGGCGTTCCACGGCCGTTCCCCCGTTCAGACCCATGCACCGCCCACCCCCTCCCGCCGCCATCCCCGAGCCGGCCAGTCCTGATCTGCCGCGCCACATCGGCATCATCATGGACGGCAACGGCAGGTGGGCTCGGCGGCGCCATCTGCCCAGGGCGGCGGGGCATCGCGAGGGGGTCCGGGCCATCCGCCAGGTCATGGAAGCCTGCAACGACGCCGGGGTCCATATCCTCACCCTGTACGCCTTCAGCACGGAGAACTGGCAGCGGCCGCGGGGCGAGGTGATCTCGCTGATGAGGCTGTTCGAGGAGACCCTGGCGTCGGAGGTGGACGAGCTGGACGCCAAGGGCGTGCAGGTGCGCGTCATCGGCGACCGCAGCAAGCTGAGCCTGCGTCTGCGGGCCAAGGTGGGCCGGGCGGAGGCGAAGACCGCCGCCAACACCACCGCCATCCTCAATGTCGCCATCAACTACGGTGGGAGAAGCGAGCTGGTGGAGGCCATCCGCGAGCTGGCCACCGGCGGCGCCGACCTCCGCGAGCTGGACGAGGCGACCCTCTCGAGCGCCCTCTACACCGCCGGTCTGCCCGACCCCGACCTGGTCATCCGCACCGCCGGCGAGCTGCGGGTCAGCAACTTCCTGCTCTGGCAGGGCGCCTACGCCGAACTGCACGTCACCGAGACGCTGTGGCCCGACTTCGGGCCCGCGGACGTCGGGCTCGCGCTCCGCGACTTCGCGTCGCGGCGCCGCACCTTCGGGCAGGTGGCACGCGCACGCGGCGACGGCGCCGGCCGCGCCACCGCCTCGCAGGCGGGATGACCCCGGCCGCCGACGGCACGGTGGAGGAGGGGGCACCCTCCCCGACCAAGGACGCCGGTACGGCTGCCGCCGAAGCCGGGCGCCCGGAGCGCACCGCGCGGAGGATGAACCTGACCCCCCGGGTGATCTCCAGCGTGGTGCTGGTGGCCCTGGTGGGGAGCATGCTCTACGCGGGCGGCATCCCCCTCGACGTGCTGATCGGTGCCGCCGCGGCCCTGGGGGCGTGGGAGCTCACCGGGCTCCTGGTGCGGCTCCCAGCGGCACCGCCGCGGTGGCTGGTCATGGCCCTCTCCGTCTGGCTCGCCGAGCGCGCCGTCCTCCCCGGGCCCGGGGGCCGGCTCGACGTCATCCTCCCGGCGGCCCTGCTCGCCGCCATGCTCGTCGCCGTGCTGCGGCGCATCCCCTGGGCCGGCTGGGCCGCGGGACTGGGCGGCAGCCTCTATGTCGGCATCGGCTTGGGCAGCCTCCTCGCGCTGTACCACTGGCACGGCTCCAACGCCGACTTCGGCCTCCGGCTGGTCGGCACCGTCATCGGCGCCGTCGTCGCCACCGACACGCTCGCGTACTTCACGGGCCATGCCTTCGGCCGCCACCCCTTCTTCCCCTCCATCTCTCCCCGCAAGTCGGTGGAGGGGGCGGTGGGTGGCGCCGTCGGCGCCATCCTCGTCGCCGGCATCGCCGGCCCCCTGCTCTTCTCCCTCCAGCCGGTGGCCGCCGTCGGCATGGGGGTGCTCATCGCCATCGCCGCCGAGGGCGGCGACCTCGCCGAGTCGGCCCTCAAGCGGCAGACCGGGGTGAAGGACTCCGGCCACCTCATCCCCGGCCATGGCGGACTGCTCGACCGCCTCGACAGCCTCCTCATGGTCGGCCCGGCCGTATATTGCCTTCTGGTGCTCATCAGCTTCCGGTGAGCCCGTCCCCGCGCCCCGGCGCCCAGCCCCTCCACGCGGAGTTCCAGCAGCCACCCATGACACCACGCCGCGTCGTCCTCCTCGGAGCTACCGGATCCATCGGCACGCAGGCCGTCGACGTCATCGCCCGCTTCCCCGAGCGCTTCGCGCTGGCGGGAGTGGTGGCGGGGCGCGACATCCAGGGGCTCCGCGCCATCGCCGACCGGTTCGGCGTGACCCGGGTCGCCGTCGTCAACCCCGAGCCGGGCGCCGCGGTCCCGGCGGGCTGGGGGGTCGGCCTCGATGCCGCCTGCGAGATCGCGGCCATGCCCAGCGACACGGTCTGCGTCGCCATCACGGGCGCGGCGGCGCTGCGACCGACCCTGGCGGCGCTCGACGCGGGCAACACCGTCGCCACCGCCACCAAGGAGGTGCTGGTGATGGCCGGCGATATCGTCATCGCCCGCTCCCGTGCCGGCGGCGCCCGCATCGTGCCCATCGACAGCGAGCACTCGGCGCTGTGGCAGTGCCTGCGGGGGGAGGAGCCGTCATCGGTGGCCCGCCTCATCCTCACCGCCAGCGGGGGCCCTTCCGCAATCGTGACCCCGCCACCTTCCGGGACATCACGCCGGGGCAGGCTCTCCGTCATCCCACCTGGAACATGGGCCCCAAGGTCACCATCAACTCCGCGACGATGATGAACAAGGGGCTGGAGATCATCGAGGCCCATTTCCTCTTCGACGTCGAGTACGCGCGCATCGACGTGGTCATCCACCCCTCCTCGATCGTCCACTCGATGGTCGAGTTCGTCGACGGTGCCGTCAAGGCGCAGCTGGGCGTCCCCGACATGCGCCTCCCCATCGCCCTGGCGCTCAGTGGCGGCGAGCGGCTGGCGGGGATCGCTCCGCCGCCGGATCTGCCCGCCGTCTCGCCGCTGCACCTGGAGCCCGCCGATCCGGTGCGCTTCCCGGCGGTTCCGCTGGCCCGGCGCGCCGGGGAGCTGGGCGGTGTCGTCCCGGCCGTGCTCAACGCCGCCAACGAGGTCCTGCGTCGACGCCTTCCTCCATGGCGGGTGCCGTTTCGACGAGATCGTCGCCACCGTCGCTGAGGCGGTCGAGGCGGCTCCCGGATCGACCGCCCGTTCCTCGACGACGTCGTGGATGCCGATGCCTGGGCCCGCCGGCGGCGTGGCGGGGGCGCTGGTCGGCTGATGTCCGGGCTCGCCGGTGCCGCCATCGACGTCATCGCCTTCGCGGTGGTCTTCACCATCGTCGTCGTCGTCCACGAGGGCGGACACTTCGGCTTCGCCAAGCTCTTCCATATCCGCGTCGACGAGTTCTCCATCGGCTTCGGCGGCGACTCCTCCACGTGCGTCGTGGCGACACCGACTACTCGGTGCGGGCGCTTCCCCTCGGGGGCTACGTGCGCATGGCCGGCATGCTCGGGCTGGAAGGGGAGGCGGACGCGGGCGAGCGCAACTTCTACCGCGCGACCATGCCCCGGCGGCTGGTCACCATCGTGGCCGGCGTCGTCATCAACTTCGTGTTCGGAGCGCTGTGCCTCGGCGTCGTCTACGCGCAGACCACCCCTCTCAGATCCCCTCCGGCCAGCCGACGGCCCGGGCGGGCCTGACCAATGGCGACGTCATCCTCAGCCTGGGCTCCACCCGCATTGACAACTCGACCGTCACGACCATCTCCGACGACCTCCATGCCGCCACCAAGGCCAGCCAGGGGCGCCCCACGACCGTCGTCTACCGCAGCTCCGACGGCGACACCCACACCGCCACGATCACCCCGGAGCTGGTCGTCTACACCAACATCGCGCAGGGGGTTCTGCCCAACGACCTCACCGGCCAGGCGCTCGTCATCACCGCCGTCAACGGCGAGCCGACGGGCACCGGTGATCCGGCCGCCCTCCTGGCGGGGACGGGCGGAGTCGCCGTCACCGCCTTCGCCCCCGGACTGGCGACGCGGTCCCCTGGGCCCCGGAGGTCCCGGCGCGGCCCCGCGGGGGAACGGCGTGACCTCGTCAGCGGCTTCGTGGAGGGCAGCCCGGCGACGAAATTCACCTCCGTCGCGCTCTCCGGCGTCAGTGACGGCGACGGCAGCCAGGTGGGCTACACGGCGGCCTGGCGGATCGGCTTCCTGGCGCAGACGCCGGGCGCCCCGCTGCTCCAGGCGGTGGGTGACGGGTTCGGAGTGATCCCCACCTACGTCACGGGAACGCTCGGTGTCCTGGGCCAGCTCTTCGTCCACCCGACGGTCGCGGCCCAGCAGCTCTCCGGCCGGTCGGCATCGCCACCGAGGCGGGCTCCAGCATCCAGCAGGGATGGGTGCAGTTCCTCTGGCTGATCGGTCTATCAGCATCGCCCTGGGCTTCATCAACGTCCTGCCCATCCCGTTCCTCGACGGCGGGAGGGTGCTCTTCATCGTCATCGAGGCGGTGCGCCGCAAGCGGCTCGACCCCCGGCACGAGGCGCTGGCGTATGCCATCGGCGCAGCCTTCGTTATCCTGGCGGTGGTGCTCATCACGCATCAGCGACATCAACCACATCGTCGGAGAGCGCCCCGTGATGACCTCCCCGACCTCCGGCCACGCGTCCGGGAGCCGCCGCATTCCGGCCGACGCCGGCTGCAGAGCCGGCCGATGACCCCTCCCAACCGCCGCCGCACCGTGCCCATCCGGGTCGGTTCCGTGGTCATCGGCGGGGCCGCGCCGATCAGCGTTCAGACCATGACCAAGACCCAGACCGAGGACGTCGCCGCCACCCTGGCCCAGATCGAGCGGGCGGCCAAGTCCGGCGCCGACATCGTTCGCGTCACCTGTGACACGCCGGAGGCCGGCGAGGCGATGAGGGAGATCGTCCGCAACTCGCCACTGCCCATCGTCGCCGACGTCCACTACGACGCGCCCAGGGCCCTGGAGGCCCTGGAGGCGGGCGTTGCCTGCCTGCGCCTACCGAACTGAACGAATACACGCAA
>CAWEEP010000007.1:0-82180 GCA_963808125.1 Candidatus Dormiibacterota bacterium
CGACGAGCCCGGGCCGCAGGTTGAGGTACACCACCTGGGCGGACGGGGGAGAACCCGGTAAAGAAGGGATAATTGCCGTCGGCGATCAGCACGCGTGACCCGTGACCCGCGCTTCCAAGGGCGGCGAGGATCTCGGGGTGAAGCAGTCTCGTTTTCAGCATCGTGGTCCTTCCTTTCCGAAGCTTTGTACAGACCCGAAGCATTGCACAGAAGCGCGGGCGCCATGTCTTGCCTATCGGGCAGCGGCGAAACGCGATAGAATCCGCTGGGAAGGAAGCCATGAAACACGACGAGTACACTTTCACCATCCCGTCCGGGCAAAACGATCTGCGCGGAGTCCTGGGCGCCGGACGGCAGGGCGCGCGCGGCAATCGCCGCGGTGCATGGATTCGGGGAGCACACGGGACGGTACCGCCACGTCGCGGAGCGGTTCGTCGGCGCCGGCTTCCTCTTTGCCTGCATGGACCTTCCCGGCCACGGCCGGACGGACGCGACGCATGGCGACACGACCTTCACCCTTCTTCTCGATGCCGTCGGCGGGCACATGGCGGAGACGCGTCGAAGGAGCACCGGGCTCCCGCTCGTCCTCTACGGGCACAGCCTCGGTGGCGCGCTGGTGCTGAGGTACTGCCTGGAGCGAAAGGCGGACCTTGTCTGTGTCATTGCCTCCAGCCCGCTGGTAAGGCCGTTCGTCTCCCCTCCGGCGCATGAAAGTCACCATGGCGAAGCTCATGCGGAGGCTCCTGCCGTCACTGATCCTGCGCAACCCGGTGGAGCTCGCCGCGCTCAGCCGCGACCCGGCCGTGGTGGAGGCGGCGCGGACAGACCCGCAGTACCACAACCTGATCTCCACGCGCTTCGGGTGGGACCTGCTGCAGAACATGGACTGGCTCGCGTCCCAGGCGGGGCGGTTCCCGCTGCCCCTCCTGCTCATGCAGGGGACCGCCGACAGGGTGGTGGATCCGCAGGCGTCACTGGATCTTGTCGCCCGGCTCCAGGGCGACATCACCCTGAAGACCTGGGACGGTTTCTACCACGAGCTTCACAACGAACCGGAGAGGAACCAGGTCATCGATTTCATGGTCGACTGGGTGAACCGGCGCCTTCCGGCGTAGAGGCCGGCGTCGGTCCGCGTCAGATGTTGTCGACCAGGAATCCGCCGTCCACGGGCACGCAGGTGCCGGTGACGAATCCCGATGCCTTCTCACTGGCCAGGAAGATGACGGCGCCGGGCAGGTCCGACGGCTCTCCGAAACGCCCGAACGGCGTGCGCGCGATGATGTCCTTTCCGCGCTGCGTGAGGGAGCCGGTCTTCTCATCCACCAGCAGGGCCCTGTTCTGCTTGCCGACGAAGAACCCCGGGGCAATCGCGTTCACGCGGATCCCGTGCTGGGCGAACTCCTTCGCCGCCGCCATGGTGAGGGTCAGCACGCCGGCCTTGGCGGCGTCATAGGCCCAGGCACCGGAAAGCGGGACATAGGAGGACATGGAGCACAGGTTGATGATGGAGCCCTTCTGGCCCTTCTCGATCCAGTGCCGGAGAGAAGACCTTTGTCGGGACCATGCACCCGGCAACGTAGATTGAGCTTGACGACATCCTCGAAGACGGCCATGTCGGTGTCCACGAAGGCGCTCTTTCCCCTGTTGCCCCCGATGCCGTTGATCAGCACGTCCACGCGCGTGAATCGCTCCGCCGTCCGCGCAATCGCCTCCCGAGGGAGGTCTCACTGGTGGCATCCGCGACCACCCAGGCGACACGGCCTTGCGCCGCCCGCGGCCCCGATACGGCCCGCCGCTTCCTTGAGGGTATCCTCGTGCCGTCCCCAGAGACAGATGTTCGCCCCCGCCCGCGCAAGCGCCTCCGCCATGCCGCCGGCAAGGACGCCGCTTCCTCCGGTCAGGACAACGGTCCTCCCCGGAAAGACCGAACAGATCGTCGAGATATCCCACGGTGCCTCCTACCTCGCCACCCGCGCCCCGCCGCCCATGGCGAGGGCGCGCACCTGGTCCAGGCGGGCCATGCTGATGTCCCCCGGGTACGTCGTGAGCAGCGCGCCGTGCGCCCACCCGAGCCGCAGCGCGGTCTCCGGCGTCTCCCCGGTGAGAAGCCCGTAGATCAGCCCCGATGCGAACCCGTCGCCCCGCCGATGCGGTCATAGACGTCGAGCTCCATCTCCTCCGTCTCATGGAACTTCCCGTCGCACCACAACACGGCCTTCCACAGGTGCCGCGACGCGGAGCGCACCTCCCGGAGGGTCGTGGCGATGACCCGCAGCCCGGGGTACTGCGCCCGGGTCCGCTCGATCATACCGTGGAAGCTGCGCGTGTCGAGCTTCGGCTGCGCCGAGGAAACCTCCGGCCCGGCGATTCCCAGGCCGAGCTGGAGGTCCTCCTCGTTCCCGATGAGCACGTCGGCGCAGGAGACGATGCTGCGGTTCACCTGCAGGGCGCGGGCGGAGCCTCCCTCCGACGCGTCCCAGAGCTTCTTCCTGTAGTTCAGGTCATAGGACACCACGGTCCCGGCGCGGTGCGCGGCCTTCATTCCTTCCTCGATGAGGGCGGAGGTGGAAGGTGAAAGCGATGCGAAGATGCCGCCGGAGTGGAACCAGCGCGCTCCCCGGATCTCCAGCAGGTCCCGCCAGTCGAAGTCCCCCGGTGCCAGCAGCGCCCCCGCCTCGTTGGCACGGTCGTACCAGACCTTCCGGCCCGCGCACGCCGATGCCACGGTCCGAGTAGGTGTTGGCGATGCGCGGGCCGCGCACGCCGTCGTAGGGGAACCACTTGTAGTGGGCGGCCACGCCGGCACGCCGGACCTGGGATTCCACCCACCACCCCGGCGGGTACTGCACGTTCGCGCTCGCCACCGCGGTGCGCAGGCGGAAGCACGCGGCGAGGTTCGCGGCGGGATTGTACTCGGCTCCCGAGCAGTGACGCTGGAACTGGTCCGCCTCGTGCAGTGGAACGAGGCCCGGATCGAACCTCTGCACAAGCGCGCCCAGCGCCAGGAAGTCGTACTGGCAGCTCTTCGGGTCTCTCAGCTCAAGCGTGGCCATCGATTCCCCCCATGACTGTTTTGGGCACCGTCCCCGTGCGGTCACACGGGCCTGGTGCCGCCAGATCGTATCATGAAGGGTGCGGCTTTTGCATCGTGCCGGGGCTGTGCCTGGGGCATGCGGGGCCGGGCAGTCGGCGCCAGGCCCACAGTGCCGGGCCTGCATTCCTTGTCACTCGCCATCGTCCCGGTTTAGACTCCCGACGCCGTTCAAACGGCGGGCGGGTGCATCCGCGGGAGGAACCATGGATCGGGGCAACCCACATCAGGGCCAGCCGGTGCTGGCAACGGGGGAAGAGCTTTCGAAGGCGAAAGGGGCCGTCATCCTCCTTCATGGAAGGGGCGCGTCGGCGGAAGACATCCTCGGGCTCTCCGACGCAATCGAGCTGCCCGGCCTCGCGTGGCTCGCTCCGCAGGCGGCCGGCCACGTCTGGCTGCCCAGCAATTTCTACAAGCCGATCTCCGACAACGAGCCGTGGTTGTCCTCCGCCCTCGCTGTGGTGGACGGCCTCGTGCGGGCCATCGCCGCGGCCGGCATCCCTGCCGGGAGGACCTTCGTGGGGGGCTTTTCACAAGGCGCGTGCCTGACGGCGGAATATGCCCTGCGGCACCCGCTGCGCTGGGGTGGCATCTTCGTGCTGAGCGGATCCTCCCTGGGGCCGGCCGGTGACCGTGAGGCCGATCTGCTGCGGCCGTGCCGGATCCTTCGAGGGAACGCCGGTGATCGTTTCCTGCGGAGACCCGGACCCGTACTTCGACGTACCGAGCGTCCACAGGACCGCCGCTCAGTTCCGGGAGCGCGGCGCCACGGTGCAGGAACGGCTCGTCCCGGGGCTGGGCCACCAGGTGAGCGACGAAGCGCTGGAGATGTGCCGGGCGGTCATTGAATCCGCGCTGGCCTGAAGGCGGGAGCGGGTCCGTGCGCCCTGTCACCGTGGATGACGGGAGTGGGTACCATGTGATACCGTCCACTCCATGCGGCATCAGCGAATAGCGGTTCCCCGGCTTCTCCTCCTGCTCATGCTTGCCGTCGGCCCCGTGCTCAGCGCGCCGGCGCAGCTTTCGGTGAGCCTTGTCCCGGATAGCGTCTCCGTGGCCGGAGGAGCGCTCCTGGCGGCGGCGAGCCTGGGCTTTCACGCGTCCACCCAGGAGCTGCCCGTCGACATCGACCTGGTCAATGGGTTCGACCGGCTGGCCATGTTCGGGTATTCCAAGGGGCTCGACCGGGCGAGCGACTATGTTTCGGCCGCGGCCGTGGTTCTGCCCCTCGCGCTTGCCTTCGGAATCGGCCAGGACCAGTCGATTGCGGCCGGTGTCATCTACCTGGAAGTCATGTCCAACGCCTTTTTCGCAAAGAACAGACGGGGGCGGCGTGGACGCTGCCTGCCTGCGCGTGCGCCGCCTCCCGTGCGCTTCGGCGCCGAGCACGGTCGCGCTCACGCGGATCGCCCCCTCCCTGGGCGGCGATCGCGTCCAGGGTCCGACCGCTCTTCACCGAGCCGTCGTGGTCCGCGGCGTCGTGGCCGTCGAGGGCGGCCTCGTCCCGCTTCTTGATGAGAAGGAAGCTCCGCTGGGCTTCGGCGGCGCCGGCGGAACGCGGGGCGCGATCCACGATCCGCACGAGGGCGAATTCGCCGGCCAGCTTCTCCCCGGAGAGCCTGGAATTCTATGTCGCCCCGGGCGATCTGGGCATCGGGATCCGTGCCTGACTTTGCGGGTCCAGCTGAAGGTGCCTGGTGCTCCCAGAGCTCCACCGTCCCCATGCCGTACCCGGATGGGATGACCCCCTCGAAGTCGCCGTAGTCGAGGGGGTGGTCCTCGGTACCTGGACGGCCAGCCGCTTGCGGGACGGGTCCAGGGGAGGGGCCCCTGGGAACGGCCCAGGAGAGCAGCACGCCCCCATGCTCCAGGCGGAAGTCGTAGTGGAGCCGCGTCGCCCGGTGCATCTGGACGCAGTAGCGCTGGCCCTGGGGGAGCTGGCGCCAGAGGTCGGCGGCCTCGGGCGGGGCTCCGGGCCGGTCCCCGTCGGGCTCGGGCGTCTCCGTGAAATCGCGCTTGCGCCGGTACTCCTCGAGGCCCATCCGGCAAGCCTAGCGCCGGCCTTTCGAAAGGGCGGAAAGGAGGGGTTCGGGGCCGGCTTCCCGCAGGGCGCTGGAAGGGCCCCCTGAGCCCGCCCGGTGGACCCCCCAACTGGTAGAATTGCACTCACAGATATCCCTCCACGTCCATGCTGCAGCGACGCCGCGGACAGGGCCCGACAGAACGATTTCCCGTCAGATAGATATGGCCTCGAACGGCTGCCGCGAGGAACCCTCCTGACCCAGACAACGACGCCGATTGCCAGCGATTCCCCCCACGGCGAAGAGCCTGTGGCCGACGAAGGCGACGCCTACTCGGCAGCGCAGCTGACCGCTCTGAAGGGGCTGGAACCGGCCCGCCGGCGACCCGGGATGTACATCGGGTCCACCGACACGCGAGGCCTTCACCACCTGGTCCGCGAGATCGTCGACAACTCCATCGACGAGGCCATGGCCGGGTTCTGCGACACCATCCTGGTCACCCTCCACACCGACGGGTCTGTCTCGGTCATGGACAACGGCCGCGGCATCCCCGTGGACATGCATCCCACGGAGAAGAAGGTCGGGCTGGAGCTGGTGCTCACCGAGCTCCACGCCGGCGGTAAGTTCGGCGGCGGCGGCTACAAGGTCTCGGGTGGCCTCCACGGTGTCGGCGCCTCGGTGGTCAACGCCCTCAGCGAGCGCCTCCTCGCCGAGGTCCACAAGGACGGCCACATCTACCGGCAGTCCTATCGACGCGGTGTGCCAGACGGGCCGATGAAGGTCGTCGGCGACACGAAGCTTCGCGGCACGATGATCCGGTGGTGGGCCGACCCCCAGATCTTCCCTGAGCGCGAGTACAGCTGGGAGACGATCTCCGACCGCCTGCGCGAGCTGGCCTTCCTCACCAAGGGGGTCGGCCTGACTCTGGTCGACGAGGGCCAGGAACTCAGCTACACGTTCTACTTCGAGGGCGGCATCAAGGCCTTCGTCCACTACCTGAACGCCAACCGCAACGTCATCAACAGCCAGCCGATGTATGTGGAACGGGCGATCGAGGGCACGCTGGTGGAGATCGCCGTCCAGTACCAGAACTCCGCGTTCACCGAGCACGTCCTCGCCTACGCCAACAACATCAACACCGAGGAGGGCGGCGCCCACTTGACGGGCTTCCGTTCGGCCCTCACCTCGACGCTGAACAAGTACGCCCGCAAGGCGGCGATCCTCAAGGAGAACGATCCCAACCTGAGCGGCGACGATGTCCGCGACGGGCTGACGGCGGTCATCAGCGTCAAGCTCCAGGATCCCCAATTCGAGGGCCAGACCAAGACCAAGCTGGGCAACAGCGAGGTCACCGGCCAGGTCTCGATGGTGCTGAGCGATGCGCTGATGCAGTACCTCGACGAGAACCCTGCCGACGCGAAGCGGATCATCGAGCAGTCGCTGACGGCGGCGCGCGCGCGCCAAGCCGCGGCTCGGGCCCGCGAGCTGGTCCAGCGCAAGTCGCTCCTAGAGTCAGCCACGCTGCCGGGAAAGCTGGCCGACTGTAGTGAGCGCGACCCGGAGCACTGCGAGCTGTTCATCGTCGAGGGCGACAGCGCGGGCGGCTCGGCCAAACAGGGCCGCGAACGCCGCAATCAGGCGATCCTGCCGCTCCGCGGCAAGATCCTCAATGTCGAGAAGGCCCGGGCCGACAAGATCCTCGGCAACGAGGAGATCAAGAACCTCATCACAGCGTTGGGGGCCGGCTTCGGGGACACCATGAGCATGGAACGTCTCCGCTATCACCGGATCGTGCTGATGGCCGACGCCGACGTGGACGGCTCCCACATCCGCACCCTGCTGCTCACCTTCTTCTGGCGGCACCTGCAGCCGGTGATCCTGGGCGGCTATCTCTACCTTGCGCAGCCCCCCCTGTACAAGCTGGAGAAGGGAAGCGGCAAGCAGAAGCGCACCGAGTACGCCTACAGCGACACCGAGCGCGACGCCAAGTCCAAGGAGATGGGCGGGGGCAGGATCGAGGTCCAGCGCTACAAGGGGCTCGGTGAGATGAATCCCGAGGAGCTGTGGGAGACCACCATGGACCCGGCCAAGCGCATCCTGCTCAAGGTCACGGTCGACGACGTGCTGAAGGCCGACGACATCTTCGACCGGCTGATGGGCTCAGACGTGGAGCCGCGCCGCCGCTTCATCCAGACCCACGCGCGATCGGTCCGGAACCTCGATGTCTGAGGAAGGGGCCTGATGGTGGATCCCGTCGTCGCCGTCGACGCTATGAGCGGCGACAACGACCCCCAGGCGGCCGTCTGGGGCGCCGTGGAGGCGTCTCTCCAGAGCGGTCCCCGGGTTCTCCTCGTCGGTGACCCTGCGGCCCTCCGGACATCGTTCGACGCCTGGTGCGCCTTCAACCCGGCCAGCTCGGCGCGCGCCCGGCGGCGATGGGAGGAGCAGGTCGAGATCGTCGCCTCGGACGCCGTGATCGGGATGGACGAGCACCCGGCGCACGCCGTCCGAGCCAAGCGGAACGCGAGCGTCGTCGTCGCCACCCGGCTGATCGCCGAGGGCCGCGCCGGCGCCGCCGTCTCGGCCGGCAATAGCGGCGCCACCCTGGCGGCCGCCCTCTTCACCCTCAAGCGCGTCGCCGGGGTCGAGCGTCCGGCGATCGGTGCCGCCTTCCCGACCCCCAAGTCCGACACCTTCCTCCTCGACGTCGGCGCCAACGTCGACTGCAAGCCCGAGTGGCTGCTCCAGTTCGGAGTCATGGGTGGCGTCTACGCGCGGTTGATGATGGGCGTCGACTCCCCGCGAATCGGGCTGCTGAGCAACGGGGAGGAAGCCGAGAAGGGATCGGATCTTGTCCGCGAGGCGCACCGCCTGCTGGGCGCCTCATCCGTAGGCTTCACCGGCAACGTCGAGGGCCGCGACCTCTTCAGCGGTGCCTGCGACGTCGTCGTGACCGACGGCTTCACTGGCAATGCCGCCCTCAAGACCGCGGAGGGCGCGGCCGAGTTCCTGTTCGGAGCGATCTCGCGCCAGGTGCGGTCCTCGCTCACCGGCCGGGTCGGGGGTGCGCTGCTCAAGCCCCGGCTCCGCCCCATCCGCGATCGGGTCGACTACCGGAAGACGGGCGGAGCCCTGCTGCTGGGTGTTGCCGGTGAGGTCGTCATCGCTCACGGCCGCAGCGACGCCGAGGCGATGGGCAACGCGGTGCGTGTGGCAGAGCGAGCCATCCGCCAGCAGGTCAGCAGGCGGATCGGGGAGGCGCTGGCGGCGGAGACGGCGGGCGCCGGCGCCGGCGACGCCTCGGAAAGGGGAGTGTTGAGCCGGTCATGAGCATTTTCCACCCGGGCGACATCCGGCCCATCGACCTCGAGCTGGAGATGCGCCAGAGCTACATGGACTACGCCATGAGCGTGATCGTGAGCCGGGCTCTGCCCGACGTTCGCGACGGGCTCAAGCCGGTGCAGCGGCGGATCCTCTACGCGATGCTCCAAGAGGGCATCACGGCGCCGGGCAGGACCAAGAAGTCGGCGGCCATCGTCGGCGAGGTCATGAAGAACTACCACCCCCACGGCAACCAGCCGATCTACGACACGATGGCTCGCCTCGTCCAGCCATGGGTGATGCGCTACCCGCTCATCATCGGGCAGGGCAACTTCGGATCTGTGGACGGCGACCCGCCGGCGGCCGAGCGCTACACGGAGGCCAAGATGTCGCCGGCGGCGATGACCCTCGTCGAGGATATCGACAAGGACACCGTCGACATGGTGGAGACCTACTTGGCGGACCCGGCGGTGCTTCAGCCCACCGTGCTGCCGGCCCTACTGCCCAACCTGCTGGTCAACGGCGCCAGCGGCATCGCCGTGGGCATGGCCACCAACATCCCGCCGCACAACCTCGGTGAGGTGTGCGACGCCCTGACCCGCCTCATCGACGACCCGGACACGACCACCGAGGACCTCATCAAGGTGATCCCCGGGCCGGACTTCCCGACCGGCGGCATCGTCTACGGCCGCGACATCGCCCAGGTGTACGGCACGGGGCACGGCCGGATCGTGGTCCGCGCCCAGGTCGAGTTCGAGGAGGCGAGGAGCGGGCGCGAGCAGATCATCGTCCGCGAGCTCCCCTATCAGGTCAACAAGGCGCGGCTCCTCTCCGCCATCGCCGAGCTGGTCAACGACAAGAAGCTCGAGGGCATCAACGATCTCCGTGACGAGTTCGGTCGCGCCGAGGCCACCCGCATCGTCATCGAGCTGAAGACCAACGCGCGTCCTCACACCGTCCTCAACAACCTGTACCGCCACACCCAGTTGCAGACGACGTTCGGCGCGCTGGTGCTGGCCCTGGTCGACGGGCGGCCCCAGGTGCTCGGCCTGAAGGCGATCCTCCAGCACTTCGTCGACTTCCGGCGCCAGGTGGTGACCCGGCGTACCCGGTTCCTGCTCGGCCGTGCCCGGGAGCGGGCCCACATCCTCGAAGGGCTGCTCAAGTGCCTCGATCACATTGACGAGGTCATCGCCCTCATCCGCGCCGCCGCCGACGAGCGCGCCGCCCAGGCCGCCCTGGAACATCGCTTCGAGCTGAGCGAGCGGCAGTCAAAGGCCATCGTCGACCTCCGCCTCGGCCGCCTCACACGACTGGAGGGGGGCCGCATCCGCGAAGAGTACGAGGGTCTGATCAAGGAGATCGGACGCCTGGAAGACCTCCTCGCGACCCCCCGCCTGGTCGATCAGGTCATCAAGGACGAGCTGGCCGACCTCCGCAAGCGGTTCGCCGACCCCCGCCGCACCGAGATCCGCTACGGCGACGTGGAGATGACCGAGGAGGACCTAATCCCCAAGGAGCAGGTCTTCGTCACCCTCACCAATCGCGGCTACGTGAAGCGGATCCCGCTGGACAGCTACCGGGCCCAGCACCGAGGCGGCCGCGGAGTGGTGGGGGCGCGGCGCTCAACCGAGCAGGACTACGTCGAGCATTCGACGACGGCGTCCACCCACAGTGACATGCTCTTCTTCACCAACCGCGGCCGGGTCTTCCGGCTGCGCACCCACGAGATCCCCGACGTCAAGCGCCAGGCCAAGGGCATGCCGGTGATCAATCTGATCGAGATCGACCAGGGCGAGCGGATCACCTCCCTCATCTCCGTCGACGAGTTCTCGGACGCGCAGTACCTGGTGATGGCCACCAAGCTCGGCCAGATCAAGAAGACGCCCTCGGCCGCCTACTCGGCGGTGCGGCGCAACGGGCTCATCGCCATCAACCTCCAGGAGGGCGACGAGCTCAACTGGGTGCGCATCTCCTCCGGCGGAGACCAGCTCATCATGGTCACCCGCCAGGGCAAGGGAGCCCGTTTCTCTGAGAAGGAGGTCCGTCCCATGGGCCGGGACACCATGGGGGTGGGGGCGATGCGGCTCCGCCCTGGGGACGAGATCGCCGGCTTCGACGTCGTCAACCCCCGCGGGCACGTTCTCGTGGTGACCCAGTTCGGCTTCGGCAAGCTGACCCCGATGGAGGACTACCCGGTCAAGAGCCGGAACATCCAGGGTGTCTACACCGTGGACCAGAACGCCATCCCCAAGATCGGCGCGATCGTCGGCATGCGGGTGGTCGAGGACCTCTCCGAGGAGTTGATGGTGATCTCGACTCAGGGGCAGGTCATCCGCATCCCGCTCGACCAGATCCGCATCTGCGGCCGCCAGACGAGGGGCGTGATCGTCATGCGCCTCGCCGAAGGCGACCGGGTCGGCTCCATCGCCGGGGTGGGCCAAGCGGGCTCACTCGACGCCGACTGAACTCAGACAGGGGGGGCGGGGGGGCGTCCGCCGTCTAGCGGAAAGAACGCGTCGCAGCCACCGGCTCCCGGGCCGGAGGCTGCGGCGGGCTCTGGGTTCAGACCTCGGCCTTGCCGATCTTGAAGATCTTGGTGCCGCAGGTCGGGCAGGTGCCGGTGGTGGCCGGCTTGCCGTTCTTCATGGTGATCGCGACCGCGTCCTTGATCTCCGTTTGTTTCTTGCACTTCAGGCAGTAGCCGGAAACAGCCATCTGGTTTCTCTCCCTGGATCGGCGGAACGAGGCCGGGTCCGCCCGGCGATCTCGCCCGGGATTGTAAGCAGATGCCGGGCTTCTGGGGGAGATCGGCCGTAACGTTCTCCGGCGGCGCGCCGTATTAGAGGCATGATGCTGCGCCCCACCACCCCCCCGACCGAGCCCCGGATCACCGCCGGGTACGGCATGGCCAGCCGCCGTGCCGTCGCCCTCGCGGTCACCGCCATGGCCACGCTGGGCGTCCTGGTCGTGTGGGGCCTCTCCCTCCTCGTCCAGGGCTGAGGGACGCCGCAGAGGTCCTGCCGCAGTGGCGGCCGCCCCTGGACCGAGGGTCCCGGGCATGCCGAAGGAGGCCCTGGCCGCACTGTGCGAACGCACCGGACGCCGTCTCCGGAGCGGGGACGGCGCCCGACCGACGGGTCAGCCCTCGGCGCCCGCCATGGTGATCTGGCCGTTGAAGCTCGCCCCGTCCTCGACGTGGAGCTTGCCGACCCGGATGTTGCCCTGAAGGCTCCCCGAGCCACCCAGGCGGAGGCGCTGCTGCGCGCTCACCTCGCCCTCGACGCGGCCGCGAATGCTGATGTTGCGGCACTCCAGCCGGGCCTTCACATTGGCCGACGCCTCGATGACGATGTCACCTGTGGTGACGACCTCGCCCTCGATGGAGCCGTGGACAACCAGATCGCTGCGTATGATCAACTTGCCTTGAAGGCGGTCATCGGCGCCCAGAGTGACCGTACCGCCGCTAGAGTTCTCGCCAGCCCGCGAGCGGTCAGACTTCGCCGCCGCGGCGACCTCTTTCGTCTCAGGGCTTCCGTTCACCTTCTCTGCCGCCTGCTCCATGGTTGACCCCTTCACCTACTCCGACACACCGGCCCGTGAGTGTAGCGCGCCGGAGCCGTCCGCCCCTGCCACCGAGGAATGGCCGTCGGCGACTCGTTACGCTCGACACCTCGAGGCCTACTACGAGGCCATCTCGCCCGCCTACGACGACTGGTCGTCGGGCCTGCACCGCCGCCTGGCGGCCCGTCTGGTGGAGATCGCCTCACCGCTGCCGGGAGAGCGCCTGCTCGACGTCGGCTGCGGCTCGGGGCTGGTCACGCAGATGGCCGCCGACCGGGTCGGGGTCTCCGGCGAGGTGATCGGCATCGACATCGCCCAGGGGCTCCTGGACATCGCCCAGCGGCGGGCCTCCCCCGCCGTGAGCTTCCTCCACGTGCCGGCCGAGGCGCTGATGTTCGCCGACTCGACCTTCGACGTCGTGACCATGGGGGACGCCCTCCCCTACCTCGCCGACCCGCAGCGCGCCCTCGAGGAGGCCCGGCGCGTGCTGCGCCGTGATGCCCGCATCGCCGTCTCCGTGCTCAACGGCCACCTCGCCACGCCGGCCCAGGACCTCTACGACGAGATGCTCCAGGACCTGGAGCAGCGACACCCCATCGTCGTCCCAAGGCCCCCCGGGGACCGCACCCGCCTGGGCGAGCCCGAGGTCATCGAGCGGATGCTGGTCGCCGCCGGCTTCACCGGCGTCGTCACCACGGTCATGGTCACCGGTGGACGCGCCGCCTCGGCCAGGGACTGGACGGACCTGATGATGGGGGCCGGCCCCTCCTCCCACGCCATGCTCTCGGTGCTGGGGCCCTCCGTCCGCGACGACTTCGAGGCGGATCTGACCGAGGCGATGCATCGCCTCGGCGAGGACGAGGCCTTCCGCTACCACCACCCCTTCACCTTCGCCGAGGCCTTCCGTCTCTGATCGACGGCCAGGTAGCGGCTGCCCAAGCCCCCGGGCGGCGGGCACCCGTGGTGCCGCCGGCGGCGTCAGGGCGGGGAGGCGGCGGCGGGTCAGGGCGTGGGGGCCGCGTGCTCCTTGGCGTGGGCTTCGATCAGATGCTGGGCCACCTGCCCCGGCACCTCCTCGTAATGGGAGAACTCCATGGAGTAGCGGCCCCTGCCCTGGGTGAGGGCGCGGAGGTCGATGGGGAAGGTGAACATCTCCGCCTGGGGCACCTGGGCGGTGACCTCGGAGCGGCCGTCGCCGAGCGGGTTCATCCCCGCCACGCGCCCACGCCGGGTGTTGAAGAGGCCGATGACGTCCCCGGTGAAGCGCTCGGGGACGACCACCTTGACGGTGGTCACCGGCTCCAGCAGGACCGGCGACGCCTTGGCCACGGCCTCGCGCATGGCCATGGACCCGGCGATCTGGAAGGCGATGTCCTTGCCGTCCACGGGGTGGGTGGAGCCGTCCACCAGCCTGACCTTCACGTCCACCACCGGGTGGCCGCTGATGGCGCCCTGCTCGATGCACTGGCGGACCCCCTTCTCCACCGAGGGCCGGAACTGCTGCGGGATGGAGCCGCCGAAGATCTTGTCCTCCCACACGTAGCCGCCGCCCCGGGGAAGGGGCTCGATCTCGATGGTGCAGTCGCCGTAGAGGCCGGCGCCCCCCGACTGCTTCTTGTAGCGGTGCTGCACCCGGGCGGTGCCGTTGATGGTCTCCCGATAGGGGATCTTCGGCGCCTGAAGGGTGGCCTCGACCCCGTATTTGCGCTTCATCTTCTCCACGACGACGTCGAGGTGGATGTCACCTAGGCCGTGGGCGATGACCTCCTGGGTGACGGGGTCCCGATCCACGGTGAAGGTGATCTCCTCTTCCGTCAGCCGCGCCAGCGACTGCATGATCTTGTCCTCGTCGCCCTTGCTCTTGGCGGTGATGGCGGCCGAGTAGGCCGCGGTGGGGGTGGAGATGGAGGGCAGGACCACCTGCGCCGCGCGATCGCAGAGGGTGTCGCCGGTGGCGGCGGCCTGGAGCTTGGTCACAACGGCGATGTCGCCGGCTCCGACGTCGCCCGCCGTGACGACCTGCTTGCCGAGGGGCCGGCCGAGCTGGGCGAAGCGCTCCTCGACCTTGCGGTTGGCATTGAACGGGTGCGTGTCGGCGCGCAGCGAGCCCCGCAGGATGCGCAGGTAGGAGACCTTGCCGAAGTTGTCGACCGAGGTGCGGAAGACGCGGGCCACCAGGGGTCCGTCCGGCGAGCAGAGGATCTCCACCTCCTTGCCGGAGGGGTCCACCCCGCGATGCACCCTCTCCTTCGGCGAGGGGAGGTATCGGACGATGCTGTCGAGGAGAAGGGCAGCGCCCCGACCGTCGGCCGCGGCGGCGCAGATGATCGGCGCCAGGGTGCCAGTGAAGGCGGCCCGGTGGACGGCGTCGCGGACCTCGTCGTCCGACAACTCCGTCCCTTCGAGGTACTTCTCGATCAGGGCGTCGTCGGTCTCCGCGGCGGCGTCGGTCAGCGAGCTGTGGGCCCGGGCCACCGCCTCGGAGAGGTCGCCGGGCAGTTCGGTCTCCACCGCCTCCCCGTCACCCCGGAACTCGTGGGCCGTCCCGTTGACGAGGTCGACGTAACCCCGGAAGCTCTCGGCGGCTCCGATGGGGACGGTCACCGCGATGGGCTTGCGGCCGAAGGCCTCGCGCAGAGCGTCGACGGTGGCCTCGAACGCGGCGTTCTCCCGATCCATCCGGTTGACCACGATGAGGCAGGGGAGGCCGGCCTCGGTGAGCATTTCCCAGGCCAGCTCCGCGCCCACGGGCACGTTCCCGGTGGCGCTGACGACAAGGACGGCGGCGTCGGCGCCGGCGAGCGCCGAGGCGACCTCTCCGGCGAAGTCCTGGAAGCCGGGGGCGTCGATGAGGTTGACCCGGGTCCCCTTCCAATCGCAGTGGGCGACGGCGGCGCTGATCGAGATCGACCGGCGCTGCTCCTCCGGCTCGGAGTCGAAGATCGAGGTCCCCTGATCGGTCGAACCCAGTCTCTGGGTCGCCCCCGCCGTGTGCAGCAACGCCTCGCACAGGGTCGTCTTGCCGTCGTGGCTGTGGCCGACGATGGCCACGGTGCGAATGCGATCCGGTGCGGGCGTGGGCATGGACACGACCTCCTGCGAGGGCGGGAATCGAAGGCCGATGGTGAGCGGCAGCCAATGGTACGGCGCCGCCTCGGCCTCGCATCCCGGGCGAATGCGCCGCCGTCAGCGGGGGGCCTCCTCCACTCGTTGGGCGACCACCAGCACGCTGTCGCAGAGCGGGTTGCCCGGGTGGCGCGTCCAGCCGTCGTAGATGCGCCGCAGCCGCAGCCCGGCCCGGTCGAGGACGCCGGGGATCTCGTCGAAGCCCAGCAGGCGGCTGGTCGTCTGCTGAACCCCGACGCTCCCGTCGGCGAAGACGGCGACCTCCCGGAGCACGAACAGGTTGCGTCGCCGGTCGTAGACGGTGTCGGTGAGGAGCAGCTGGCGGCGGTCGCCGAGCAGCGAGGTGTCGGCCACCTCCCACGCGGAGATCCGGCCGGGAAGCTGGTCGGGCCGCAAGCGGATCTCGGCGATCAGGCGTCCTCCCGGCCGCAGGCACCGGCCGAGGCGGCGGAGCACCGCCACCTGGGAACGGACGGGAAGGTTCTCCAGGACGTAGTAGATGAGGACGGCGGCGTCGTAGCGGGGCGACACCGGCAACGAGCGCAGGTCGGCGACGTCGAACTGGACCTGGCGGTCGAGGCCGGTGGCGCGCGCGGTGGCGCGCGCGTGGCGGATAACGGCCGGCCCGACGTCGACACCGTGCACCCGATAGCCCATGGTGCCGAGGCGGACGGCGTAGAGGCCGGGCCCGCAGCCGGCGTCGAGAATCGTGGCCGGAGGCGGGGGGAGCAGGCGGCCGAGGCGGCGCACATGCCCGTCCACCAGGAGCTCACGGCGGCTGGCACCGTCGTGGGCCTGGTCGAGATGTTCACGGAGGAGTCGCCGGCTGAAGGCCGGATCGGACCAGTCGAGTTCGCTGGCACGGTCGAACGGGCGCGGCCAAGGGTCCAGTGCGGCGACGCGCGATGGGCGGGGGTGACGACCCACGCGGCGAAGCGTGACACGCCCGGGGTGGTGAGCGGACAGCCAAGCCGCCCGCCCGTGGAGGCGGTCCGCCCGCATCGCAGCCGGCGAACCGGCGCGCGCGGGCACTAGTCTCGTGGCGTGATCGCCACCCCTGCCGGCGCCAGCGTCGCCTTCGCCGCCGGATACGCCGTCGGCGCCCTCCCCATTGCGTGGCTTCTGGTGCGGGGCGAACGCGGCATCGATCTCCGGCGCGAGGGGGGCGGCGGGACCGGCGCCGTCGATGCCCTCAGGGTGGCAGGGCCGGCCACCGCCTGCCTTGCCGTCGTCGCGGAATGCCTCAAGGGCGGCGCCGTCGGCCTGGGCGCCGGGCTGGTGAGCGGAACGGGCTGGTTCGTTGCCAGCGCCATCGCGGGCTGCGTCGTCGGCGACGCCTTCCCCGTGGGCTTCCGGCGGGGGGGACGCGGCCTGGTCCCGCTGGTCTCTGGCCTGGTCATCGCGCTCCCCTACGCCGGTCTCCTCTGCGGCATCATCGCCATCCCCGTGGCACTGCTCACGCGGATGCGCGGGGGCGTGTTCGACGCGTCGGTGACGGTTGCCGTGCCTCTGGGGCTGTGGTTGGGAACCCACGACTGGCGCAGCCTGGCGCCGGCCGCGGTGATGGTCGTCGCCATGGTCACCCGTTCCCGGTTGCGGCAGCAGTCCCGGGCACGGACCGCACTGACGGACCGTCGAGGTGCGACCATCGTCGACCAGCCGTCACCTCACACGGAGAGCCCCGAATGATCGCCCTCGCCAGCCTCAGCGGCACCGTCCAGCACTGGGTGGAGACGGGCGGGATCGTGGCCATCTTCCTGCTCATGACGGCGCAGTGCGTCGGCGTCCCCTTCCCCAGCGAGGTGATCATGCCCTTCGCCGGCTACTTCGCCGCCACGGGGCACCTCAACCTGGTCGCCGCCATCGCCGTCGGCACGCTGGGCAACCTGGTGGGCTCATGGCTCGCGTACGGTCTGGCGGCCTGGCTCGGCGAGCCCGTCCTGCTCGGACCGGGGCGGTACATCGGCATCCGGCGGCACCACGTCGAACTCGCCGACGGGTGGTTCCGGCGGCACGGCGCGAGCGCCGTCTTCTTCGGCCGGTTCCTCCCCGTGGTGCGGACCTACATCTCCTTTCCGGCCGGGCTCGCCCGCATGCCCCTTCTCCCCTTCACGGCCTACACGGTGCTGGGGACCCTCCCCTGGTGCGCGGCGCTTGGAGTGGCCGGCTACGAGGTGGGCCGGAACTGGAACCGCATCGCCGGCCCGATCGGCCTCGCCGGCGTGATCCTCGCCGTGGTGCTGGTGATCGCGGTGGTGGCCTGGTTCGTCAGGGGTCGCAGGACAGAGACGCCGTCCGGCCGGACGGTGTCGCCGGGGGAGAAGGAGGCCTCCTGAGCCGTGATCGGGCTCATCGACATCGGTGGAACCAAGACCCTGGCCAGCGTCACAGACGATGACGGCAGACCCGGCCCGCCGACCGTGCGCCCCACCCCGAGACGCGGCGACGCGGGGTCCTTCCTCGCCGACCTGCTCGACGAGGTGCGGCGCGGCCACCCTCTGGAGGCGATCGCGGTGGCCACGCCCGGCCCGTTCGACCGCCAAAGCCGCACCCTGATCAACCCGCCCGGGCTCTCCAGCGACTGGCACGGCCTCGACCTTCAAGCAGCGCTCGGCGACCGCTTTCACTGTCAGGTCCACGCCGAGAACGACGCCAACTGCGCGGCGCTGGCCGAGGCCCATTTCGGAGCCGGGCAGGGGTTCGGCACGGTCGTCTACTACACGGTGAGCACCGGGGTGGGGTCGGGCGTCGTGCGCGACGGCGACCTGCTCATATCGAGGCACGACACCGAGGGGGGGCATCAGGTGCTCTGGCCCGAGCACCTCGGGGGCCCCGCCTGCCATTGCGGCGGTCACGGATGCCTCGAGGCGCTGGTGAGCGGCGCCGCCATCGTGCGGCGCTTCGGCTGCCGGGCCGAGGTTCTGGACGACCCATCGGCCTGGGCGGACATCGGCCGCTGGTTGGGCCTGGCCGTGGTCAACAGCGCTGCCCTGCTCGATTGCGACGTCGTCGTATTCGGCGGCGGCGTGATCGGCGCCTGGACGAAGTTCGAGGCCGCCCTGCGCGCCACGGTCCGGGAGTATCTCTTCCTTCAGCCCGAACCGGAGATCCGCCTGGCCGAGCTCGGGATCGACCGCAACGTGTGGGGGGCGCTGACCCTGGTCCCCGGCCGCTGAGGCGGCGCCGCGTTTGGCGGCGGGGGGATGGCTGGTACAGTAGGGCCGTGTCCAAGCGTGTCACCTCCGTGAGCATCGACGACGTCATCTCCGCCATCGAGACGGCGCGCGACAAGGTCATGGCCGACGAGGTCAAGTCCCTCGTCAAGCTCGGACTGCCGAAGAGCGTCGCCTACAAGATGGTGGCGGAGCGCTACCGCCAGCGCAGTGAGGCCGAAGAGGGCGAGGAGGCCGCCGCCGGCACCCCCTGGCCCGACATGTCCTGACCGTTTCGCGGGGCGGCGCGGCGCGAACCCGGGCGGGGCGAGCCCGGCACGTCGTGTGCTCTCCGCATACTGTCGGGTCGATGGCCTACCTTCCAAACGGAGCCGGCGAACGCCGCGAGATGCTCGACGCCGTTGGCGTGGCGTCGGTGGACGACCTCTTCGCGGCCATCCCCGGCCGGCTGCGCAATCCCCACCTCGACCTGCCCGCGCCCCTGGCCGAGCAGGACCTGGTCGACGAGCTGGAGCGTCTGGCGGAGCGAAACCACCCCCTGGGCAGCGTCGACGCCTTCCTCGGGGCGGGGGTGTACCGGCGCTACGTCCCCGCCATCGTCCGGGCCAGCATCGCTCGTCCCGAGTTCTACACCGCGTACACCCCCTACCAGGCCGAGGCCTCGCAGGGAACGCTGCAGACCATCTTCGAGTTCCAGTCGATGATCTGCGGCCTGACCGGGCTGGAAGTCGCCAACGCCTCGCTGTACGACGGAGCCACCGCCAGTGCCGAGGCCGTCATGATGGCCGTGTCCCAGACGGGCAGATCCCGGGCAGTCGTCGCCGCCGACGTCCACCCCGAGATCCTCTCGGTGATCCGGACCTTCGTCGCCGGCCGCGGCGTCGAGATGGTCCTTTCAGACGACGTGACCGCCGCGGTCGGCGACCGCGACGCCTGCGTCGTGGTGGCGCAGCCCGGTTCCTGGGGACGCTCTCGGAGCTGACCCCGATCGCGCCGCCGCACGGGCGGCCGGGGCCCTCTCGATCTGCGTCGCCGACCCGATCGCCTGCGCCCTCGTCGAGCCGCCTGGAGATGCGGGCTTCGACATGGCCGTCGGCGATGGCCAACCGCTGGGCATCCCCCCTCTTTCGGCGGCCCCCACGTCGGCTTCATGGCGGTGCGGCAGGAGCTTATGCGCCGCCTCCCCGGCCGCCTCGTGGGTGAGGCCCGCGACCATCACGGACGCCGCGCCTACACCCTCACCCTGCAGGCGCGCGAACAGCACATCCGCCGCGAGAAGGCGACCTCCAACATCTGCACCAACCACGCCCTCATGGCGCTGGCGGCCACCGTGTACATGGCGAAGATGGGGGCAGGAGGGCTGCGGCGGGTGGCCGAGGTCAGCGTCCAGCGCGCCCACCACCTGTTCGGCCGTCTCGTCGAGCTCGAGGGCATCTCGGCGGCGCTGCCTGACCGGCCCTTCCTGTGGGAGTTCGCTCTCCGCGTCCCGGGCGACGCCGCGAGTTTCGCGGCGGAGATGCGCCGCCAGGACATCATCGCCGGTCTGCCGCTGGGCATCGTCGACCGGAGCCGCCGCGATCAGATCCTTGTCTGCTGCACGGAGACGACGGCGCCGGCGGCGATCGACCGCTACGTGGCCGCGGCGGCCCGCTTCACCGCGGCCGGAGCGGCGGCATGACTCTCGCACCGCCGCCGGCGGAGTGGTCCGGCGAGGAGCCCCTCGTCTTCGAGCTGAGCACCGACTACGAGGGAGGGCCTCGGGAGGTGGCGAGCGGGGTCCCCGAGCGCCCGCTCGCCGAACTGCTGCCGGGAGTGCGGCTGCGCTCTGCGCCGGCGGCGATCCCCGCGGTGGCCGAGCCGGTGCTGGCCCGCCACCTCGGCCGGCTGGCGCGACGCAACCACCACCTGCACCACGGCATCTACCCGCTGGGCAGCTGCACCATGAAGTACAACCCCGTGATCGACGAGCAGCTCGCCGGGCTGCCGGGCTTCGCCGACATCCACCCCTACCAGGACGCCGACGACGTCCAGGGGGCGCTCGAGCTGATGTGGGATCTGGAACAGCTGCTCAGGGAGATCACCGGCATGGCAAGGGTCTCGCTCCAGCCGGCGGCGGGTGCCCACGGCGAGTGGACCGGGCTGCGCATGATCCAGGCGTATCACGCCTCCCGGGGGACACCGGCCGGACCGTGTCCTCATCCCGACTCCGCCCACGGCACCAACCCGGCCTCGGCCGCGCTGGCCGGCCTGGAGGTGGTCACGGTGCGCAGCAACGCCGCCGGCACCGTGGATGTGGACGATCTGCGCAGTCACCTGGACGCCTCCGTGGCGGCCATCATGATGACCAATCCCAACACGCTGGGGGTCTTCGAGAAGGACGATCCTGGAGATCGCGGAGGCGGCCCACGACAAGGGCGTCCTCCTCTACTACGACGGCGCCAACCTCAACGCCCTGGTGGGGATGGCCCGGCCCGGGGACATGGGTTTCGACGTCGTTCACCTCAACCTCCACAAGACCTTCTCGACGCCGCACGGCGGCGGCGGCCCGGGCAGCGGCCCGGTGGGGGTCACCGCCGCGCTCGCCGCCTTCCTCCCCGTGCCCACCGTGGAGCGCGACGGCGACCGCTTCCGCCTCGAGAGCGACCGCCCTTTCTCGATCGGCAAGGTGCGGTCCTTCTACGGCAACTTCGGCATGCTGGTGCGCGCCTACGCCTACCTGCGAACGTACGGGTCCTCGATCTCCGATGTGGCGCGCGACGCGGTCCTCAACGCCCGCTACCTGCGTTCGCAGCTCCAGGACCTCTTCCCCATGGCCGTGCCCACCGCATCGATGCACGAGTTCGTGGCCACCACCAAGGGGTGCCGGGTACCCGGTCTGCGCGCCATCGACATCTCCAAGCGCCTCCTCGACTTCGGCGTCTACGCCCCCACCGCGTACTTCCCCACCACGGTCCCCGAGGCGCTGATGTTCGAGCCGACCGAGACCGAGTCGAAGCGAAGTCTCGATCTCCTTGCCGCCATCTGCGCCACCATCGTCGGCGAGGCGGAGACCGACCTCGGCTTCGTGCAGGCGGCGCCCATCTGACCCCGGTGAGCCGGGTCGACGAGGTGGAGGCGGCGCGGAAGCCGGTCCTGCGCTGGCGGGCACCGGCGTGAGCGCGGGCCCCCGCCGCCAGGACCGGCAGCGGAGGACGCCGACGACCGCGCCGAACTGCACCGGATGCTGGCCGAGCGCGCCTTCCGGTGGGACTTCGTCCTCTCCAGCGGCCGGCGGAGCGACTACTTCTTCGACGCCAAACAGGTGACCCTGGACGGCCGGGGTCTCGTCCTGGTGGCCTCGATGATGCTGTCCCGCTGCCGTCGACTGGATGTCACCGCCGTCGCCGGCGACGACGGTGTCGGCCCCCTGCTCGGAGCGGTGACAGCGCTGAGCGCCAGGGACGGCGGCGCTCCGCTCCACGCCCTCATGGTGCGCAAGACCGCCAAGGAGCACGGCATCGCTGCGAAGGTGGCGGGGCCGGCCCCAGCGCAGGCGGAGCGGGTGGTCCTCATCGAGGACGTCGTCACCAGCGGGGAGTCGCTGATCCGCGCCGCGCTGGCGCTGGCGCCGTCCGGCGTCGAGGTGGTCGAGGCGGTGGTCGTCGTCGACCGCGAGGAGGGCGGGGAGGCGGCCCTGCGCGAGCACGGCCTGCCGCTGCACGCCCTCTTCCGGCGTAGCCAGTTCTCAGCCCCCGCCTGAGCCGGCACCGAGATGGCATCCCGCCCCCCGGCGCAGGTGAGAGCCGCGGCGATCTGCGCCGCCGCCCTGATGCTCATGGCCTGCGGAGAACTCCAGCCACGCCGCAGGTGCCCGTCCCACCCCGACGCCGGCGCCCACCTCGGCGACTTCGACCTCGAGCCCCACCGCGGACGACGAGACCCTCCAGGTGTTCGCCTCCGGTCTGGGTGGCTTCGAGCTGGACACCAACCCGGTCGCAGTGCTGCACAACCTCGCCGCGGACCACACCGCGACCGGGGTCGTGGTCACCTTCACCGTCCACTTCCCCGGCGGCACGTACTCCATCAGTTCCTCCCCGGACGTGTCGCTCTTCCCCGGCCAGACCCTCGCGGTGGCCACCACCTGCAACCGAGCCTGCGACGACAGCAAAGCCACCAGCACCGACGTCGCGGTGGCCGTCGGCTCCTGGGTGTCAGGCGGAGGAACGCCCCTCACCGTGACGACGTCGCCCACCTACGCATGCGTGTCGCAGGACGACCTGAGTGGATGCTCGAATGCCGTCGACAGCTCCCAGGGCAGCGTCTCGGCGACCGTCCACGGCACGCTCCAGGCGCTGGCCGAGGTCGTGCTGACCGCCGTCTGCGACAGCGCCTCCGGCGCCATCGTGGACAGCGGGTTCACCCCCGCTTTCTGGCCGGGAGGGACGTCGAGATCGATGTCGGTGGCGGTGCTGGGCAACCCGCGGCCGGCCACCTGCCAGCTGTACGCCGTGGCGGTCTGACGCTCCGGCGCCGAACGTCCTCGCCCGTCAGCGGAGAGAGCAGACCGGCCAGGCTGAGGAATCCCCGCCGGCGAACATGCTGGCGGCGATCTCCGACTGCTGGACCGGGTCCCAGATGTCGGTGCCGCCGTGGGCAGCGAACGTCGAGGGGAGGAACTGGAAGATCCCCACGTAGGGACCGGACGGGTTGTACGCGTCGGGTCGGAGGTTCGACTCGCAGGTCGCCGTGCTGATCATCCAGCTCGCGCTGACGCCATACGTCTCCGCGGCGGAGGTGATGATGGCCGCGACCTCCGCCGTCGTGTAGGTGGGCGCGGGGGTCGGGGTGACCGGCCGGTACATGACCTGCGGCGGCGCGGTCGGGTCGTCGGCCTGGGGCACGGGCGTGGGCGTGGACGCGGTCACGTCCAGGTGGGCGGGCGCGATGGTCGGAACGTGAACCTCGGGCACGCTGAGGGCGGGGACGGGGGCGGACGCCTTCACCGTGCCCCCTCCGCTCGCACCGGTGGCGAGGGTCACCGCCGCCGCCGGTCCAACCACGAGGATGGTCAGGCCAAATACCAAGTCCCGCAGGCGCCGAGAAACCCGCCAGCCCCGAAGGGGGGCGCGGCGCAGCCTCGGCCGCTGGCGCACCAGGCGAAGCACTCGCGACGTGATCGACGTCAATCGGGGAATCCGCACAGGGTCACTCTCCATACATCACCCCCCTCCAGGGTTCCCAACTCGACGGCTCGCCGCACCGGCGAACGACGAGGATTCTGGTATCCGTTCCACCGAGGTTCGGGTGGTGGGCCGCGAAGGTGGCTGGGCAGCTCCCGGCCAGCGCTTGACGTGATCGGAACGCTTCGCGACCTGCACACCCTACCACAGCGGCCCCGCGACTGTCCCGACCCGGGCGCCTCCCGGGCGCAATCGGGCAAACTCCGCCCATGGCCGACGAGGAACTGCGCGAACGACCGGTTGATCGGCGGACGGTGTTCGAAGGCCGTCTTCTGACCGTCCACGCCGACCAGGTGGCCACCGCCGGCGGCCAGCTCGCCACTCGGGAGATCGTCGACCACCCGGGCGCCGTCGCCATCGTCGCCACCGACCTGGACGGGAGGGTCGTCCTGGTCCGCCAGTGGCGGCATGCGGTGGGCGCGGCCCTCTGGGAGATCCCGGCGGGGACACTGACCCCGGGCGAGCCGCCCGAGGCGGCGGCGCGGCGGGAGCTGGCCGAAGAGACGGGCTACACCGCCGGCGAGTGGCGGCGCCTCGGCTCGGGACCGGTGGCGCCCGGCTACAGCAGCGAGATCCTCCACGTCTTCTCCGCCAAGGACCTCCACCCCGGCTTGCCCCACACGGATCCCGACGAGCACGTCGTCGCCCGCCTCTTCAGCCCGGAGGAGATCGTCCGCCTTGTCGCCGAGGATGGCGTGGACATCAAGACCGTGGCCGGTCTGGCCCTTGCCGGCATCCCGGTCGGCGGCCCGCTGGAGAGGGCGTGACGGACAACGGGCCGCCGTCCGGCGGCGACCTCGTGGCCCGGGCGATCCGGGAGCTGACCCACGCCGTCCCCGGTGACGTCGACGAGGCTCCGGTGCCCGCCGAATCCACGACCTCCCAGCCCTGGGCGGAGACGGCGTCGCCCTCCACCAAGAACAAGCGCCCTCTCGAAGCCCTGCTCGCCGAGTACGCGGCCCGGGTGGAGGAGACGCCGGACGCCCGTGCGGCGCTGCCTGCCGACGCCCATCCCTCGACGACGTTCTACGACCGTTTCGGGCGGGGGTCGGAGAAGGGCGGGGAGGGCCAGCGGCGCCGCAAGCGGAGGCGGTTCGGGGGACGGAGGGGGCGGGGTGGTACCGCTCGCGGGCGGACGGGCTGAGGGACCGAGGCGCCCCTGGAGACCCGGCCCCGGCCTGGGTGACCGGCCGATCCGAGCCCTGCTCTTCGACTACGGGCTCACCCTGGTGACGTTCGAACGGCCGGAAGGTGCTCTGCTGGCCGCCTACGATGCCATCGCCCGGCGCCTCGAGGCCTCCGGTCTGAAGCCGGTCCACGCCGCGGAGAGCCTCCTGCACGGGGTTCACGACCGCGTCGAGCAAGCGGTGGCGCGGCACGAGCGGGCCGGCCTCCTGGACGAGATCGACCTGATGGCGGAGGAGAGGGACGCCTACGCGGCCTGCGGCCTGCGCCTGCCCGACCCCCTCCTGGAGGAGGCGGGCGACATGGTGCAGCGGGCCTGGTGGGAGGGCATCCGCGTGGCGGGCGACGCCGTCCCGGTGCTGACCGAGCTGAGACGGGCCGGCCTGCGAATCGGCCTCTGCTCGAACGCGCCCTACAGCTCTCGCAGCCTCCACGCGCAGCTCGAGCATGTCGGTCTCCTCCATCTCTTCGACAGCATCACCTTCTCCGGCGAGGTGGGCCGGCGAAAGCCGGCGCCCGAGATCTTCGACGCCGCGCTCGCCGCGCTGGGCGCCGGCGCGGCGACGTGCGCCATGGTGGGAGACCGCCGTCGCGAGGACGTCGGCGGAGCCCGGGCGGTGGGGATGGCGACCATCCGGACGCGTGAGCACCACGACGACCGCGGCCCGGGTAACGCCGACGCCGTCATCGACCGGCTCGGGGACCTCCCCACCCTGCTTCGCGACCGCCACTGAGGCCGGTGGCGTGATAGCGTCGGCACGGCAACGCGCCATTGCCCTTGCCGGACGTGATGATGGCTGTCGACTTCCGTGACTATCTGAGGGATCGCTGTCGGGAGCGCGGCGTGTCCCTACACCGTCTCGCCTTGCTCTGCGATCTCAACCAGATCTACTTCTACCAGGCGGTCAACAAGAACAAGGACAACCCGCCTCCCTGGGTGCTGCGCCGCGCCGCGCCCCACCTGGGCGTCACCTACGTCGAGCTTCTTATCGCCGCCGGCTATCTCACCGAGGGCGAGATGCAGGAGTGGACGTCGAGGGGTCCGGCGGGGGGGGCCTGAGCCGCAAACTCGTGGCATGGCCTGGGGCGGCGCGCGGGCGATCATCCATCTCGACCTCGACGCCTTCTACGCGTCGGTCGAACAGCTCCGTCACCCGGAGCTGCGGGGGAGGCCGGTCATCGTGGGCGGCGGCGGACCGGAGCACACGGCCCGCAGCGTCGTCTCCGCCGCCTCATACGAGGCGCGCGTCTACGGGGTGCGCTCGGCGATGCCGCTCTCCCGCGCCATGCGCCTCTGCCCCGCCGCGGCGGTGCTGCCCGTCGACTTCACGGCATACCGGCACGCGTCGACGGAGATCTTCGCCCTGGCGCGGCAGGTCACCCCGCTGGTGGAGCCCCTGTCACTGGACGAGGCGTACCTGGACGTCACCGCCACACCCGGCGAGCCCGAGGGCATGGCCGCGGGCCTGCGCGACCGCATCCTCACCGCCACCGGTCTGCACGCCAGCTTCGGCGTCGCCACGACGAAGACGGTGGCCAAGGTCGCGTCCGACCTGCGCAAGCCGCGCGGCTTCGTCGTCGTCCCGCCGGGGGATGAGGCGGCCTTCCTCAGACCGCTGCCCCTGCGCGTCCTGCCCGGCCTCGGCCCGGCAACCGAGCGCGTGCTGACGGGCCTGGGGCTGCGCACCCTGGGCGAGCTCGCCGCCCACCCCCAGGGGCTTCTGGAGAGGCGACTGGGCCGGGCAGCCGCCCTCTCCCTCCACCTCCGCAGCCAGGGGGTCGACAGCTCGCCGGTGACACCTCCGTCGGCCCCCAGGTCCATCTCGCGGGAGGAGACGTTCGAGCAGGACATCACCGACCCCGCCGCCCTCCGCGAACATCTGCGCCGCCTCTGCGCCGACGTCGGCCGCAGCCTGCGCGCCGCCGGGCTCTCCGCCAGGACCGTCGACGTCAAACTCCGCCACGCCGATTTCACGACCGTCATCCGCCAGCGCAGCATCGATGCCGGGAGTGACACCGACGCTGCCATCGTCGCCGCCGCCCTGGCGCTGCTGGCCGAGACCCACCGGCCGGGCGAGCCGATCCGCCTCCTCGGCGTGGGGGTCCACAAGCTCGAGCGGACGGCTCAGCTCGACCTCTTCGCCGGCGCCGGCGGAACGCGCGACCGGCGCATCAACTCGGCGCTGGACTCGCTCCGGCAGCGTTTGGGCCCGGCGCGCTGAGCCGGGGCGTCACGGGAAAGGAGCCCGACCGCCTCTGGTACGACCACGCGGACCTCCGCGAGCCCAACGACGGGGGGAGCTCCTGAGCCGACCTGGCCTCAGTCGGCGCCGTCCTCGTCCGGATCGACGTCGTCGAGGTACAGGGCGATCTCGGAGTCGTGCAGCTCGCGCGCGGTTCCCAGCATCCGGTCCACCAGTTCGACCCGGTCGAGGTCCCAGTGCAGGACGGCCGCGAGCTCGGCCAGGGTCGGATCGCGACCGAGCCGGTCCCGAAGCGTCAGCTGCGCCGCCTCGAGCAGCTCGGTGCCGTGGATCGCGGCGGCCGCCGCCCGAGCGGCCTCGACCTCCCGTTCCACCACCTGGTCGAGGTGGCCGTCGACGGCGCGCCGGACGTGGCCTGCGAGCCCCGCGATGCCCCCGTCGCTGACCAGGTACTCGTCCAGCGCGGCGACGGCGGCCACGGAACCCTCCTGGAAGAGCTCCATGACCTCGAGACCGTGATCACGGCGGGCCAGGGCCGCCTCAAAGGCGATGCGGAGGCCGTGGTCGACGAGTTCCTCCCGAGCCCTCGCGCCCCCCCCGCGCGCCGCTGCGAGCACTGCGCCGGCGTCGCCGGCGGGCAGCCCGCCACGCCCGTGGAAGCGGGCGGCGAGAGCGTCCAGCTCGGTGTCGTCGTCGCGAGCGCCCATCGGCGGCATCAGGCGGGAGAGCTGCCCGACGCCTTGCGGCCGAACTGGGCGGCGAACTGCTCCACCGCCCTGGCCACCTCCCGGCGGGCGGCGCCCACGCTGGCGTGCTCGACGGCGGCCCCGGTCAGACCGGTCCCCACCGTGTAGCGGGCGGTGAGCGAGACGCGGCAGCCGCCCTTGGTGGGAGCCACCACGGCGGTCACTGTCAGTTCGAGGCCCTCCTCGAGGGTCACCACCGTGCGCTTGGGGCTGGTCGCCTCGGTGCAGACGAGCACGCCGCGCAGATGGCGGCCGATGAGGCCGGCCTCGACCTCGAAGCGGGCGCCCACCCCCTGGCGGGGGCCGCCGATGTGGCGGAGCCCGCGGATGGCGGGGAGCCAGGCGGCGTGCTCCAGGTCGAGGAGAGCCGCGTAGGCATCCGCCGGCGTGGCGGGCACGGTGACGTCGGCACTGACCTCGATCATTGGCGCCTCACCGTACCACCGCGCGCACTGGCGGGTCCGGCCGCACCCCATCGACTCTCCGTCGCTCCGTGACGCCTTCGTCGCCGGTGGCGGGGAGGCGGTCCCGTAGTGTGTGAGGGCCACCCGGCAGCCGCCACGATGAAGTCGAATCCCCATCCCCACGCGCCCTCCGGAACAGTCCGCGCCCGCGAAGGGTTTGTCCGCGTTCCCAGGCCGGTGATGCTGGGGGCGGCCGCGTTCCTGGTCGCCGCCGTCGTCACCGGCGCGGCCACACTCCTTCCGGCGGGCTTCCTCCGGCTCGGCCTCGACCTCGCCGCCGCCCTGCTGGTGGCGCTGCTCGTCGGATTCCTCCTCGTCCAGATGGACGCCGGACGGCGCCGCCTGGCCGGTGCGGACGTCGCGCTCCGCTCCGCCGAGGCGCGCCTGCGGGCGGTCATCGGCGACGTCACCCAGGCGATCCTCCTGGTCGGCGAGGACGGCATCGTCACCGCCGCCAACCCCGCCGCCGGCCGCCTGTTCGGCAGCGCGGGCGCGGAGCTGGCCGGGCGGCACGTCGAGCAGCTCCTCCCCTCGTACCGGCTCTCCGCCACCGCCGCCGACCAACGCGAGGCCACGCGGGTCAGCCAGCCGGAGATGGCCGCCTTCCGTCGCGACGGCACGTGCTTCGTCGCGCACGTCGACACCAGCGTCAGCGCCGGTGAGGACGGGGTCACCCGCATCCTCGTGGTGCGCGACGCGCCGGAGGGCAGCCAGCCCGCCGCGGCGACCCGGCCGGTCCTCCATGACAGCCTGACCGGCCTTCCCAACCGCGACCAGTTCACCGAGAGGCTGCTCGCCCGGATCCAGCAGGGGGCGCAGCGGTCGACCCCCTTCAGCGTCTTCATGATGGATCTCGACCGGCTTGCCGAGGTGAACCGGAACTTGGGCCATGGGGCGGGCGATCAGCTGCTGCGCGCCGTCGGCGAACGTCTCCGCCAGACGATGCGCGCCTCGGACCTGGTGGCCCGCCTCGGCAGCGACGAGTTCGCCGTGATCCTCGGCGGCAGCGCCACCCCGGCGACCAGCGCCCGCATCGCCCGGCAAGTCCTGGGAGCCTTCCGGGAGCCGCTGATCGTCGACGGCCGGCCGGTGGAGCCGGCGGTCAGCATCGGCATCGCCAACTTCCCCGAGCACGGCGCGGACACCGGCACCCTGATGCTCCACGCCGAGGCGGCGATGTACTCGGCCAAGGAGGCCCGGCGGGGCTGGATGGTCTACTCCCAGGCCGACGACACCGCCGAGGTCGAGGACCGCGTCGTCCGGCTCGCCGAGCTGCGCAAGGCGCTCGACAACCAGGAGCTGGAGCTGTTTTACCAGCCGGTCGTCCGCGTCGCCGACGCGGCGCTGGTCTCGGTCGAGGCCACGGTGCGATGGCGCCATCACCGCCGCGGACTGCTCGAACCCGACCAGTTCATCCCGGCAGCCGAGCAGACGGAGCTCATCCGGCCGCTGACGCGGACGCTGCTCGGCATGGCGGTCGGCCAGCAATCGCGGTGGCGCGAGCAGGGATACGCGCTGCGCGTGGGCGTGAAGATCGCCGGGCGCAACGCCCAGGACCGCCAGTTCCCCAAGGCGGTGGGCGCCCTCCTTCGCCGCTGGGCGGTGCCGCCGACTGCGTTGGTCATCCACATCGACGAGAGCACCACCCTGTCGCTCGACGTCGAGACCCTCAACTCCCTGGCCGGTGCGGGGGTCAGCCTCGCCGTGGACAACTTCGGGTCGGGCCCGACCTCGCTGCTCCGGCTTCGCGGCCTCCCCTTCACCGAACTGTGCCTCGACGCCTCGATGGTCGCCGCGCTGCGGGGTTCCGGAGCCCAGAGCGCCGCCGTCCGCGAGATCGTCGACATCGCCCACACACTCAACCTCACCGTCACCGCCCAGGGCGTCGACGACGGAGCGACGCTGGCGGCTCTCCAGCAGGTGGGCTGCGACGCTGCGCAGGGACGGCTGTGGAGCGAACCCGTGCCCGCCGGTGCGGTCATCCCCCTGCTCCGCCTCCTCGCCCGCCAGTCGCGCTTCCCCGGCCTGGGCAAGTTCCGTTCGGGGGAAGCCGTGCCCCCCGCGTCACCTCAATCCGGCGCCGAGTCGCTCTCTGGATGAGGCCGTCCGGGGTCTCACCCCGGCGCCGCGGGCGCCTCTCCACCGGCGATCGCGACGGGGACCTTCAACGGGCCGCACGCCGCGGACACTAGAACTCGCCCGCCTAGTGGCAACTCCTCTCGGCATCGCCCTGCTGGGCGCGGGAACGGTCGGATCGGCGGTCGCCCGCGAGCTGACGGTCCACGCCGACATGCTCGCCGAGCGCAGCGGCGGTCCGCTGCTCCTCCGCTGCGTGGCCGACCGCGATCCCGGGCGCCTGCGTCCCTTCCTCCTCACCGGGGTGGCCCTCGTCGACGACGGCGCCCTGGCCATCTCGCGGCGGGGCGTGGACATCGCCGTCGAGCTCATCGGGGGGCTGGAGCCCGCCGGCACGCTCATCCACCAGGCGGTGGAATCGGGGCTTGGCACGGTGACCGCCAACAAGGCCGTCATCGCCCGCGCCGGGCAAGAGCTCGCCGCATTGGTCCGTCCGGGCAGCGGAGGGCTCGCCTTCGAAGCCGCCGTCGGCGCGGCGATGCCGGTGCTGGCCGTGCTCCGCAACTCGCTGCGAGCCGACACCGTGCAGAGCATCACCGCGGTCATCAACGGCACGACCAACTACATCCTGGAGCGCCTCCGAGGGGGGGAGAGCCTCGACGACGCGGTGGCGGAGGCGCAGAGGCGGGGCTACGCAGAATCCGACCCGAGCGCTGACCTCGACGGTCATGACGCCGCCGCCAAGCTCTGCATCCTCGCCTGGTTCGGTCTGGGGGTGGCCGTCCACCCAGACGAGGTCGATCGTCGGGGTATCCGCGATCTCGGCCCGGCCGACGCCGCCGCAGCCGCGAAGCTCGGGCTGGCCCTCCGGCTGGTGGCGCGGGCGGAGCTCACGCCGGGCGGCCTCGGGCTCAGCGTCCGTCCGGCCATGGTGCCGGCCTCCGACCACCCCCTCGGCGTGGTGGCGGGAGCCGACAACGTCGTCATCGTGGAGACCGACCTGGCCGGAGAGCTGGTGCTCCGCGGTCGCGGAGCCGGGGCGGACGCCGCCGCCAGCGCCGTCCTCAGTGACATCGTGGCGGTGGCCCGCGCCCGCCGGGAGGGGCGCAACGTCCCCCTGCCCTCCGCCATCCCGGCGCGCATCCTCGACCCGCGCGAGGCGGAGACGGCGTCGGCGCTGCGGCTGCGTGTGCGCGCCGGGGCCGACGTCCCCGGTATCGTCACGCGGATGTTCGAGGACCGAGGCATCCCGGTGGAGCGGGTCATCGCCGGCGACGCTGAGCTGCTTGTGCTGACCGGGCCGGCCGCCCGCGACACGTTCGACGGCGCCCTGGAGGCGCTGCGCGCCCTGACGGCGGTGAAGGCGGTGGCGCAGACGCTGGACCGCCTGGTCGCCCGGGGCGCCGGATGACGCACGAGGGTGTGCTGGTGGAGGGCAACCACCGCAGCGGCGGTGTCATCAACCGCTATGCGGACCGTCTCCCGCTCACCGACGCCACCCCCCGGATCACCCTCGGCGAGGGCGACACGCCACTGATCGAGTCGCGCGCCATCGGCGCCTCCCTGGGGCTGGCCTCGCTGCATTTCAAGTTCGAGGGGCTCAACCCCACCGGGTCCTTCAAGGACCGGGGCATGGTGCTGGCCGTGGCCAAGGCCATGGAGGCGGGCAGCCGGGCGATCATCTGCGCCTCCACCGGCAACACCAGCGCCTCCGCCGCCGCCTACGGCGCGCAATTCGGCCTGCGCACCGTGGTCGTGGTGCCGGCGGGGAAGATCGCCCTCGGCAAGCTCATCCAGGCCCAGGTCTTCGGGGCCACAGTGCTGATCATCGAGGGCAACTTCGACGCCGCGCTGGCATCGGTCCGGCAGCTGGCGGAGACGCACCCGGTGACCCTCGTCAACAGCATCAACCCCTACCGCATCGAGGGGCAGAAGACGGCGGCGTTCGAGATCGTCGACCGGCTCGGCGACGCTCCCGACGTCCTCGCCATCCCGGTGGGCAACGCCGGCAACATCACCGCCTACTGGCGGGGTTTCCGGGAGTACAGGGCGGCCGGCCTCTGCACCCAGCTGCCCCGGATGGTCGGCGGGCAGGCGGCGGGGGCCGCCCCCCTCGTGCTCGGGCACCCGGTGGACAGCCCGCAGACCTTCGCCACGGCCATCCGCATCGGCAACCCGGCCTCGTGGGCGTCCGCAGTGGCGGCGCGCGACGAGTCGGAGGGGCTCATCAACTCGGTCAGCGACCTCGAGATCGCCACCGCCCAGCGCGACCTGGCCGCCCGCGAGGGGATCTTCTGCGAGCCGGCGTCGGCGGCGTCGCTCGCCGTGCTGCGCAAGGCGGTCGCCGACGGCGCGGTCGCCAAGGGGGCGAGCGCCGTCTGCGTCCTCACCGGCAACGGTCTCAAGGACCTGCCGGCGGTGAGCGACGGCCTGGCCCCGCCGCGTTCGGTCATCGGCACGCCGGCGAGCATCGCCGACGCCATCGGCCTGTAGATGCGAGTCGCCGTCCGCGCCCCCGCCAGCATCGCCAACCTCGGCCCCGGCTTCGACATCCTGGCACTCGCGATCGATCTGGAGAACGAGCTCGAAGCGTCGATGGGTGCCGGGGAAGGCCTCACCATCGACCCCGGCTCGGGTGCGCCCGATGAGCTGCGCGACCCGGAGAAGAACCTGATCTGCCGCGCCTTCGTCTCGACATGCGTGGCGGCCGGCGCGGACGTCCCCGGCGGAGTCCATTTCGACTGCCGGAACGTGATCCCCTTCGGCCGCGGGCTCGGTTCCAGTGCCGCCGCCACCCTCGCCGGCGTCCTCGCCGCCAACGCCCTCGCCGAGCTCGGCTGGGACGAGGACCGGATCATCCGTCACGCGGCGAGGATCGAGGGGCATCCCGACAACGTCGCCGCGGCCCTCTTCGGCGGCCTGGTCATCTGTGCCGGCGACGTCTCGGCCGTCCGGATTCCGGTGCCCGAGCGGCTGCACGCCGTCGTCTTCGTCCCCGACACGGAGATGAGCACCGAGGTCGCCCGCGAGCTGGTCCCACTCGCCTTCTCGCGAGAGGACGCCATCCACAACGCCGCCCGCTGCGCCCTGCTGGTGGCGGCGATGCTGACGGGCGATCTTCCCCTTCTCGGCGAGGCGATGCGCGACCGGTGGCACCAGGCGGCGCGGAGTGAGGTGATGCCCCACGTCCCCCTGGCCATCGAAGCCGCCGTCGCCGCGGGAGCCCACGGCGCCTGCCTGGCGGGGGCCGGCCCGGCGGTGCTCGCCCTGTGCAGCGGCGACGACAGCGAGGTCGGCCCGGCCATGGTGGCGGCGGCCAGGGTCGCATCCGTCAGCGGCCAGGTCCAGACCTTCGGAATCCGCAACGCGGGAGCCCAGGTGGAGGTCGCGCCGTGACCGGGGTGGGGACGCCAGATCCGCCGGCACCGGCAAAGCCGGATGCCACCGCCTGCATCGTTCAGAAGTTCGGCGGCAGCAGCGTGGCCAGCGCCGAGCTGATCCAGCGGGTCGCCACACGCATCGCCGCCACGCGCCGCGAGACGGGCCGGGTGGTCGTCGTGGTCAGCGCCATGGGCGACAGCACCGACGAGTTGCTCCATCTGGCCCACAAGGTCAACCCCGACGCGCCGCTGCGGGAGATGGACCAACTGCTCTCCACCGGCGAGACCATCACCGCCCCGCTGATGGCCATGGCCCTGGAGGGGTTGGGGGTCCCCGCCATCTCCCTGACCGGCCTGCAGGCGGGGATCCGGACCAGCGACGCGTTCCGCACCGCCCGGATCGTGGACATCGTGCCGCAACGCATCCTCGACGAGCTGGACCGGGGCAGGGTGGTGGTGGTGGCCGGCTTCCAGGGGGCGACCGCCGACCTCGACATCACCACCCTGGGCCGGGGAGGATCGGACACCACCGCCGTGGCCCTGGCCGTGGAGCTCGGCGCCGTACGGTGCGAGATCTACACCGACGTCGCCGGCGTCTACACCGCCGATCCCCGGGTCGAGCCCAGAGCGCGACCGATGGCCGAGATCAATTACGCGGAGATGCTAGAATTCGCCGCCGTCGGTGCCAAGGTGATGCACCCGCGCGCCGTCGAGATCGGCGAAGCCTACTCGATGCCGATCGTGGTGCGGTCGACCTTCGAGGATCACCCAGGCACCCTCATCTGCACGAAGGCCTCCATGGAAGATCGTCAGAAGATCCGCGGCATCGCCCACGACACCGGCGTGGCCAAGGTGATCATGACCAGGGTCCCGGACCGGCCCGGGATCGCCGCCACCGTGTTCTCCGCCATCGGTGCGGCCGGGATCAATGTAGACATCATTGTCCAAAACGTGAGCCACGATGGTTTCACCGACCTCTCCTTCACCATCTCCGAAGAGGATCTGCCCCGCGCCCGCCCCATCCTCGAGGAGGTGGCCCGCTCCGTCGACGCGTCGGCGATGACGGCGGACTCGACGATCGCCACCGTGTCAGTGGTGGGCACCGCCTTCCTGGGGGTGCCCGGGATGTTCGCCCGGATCTTCCGCGCCCTGGCGGCCCAGGGCATCAACGTCGAGCAGATCACCACCAGCGAGATCCACGTGACCGTGATCATCGCCCGTGACCGGGTGACGGACGCGGTGCGCGCCCTGCACGCGGAGTTCGAGCTGGAGCGGGACTAGGACCGCGATGAGCCTGAGCGTGGGCATCGTCGGCCTGCCCAATGCCGGCAAGTCGACGCTCTTCAACGCCCTGACCCGGGCGGGGGCGACGGTGGGCAACTATCCCTTCACCACCATCGAGCCCAACACGGGCATCGTCCCCGTCCCCGACGAGCGCCTGGAGAGGCTGGCGGCCGTCTTCTCGCCTCCGA
The DNA here is from genome assembly GCA_963808125.1 of Candidatus Dormiibacterota bacterium. Classification (GTDB taxonomy): domain Bacteria; phylum Chloroflexota; class Dormibacteria; order Aeolococcales; family Aeolococcaceae; genus CAWEEP01. The sequence goes on from CAWEEP010000007.1 coordinate 35,043, forward strand.
AGATCATCCCCGCCACGGTGACCTTCACCGACATCGCCGGCCTGGTCCGCGGTGCCAGCCGCGGCGAGGGGCTGGGCAACCAGTTCCTCGGCCACGTCCGCGAGTGCGACGCCATCGCCCTGGTGGTGCGCGCCTTCGAGGATGCCGACGTCGTCCACGTCGAAGGGGGCCTCGATCCACTGCGGGATCTCGAGGTCGTCGAGCTGGAGCTGCAGCTCGCCGACCTGGAGACGGTGACGCGCCGCCTGGAGAAGTTGGAGAAGACCGCGCGCGTCGCCAAGGAGAAGGCCGCCGAGACCATCGAGGCGATGCGGCGCGTGCGCGACCACCTCGACCAGGGGCGTCCGGTGCGGACCCTGTCCCTGTCGGAGGAGGAGCGGTCCCTGGTCGCCGACCTGTTCCTACTCACCTCGCATCCCCTCATCGCGGTCGTCAACGTCGACGAGTCGAAGGCGGGTGACCCTCCTCCCGCGGGTCTCGTGTCGCTGGCCCGCGACCACGGGGGCGACGCCCTGGCCATCTCCGCCCGCATCGAGTCGGAGATCGTGGAGCTTCCGGCCGCCGACCGCCGCGAGTTCCTCAACTCCCTCGGCCTGCCCGAGCCCGGCCTGGACCGGCTGGCCCGCGAGGCGTACTCCCTCCTCGACCTCGTCACCTTCTTCACGGCCGGGGAGAAGGAGGTCCGCGCCTGGACGCTGCGGCGCGGGGGCACGGCGGTTGACGCGGCGGGGACGATCCACACCGACTTCGCGCGGGGATTCATCCGGGCCGAGGTGGTCGACACCGAGGACCTCATCGCCGCCGGGTCGTACCCGGCGGTGAGGGACCAGGGCAAGCAGCGTCTCGAGGGCAGGGACTACGTGGTGCGAGACGGCGACGTCGTCCATTTCCGATTCAACGTGTGAGCGCGCGGCGGACAATGCCCACCATGCCAGGCACTCTCGGGATCGTCGGCGTCGGCCTGATCGGCGGCTCCATCGGCATGGCGGCGCGTCGGGCGGGTTGGGAGGTGCTGGGCTGCGACCAGCCGAACGTCGTCGAGGTCGCCGTCGAGGTCGGCGCCATCGACCGGGGGGCGGCGCTCGACGAGGTGCGCGGCGCCGGCTTCGTCGTGCTGGCCGCGCCGGTGTCGAAGATCGGAGAGCTTCTCGCCGATCTCGCGCCGACCGACGCCCTGGTCACCGACGTCGGCAGCGCCAAGGCGGCGATCGTCCGCGAGGCCGCGCGCGCCGGGCTGCGGCGGTTCGTCGGCGGCCATCCGATGGCGGGGGGCGAGCTGTCCGGTGTCGCCAATGCGAACGCCGACCTCTTCCGGGGCGCCCGCTACCTGCTGACGCCAACCGAGGAGACGCTGCCCGACGCGTACGCCCAGCTCGCCCAGTTCGTCCGCGACGACTTGGGAGCGGTGCCCAGCGCCGTCGACCCCGACCGGCACGACCTGCTGGTGGCGGCGATGTCCCACCTCCCCCACCTCCTCGCCGTGGCCCTTCTCCAGGTGACCTCCGCCATCTCGCCGGAGGCGCTGACCTTCGCCGGGCCGTCCTTCCGCGATCTGACCCGCGTCGGCGCCTCCAGCCCCGGCCTGTGGTCGGACATCCTCGCCGAGAACGCCGGCGCGGTCCGCGAGGTGCTGGAGGCGTTCACCGCGGCCATGCGCCGTCTGGAGGACGACCTCGGCGACGGTCCGGCCATCAAGCGCCACTTCGTCGAGGCCGGGACCGCGTACCGGGCCGTCGGCGGCATCCTCATCCGCGGCAGCGGTCGCAACGTGGACATCGCCGTCCCCATCGAGAACCGGCTGAGGGTCCTGGCCGAGGTGACGACGCTCATGGGATCGAACGACATCAGCATCCAGGACCTTTCCATGCAGCACAGCGACACCCGGCACGCCGCCCTGGTGCTGACGCTGGACGCGGACGCGGCCGAGGCGGCGCTCCAGCTGCTGCACGGCGCCGGTTTCCGCGCCGAGCGCGTGGCCGAAGGCTGAGCGGAGAGGCCGCTACTCCGAGCCGTTGCCGGGGTCGACGCGGAGGAGGCGAGGCCGAGGGGCTTTCACCACGTCCCGCCGCATCAGGAGGTTCAGGCTGGTCACCGCGACGATGAGGAGCAGGGCGCCCAGCACCTCCAGGGGCTGCAGCGGCGCGCCATATCCGACGGGCTTGGGGAGCGAGAAGATCAGGAAGAGAGCGGCCGGATAGCCGAGCTCGGCGAAGCTCGACACCGATGCGGGGGTGCTGGAGAGGGCGCGGTAGTAGAGCGTCATGGCGATGACGCCGGGGATGAGGGCGATGCCGAGGAAGCTCGGCAGCTGGCCCGCGGAGTACTGACTGAGCCCTGCGGTGCCTCGGTCGGTGAGCATCAGCACGAGCAGGATCGGCAGGGCCAGCATGAAGCGCGCCGCCGAGGTGCTGGTGAAGGAGACGTCGGCGAGGGCATAGCGTCCCATCACCGTGCCCGCCCCCCAGAGGGCGACCGCGCCGAGGACGAAGAGGGCGGCCTGGAGCTGAGCCTGCGGCGCCACCGCGTTCGTCGAGAAGACGATGAGAGCGGCTCCGGCCAGGGCGAGGGCGGCGAGCGGCCAGAACGTCCGCCGGCGACGCTCGCGGAGGACAAGCCACGCCAGCGTCGCTCCGAAGATGGGCTGGAGCAGGTAGAGGAGGTAGACCTCGGAGAGCACGCCGGCGCTCTGTGCGGCGGGGACGCCGTACGCGTAGCCGATCGAACGGGTGAAGAGGACGGTGGCGATCGCCTGCGGGCCGGCGGCGATGACAGCGAGCACCAACCATGTCCGCCACGAGGCCCTGCGCAGCTCCCGCCACGCCCGCCGCGCCAGGGGGACCAGGCAGAGGCTGATCAGCAGGTCCTCGACGAGCACGATCTGGCTGGCCGACAAGCCCTGCTGGACCAGTTCCGGGCGGAAGAACGCGTCGGCGGCCCAGAGCGCAGACGCCACGGTGATGACGAGGGCGGAGTAGCGGTCGAGGATGCCGGGGTGATCCCGCAACTGAAGCTGCGCAGCCATCCGCTCAGCCCTCGACGGGTGCCCGGGGCGTGACGCTCCCCGCCGGCGGTGTTGGCGATCCGACCATGGCCTCTCCTTGCTCATGAGGGCAGGGAGCTGCTCCTGGAGCGCACCTCCAGTTGCGTCCTCTCCCATCCAAACTCGAAGGGCGGACCACCGGGTCCGTCGCTTCTGACTGTCGGCCCCGGAATCGCACCGGGTCCTGCTCGGCCGGGAAAAGCTCCTGGCTCCGCTCGCGGGCTGTCACCGCCGGTCGGGAATCTCACCCTGCCCCGAAGACGCGGTCAGGATAGCACCGAGGATCCGACGCCCAGCGTGGTCGGGCAAGGTCGGCCCTCCCTCCGCCTGCTACGCTTCGCGCTCGGTATGGCGAAGAAGAACCGCAAGCAGAAGCAGCGCGCGACACGCCGCCCCGCCCCGCAGCCGGGACCGCGGCCGATCGCGACTGCCCCGCGCGCCGCACCGGGCATCTCGCCCAGCACTGCCGCCTCCGAGGTCGACGCCGAGGAGGATCTCGAACCCGTCCGCGCCGCGGCCCCGATCCGGCCGGTGGCGGGCGACTCGTTCCGGCGCCGCGTCGAGCGAGTGGCGCCGGCCGGTCCCAGCGCCGAGGCTCTTCGGCAGCAACGCCAGGCCGCCCGGGCCTCCCGGTACTCCAGCAGCTCGGCGGCCAGCATCGCGATGCTGGAGAGCGACGACCCGGGCATCCCCTTCGACCACGTCCCCTACGTCCCGGCCGATCTGCGGCGCGTCGCCCTGATCGCCTCGGTGATGGTGGTCCTGATCCTCATCGCCTGGGGTGTCGTCTCCCACTTCGTGCACTAAGGTTTCACCACCATGAGGGTGATCCTCTACACGGGGAAGGGCGGGGTCGGGAAGACGACGGTCGCGGCGGCAACCGCCGTGCGTTGCGCCAAGCGCGGCCTGCGGACGCTGGTGATCAGCACCGACGCGGCCCACAGCCTCGGCAACTCCCTCGACCGCGAGATCGGCGAGGTGCCCACTCCGGTCGCCCCCAACCTCTGGGCACAGGAGGTCAATGCACTCCACGAGATGGAGAGCCACTGGGACAGCATCCACAAGTACCTGAGCACCCTGTTCGCCTCCCAGGGTGTCGACGACATCATCGCCGAGGAGCTGTCATCGCCTCCGGGAATGGAGGAGGTGGCCTCCCTGATGCAGATCAGGAACCACAAGGCGAGCGGCAAGTACGACGTGCTGGTCGTCGACTGCGCCCCCACCGGCGAGACCCTCCAACTGCTCGCCTTTCCCGATGTTGCGCGGTGGTACCTGAAGCGGATCTTCCCCGTCGAGCGCACGATCATGAGGGTGGCGCGGCCGGTGGTTCAGCCCTTCGTCTCCCTTCCCCTGCCAAGTGACGAAATCTTCGGCCATGTCAAGCACCTGCTCCTCGACCTGGAGAGCATGAAGAGCATCCTCGGCGACCCGGAAACCTGCACGGTGCGCATCGTCCTCAACCTGGAGAAGATGGTGCTGAAGGAGGCGCAGCGGGCCTTCACCTACCTGAGCCTCTACGACTATCTCACCGACCTGGTGGTGGTGAACCGCATGCTGCCGCCCGAGGTGACGGACAGCTACTTCGCCTCGTGGCGGCGAACCCAGTCCCGCTACGACGGGATGGTGGGCGCAGCCTTCGACCCCATCCCCATCCGCAGGACCAAGCTCTTCAGCCATGAGATCGTCGGCCTCGACCGTCTGGAGGAGATGGCCGAGGCGCTGTTCGGCGACGAGGACCCGGCGCAGATCTTCTATCACGTGGTTCCCCAGAAGCTGCGCAAGGTGCGGGACCACTACGAACTGTTGCTGCAACTCCCCTTCGTCAGCAAGGACGAGGTTGAACTCACCCACAACGATGGGGAGCTGTTCGTCACCGTCGGCGCCTACAAGCGGGAGATCTCTCTCCCGCGCGTGCTGAACGGGAAGCGGATCCGATCGGCGAAGCTCGAAGAGGGCACGCTTCGCATCACCTTCACAGGGAGCACAGCATGAGCGAGGAATCCGGCTCCATGGCATTTCGCCTTCTCGAGGAGGCCGCCCACCTGGTCGGTGAGGTGATCCCCCCGGAGGCTCAGCGCCACTTCCTCATCGCCCAGCGCGAGCTGATTCTGGGCATCACGGCGGTGATCGAGCACAAGAGCCAGCGGGCGGCACCGACGTCAGCGAAGCGCAGGGCCCCGGCAAGGTCGGCGAAGACGACCCGGCCGCGCCGTGTCGCCGTCACCTGACGCGGGCGGGCATCCCATCCCCGTGACGTTCCGGGGCCTGGTCCGAAGAGCACCCCGCAGACGACCGGGCCGGCTCGCGCCGGCGTCGGTGGAGATCGACGGCCGGGCCTGGCCGGTGCAGGGCTCGCAGCTCGTGCTCGTCGATCACGACCGGGTTCTCATCCAGTTCCGTCCCTGGCCCCCCGGATGGGAATTGCCCGGAGGGCACTGCGGGCGGGGCGAGGACCCAGCCGAGGCCGCCCTCCGCGAGACCGAGGAGGAGACGGGACTGCGCGCCCGCATCCTCGGCCTGGTCGGCGTCTACACCTGGGATGGGCTGCGCTCCGCCGGTGACGCCGTCTACCTTGGCGAGGTCACCGGTGGGAGGCGGAGGCGGAGCGTCGAGTCCCTGGCGGTGCGCTTCGTCGCTCGCGACGAGCTGCCGAAGACCCTCTTTCCCTGGTGCCGCGAGCGCATCCTCGACGCGCTGGCGCGCGGCGACGGCGCGGCGCCCGTCCACCGCGTCCAACCGGTGACCATGTACCACGTGTGGCTGTTCGGCACCAGGTGGTTGAACCAGCCGGTGGACGCCGCGCTCACCTGGTGGCGCGGTGAGCGGCGGCACGGCGCGTGACGGCACTCCTCTTCGCCGGCGGTCTCATCGTGATCGCGGCTGCCAGCGAGCTGTTCACCAACGCTGTCGAGTGGGCCGGCCACCTGATGCGCCTGGGCACCGGCCCCACCGGCAGTCTCCTGGCCGCCTTCGGGACCGCCCTGCCCGAGACAATCGTCGCCATCGTGGCCCTGGTGAGCGGAGGCAACGACGCTCAGCGCATCGCCATCGGGGCGGTCCTCGGCTCCTCGTTCCTGCTCCTCACGCTGGGGGGAGCCATCACCGGGGTGGCGGTGCTCGCCCGGGGAGGGAGGCGGGAACTGAGGGTGGCCCCGGCCCAGGCGCGACGGGACCTGGGCGTGTTCCTCGTCGCCTTCGCCTTGGCGATCGGATCCGCTGCCATCCCCCGGCCGGCGCGGATCGGCATCGGGGTCATCCTGCTCCTCATCTACGCAGGGCATGTGACCATGACCGTGCGCGGCGGTGGGAAGGACGACAAGGAGGCGCCGGAGCCGCTCCACATCGTCCGCTGGCGCCAGAGACCGCCGGCAGCGGCGGTGGCGGTTCAGCTCGTCGGAGCGGTGGCTCTGATCATCATCGGTTCCCAGCTCTTCGTCGCCGCCGTCCACCAGACAGCCCAGAGCCTGGGCATCGACCCACTCGTCCTGGCGGTGATCGTCATCCCCTTCGTGACGGAGCTTCCGGAGACGTTCAACAGCGTGCTCTGGATCCGCAGCGGCGACGACGAGCTCGCCATCGGCAACGTGGCGGGCTCGGCCGCCTTCCAAGCGTGCGTGCTCGGCTTCCTGGGTGTGACCTTCACCACCTGGAATCTGGGCACCGCCGGTCTGCTCACCGCCGCCTGCGCCTTCGCCACGGGCGTGTACCTCCTCGCCCTCCTCCACGATGGGCGGGCCCACGGCCGTCTCGTCCTCCTCGCCGCGCTTCCGTGGCTCGCCTACGTGGTCGCCGAATTCGCCACGGGAGGCCATCTTGGATGAGGCCGGGAGCCCTCGCCGGAGGGGGCCGCGCGGAGCGACCCCATGGCATGATGCCGCCGTGACCACCGAAGCCGACACCGACACCCATGGCCACCACGAGGCGGTGCTGCGCTCGCATCGATGGCGCACGGGCGCCAACTCCGCCGCCTACCTCCTGCCCAACCTGCGTCCCGGGATGAGCCTCCTCGACGTCGGCTGCGGGCCCGGCACGCTGACGACGGACCTGGCCCGCAAGGTCGCCCCCGGCCGGGTGGTCGGCATCGACCTGTCAGCCGACGTCGTGGCCCAGGCCCAGGCCCACGCCCGCGACCAAGGCGTCGCCAACGCATCGTTCCGGGTGGGCGACTTCCGCTCCGCTGACCTGGCCCCGGCGTCGTTCGACGTCGTCCACGCTCACCAGCTGCTGCAGCACCTCCGCGATCCGGTGGGGGCGCTGCGGACGATGGCGAAGCTCGCCCGCCCTGGCGGCGTCGTGGCGGCGCGGGACGGAGACTACTCCGCGATGGCGTGGTCTCCACCCGATCCCCGTCTGGACCGCTGGCGCGAGATCTATCTGGCCGTGACCCGGCGCAACGGCGCCGAGGCGAACGCCGCCCGGTGGCTGCCGCGGTGGGCAAGCGCCGCCGGTCTCGCCGACACCGTCTACACCACCTCGACCTGGACCTTCGCCACACCCCATGACCGGAGTTGGTGGTCGGCCCTGTGGGCGGAGCGCACCACGTCCTCGTCACTTGCCCATCAGGCCGTGGAGTACGGGATCGCCACCCAGGCGGAGCTGGAGGAGGCGGCCGAGGGATGGCGCGCGTGGGGCGAGGTCCCCGACGCCGTCTTCATCGTCGTTCTCGGGGAGATCATCGCCCGGACGTGACCGGCCGCGGCTGCCCGCCGCCGCCACCACCGTCGTCGATCCGCCCTTTCTGGGTGGTGTGCGATGCCCGTTCCGCTTCCCCCGGCGCCGGCAGGGCCGCCCGGTCGATGGGGCCGTCGACCCCGAGGACGGCATGCCCCTGGGGACAACAGGCGGGCAGACGCCAGAGGCCGCCGACCCCTACACGCCCTCGCCCGGTGCCGCGGAGGCCGGAGGCGTGGCCGGCGTGCTGCGGCGGGCGGCATGGGTCCGAGACTGGCCCGCTGGCGATCGATCGCTTCTCTGCTGCCCGTCGGCGGCCGCGCCGCCGTGGCCGCGTCCATCCTCGTCAACCTCCTCATCGTCCAGGACTTCACTCAGATCGAACTCACGCGTGGCGAGAGCGTCGGCCTCGGCGAGGTGGCCGAGATCGGCGACCGCATGCGCGTGACCACGGCCCTCTCCGCAGCCCGTGGGGAGCGCATCCTCGCCACCGTCCCCGACGGCCTGGACGGGTACATCGGTCGCGCCTATCACGACGGCGTCGACCTCTCCGGCGGCCAGTGGCAGACGGTCGGACTGGGGCGCTGCCTGATGCGGGAGAGGCCCCTGCTGCTCGCCCTCGACGAGCCGGCGGCGGCGCTGGATGCCGCGGCGGAGCACGCGCACTTCGAGCGCTACGCCTCCTCCGCCGCCTCCGCCGGCGTGCGCGTGGGCAGCGTCACCGTCCTCGTCTCCCACCGCTTCAGCACCGTGCTGATGGCGGACAGGATCGCCGTGCTGAAGGGGGGAAGGCTCATCGAATCCGGCTCCCACGCCGAGCTGATGGCGCGGGGCGGCCTCTACGCCGAGCTCTTCCAGCTGCAGGCGCGCGCCTACCGCTGAAGCCGCCGCGCGTGGCGCCCCGGCCGGAGGCCGCCGCCGTCCCCGCCCCCGTCGCCGTTCACTCGCCTCAGCAGCGGCAGCCCCTCGTGACCGGCGACGGCGATGATAACGAGCGCGGCCCCCAGCCCCTGGACGGCGTTGATGGTCTCGCCTGTGAGCACCACCGCGAAGAAGAGGGCCCAGGCGGGCTCCATGGCCAGGATCAGGGCGGCGCGGGTGGCGCTGAGGTGCTTCTGGGCCCACGCCTGGAGAAAGAAGGCGAGGGCGCTGGCGAAGACGCCGGTGATGACGACGGCGAACCAGACGATCCCCGAGGGCGGGCGGAAGGTCGTCGACCCGGCGGCCGAGAAGATGACGAAGCACACGGCCATCTGGACGGCGGCGAGGTCGGCGGCGGAGAGGCCGGGGCCGAGACGGGAGAGCAGCACGATCTGCAGGGCGAAGAACAGAGCGCTGGCGAGGATGAGCAGATCCCCGACGCTGACGACGGTCCCACCCCCGGTCCCGGCGAGGAGGGCGGTCCCGACCAGGGCGACGGCGACGGCGACGACGGTGCGCGGCGGGATGCGGGTGCCGAAGAAGTGGTCGATCACCGGAGTGAAGACGACGAAGAGGCCGGTGATGAGGCCGGCGACACCCGGCGACGTGTCCTGCATGCCGTACGTCTGCAGCGCGTAGCCGAGGGCGACGGCGATCCCGATGACACCGCCGGCGCGCAGCGCCCGCCGGCCGGGGAGCCGCCGCGCGATGGGCAGCATGACGACGACGGCGAGGGCGAAGCGGAGGGAGAGGAACGGTGCCACCGGGTACTGGGAGATGGCCTCCTTGACGAGGACGAAGGTCCACCCCCAGACGGCGGTGACGGCGGTGAGCACGAGGACGTAGATCACAGAACGGAGTGCACGGTACCCACCGAGGGCCCCCTCCGGCTCGGGAAGTGCCCCGGCTCAGTCGAGGGGGCTGATGGGGACGGCGGCGGGATTGGAGGGGCCCCGACCGGCCGCCGTCGGCGCCGCGGGCTGGCCCGAGAGCTCGTCAAGGCGGTATCCGACGCCGCGCAGCGTGGTGATGCGGACCCTGGCCGCCTGGGGGAGCTTCTGCCGGATCCACGAGACGTGCACGTCCACCGTGCTCGCGCCCCCGGTGAAGCGGGGGCCCCACACGAGGTCCAGGAGTTCGTGACGGCGAAAGGCCCGACCCGGCGATCGCATCAGCGCGATCAGGAGGTCGAACTCCCGGGGGCGGAACTCCAGGGGCGCACCGTCGACCTCCGCCTCTCGCGACGCCGGATCGAGGGTCAGGCCGCCGAGGTCGGAGGCGGCCCATCTCCCCCATCGCCTTGGCCTCCCGGCGACGCAGCAGGGCCAGCAGGTGGGCCTCGATGACGGAGTCCGCCTCAGTCGCGGCGAGGCAGACGTCGGCGCCGCAGCTCAGCGCGGCGACCCGGTTCGCCATCCCGTCGTCGGTGATGATCACAAGGGGGGCCGCACTCATCCGCCGCACCGCCAGGGCCAGGGCGGCGGGGTTGGAGGTCTCGGCGAGGAGCGCGTCCGCGCCCGTGGCCATCCCCGGATCGTCCGGCCAGCCCACGACGCGGCGCACCCGGCATCCGGCCCGGGTGAGTCGCTGTTCGATGCTCAGGGCGCGCCCACCGGGCACGCCGATGAGCAGCACCTCAGGCACTCAGCGGCCTCAGTAGTTGGATACGTTGAGGTCTTCGATCCGACCGGTCATGAGGTAGACGGTGCGCTCGCAGAGGTTGGTGACGCGGTCGGCGATCCTCTCCAGATTGTGCGTGGCCCACAGCTGGTAGGTGCAGGGGACGACCGCCGATGGCTCGGCGGTCATGGTGGCGAGGAGCTCGCCGTAGATGTCGTCGTAGAGCCGATCGACGGCGTCGTCCTCGCGGACCAGCGTCCGGGCGGCGGGGGCGTCCCGGTCGCGCAGCGCCCTGACCCCGGCGGAGAGCATGGCGCGCACCCGGTCGCCCATGGTCAGGACGCTCGCCGGGAGAGGTCGCATCGGCGGGCGCCCCAGCATGAGCGCCACCTTGGCGATGCCCTCGGCGTGGTCGCCGATCCGTTCCAGATCGCTGATGACGTACAGGACGGCGATGAGCAGGCGGAGGCGCTCCGAGCCGGGGCCCTGGGACAGCTCGGCGGTGACCAGGTCCTCGACGGCGTATCGCCTGCGGTTGACCTCCGAGTCGCCGCGCACCACCGCGTCGGCGCCCTCCAGGTCGGAGACGGCCAACGTGCGCAGGGCCCTGGCGAGCTGGGCCTCCACCATGTCGGCGAGCTCCCAGAGGCCCGCCGAGATCGGATCCGGGGCGGCACCTTCGGCTTGATCGATCGTTAAGGGCACCTTAACCCTTACAGGAGCAAGTCTCCACACCGACAGTTCAACCTGCGCAGTATGGAGCAGCAAGTGGACACAGGCGGCGTCGGTTCAGCGGCCACCCCGGGGCAGACAATCGGGGAGGCGCTCGACGAGGCGCCTCTGAGCCTCTTCCACCTCAAGGCGGCGGTCACCTCGGCCATGGGCTTCTTCACCGATGCCTATGACCTTTTCATCATCGGGGTGGCCATCACTCTGGTTAAGAGCGAGTGGCACCTCAGCGCAGTGCAGACCAGCTTCCTCGGCAGCGCCACCCTGATCGCCACCCTGGTAGGGGCCGTCGTCTGCGGGCGGCTGGCCGACATCTTCGGCCGGAAGAGCGTCTACGGCCTCGTCGCCATGATCATGGCGGGGGGGGCGATCGCCACCGCCCTGGCTCCCAACTACGTCTGGCTCGTTATCTTCCGCTTCGTGCTGGGCATCGGCATCGGCGGCGACTACCCGGTGAGCGCCGTGCTGATCAGCGAGTATGCCAACAAGGCGCGGCGCGGTCTGCTGGTCTCCCTGGTCTTCTCTGCCCAGGCCGCCGGGCTTGTCCTGGGCCCGGTCGTCGCCCTCTGCCTGCTCGCCTCCGGGGTGAACCACGACATCGCCTGGCGGCTGATGCTCGGTCTCGGCGCTCTCCCGGCCCTCAGCGTGATCTACCTCCGCCGCAGCATGCCGGAGTCGCCCCGCTTCGCCGCGGCGGTTCAGGGGCGCGAGGCCGAGGCCCGGGCCAACCTGGAGAGGTACAGCCAGGGCGTGGTGCGGTCGTCCGAAGGTCCCACCCAGCGGGTGCGCTCCAGCCTGCGCGACTTCCTCACCAACCGCCGCAGCCTGCGCCTGATCCTCGGCACGGCTGGATCGTGGTTCCTCCTCGACTACGTCTACTACGGGAACACGATCTCGGCCCCGCAGGTCCTCCGGGCGGTGGCGCCGTCGACCGACCTCCTTCACACGACGGCGTGGACGCTGATGATCTTCGCCCTCTTCGCCGTGCCCGGGTATGTCCTCGCCTTCCTGCGCATCGACCACATCGGCCACCGCCGCCTGCAGTGGGTCGGCTTCCTGGGCATGGCGGCGTGCTTCGCATGCATCGGCCTGGTCCCCGGGCTGACCACCGCGGTCGTCCCCTTCCTCCTCCTCTACGGCATCAGCTACTTCTTCACCGAGTTCGGGCCCAACGTGACCACCTTCGTCATCCCCACCGAGGTCTTTGGCGTCGGCGAGCGGAGCACGGGCCACGGCATTGCCGCCGGGATTGGCAAGCTGGGCGCCTTCATCGGGGTCTTCGTGTTTCCCCTGGAGGCGGCCGCGTTCGGCCTTGGGGGGACGCTGCTGCTCTGCGCAGTCCTGGGGCTGGCCGGCGCCCTCCTGACGCAGATCCTGCCCGAGCCCGGCGGTCTCAGCCTGGACGTCCTCTCAAAGCCGCGGACGCCCGTGCCCCTCTCCTGGGAGCCCGTTCTCGGTGAGCCGATCGCCTCTGGGCCGCACAACGGCGAGCACGCCACCAAGGAACTGGTCACCGGGCCGGTCCTGTAGCGGCCGCCGGGTGCGGCCCCTCGGCCCGGGACGGGCCGCACGCCGACAATACGAGCCGTGAACCGCCGCCGCGACGCGCCGTGACCGGGCTCCAGCTCGGTGTCGTCGCCGCGGCCGGCTTCGTCGCTGGCGCCGTCAACACCGTCGCCGGGGGCGGGTCCCTGCTCAGCTTCCCGGCGCTCCTTGGTGCCGGCCTCACCCCCCTCGTCGCCAACATCACCAACACCGTCGGCCTCATCCCCGGCCAGGCCGCCGGCGCCCAGGGGTACCGGACCGAGTTGCGCGGACAGCGGGTCAGGCTGATCCGGCTGGCCATACCGATGGCCGTGGGCGGCGTCATCGGGGCGACGCTCCTCCTCACCACACCGCCCGGCGTCTTCAAGCACGTAGTGCCGTGGCTGATCCTGGCCAGCTGCCTCGCCCTGCTGCTGCAGCGGCGGCTCCTGCGCATCATGGGTGAGCACCGCGGGGACCAATCAGCTCCGCTTCGCGCCGGCCTCCTCCTCGGCGGCGTGTACGGCGGCTACTTCGGGGCCGCGCTCGGCATCATGCTGCTCGCCCTGCTGGCCCTCTTCATCCAAGATCGCCTGCAGCGTCTCAACGCCGCCAAGGTGGTGCTGAGCGGCATGGTCAACGTCATCGCCGCCGTCGCCTTCGTGATCTTCGGTCCCGTGAACTGGCTGTGCGCCCTGGTGCTCGGCTGCGGCTCGCTGATGGGGGGGAGGCTGGGCGCCCACCTCGGCCGGCGCATCCCCGCCGAGGCGCTGCGCGTCGGCGTCGCCGTGGTCGGTGCCGGCGTGGCGGTGAAGCTGCTCGTCTTCCCCTGACGCGGCCGCCCGGAAGCGGCCACATCTGGGAAAATGACGCGCTGGAGCGGGTTCCGGGGAGACCGCCCCACGCCATTGGGAAGAGGAGATTTCTGCTAGATCCGTCCGAACGGCGCCGAGGCGAGAGCGAACGATTTCAGGTCGACGCCCGCCGGGGCGAGCAGGCTGATACCGCCGTTCGCATCGACCAGTGCCAGGTAACCGTCGATCTCGATCATGAAGCTGGCGCCGGTCGGCGCCGCCACCGCATCGACTCCGACGGCGTCGGGGATCACCACGCTGCGGACCACGCGCCCTGCGCATCGACAAGCTCGAGCGTCGTCTGCGTGGCATCTGCGTTGTCATCGCCGATGAGGATCCGCGTCCCGTCAGCGCTCAGCGCCGGGACGGTGGGGCAGGACAGGGGCATTGACACCGGGACCGGCTCACCCAACACCGTCTGGAGGATCGAAACGCCCCCGCAGCCGGGAACCTTGAGATCCCAGAAGTACTCCGTGGCGAGGCTGCCATCCTCCGAACCCACTGACCACGGCTGTCCGCCGTCCGGGCGGGCCGGCTGCTGCCGGTAGAGGACCTTGCCGGTGGAGAGCTGGATGGCTCAGACGACTTCGGCGTCGTCGAGCTGTGGTTGGGAGACCTGGACCCCCGAGGCCTTGGCGGATGGCGTGGCGCCAGCGGAGGCCGATTCACTGGCAGACGCCGAAGCCGTCGCGGACGGCGACGGCGTGGCGGAGGGCGCACCCGAGGCGTGGTAGACGACGGCCGTGTCGGTGGCGGGATCGCAGGCGTCCACCGAGGTGGATCCGAGGGCGGCCATGTCGGTGGAAGGCTCGCCGGTGGCGATGGTCGCGGTTATTGTCTTCTCGCCGTTCAGCTTCACCACCTCGAGCGTGAGGCTCGCGTCACTCTGGTTGGGCGTCTCCCCCGGAATGCTTTCGTTCAGAACCTGGGTCGGCCCGGCGACGCAGACCCCCGTGTCATTGCTCAGCCACTGAACCTCCACCATCAATATGCCTCCCACACCGACGGGGCTGAGCGACGAGAGCGTAGTCACCGTGTGCCCGGTCTCATCGATGACCGTCCCGTCGTCGAGCGGGGCCCGGGTGCCGTCCGGACTGATAGCCTCGATGGCGGCCGGAAGGCGCTGTCCGATGATCGTCGACCTCTCCGGCAATTGGAACTGGTAACGGAGGGTGCCGGTCCAGTCCAGGACGTCGACCCGCTCGGTGACGGTCTGGCACGGCGTCGTTGTGGGAGTGGCGAGGGCCGGAAAGGCCGGGGCGGAGTAGGTGCAGCTGCCCATGGTCGGCGCCACCGTCGTGCTCGTCATCCAGACGTCGTTCGTGCTGCCCTTCGCCACCGGCACGGCGGAGACGCCGGCGGTCAGGGCGGCACCGACGGCCGCGTGCTCGTTCGACGACGGCGTGCCGTGCAGGAAGAGGAAGCCCCCCGCGAGTGCCACCACCAGGGCAATCGAGAGGGCGCCGCTGAGCACGGCTGAACGCACCCGGCGGGAGTGCCAGGAGTGCTGCCGCAGCCGCACCTCGACACGCGGCTCGAAACCGACGGAGGCGGCCAGAGGGCCGAGCGCCTCGCGCAGCCGCGCCCGGACATCCTCGTCGTTGTGCAAGCTCATCTCGGCACCTCCGCAGCATCGAGCGCCGCCCTGAGGGCGGCGGTGGCACGGGAAACCCGCACTTGGCGGCGCTCTCCGAGCAGCCGAGTGAATCGGCCACAGCGGCGAACGGCAGATCGAGGTAGAAGCGCAGCGCCAGCGCCGACCGATACCCGTCCGGCAGCCCACGCAGGGCTCGGCGCACGTCCATGCCCGTGGCAAGGTCCACCTCCGCTGCGGAAGGGTCGCCGCGCGGCTCCCCCAGCCGGAAGACGCGGGCCCACCGACGGCGCCGGCCTACCCTGCATCGGTTGACGACGATGCCGAAGAACCATGGGCCCATCTCCGTGCCGGGCCGGCGGTTCCCCGGAGGTCCCCGGCGCGGAGCGCCGCCTCCTGGACGGCGTCCTCGGCGAGCGCCGGATCCATGAGCATGGCGACCGCCAACCGGTGGGCGGGGAGAAGAAGCGGCGCCAGCTCCCGCTCGAAGGTGGTGGCCTCGGCACAGCCCGAGGAGCCGGCGAGGGCTGACGGCATCGCCTTATCCAGCTCTGCGGAGGTGCTCATGCCCGTATGCGGAATTCAGGGGCGGAAAGTCTCGCCGCCGGCGGAGGGGACCCGCTCAGGCGTCCGGAGCGGGCGTGGCCTCGGCGGCCGCCGGCTCGAACGGATCCTCGATCGGCGCCAGCGCCTGCCGCACCAACTCCGGGACCGGAGCGGCCAGGTTGGCCAGCGCCACCACCACGAGGAGCGCGCCCACCCACCAGAACCCGGGGTCCGGGGCGCTCGAGACGAGACCACCGGGAATGCCGAAGTGCGCCTCGAGAACGCCGGCCATGCGCATGCTGTTGAAGAAGAGAAGGGCGGCCGCCAGCAGGCAGAAGCCGGTCGTCATCCCCCTATACCACCGCCGCCCCCAGGCGCTGGCCGCCGCGGCGCCAGAATGGCGATCGCCGCCAGGACCACCCGGGGCTGCCATCCACGTCGCCTCCGGCAGCGTCACAACGTCGGTGAGGCAGCCGTGGTTGACGGATGGGGCTCCGCCCAGGGCGAGGACGATGCCGGTGTAACCAGCGATGCCCCCGTTGACGCAGCCGGCGGGGAGTCCACCCGAGCCCGGGAGTTGTTGCAGCTCCTTGATCAGCGCCGGGTCGAAACCGATGCGGACCATGCTGACGCCGAAGGCGCCGAGGGCCGCGATGAGGAGCAGGACCGAGGCGGCGCGGAGCACTCGGAACCGGCGGGAGGTTGCCATGGTCACGGGCGACACCATACAGCCCGGCGGGGCGGGGTCATGGAGGTTGGCGAGCGGCGGCATCGGGCCTCCCCCGTGTAATCTCGGCGTGCCCACGCCCGCAAGGAGCAGGACACCCCAGGTCGGGTGATGACAGGAGTGGAGGACGGCCGTGAAGGGGTGGCAGCGTCTCGTCCTGGTCGCCTCGCTGGTGGCCGTATCCGGCTGCGGCCTCGCCGGGCAGGGCACGCCGAAGCCGACCGCCACGGCACCACCGGGTTCGATCTACTCAGACAACTTCACCAACCCCAAGAGCGGCTGGCCGGTGACCTCCACCTCGGGCTATTCGACCCGCTACCTCTCCGGACCCGGCGGTTCCAGCTACGAGATGAAGGTGAGCGGTCAGACCGCCATCCTCGCGCCGGCTCCGACATCCTCCACGCTGCCGCAATCGGTGCGAGTGACCGTGGGCGTCGCCGAGACGGGGGCTGGCACGGACAGCCATCTCGGTCTGGACTGCGATTACGGCGGCACCGACTACGTTCTCCAGGTGGGCGGTGAGGGGTACTTCGGCATCATCAAGCTGAGCGATGGCGTCCTCGTCGCCGACCTGGCCAACTCCCTTGCGCTGGGGCCGAGCCAGGCGGTGATGAGCCCGCCCGCCATCAACCAGCTCAGCGCCAGTTGCATCGACGCCGCGGGGTCGATCTCCCTCACCCTGAGCGTCAACGGCACCCAGGTCGCCGCCGCCACGGACAGCAACGCGCAGGCCGCCACCGCCAAGCTGCTGGTCAAGCTCCGCGACGAGCCCGGGAGCCAGGCGTCGCAGGCGCTGTTCTCGGACTTCACCATCTACGGGGCCGGCTGAGGCACGCGGATGAACGGTCGCCTCCCCCTCGGGTTCGCAACCGCGGCCGTCCTGCTCGTCGCGGCCTGCGGCTACACCGGCCCGCCCGCGTCGACGCTCCTGCAGCGGGCGGCCACGACCTTCGACGGCACGCAGTCCTTCCACGTCGTCCTCAGCAGCGAAAACGTGGCCGGGAGCGGCACGCTGCTGACCGGCGCCGTCGGCGACGCGGCACGCCCGGACGGCTTCGCCGGCACGCTGGACGTGACCGAGTCCGGGCTGCCGCTCCAGATTGGCGTCGTCTCCGCCAGCGGCAGCTTCTACGCCCGCCTCCCCTTCGCCACCGTCTACGTGAAGGCCGATCCGACACAGTACGGGTTCGCCGACCCGGGGCGCCTGCTCGATCCCACTACGGGGATCTCCACCCTGATCACCGGGGCACGCCACGCCAGCGTGTCCGGCGAGGTGCGACAGGACGGCGAGACCCTGGTGCAGGTGAACGCCCAGGTGCCGGGGACGCTCGTGGCGGCTTTGCTCACCGACGCCGATCCCAGTCATGGCGTCGCCATCACCTTCAGCATCGACCCCGGCACCGACCAGGTCCGCCAGGTCGACCTCACTGGCCCCCTCTTCGAGAAGGGGGACCAGAGCACCTATCACCTGGTTCTCGACAAGTATGGCGAGAACATGAGCATCACCCCGCCCCCAACGTGAGCACGGACCGACCCGGGACCGCCGAGGCGGGCGTCCCACCCCGTTCGGGATGGCGGCTCGGCTTCGCCGCGGCACTGGTGATGTTGGCGGCGGCCGACACGTACGTGGTCGTCCTTGCTCTGCCGTCGATCATGGCCGGGATCGGCCTGAGCCTCGATCATCTGGAGGCGGCCACCCCCATCGTCAGCGGCTTCCTGCTCGGCTACGTGGCCCTCCTGCCCCTCCTCGGACGGCTCTCCGACCGGGTGGGCCGGGCGCCCGTCTTCGCCGGCTGCCTGGTCGTGTTCGCCTTCGGTTCACTGGTCACGGCTTCGGCGCAGGACCTGACCGGAGCCGTGGTGGGCAGGGCCCTGCAGGGCGCCGGCGGCGGCGGCCTCGTGCCCGTGACCCTGGCCATCGTCGCCGACCTCTGGCCTGCCGGCCGCCGGGGCGTCCCCCTCGGCGTGGTCGGCGCCGTCCAGGAACTGGGCTCGGTGCTCGGCCCCCTCTACGGAGCGGCCATCCTCACCATCTCGACCTGGCGGCTGATCTTCTCGCTCAATCTACCCCTGGCGGCCATCCTCGGCGCCGGCTTCCTCCTGGCCCGGCCGCTTCCGCCCCCAGGAGCGGCGGCGGGACAGCGCCGCCAGCCGGACGCCGCCGGCGCCCTGCTCCTCGGCATCGCCCTCTGCGCCGGAGCGCTCGCCATCGCCGCGCCGGGGGTCCTTGCCGAGAGCCTCGTCTGGGGGAGTCCTGTACTCCCCGCTGCTGGGGGGTTCGGCCTGGACGACCCCAATGGCCCTGGCCGCCCTCACCGCCACCGCCCTCTTCTGCGGGTGGGAGGCCACCGGCAACGCCGCTGCGACGAGGCTCCTCCCCATGCGGCGGCTCCCCGCCCTGTGGCAGCAGCTCGACGGGCTCGGCGGGCTCCTCCTCGCCACGCTGCTGGGCTGCATCGTCGTCAGCTTCTCCACTGCCGACCCCCGCCAGGCTCTTGTCTCGCCCGCCGCCATCTTCCTCCTGCCCGTCGGGGCGCTCGTTCTCGCCGCCTTCGTGGTCCGGGAGCGCCGCTCCGCGCGGGCGCTGGTGCCGCTGCGGGAGATCGGCCACCCCGGCCGCCCTGGGGGCCCTGCTCACCAACCTAGCGATCGGCGCCGCGCTGATGGCCGCCCTGGTGGACGTACCCATCTTCGCCAGGGCCACCGCGGACCCCAACTCACAGTTGGCGGCCGCCCTGGTCCTCGTCCGCCTCCTGGTCGCGATCCCGGTCGGGGCACTGGCCGGCGGCCTTCTGTGCGAGCGCTTCGGCTACCGCCTCACGACGGCGGCGGGGATGGCCCTGTCCACGGCGATGTTCGTCCTCATGGCGAGATGGGGGACGACCTCGATCGGCTCGGGGTTCCGTCCCAGCGACCCGGTGCTGGTCGGCTGCGGGCTGGGCTTCGGGCTCGCCATCGCCCCCATCAACGCGGCCATCCTCGGCGCCGTGTCCCAGGCGCGGCACGGGCTGGCCGCCGCCCTCGTGGTGGTGGCCCGCATGATGGGCATGCTGGTGGGTGTGTCGCTGCTGACGGCGATCGGGCTGCACGCCTTCTACCAGGACATCGCCACCGTCCCCTCCCCGGCCGCCCTCTGCCCGGACCACCCGCTCAGCTGTTCCTCCTACAACACGCTGTTGCAGTCCGCGCTCCTCAACGATTTGCGCACGGTGTTCCTCGCCGCGGCGGTGTGCACCGCCCTGGCCGGCGTGGTCGGCGGGTTGATGCTCCGGCGGTGCGGCGACCGCCGGGCCAACGCGATGGAGGCGGCGCTCGGGAGCGTAGGGCGGGCACCGCCTCTGATTCGGACATAGACTTCGGCTCCATGCCGGCACGTCTCCGACCGTGCCTCCCCGTCTCGACATCGATCGCGTGCTCGAGCTGCTCCGGCTTACCGCCGGGGAGCTGGGGATCGAGGCCTATCTGGTGGGCGGCTTCGTCCGCGACCGGCTGCTCGGCCGCGAGGGCAAGGACATCGACCTGGTGGTCGTCGGCGGCAGCGGGCTGCGCCTGCTGGAAGAGGTGGCCGCCAAGCTCGGTTGGCCCCGGCCGGCCGTCTTCGAGCGCTTCGGCACCGCCCAAGTGCGTGGCGGCGACATCGTCGTGGAGGTGGTCCAGGCCCGCGCCGAACGGTACGACCCCGAGTCGCGCAAGCCCGACGTCCGGCCCGGAAGCCTGGAGGACGACATCCGGCGGCGCGACTTCACCGTCAACGCCCTGGCGCAGAGCCTGGACGGGCGGGTCCTCGACCTGACAGGACAAGGGCTCGACGACCTCCGCGACGGTGTCCTCCGCACTCCGCTGGACCCGGCGGACACCTTCTCCGAAGACCCCCTCCGGATGTTCCGCGCCGCCAGGTTCGTTGCGCAGCTCGGCTTCCGCCTCGCCGGCGGCCTCCCCGAGGCGATGCGGGCCATGGCCCACCGTGCCACCATCCTCTCGTCCGAGCGGGTTCGCGACGAGGTGTGCCGCCTCCTTGTCTCGCCGCATCCCCGTGAGGGCATGGACACGCTCCTGGACACCGGCCTGATCGGTGTCGCCATCCCCGAGCTGCTCCCCATGGTGGGGCTGGAGCAGGGGGGATGGCATCTCTACGACGTCTGGGGGCACACGGTGCGGGCCGTCGAGCTCGCGCCGCCCGATCTGGTCACGCGCCTCGGCTGCCTCTTCCACGATGCCGGCAAGCTGGAGACGCATGCCATCGCCCCCGACGGGAGGCACACCTTCTATGACCACCCCCGTGCCGGAGCAGGGATGGCGCAGGCGGTCATGACCCGCCTGCGCTTCAGCACCGACGAGATTTCCCAGGTGTCGAGCCTTGTGCTCCACCACATGTGGCCGATCCAATACCGCCCCGACCAGGTCGGCGACGGGGCGGTGCGGCGCTTCATCCGCACGATCGGTCCGCTGCGGTCGCGGCTCCTGGAGGTGGCCCGTGCCGACACCCGCGCCTCCGCCTTCGAGGACGTCGGGGCGATTGACGAGCTGGAGGAGAGGATGGCCCGGCTCGAACTCGGACAACCGGGTGACCCGCCTCAAGCCGCCGCTCGGCGGGCGCGAGCTGATGAGGATGGCGGGGAGGCACGGCGGTCCGTGGGTGGGCAAGGCGCAGCGGGCTTCGGTGGAGGCAGTCCTCGATGGCGACTCCCCGGCGACGATCCCGAGGCGGCCCGTGCCTGGCTGACCGCCCATCCGGACCTTCTTGCCGGCGTCTGAGGCCGCGGCCCGGGGCTTCATGGGTCCGCGTAGAATCGGTCGTCCATGTTCCACCGGGTGCGCTGGTTCAAGCGCCTGGTCCGCGACCTGCCGCAGCAGCTGAGGCTCGCCTACTGCCTCTTCCGCGACCCGCGCGTGCCCCTCGCGGCAAAGGCCGGGGTCGCCGCCGCCCTCGGGCTCATCCTCACCCCGGTCATCGACATCCCCGAGGACGTGCCCCTGCTCGGCGAGCTGGACGTGGTTGCCCTGACCCTGCTGACACTGAGGCTCTTCATCGTGATCAGCCCGCCCGAGGTCGTGGCCGAGCAGGAGCAACTCATCATCGAGCAGCGCAGCCGCTTCGATGAGGACCTCCAGGCCGGGGGCAGGCTGGCCACGGCGATATGGCGCCGGCTGCGCCCCCCGAAGGCGGACGAGCCCGGCGACGGGTGGTGGATCGACGCAAGCGGTAACGGAGCGGAAGGTGGCGCCGACCGGGCGCCCGAGAGGAGCGGCGTGCACGCATGAAGGTCTATTTCCTGAAAGAGGTTCCGGGAACCGCGCACGCCGGGGAGGTCAAGGAGGTCGCGCCAGGCCACGCTCGCAACTTCCTGTTCCCCAACAAGGTGGCGGTGGCCGCCGACGACAAGATGGTGGAGCAGATCCGCCAGCGCGAGGAGGCGACGCGCCGCCGCGCCGAGAAGGCGCTCACCGACGCCAGGGAGCTGAGCGTCCGGCTGCGCAAGCTGACCGTCACCATTTACGCCAAGACGGGTGAGGCGGGCCGGTTGTTCGGCTCGGTCACCAACGCCGACATCGCCCAGCAGCTGAAGCGCGAGGCCGGTGTCGAGATCGACAAGCGCAAGATCGCCGTCGACCCGCCGATCAAGTCCCTCGGACCTCACGAGGTGGAGATCGAGCTGCATCCGGAGGTCACGGAAACACTCCGCATCGTCGTCGCCGCGAGGTGAGCACGCCGCCGCAGGAGCTGCGGGGGCCGGCACTAGCGGTTTCCAGCGTGCCGGCGGGACGGGTGCTTCCCCATGACCTCGACGCCGAGCAGGCGGTGCTTGGCTGCCTTCTCATCGACGCCAACGCCATCGTCGAGATCCGCGACCTCCTCGGGCCAGGCGACTTCTACGCTGAGAAGCACGCCGCCATCTGGCGCGCCGCCATCGCCCTTTCAGATCGCGGCGAGCCGGTGGACGTCCTCACCCTCAAGGTGCAGATGGAGCACGACGGCTCGCTGTCGCGGAGCGGCGGCCTCGAGTACCTCGCCGAGCTGAGCCAGAAGATGCCGACCGCGGTCTCGGTGCGCCACTACGCCCAGATCCTCGTCGACGCCTCCCTGCGCCGACGCCTCATCTCCGCCGGCGGCGAGCTGACCCAGCTCGCCTTCGACGCCCGCGCGACGACGGCCGACATCCTCGACGCCGCCGAACAGCGCGTGTTCGGCATCGCCAACTCCCGGCGAGGCCTCGAGGTCACCCACATCGCCCAACTGCTGACCGAGACCTGGGAGCTGATGGACAAGCGCGCCCGAGCCGCCAGATCGTCCACGGCGTCCCCACGAACTACACCAAGCTCGACGCGGTCACCCAGGGCTTCCAACCCGGCGAGCTCATCGTCCTCGCCGCACGCCCATCCGTGGGCAAGACCTCGCTCGCCCTCAATATCACCCGCAACGCGGCGGTGCTGGCACAGCGCTCCGTGGCCGTGTTCAGCCTGGAGATCAGCAAGCAGGCCCTGGTGCAGCGCCTGATCTGCAGCGAGGCCAAGGTGGACGCCTTCCTCATCAGCACCGGACAGGCGGATTCGCAGTCCTACCAGCGCATCGCCCACGCCATGGACCGCCTGACCCAGGCCAACATCTGGATCGACGACACGCCGGCCCTGCCCATCTCCGAGCTGCGCGCCCGCGCCCGCCGCATGAAGGCGCAGCACAACATCGACATGGTGGTGGTCGACTACCTGCAGCTGATGCGCGGCGGCCGGCAGGAGTCGCGGGTGGCGGAGGTCTCCGACATCTCCAGCGGTCTCAAGTCCATCGCCAAGGAGCTGAACATCCCGGTGCTCGCCCTCTCCCAGCTCTCCCGCGAATCGGAGCGCCGCGAGAACCGCAAGCCACAGCTGAGCGACCTGAGAGATTCGGGGAGCATTGAGCAGGACGCAGACGTCGTGCTCTTCCTCTACCGTCCAGGCATGCACAAGGACGACGTCGATCGTTCGGTCACCGAGCTGCTCGTGGAGAAGAACCGCAACGGCCCGACGACGAAGATCGGGGGGCCAATCGCCCTGAAACAGTCGGTGAACGCGCTCGCCGCCGAGGACCTCGTCGCCAAGCGCGATCGCATCCGCAAGGCGAGGAACAGCCGGCTCACCTCGAGG
The DNA here is from genome assembly GCA_963808125.1 of Candidatus Dormiibacterota bacterium. GTDB lineage: Bacteria > Chloroflexota > Dormibacteria > Aeolococcales > Aeolococcaceae > CAWEEP01. The sequence goes on from CAWEEP010000007.1 coordinate 58,391, forward strand.
ATCGTCGAAGGCCTGGAGCACGATCTGCATGTCGACACGGTGCTGAAATGTCAAAATCGAGCAGTTGCGCGACGCGATCCGGCGCAGCCAGCTTCCGCTGGTCGCCGCCACCCACGAGACCTTCAAGCGTTATCGGGACGCAAGGGGAATGACCACGCTGCTGGCCGAACATGAAGCGGTGTTCGAGCATTTGATCGACGGTCGATGGGACGAGACGGTACCGGCGCGCTGGAGGGTCACCTTCGCCGGTCCGTCGCGCCGAGCATGGCGCTGATGAACCGGTTCGATCCGCTGCCCGCCGATCGACGCGTCCCCCTTCCTGGTCAAGGTCGGATAGAGGGATCGGGCGCCGCGCGTCGTCGAAGCGCCGCGGCGCGCGCGCAGGGATTGCGCGGCCGTCGAACCGGCGGGCGACGACCGCCTCCCGCCGCGTCCCGACTCGGCGCTATGGTTCGCCGCCATGAACGAAATCGAACTGGCCGGGCTCGCGTCGATGATCGCCGAGGCTGAGACTCGAGGGGCCCGGCGGAGACTGCGCTGGTCCGGGGTTCTGCGAGCGGGCGGTCGCCGCCGGCCTGCCGCTCGCCCGCGCGCTCGTGTTCATCGACACCTTGCATCCGGTCTATGAGGGCCGGTTGTTTCGCTGGGAGCGCAGCCAGCCCGAGGCGACGGTTTCGCCGTACGGCCGCAGCGCCGAGGGCGAGGCGGCCGAGCGCTGGCGCGCCAGCCCGTCTACCGGCTGCTGGCGAGCGGCAAATCGCTGCTGCGCCGGCGCATCACCGCCGACAACCAAACCGAGTTCGACAATTTTCCCGAGCTGCGCGCCGCCTCGATCACCGAATATGTGGCGATCATCAGCCGCTTCGCCGCCGACCGGGCGATCGGCGGGAATGGATTGCGTCTATTCCTCATGGATGACCGACCGCGCCGACGGCTTCGACGACGGCGACATCGCGGCGCTCGAGCGGCTGATGCCGTTCTTCGCCCTGGCGGTGAAATGCGCCTCGCTCGGCCGCATCGCCGAGACCCTGGTCGAGACCTATCTCGGCCGCGACGCCGGGTGTCCGTGTCGCACCCCTCTACTGCCGTTTTTCGCCGGCAGAGGAGGGCTACCGCCTCGATCTGAACGCCGTAGCGATTATCTGGGCTGCGGGCGTATCGTCGGCACTCGGAAAGTGGCCGGAAACCGCGCTGGAGGAGATCGCGATTGCCACAGGTGTCGCCAGTTTGTGCGCTTCCCCCCAACGCGACTTCGCGGTCCTTTGCCCGCTTTTGCGGCTTAGGTGTTTGACGGCCGGGTGGCGGAACCACTAGCGTCGGACCTTCACCGACTGCTGGACGCCGTTCCGTCCTCACACTCGGCGTCGCTTGGTGCCGAAGCCGCAAAGTATATAGGCGTCAAGGACTCCAGCAACCCATCCGCCGTCATGCATTCGAGGCTTGCAACAAACTTGGGCTGCCTCGCCTGTAACCGCTTATAGGTTTCCTCTGGCGCCCACACAATCAGCAATTCCCTTGAGCGTGTAACGGCGACGTAGGCGATTCGCCTCTCCTCACGATCCTTATCCGCGGATGACCACCAGATCCCCGATGGGCAAGATTTTCCGGTTGTCGGAGGGCAGACGAAGATCGTGACGTCGTGTGTCTCGCCCTTAACGCCGTGCACCGTCCGGACGGGCACCCTTCCCAGCATTGAGAGGGGGGCCGCGGTACCGGGAATGTATTCGCTTGAGGGCCTGTTCCAGTCCGTCCTCTTCTGGGGCTTCAGCTTGCCGGGAATAAGTCTTAACGAGGTGGGCAGGCCGAACTTGCCGACCTCCTCATTGGCGATTGCGCCGATCTGGTTTTGGAGGTCATAAGAGATTTCCGGTGATCGGGAGTTGATTGGCTCGTAAGAGACAGTCCACCGCGAGCCTCTTCCATCGGTTCGGTTCTACTCCGGCGACCTCCAAGGTCGTGTCCAGTACTCCTTCGTGCCCGAAGATTACAAGGTCTAGGGCTGCCCGGGCTGTTGCCAGCGCTGCACCGTTGTTCTCCCTGACGGAACAGTACAACTGCACGACTCAGGTGCGAGAGTGGAAGGCAATGGAGCTTTGGGATCGCTTTTGCCATTCTTCCAGTTAATGTCTCAACGGTAGCGTTTTGTCGTGCAACCACCTTGATGTTCGCTTCGGGCTTGGCACCGCGGATCGCTTCCACCAACCGATTCACTTCGCTGGTCATCTCGTTGCCAATAACGAGAACTGCCCGTCCTGTTTCTCCAGTAGACCCCAACGAGCCCCCGGACTCCTTTAAATGTGTGGCTACCGATGCGACCGCTGAAGGGCAACGACGACTAGTACGGAGCGGTACACGGACCGCGCCGAAATGGATTCGAAGCGATCAAAAAGGTCAGGGCAAGCGCCGTTGAACTCAAAGATGGACTGATCCGGGTCTCCCGCCAGAACGCCCTGTGCCATCGGCGCAGAGAGTATCGTCAGTATGGCCTTGCCGAGGAAGTAGCCAGTGTCCTGCAGCTCATCAATAATGAGAAAGGGAACCGCCGAATAAGCTGGTAACAATTCGGGGGCCGTGGATTTGGTGACATGCGATCCTGCTTGCCCAGAACGCCGCGTCCGAATGTGTGAGACATCCTGACCGTTTCCACATTTCCCACTTAGCCTTCTTAACGTCTTTCAATTCCTCCCCTGCCAGTGGTTGCAGTGGATGGGCGGGGTGTGGCTTGTAGGCCAGGGTCGCGCCCTGGTTGTTTTCGCCAATGAACACGCAATCGAAGAGGTTGATCCCCTTATGGCCAACTGTGGCGTTTTGGTCCTTGGCGAACTTGCTCCAATGACGTGCCCCCCATTCCCCCGCGATCAGCCGCGGCGCTGGAAAGCCTTGTGAACAGAGAACAAAGAACGGGCGAACCAAATAGCGGAACAGGAATGAGTCGATTGTTCCCACGAAGTGTCCATGACCCGTGTCGCCGCCGTGAACAATATGCCCTCCCGGCGCATCCGCCGCTGCGCGCAGACGTTTTTCATCCCGGCCGGCAGTGGCACACGACCGCGCGATTACCCGCTGATGGTACACGCGGGCGTACGTTCTGGCCGCGGGCAGATCGGCAAAGGTGACTTCCGGGCCAGGCACCTCGGGCCGCGAATCAATTGCCAAGTAGTGCAGCAATAGAATACGCCAGACAGGGCCGACTTCGCGGCCGGCCGATGTAGTAACGCGTCTGGCCGATAAATCCACTGTCAGCAAATCGTTCAAGACGGGAATCCGCGAGCTCCCGTATTCAAGCTGACCCGAGCCATAGCAACTGTTCGGAGCTTCTGATTGCACACGGCATTGAAGGCCAATTCGGCCGCACGCCGGAGGTTGTCTTGGAATTCGGGCATCCGCGACGGTCCTTGATTTGCTCTGGGTAGGGTGCGTGAAACGCACCGCCTCCTACAAATTGTGGTGCGTTTCACGCACCCTACAAAAATCCACCACCTCTTAGGTGTGGAACAGGCTGCGGGCCAGGGTACGCTTGCCGCCTCCGTACGCAGGCTGCTGCTTTAAATCAGGTTTTCCCATTCGCCGGAACTGCCTGCGAAGGCGTTTCGGCCGCCATCCGGCGAGCGTCTGCGAGTCGCAAACTATCTGGAACTCGATTGTATTCGGTGTTTTCGGCCTTTTCGACAGTTCTCCAGGATCTGGCAGACCCGCCGGGCCGTATCCGGGTCCAATCTGATGTGCTTAAGCGCCTGGTCCACTGTTGCCGTGGCTTTGGGCAGGCTGGCTAAATTGCTCAGACGGATTTTCGATGAGGCCGGAATTATACACTTCGCTTGCCATCAGCAATGCCGCGTTTGGCGCTACACGCAGGATCCCCGCCCTCTTTTCGGGCGAGTTCTTTGGCAAATTGAAAAACCCTCAGTGCATGGGCTATGCAAGCCGGGTCGCTTTTAATTCCTGTTCCAGCCACTGAATCAATCGGGCGGCACGCAGGTTTCCATACCGCGCCCTCCGGTTGCCGCTGTGGGGCATATCCCAGGCACTCAGTTCGCCAGCGAGCACCACTGGGCACAGCCGAAGTCGGTGGGGGAGTTGAGAAACTTATGGCCGCATCGCCGGCAGCGGCCCGCGTTTTCGTCCCTGAAAATTTCGACGGGGTTGCCACACTGGGGACACGGCACCTCGACGACCGCGTTGCCCAACCAGTATCGTCTGTCTTGACCCGGACATTTCATGGCGATTTAACCCTCTTAGGTTATTATACGTAACCGAACTAAATGGGATTTATGAATTGTTGGGCTGGGCGAGAAGTTGGTCATAAAAAGGCAAGTATAACAGACGGCCAAAAAGTTGGCTTTAGATTTGGAGTTAGGGCGATTATAATGCGGTGAAATTACTGGGCATCGAAAAGGCACGTGAGAAATTAAATGTTAATAAATATTTTTAAGTCCATATAGGATAGAGGATTGCGGCGAAATGGAGGAGAGACGAAAATTGTGCCAAATGTGAATTGAGAGTTAGGCCGATGACGGGAGAATATAAGTCGGCGAAATTTGTTTTGGGCAGGATGTTAGTATGTCGGAATGCAATATGGCGTGGATGTGAAGTCGGAGTTTGCCGATGGCAATTGTCGTCGCGCTACGGTGCAATTGCTATGATGTAAAGTTGGAGATTAACAATTAAAACTAACTCAGTGCCCATTTCATATCCGTTTCTTACTCCCTAAACGTAATCCGACCCCTTCTAACCCCCGCTGCAGCATGGATTTCAGCAAAATTGATGACAATTTCGTGCGGAATGGTAGACTGACTTTATCGTCTTTCATCTCTTTAAGGCCCAACAAATAGAGGCAGCGTTCGTACCTCATAGCCTGACGCTCTGAAAAGAGAGGCTTCGGGTGCGTTTGACACGGCTCATAGCGAACCGACCCCTTGAAGCAAATGCCGGAGATATCTGGCTTTTGACCTTCGTTTTCATTCTTACTTCATATCTTAAAATCCTGTAACTACTGGGGAGATTTTACAATGAACCGAAAATTATTTTTTCTGGCCGTGCTAATTTTGTGTTTTTTTGATTTGTGGTACTGCTCAAGCGATTGTCCAATATACGGTCACCAACCTGGGCACACTGGGCGGGACTGGGATAGCTGTGCCTTTGGCATCAACGACAGCGGGCAGATCCTGGCGCAAGGGAAGACACCACCACCGCTTATCATGCTTTTCTTACAGCAGCTCGACAATATGACCGATATTGGAACACTCGGCGGAATGTACAGTGAAGCCAAGGCCATCAACACCAGTGGGCAGGTCGTGGGCTGGGCCTATACTACTGGAATTCAGCATGCCTTCATCTACAGCAATGGAACGATGTGTGACCTTGGCTCACTTGGCCGGCAGAGTTGTGCCTGTGGCATCAACGCCAGTGGAAAGGTCGTGGGCTATTCCCTCACCTATCAGTACGATGATCATGCCTTTCTCTACAGTAATGGGACAATGACCGACTTGGGCGTACTTGGTGGAGATTACAGCTATGCCTATGGCATAAACGACAGCGGGCAAATCGTGGGCTATTCCGATGGTCATGCCTTCCTTTACAGCGGCTCGACGATGAAAGACCTGGGAACACTCGGCGGGACGACTAGCAGGGCCTATGGCATTAACGCCAGTGGTCAGGCGTGGGATATTCCGATAACAGCGTCGTGTTTCGCACGCCTTCATCTACAGCGACTCGAAGATAGAAAGACCTGGGCACCCAGGCCGGATCGTATAGCTATGCATATAGCGTTAATGATAGCGGGCAGGTCGTGGGCTATGCCTTGGCCAGCGGCTTTGCCGATCCTCATGCCTTTGTACTATAATGCTCGAAGATAATCGACTTAAACGCCCTAATCGATTCGCTCTCCGGCTGGACATTGAATGTTGCATATGGCATTAACAACGCCGGGCAAATCGTGGGGCAAGGCGTTAAGGGCAGTGGGTATCCTCATGCCTTCTTGTTAACACCCGTGCCAGAACCTTCCACGTTCCTGCTTCTAGGTTCCGCACTGCTGGGACTTGGCAGGGTTGGGTTAATTCGTCGTGGTGTAATGAAGAAGTGAGAAGGAAAGAATTAAAGGGCTACGTAGTCTTTGTCTTCACACAGATAGATAACTGAAGGCGTGTTAGACATAGAGATTATCCTAAAACCTCCGCTGTCATCCTGAGCGAAGCGAAGGATCTCTGTGGAAGTGGCATTTTGTCTGCATTTTACCTGCAAAACCTTCCGGATTCTCACTGCGCTCGAATGACGACTATAATCTTCGCCGGCATCAGAATAACGTGAACAAGATTCTTCGCCGCGCACGGTCTGGTTTGACAGAGATTCTTCGCTGTGCTCAGAATGACATGACTAGATTCTTCGCTGTGCTCAGAATGACATGGCAGTTCAGAATGACATTACTGTTTTAGGATAGAATCATAGACTACCAACCCGTCTAGCCCTTTGACTTTTTTGAGAAGAGAAACTTGGTCGCGTGCAGAGTTTTGGCAAGGAATCCATGGCGTGCGGCGATTAACAAGACTTTCCCACACAGTCGCCAGGCGGTCATCGGGCGAGCCAGGCGGGTTTTTGGGAGATGCGTTGGCGGAATCGCAGCAGTTCGTTGCGAACGGCCTGAAAAAACGCCGATTCCCGGCGGGCGAGGAGCAGATCTGTTTCCCCGGACGACGGAGGACAGATGGCCAGGCGTTTTTTCGGCACATAATCCGAGCGTTTCGGCCGCAAATTGGCAACGGGCCGCCATTAGGCCCCTTCGCCGGTTGAGCACCCCGATTTGGCTCTGCTCGGATCCGTCCGGCGGCGATGCCGCCGCCTTCGCATTCGCCCGAGGTGAACAACGTCGAGCAGGATGCGGCTGATTTCTTCGCTGCGTGAAATCACGAGGCTGGTCCCTCGCTTATCCGCTTGATATTCGGGCAGCCAGGCATCCATGAACGTTGCATCGGCCAGTTTCGGCAAACACATCGTCGCAGAACAGGCAGCTTCGGCAGCATGCCGACCTCGTTGATCCACAAATAACCGAACAGGCCGAGCATCCTCACGGAGCGCACGGATTGGTCCGTTTTCAATTCCGCCCGATAATCGCGGCCGGTGTGCGAGTAACGCTTGGAACGATATCGCAAGACGCCCTGGGAGCGGCCCATCAAGGCCGTCAACAGATCGGCAAAAAGCAGGCTGCGATAGCCGCTGCAGGTGAGCCCGAGGATATAGCGGATCCGGCGCCGCAAGGCCGGCAGGCGTTTTTGCGCCAGCCGAAGGGCCTTGGCCGCGCAGGGAAGCGCGACAACGGCGTATGAGCGATCCGGCCCGGCCAGGACGTCGGAAATCGCCTTGTCGAAAGGAGCGACGTGATAGACCGAACCCCGGGAACCAGAACCTGCGATTCGCTCTCGGGCGACTGACCGAATGAAACCATGGGCGTCGGTCCAGCGGTTGAAGCACGATTGCCGCGTCGATGCGCTTGAGTTTCAGCAGTTGGCACAAGACCGCCGTGGTCAAGGCCGCCGGAGGGGGCTTCCAGTCGCCGGGCCTCATCGGCGACGCCGCCCACGAAAGCGTCGCGGACCCAGCCCATCGACGCATGATGCACGCAGGCCGGATCCGAGCCGAACAATTCCTTGCCGAGGCTGTCTTCGTCCCGCCGTGTTCGTTGGAAAACGGGCAGACCTGCAGGCACAAGCGGCACGACTCGGCGCACTGTCCCGTGGCCGCGGGATGATACTCGCCCAACTGGGTTTCCTTCATCTGCAATTGACGGCGCGGACAAACGGCGGCGCACATGCCGCAGTTGCAGCAGTAGTCCTGCCGGACCACGGTATCCAAGATGTTCATCGGAGGCAAAGTCAATTCGAGGCCCCTCGTTCCCGGAGGAGTTGTTGCAGGAATTCGCCGTTTTTCCAGGCGGTTTGGGAATAATCCGGGATAAACGACTGCAAATATTCGCGCACCGCGGCTTCTTCCTCCAACAGCGATTGAACCCGCTCGGCCGCTTGTCCGGCGTCAAGCTGGGCGACGTGGACCACCCAGTTCTCATGTCCGAAAATATCGCGAAAGATTCCCCGGGATTTGATGCTGTGTCCGATGCAGAACGCGGGGACGCACGACGACAGGGCGGCGATGATGGAATGCAGGCGCGAGCCGACAAAAACCTTCAGCCGGGAGATTACCCATTTGATTTGCTTGCTGGAGTGGCGCCGGGCGTCGTAAAGAAAAATGTCCTTTTTCTTCTCCGGCGGCAGCGCATCGAGCAGGGTTCGCATGAATTGGTAATCGTCGTTGTCGGGAAAGATCTGCGGCGGCATCATGACATGGGGTATCAAGACGATGGGAAGATCGGTTATCCTCCGAATCGCGGCCAACATGTCCAACGCCTGCCGCATCCACGCGCGCGAGGAAAGGTTGTTGTATCTTTTCATCAGCGGCGCCAGGTTGACGCCCAGCGCCCCGGCCTGCAATGCCTGCTCGATTTCGTGCGGCAATTCCACGGGGCAGGCGGGCAAAAGAAATGCCGGATCGGCCGCCCGGCGGATATTGTCGCGCACCCCAAGCCCCTCCAAATACTCTTGCGTGATCGGTTCCCGAACGGTAATTAAATCGACCCGGCGGAGCAGATCGGCGAATCGGCTTTCCCATCCTGGTCTTTTGGAAAAGGGGCCGATTGATGCTCCCCAGACGACTGTTGGGACGCCTTTGCGGACCGCGGCCTGAAGCGGGCTGAAAAACAAGAGCGTGGCCAGAAAACCGTAATCGTAAGACAGATTATCTCCGCCCAGCGCCAGCAGAGCCGCCGCGTTGTCCAGGGCACGGTGCGCTTTCATTGCCGGAAACCGGCCCAAAAAGCGGGAACAAACGATCCGCGTGCCCCAGAGATAAAAGGCCGGCGTGCCCTGCCGGCGTGTTTCCCATATTTGTCCCGCCGATTTAGCGTCCGGCTCGTTGGTAACGAATTGAGGATCGTCGTTGCAAAAAATGTTGGCATACAATCGCGGATAATCGGGCAAGTAACGATCCAAAATCATTTGCGTGCTCAACCGCAGGGCCTGGCAGCCGCGGTTGCTGTCGAAGTTGTTGCCGTGCAGTACAATATAGGGATGGTTCATGGTATTTTATTTTTTATTGGCGGCATTCTCAGTATACAGTTCTTACTAAAGACTGCAACCTCTTGGCGCATCACGACCGACTGAATATACTTTTTCCGATCCTTGATATAGTTTACACAGCATTGTTAGCAGAATAATCGATCGTAAATTGGAAAATCTATGACCGGATTCAGTATTAGTATAAGTTTTGATTCTCGTTGCTTTAGCGATAATCTCAAGGATTTCTCGCGATTGCCTTTATCCGGGCGATCATGCGTTTTCGTCAGGGACTGGCCCGCGATCCCACTTCTCCACGGACGGCGGTCGTCTTGTGTCTGCGAGGCCGCGACCCGTTCCTGGAGAAGTGCCTGGAATCGCTGCTTAAGCAGGATTATCCCGACTACCAGTTGCACGTGGTCGTCGACAATCGGCAGGACCCGGCGTGGCAAGTCGCCGAGTCGCTGGCCAACCGCTACGGCGCGGACCGGGTGTGCATCGAGGCGCTCGACGAGCGCCAGGACACGTGCAGTCTGAAGTGCAGCGCCGTGACCCAGGCGATCGGAGCGTCTCGACGAGTCGTTTCAAGCGGCGGCCCTGGTCGACGCCGACACGATGCCGCATCCGTCGTGGCTCGGCGAACTGACGGCTCCCCTGGCGGATGAGCACATCGGCGCCGCCACCGGCAATCGCTGGTACATGCCCGGGGCCGGTTCCTGGGGCGCGATGGTGCGTTATCTCTGGAATGCCGCGGCCATGGTGCAGATGTATTGGTACGAGATACCCTGGGGCGGAACGCTGGCCGTCAAACGCAAGGTGATCGACGAACTGGGGCTGCTCGACCGCTGGCGCAACGCCTTCTGCGAAGACACCATGCTCTTCCGGCAGCTCGGCAAGCGCGGGCTGCGCGTGAAGTTCGTTCCCTCGTTGATGATGGTCAACCGGGAGGATTGCGGGCTTGGGGCCTGCCTTTCTTGGATCCGCCGGCAACTCCTCACGGCGCGGCTCTATCATCCGCTATGGCCGCTGGTCTTGTTGCACGGATTGGGCACCACGCTGGTCCTGGCCGCCGCCGTGGCGCGGCGGCGATTGCCGCGCTGCGGGGCGATTGGTCGGCGGTCCTGTGGTGCGCAGGCGGCCTGCTGATTTATGAGACAATCATGGTTTCCCTGCTGATTCCCATGGAAATCGCGTGTCCGCCGGATCGTGCGGTCGCAGGGCGGGCCGACAGGGTGGCTTTCGGCGAAAACTCTCCTTCGCCTGGTTCCGGCCATCGTGCTCACGCAGTTGGTTTACACGCTCGCCTTGCTCGGGGCCCAGTTTGCGCGGAAGGTCGACTGGCGTGGAGTCTGTTACCACATCGGCGGTCCTTGGGACATTCGGCGGCTGGACGATCCGCCCTATGATTCAGAATTGCCATGCGTCGCGGATGGGCATTCGCTCTGAAAAGCTGAATCGGTTGGGTGCCATGCCCACGCTTGGCGTGGGCATGTTGAGAACGCGTGAGAAAACTGCGCCAAGACCCACGCAAGCGTGGTGCATGGCACCAGGCACCCCTTGCCCGTAAATCACTATCGAATGCGGCAATCGAGGCGTGGATCCGCCGCACGAAGGTTTCCAGCAGGTCGGTCGCCTGTTGTTCCGTCAGGGGCCGGGGGTCGTAATGCAGGGTGATGCCCAGCCTGTGGGCGTACAGCGCAACGACAATCGTCACGCACGAGTAAGGGCGCACGGGCGCCACGAATATCCGTGTCCTCAAGCGTCACGTTGCCGGCCACAATGACATTCGTCGCGGCGGGGCAAGGGCACATGTGCCAGAAGGTTTCCCACATTCGTGAAGATGCAGGATATGGTGCATTTGTCCGCGCGAACCTTCTTCTCCAATCCGCCCAGGAATCGCCGGCAGATGGCCGTGGAAAAAATGAAGGTAAAACCCAGTTGCAAACGCTTGATCAGGTCCATCTCCTCGTGGATGCCGCGGAGCAACCGGTCGGGATCGGCGAAATCCGGCCCGCGACGGTCGAGGAACACGCTGCTGACCATGTTGGCGGCCGGCATCGAGTCGATCGTCTGTCGAGCGCAGATTCATGGGAATCATCATCCGCAACCAACTGCCGTCGTCGTCGATATTCTGCCGCACGCGCCATTCGGCCAATCGCCAGGAACAGGTCGCGGGCCAACAGGTCGTTGGAGGTCACTCCCTGGCGCATCGCCGCCTTTCGCATGCCGGCAGTGGCCTCCCGATCGAAGAGGTAATGCACCATCGCCGGGTAGGTTTTCGGCAACGGGGAGTCGTCGGGACAGGCGCGATGGGGAATCAGCGGGGCGGGCTTGCGCATCAGGAATTGCCGGGCGCCGAGAAGGCCCACGAGCTGCTTGCGGCGCCATGCGGAGCAGCTTTCTCAGAGTCAAACCGAATCGGCCGCGACCGGCCAATTTGCCGGGATCGAGCGTCGGCAAGCCGGGCCCGGTTCGGCGCAGTGCCATAGGCCATGGCATAGGCGACCAACAGCTCCCTGAGGAACAAGGCGAATCCCGCCCCGTCGCAGCAGGAGTGGTGAAACTGGATGGTCAGGTCGGAGTCCGTCGCCTCGGTGCGGACGTGGAAACGAATGCCGATCTCCCGCCGCAGATCCAATCGCGTGGCCGGGGGCAACGGGCCGCCGACCGGAGCGATTCCCACTTGATCGCGGGTGCGGGATTATCCACAGTGGACCATCGCAGCCGGCCGCCGGCCGCATGTTTCGATCTTTGGCGGCCAACAAGAGGATGACGCGCCAGGACTGTGCGCACGGCCGACTCGAACGCCGCCCGATCCAGACATCCCGAAAACCGCAGGCGGACAAAACAACTCCAAGGATAGGCGGGCCGGTCCTCCCAGTAAATAAACTCCTCCATGGTCGTCAAGTGGCAAAGACAAACTCATGGCGGATTCTCCTGTTTTTCCGCGTTTCCCCTTTTAAAAAGCCTCTGCAAAATGCCGCGGTGCATCATCCAAGTAATCACCCGGTGCGAGAAAAAGCTCTTCAAAGTGTAGAATTCCCGGAAATGTTGCGAAGATCTTTCGTCCTGCCCGATTTTTTGAAAGAGGATCATATTTTTCACCGGGCAGCGCATTTTCCGATAGTCTTTGCGGTTCCGCCGTATGAACGAACCGACCAATTGCGTGCCTCGCATCCAGGCGTCGTGAAAAAGTACGTAGCCTTGATCCGCAAGAAGCAAGTCGACGTAAAAAGAAATCGACAAAAATCGAATCGTAGCGGTGGTTGCCGTCAATAAAGGCGAAATCAAAACTCCGCTGGGCGGTAAGCAGTTGAGGTAGCACTATGTAGGAATAATCCGGATGGAAATCCAGCCGCCCGCTATATCCCAACGAGGCGATGTTCTCCAAGCCCAGGTTGCCATATTGATCTTGAAAGGGATCCATACACGTATGTGTGCCATGGTGCGCCGACATGATCGAGCAGGCCGAGGCCCCGTGGGCCAGTCCGATTTCCAGGGTCCGGCTCAGATTATGTTCCTTTACCCAACGGTGCATGAATTCTCCTTCCACCGGGCGGACGGAAATATAGCGCTTTGCCTCCGGAATGCGAATCCGCCCAAGCAATTCTATAATATCCACATTGGCATTATCAGGTGCGGGCGAAGCGATATTATCGTGATACATGACAGGCCTCTTTCGCCGGATTATTTTCAGATAAATTGTCGCCTGTTCAAGCATTTCCAAGAAAGTCTCCCGGCTTGAATGCTGAAATTGAAATCCCAACTCGCTGAACCAACCGGTTGGAGGCCACGAGCCAGGGATAGCGGAGAAAGTAGAGGAAACCCGGCGGATATTTGTGGGGCGGAAAATGCGTCTTCCACGCCATCCAGGCCAAGAGCCGTCCCAGCCAAAACGGCGCGCTCATCCGCCGCCGACCGGTCAGCTCTCCGAGCTCCGAGATAGAGATGGTATCGGGCGGAGCGAGATTGTAGGCTCCCGTTCCCTGTCGAACCAGAATCCGGTGAATCGCCGCCGAGACGTCGTCCTCGTGCACCAATTGAATCGCCGAATCGACGCCATCCAGCAAGACGATAATCGGCATCTCAAAGAGCAGATGCCGCAAATAATTGTCCATGCGGGGACCGCCCACAATGCACGGCCGCACACAACTCACGGCAATTTGCGGATGTTCTTCGGCGAACCGGACGAGCATCGCTTCCAGTTCGACCTTGTGGGCCGCGTAAGAGAACTGGGGTCCTGCCCGACCCGGCCAGGAGTCGTCCAGCGGCACCGGGTTGTCCGGCCAGGCGCCCAGGGCCGTGGCGCTGGAAGTGACCAATAGGCGTTCCGCCCCGCTGCCGCTGTCGCCTCTAAAACATTCCGGCTGCCCTCCAAGTTAATCGCGTGCATCTTCCGCTCATCGTGCATCGGCGGCACGACAAAGGCCATGTGGACCACCGTGTCGGGCTGGAAGATCTTCAGCGCTTCCACAAGCTCCGGGCGGCGCATGTCGAGTTGGAGGAACTCGTGACCGCCGGGATCCCGAGGCGGCACGATGTCCAAGCCCAAGATCTTCAACTTCGGGTTCGTGCCAGGCGAAGTATCGAATCAGACTACTTCCCAAATAGCCCGAACTGCCTGTGATAGCAATGCGTTTCATCCAATGTGCCGGCCAGAAGTGTGCTGTTCTGCGGGATCAAAGATCGATGGGGTATTATAATGACGGTTCGACGAGCCGAGCAATTCCACGAACCGCGGCGGCCTGGAGTATCGCGGCTAGGAGCACTCGGCTCCAATCCGTTCCCCTCGATGACCACGCGGCCGATTCGCACTGCCTCGGCAGCCGCCAGATCGCTATCGCCCAAAGCCCGAAAAGTATGTGCATCGAGTTGGAAAACCGCCGAACACTGCGGACCAAGTCCGTCTTCGACCTCCGTCAACCGGCCGTTGTGCAACATAAGCTTCCACTGTCCTCCGGCAGGCCCGCTTATGTCCAATCCGAGGCAGTGATTTCCCCAAAGGTTCGGAACCATGCGGCATGTGGTGGCGGGGCAATTTGTGCATGTGATCGTGGATATCAAAGTCCGGCCGGATCCTTCGGCGCTGAGTTCTTGCCGAAATTGCTTTGGATGGCGTAGCGCACAGATTCAGAAGCATTGCCGCGTCCATCTCCGGACATGCCAGCGGTGCACGCAGCCGCCCGTTGAGTATCGTCGAATTGCGGATCGTCGCGCCAGATAGGCCCGGTAAATTTCCATCTGCTGGCGGAAATTATCGAGGAACCAGTCCCCGTTGCAGAGTAAAAGATCCTTTTCGTCGGCCAGGGTGGAATACTCTTCCACGGCATGTTGTATTACATTGGCTATCAGCGTAAGCGTGGGCGGCCGTTGTGTAACCAAATGGTAGGTTCGGCCATGCAAGGCTTTTGGGAAAAAATGTGCGTAAGCACCGCCGAGACCCAATCGACAGGCACAAGATTCTTGCATTCCTTGCCTGTCAGTCCCAAACCTTCCACCAGGTAATGCCCGGCCGTGGAGCCGCGCACCATCCGGCTGACCAGAGTGTGCACAACTTCACCATCACGTAAAAACCGTGAAATGTCGCCGTATAGCCCGTCTGGGAATCGCCCACGATGATTGACGGGCGATAGATCGTGGGCGGATCGATCCAGGGACTGGCCAAGACCAGCTTCTCGGCCTCAATTTTGCTGTGTTCGTAAGCGTTTCCGGGCGTTTGGCCGACGTCTAACTCGGTCTCCAGCACTCGACCCTGGCGCAGCCCGCACACATATGCAGTGGAAACATAATGTAATTGGCGGATCCCCGCAGTGCGGCAAAGATCGAGGATCCGCCGCGTGCCCTCGAGGTTGCTGAGCCAAGGTTCGCCATCTCGTCCGTTGCTATGGAATGTCAGGTTGGCGGCATTATGAATCACGGAGCGGCAATGTCGCGAGATCCACCGCAGGTCGCCGCCGTCCAGACCAAGATCCACCTCGGTCAACTCGCCCTCGATCACCACGGGCCGAGGCAAGGGTGTCCGAAGTTCGGCTTCAAAACGAGATAAGATCGATTCGATCCGTCGCCGAGCCGATTCGCGTTTGGACGGACGCACAAGCACGGCCAGACGATGTCCCTCTCGGAGACTATCTCGCAATAAATATGATCCCAGCAGCCCAGTGGCGCCGGTGAGCAAATGGTATGTCATCACTAGACCTTTGGCAGACTTAATAGATTAAACAAAATTTGCTTTCCACCGCTAATCAAAACGACACAAACTGCCGATGAGCACATCACGTCGTGCTCTTGATTACTGCTTTAAGGGATGCATAGCCCCCAATGCCGCATTAGTGGAGATTACCTAATATCATCTTCATGATGGAAGGGATCGTCAAGCGGGTCATTGACCATAAAATCTAACCTGGTCCATCTTTTTTCCCCGAGAGTTACTACTACCCCGAGACGGATCGACATGGCTATGTGTTCAAACTGGACGTGTTGCCCCCCGCGTCGGGGAAATCCTAGCCAAGATCGGCAAGAAGGCGGGGGTGGTGGTCAACAAGGCCGATGGGAAGTTTGCAACAACCCATGACCTACGCCGATCTTTCGGCCAAATGGGCAAAGAAGGTAATGCCGGCCGTCTTGCAACGGCTTATGAGACACGCGAACATTGCCACCACGATGAAATACTATGTCACCCTGGACGCCTACGATCTGGCCGCCGAACTTTGGGCGGGATTCGGTCCAAGAGCGGGCAACGAATTGAAAAACGGCAACACTTGCGGCAACACTCAGCCCGAAACGGCTGAAAATGATATAACGGGCCCCGCCGAAACATCGACGGAACCCGTTATAAGCGAACATCTTGGGGATTTGCTATCTTAGTGGACAGGGCCGGGATTGAACCAAAATGTCGTAAGTGTTGCTATTAAAGGAGTTACGAAAACAGCCATTTCCTTATCTGACACCTTATCTGACACCTTATCTGACAATTGAAGCTCCCAAAATCATGTGGTTATGCCTGCCAGTCTCCCGCTGGTTTTTTGTCCCTTATATAGATGGCCTTCGCTAGGACAATGACCTCTGACCATGTACCCTGCCCTTTTGGCCCGGACCAGCCATTCCTAATGGCCGAATGAGCCACTGGCCACGGCCTCTCGCTTCAGTGGTGGACCGCACCCAGTTGCTAAGAAGAACCCAAAACGGAGACCAACATGATTCACTTTATTTGTTGTGGTTGTGGTGCAGCACTAAATATCGGCGACAAATGGGCCGGGCTTCTCGGTCGCTGCCCGCACTGTGGTACGAACACACGACTCCCCGGTTACCCAAAACGCACTTCGAAGTTGCTTATCTTGTTTCGCATTGGTTGTATCCCTTTTGCGATAGTGTTTTTTTGGGCCTTGATGTTATCGATTGCTGATGCAGATCTAGCTTTCCACTTCATTCTGGGTGCAGTAATTGCGTTTGCTGTAATCATGCTTTTCCTATGGGGAGTGTACAAATCTTCTCACGTTCCTTTCTGGACCAAGAGAATATCTTTTGTGGAAAAGGGGTGGAGGAGATCCATTTTTTGATACGATCGATGGACCGTTAAATAATGACCCTCCAGAGGTCAGATTTCAAGAATTATTTCGTGAGAAGGCACGACAGGAGTGGGAGGCTAATTTTGGCCCACTACCGATGCCTAATTCTACGCCTCCTTCAGATTCCACAAAAGGTATCGACGACCCGGACGTAATTTAGGAGAACAATATGATTAACTTTAACTGTGCTAGTTGCCATAAATCATTGTACATTCGTGATGCAATGGTTGGGAATCTAGCCGCTTGTCCGTATTGTTGGGCGGAGACTGTGGTACCGAATAGTCCGATGCGAACTTCAAAGCTGACAATCATAGGACGTATGGTAGCTATACCGATGATAGTGGTGTGTGCCGTCGGTGCTTTGTTAGGAGCACCGGTGATTATTGGAGGTGCAATTGGTCTTGCTCTTATGCTTGGATTCTGGTGGGCTTTCACCAACATTGGCACATTTTTGATGAATCCAGGGTATTACCGGCTTTGGAAAAGGGGCGGGGGAGATCCTTGGTATGACTCAATAGATCCCACCGTTTAATAATGACCCGCCATCTGTTCGTTATCAAGAAATGTTCGGGAAAAGGCGAGGCAGGAGTGGGAAGCGAGTTTTGGCCCATTACCAATCCCGTCTCTTCCTCCCGATTCGACAAAATGGATCGACGATCCGAACGTGATTTGAGGTGATTTTATGGGAATAGGTATTTTCTTGTTTATCGTCGCACTCATCGTGTTGGCTTCATTGCAATATCACACCGATATGAATCGTCTCCACGATGATTATGAGAAGTGGAAAAACAATAGAAGATGATCACCCGCTTCGTCTGTATTCGATGCGAGGGCAAAAAGTGTCTCCGCTGCATGGGCCGAGGTTGGGTCGGTGAGACTCTCGTGCGAATTGAACGGCAGAACAAGCTCGCCGAAGTCGTCGCCACGAAACTAGTGCAAAAAAGATCGCTGAAGTGGGGCAGGAGGAATGGGTGAGGCGGGCGGTTGAGAAGAATCTGACCGACGATCAGTTCACCGAAATCGAGATTTGGTCAGCCACCGGACCCATCAAGTACCAACTGATGTGCCTGACCAACGAAGTTCTTGATGCTCTCGCAGACCTGGCTGGGATTGAGATGCCGCCAGTCTTTGTGGCGGACCAGCCGAGTTGAATGTGGATTGGATGAGGAGTAACAACGTGGAAGACCAACACAAAATCAGAAAATGGATAAGATTCGCCTGTGAACGCAACGAAGTCCCAGAATTGGCTCAGATGTTCTTGGTCGAATGGAATACCAGATTCACTTGTCGCCTTGGGGATGCAATCTACAACCGGATCACGATGGGAGCAAGGATACGGCTTAGCGTGCCTCTCTGGCCCCGATCCTCGGAAAATGATCGCGAGAGAGACGGTCATTCACGAAACGTGCCATCGTAATCGTTGGCTTCAAACACGGGTATGTCCCTCGCCCTCACGGCTGCCGAATGGCAAAATGCGATGCAAAAATGCGGTTTGAAACCCCATCGTCTCCACAGCATTGACCGCACTGGACTGGCTCGACGGCGACGATTGTTTATGCTGTGCAATTGCCCCAAAGAGCAAAAATGTCGAATCCTTGTTAGGCAGTTCAATCTGGTGCGTCGGGGAGAGGAATTCTGGTGCAAGGTCTGCGGCTTGCATCTCAATCGGGAGTCGGCCATCGAAGAGGATCTGACGGCCAGTGCAACGGTATAAATAATTCTGACGTTCATATCCATTGCCTTGCAAAATTTGCAATATTCCCTGCCCCATCCAGAGGCATTTTAATTTTTTGATCGGCAGATTACTGTACTGGAATATCTTCTTCTGCGATCTTAAGGTTCAAGCCCTTACCGTGGTTTTTATTGCCGCTCACATCCAAAACCGAGTCGTTGTCTGTCTTGGAAGCATCATATATGAGTTTGGTCTTATACCCTTGCCTGTCCTGATTTTTATTAAACTCAAACGGTGGCAGGAAATCGCCGTTATAGCGAATACCTGAGGAAATGCGGGCTGTCACGGATCTTGCCAACAAAAAAACATATAGGGATCTTGTATGGTCCGTAGCCGATATAGCCGACAACATATGGAGCAGTGCCTATGTCTTGGGCACCTTTATCTGTATGGATCAAATGGCCATCAGCAAAAAAACAAATTTTGTTGTGAATAAAAGTTACTGCTATATGTGTCCATTTTTCGGATTGGTAAATTTTTATCGGCACCGAAATCCCGCATCTTTTTGTCCACATGACTTCGCCGTCCACCCAGGTAACCATTCTTGTTGATGCGTACCCCCAGCCCACCATTAGATTGTTTTGTGTCATCACTTCCAAAGACGAACATATCAGCGGTCTCCGAAGGTTGTGAAAACCAAATCCAGGCTTCGACAGTTGAAGGTAAGGATCGCTGTACAGGAGTCACAATGGCAGAATTGCCAGAAAAGACAAAGACTTTGCGACGTTCAGTCTTCGGAGGTTCAACTGCACTTGGACGCTGATCGTTGCGAATCACAATGGGTGGATTATTCCTGGGATAATTTACGGGTGGTGAAGAACCGACCCTATTCCCGCCACTCGGTAAGTTGGCGTCCAGCGAAATGGCAGCCAACGAAATACCATCTAATCCCAGTTGATAAAGTCGCTGGACTTCTGGAGTCCCTAATGCCCTATCGAATAATGCAAATTCATCAATTTCCCCATCAAAAGAACTATCACTTCCAAAACATCCTCCAAAAACTAGCGGACCTGATGCCGTGTTTAGTGATTTTGCTGCTATAGCAACTCTATCCCCATCAATATAGTAGGTTAAGAAATTCCCGTCGTAGACTAAGCAGTGGTGATGCCATGAAGTATCGACTTTAACTCCCGTCCCAAGCCCTCCATTGTTGTCATAGAATTGCCATTCGTCACCCGCTAGCATGATGCCAAAAAGTTCATTCTTTTCATTTTTGCCTTGAACCAATGCATGTCCCCAGTCCCAGTTCCTCGCACTTCTGAGCCAGAGTGAGATAGTCCTCGGCTGTTTTGCAATGGGGTAATCCCCCAAATATCTTTAAATAACTACCCTCACTGAATTTCAAACCATTTCCTACTTTCCCTTTGACGGTTTCGGCTCCATGATTTTCTACTATACGCCTATTTCCACGAAAATCAGTAATTTGGACATTGCTAAATGGATATTGAAAATCATCTGATGCGAAAGTCATTACCAATAAAGTAGAAGGTGCTACACTTTTTGCGAAATCAGTTGTCGAGAGAGTGGAATTGACATTTGAGGACGTTGCTGATTCAACCTTTTTCAACACTATCGACAGGTTCTCTCTCTGACCAGGCTTAGGGGTAAGCCATTTACTCAAAGGTTGATAACCATCACAGGATGCGGTAATAAATGCATAACCACTTTTAGGAATTTGATAGAATATAATTCGTCTTTGCTTGCCAGAACCATTGATCGTTCCGCTATTAGGTGTTGAGGGATCGTTTTGAAATATTATAGATGCAGGAGAAGAGGGGATCAATTTCCACATTGTACATGGCCGTCCCCACGGATTCGGTCTGTTTTCCTATTGGTTTATTAGCATCTTGACTTCATCAGGTCTCTTCTCACCCGTGTGCGAGGGGTTTTGGCCACCTGAGACTGCAATTTCCGATAAGTCCTTTGTGTTTTTGTCTCGGCCCAATACAAGAAACAGCACCAAAACCAAAATAAAACACCCGCCCAATACATAAATGATTTTATGAACTCGTTGCCGAGTCTGTAATACAGTATTATCCTCTACTGATTTAATTGACGTTGAGAGTGACTCGACCATCTTTGGGCGTATTGTTATACCTCGGTTTGGTTCGGTCGGTTCCAAGTGGGCAAACGGGGTCGGCTTAGGTTTACTTAGGTGTCTTTGAGGTTTCTCTTCAGATGGATGTTTAAGATTAAGCCTAAGTTGTAAATCGTAGTCCGCCTTCTTCTTCAGGTCGAGGAGGCACAAACGTGCGGCGGAGAGTTCGTTGAGTAATTTCTGCGACGGTGCCATGTATTCGCCTATTGCCATTTGTTGGACATATGTCATTTGGCGATTGGCGGCAGAGTCGATCACTTCCGCATCAGATTCGAATGGTTGAGACCCAAGAAGCCGATAGTGATTAGGTGGCTGTTCTTTAGGGGGGATGCCTAGCCAAATGTGATAAGGATAGAACATGGATCTTTATATTTAGTTGCCAGATTTCAACAAAATTACAAGATTTCCAGGCTCAGGAAGGTGCCTATTAGAAATACCTACAAATGGTATATTAATCCTTTAATGATGGTGGTTCAATACCACTACTGCTAGGAAGTTTTCATTTGCTTTGCACCTCTTCTGTGGGCGAAACCATGCATGGTAAAGATGAACATCTACCGCAGAATCTCACAATCGGGCCAAATCTTCCTGATGGCAGCATCGGTTACCTCGGTTTCACTGACACGGATCTGCTTGAGTTGTTTTAGATTTCCGAGCATATGAATACCGATGTCGGTAACCTTGGTGCCGGCTAGACCAGAAAGCGGAGGTTCGTGAGCTTCGAGATGGACCTCATGCCGCTATCAGCCACGGGAGCACCGCCGAGATACAACATGCCGGAGATCCGTGAGGTTATCAATGTGCTGCAATCCCAGACTATCCACCGAGGTGCCACTGAGCCAAAGCTTCTGAACGTACTTTCGCATCTTCCAAACGAATAATATCGTCATTCCCAATGTGTCCTTGGCCGTTAAACGAAATCTCTTTGACGGTGAAGGGACTTGATGGAAGATTGGTGATGCTTTGAATGTGACGGGGCGCTGAGTTTCATCTTTTGGAGGTCAGCAGGTCCAACAAACACCGTGCCACCTTTTGCAAGAACCCATTCGGCAAGTGACCGCTGGGGGTCGGTAGCTACGGCATTTGGAGATAAGCCTATCTGCATTTGTCCTATGTGAAAGAGGCGAATAGTATACCATCTATCTCCATTCTCACTATCCGGAATAGACAAGACTTGCTCGTCGTTTTCTTTCCGCAAAGTGACGGGGCTTCGCTTATCTATACCGGTTGCCCCACGGTGCTCAGTAATCGCCACAATTCTGAAATCAGAATCAAGTTCTCCTATGGGGAGAGTCAAGATAGCACTCTTATCAGCACCCCTTTCTTCCGCAGGCTTTCCCCACATTGGCATCCAATGCTTTCCATTGACATAGGTAGGTTCATTCTGGCCATCATGACGCCCCGGTTTTGATGCGAACCCATTTTCCCAGTAAATGCCGTCGGGTCTTATGTGTAGTTTGGAATCACCGTGGATCGAGTGCTTCTATTACAATTTCTCTTTGGGCCGTTGTCTCCGGTTGGCTCAGTGAAAGAGTAGCACTTGGAGAAGATATACCAGCCTGCATCTGCCACACATAAATTGTCCCATCTGCACTGCCCGATAGGGCGTATTTTCCGTCTCTGGAAAACGCCAGCGACAGCACTGCTGCTTGAATGCAATCGACTTTATACAGCAGTTTGCCATTTTCGGCATCCCAAAGACGAATCGCATGGTCGGAATCGGCACGATAGCCCCAAAAGTCTTCGTCACATCCACCGCCGCCGGAAAGGATGTATTTTCCATCGGGTGAATATGCAACTGCCCAAACCCATTGCCGATGCTCTTGCAGGTCGTGCAAAAGTCGTCCG
This sequence comes from Candidatus Dormiibacterota bacterium, assembly GCA_963808125.1. GTDB lineage: Bacteria > Chloroflexota > Dormibacteria > Aeolococcales > Aeolococcaceae > CAWEEP01. The sequence continues at coordinate 80,732 of CAWEEP010000007.1, forward strand.
TTGCGGAGATCCCAGATTCTCACACGATTAGCATCCGGAGGTATGCCTTTTACCTTGAAGCAGCGACCGGTCCCAGCGACTACACGGTTTCCGTCCGGGGATATGGCGACCGATTCACAATAGGCCATTTGGGTTGTCGATGTGACGGGGTGGATTTTGCCATCCTGAAAGTTGAGAATCTTCATGTCTTCCAGGGCTCCTAAGATACCTGAATCATTTGGCAGGAAAGCGAAACATTTGATATATTCATTCATCCTTGCAGAAACTGGGTAGCTTTTCATGTCACAGAGAATGGCTTTCCCGACTTGTGTGCAGCGACCAGCGTACAAGCATTGTTGAATTCTACCGTGGCGTTCTCATTCTTGGGACTTACCAGGGGAATATGAAAGCTACGCTTTCCATCCCCTGTATCTGCCTGAATTGTCCACACGTTTGCTCGGTCGGCGACGAACACTTTGTCGCCATATCGACCGAACTGCAAACCACCAATCTCAGACACGAAGTCGCTCTTCTTCCAAACCTCCTGAAACGTTTGGAGATTCCATAGTCGGACTGTTTTGTCATCACCACCGGAAGATGCAAAGCGACCATCTGGAGAAAAGGCCAAGTGTTGTACACCACCTGTATGACCTCGAAGAGTTGAGACTTGTGTCATCAGTTTGGTGGGAGATGAGTGCGAGGGTAAAGAACCAGATTGCGTGGTCGGCATTTCTGTCTTCGGTTCGGAAAGTTTCTCCAGATGGATCTGTGTGGCCACAACCATTCCCCCTACGGGTGCGAACCATTGTTCCGATGACTTGTATCCAGAGCAGGCTGCTTTGATGACCAATTTACCACTTGATGGGATATGATCAATTCTGATTTGGCGTTGTATTCCAGAACCAGTAACGACTCCTCTGTTGTCTTCGACCGTAAGAGTCGTCGGAGGGATCGACCTCCACATTGTAGATGGCTGGTTTCAATTCCGTTTGCTCGTGGTCGGTGGCACCGGGACTGGCACTTTGAGAAGAGGAGCCGTTGTCAGAAAGAGATTCTCCCCCAACTTCCAAAATCTGTAAAGACAAAGATGTAGTCCCGACTCGGCCCAAATGCTCTCCCCAAAGGATCACCTGACGGATTCCAACTTCCAGCGGCATCGCTATCCTTTTCCTGCTTGCGAAATGAGGATGTCATCTACATCCTTTCGCCACCGACGCCATTCCTCGCCGCCATATCTTTGCATCAAGTTGGTCCCATAGTACCAGTAATAGATGTTGTGTGTCTTTGAGGACGGCCGATTGTCCAATAAAAAGGACACTCCATCTCGCATAGCAGGAGTACTGGAGTAACAGCCCATATACGTCCGGCATAGAAGCCCAACAGCGGTCCTGGTTGGCGTCGCTGCATCTTTTTCCGAGTAGATTCAATGCACCATTGTTCTTTTGAACGCCATCAAGGAATTTGTCCGCT
>CAWEEP010000008.1:0-5330 GCA_963808125.1 Candidatus Dormiibacterota bacterium
GGGCCTCCACCAGCCTCTACACTCCGTGAGGCATGACCGGGCAGCTCGCCGATTTCCTCGCCACGCACGCGGAACGGGTGGCCGAGGTCTGGGCTCAGCTCCAGGGCACCGTGCCCGATCCGCGCCAGGGGGCGTCCGCCCGCGGTCCGCGCCAGTTCCTGAACGCGGTCCTGGTGGCCCTCTCCGCCGATGACATGGAACCCCTGATGGCCTTTTACGAGGTCGACGCCGGCAAGTCCGGCGAGTTCGACCAGCGGCTGGAGAAGGCCCTCGTCCAGCTTGCGGCGCTACGCCCGGCCACGGCTCAGGCCGCCGTCGAGGCCGGCCTCGCCCTCCGTGCCCAGCTCTCCCTCGCCCTCGACGCGGCCGACGACCTGGGGACGGTGGCGACCCGGCTCAGCGTCGACGTGGCGCAGCGCCTGGCCCATCACGTCTCCTCGATGACCACGGCGGGAAGCGCCCGCGACACCTCCCTCTCCATCACCATGCACGAGCTGCGGCGGCCCCTCACCATCCTCAACAGCTACGGCCAGCTGCTCTCCACGGGCATGCTCGGCCAGATGCCGGAGACGGCGACAGTGGCCATCGAGGGCATCACGGCGAGCACCGAGATGATGGTGCGGATGGTCAACGCCCTGGCCGAGCTGTCGCGGTTGGAGGACCCGGAAGATCGCCTCGCCGTGGAGCCGATGAGCCTCGCCGACCTGGTGAGCGGCGGCGTCGAGGCGGTGGCCATGGAGGCCAAGCTCCGCGACTGCACCATCGAGTGCGACCTGCAGCCCGAGATCACCTTCCGCGCCGATCGCCGCCGTCTCGTCCTCGCCCTCACCAACATCCTGGGCAACGCCGTCAAGCACGCGCCCAACAGCTCCACCATCTCGGTCAAGGGTTGGCAGGAGGACGACGACGTCCACGTCAAAGTCCACGACCAGGGACCCGGCTTCGCCCCCGAGGACGCCGAGAGGCTCTTCGACAAGTACTACCGGTCGGTCGCCGAGCGCCACCGGAAGGTGCCCGGCAGCGGTCTCGGTCTCTACATCGTCAAGACGGTGGCCGAGCGCCACCACGGACGGGTCGTGGCCCGGTCTGAGCCCGGAAACGGGGCGGAGTTCGAGATGATCATCCCCCGTAGCGAACGGCATCGATGACGGATGGCACCCGCCGCGAGCGGGATTCCATGGGGGAGCTGGACGTCCCCGTCGACGCCTACTACGGCGCCAGCAGCATGCGGGCCAGCCTCAACTTCCCCATCAGCCCGCTGCGCCTACCCCGCGACTTCATCCGCGCCCTCGGCCTGATCAAGCAGCAGGCGGCGATCGTCAACCGCGAGCTGGGCCTTCTCGACGAGACGATCGGCGAAGCCATCGCCGGCGCCGCCCAGGAGGTGATCGAGGGGACGATGGACTCGCAGTTCATCGTCGACGTCTTCCAGACCGGCAGTGGCACGTCGACCAACATGAACGCCAACGAGGTCATCGGCAACCGGGCGATCGAGATCCTGGGTGGCGTGGTCGGCTCGCGGACGCCGGTCCATCCCAACGACCACGTCAACCTCGGGCAGTCGTCCAACGACGTCATCCCCACCGCCATCCACGTGGCGGCCGCGGTCGGCGTCTCCCGCGACCTCCTCCCCGCCCTGGCCACCCTCGAGATCTCCCTGCGGGCCAAAAGCCTCGAGCTCTGGCCCATCGTCAAGACGGGTCGCACCCATCTGCAGGACGCAACTCCCATCAGGCTCGGTCAGGAGTTCCTCGGCTGGGCGGGTCAGATGGAGCGGGCCCAGCAGCGGTGCCGCGTGGCCCTTGAGGAGCTGTGCGAGCTGGCCCTGGGCGGCACGGCCGTCGGCACCGGCGTCAACACCCACCCCGAGTTCGCGGGCCGGGTCATCGCCCAGCTCGCCGAGATCTGCGCCCTGCCCTTCCGGGAGACGGGCAACCACTTCCAGGCCCAGGGGACCCTGGACGGCGTCGTCGCCACCCACGGCGCCCTGCGCGGCGTGGCCGTTTCCCTGTACGCGGTCGCCAACGACATCCGCCTGCTCGCCTGCGGGCCCCGGGCAGGCATCGCCGAGATTTCCCTCCCGGAGGTCCAGCCGGGATCGTCAATCATGCCGGGGAAGGTCAACCCGGTCATCGCCGAATCACTGACCATGGTGGCCGCCAAGGTGATCGGCAACGACGCCACCATCGGCTTCGCCGGGGCGGCCGGCTCCCTCCTCGAACTCAACGTGATGATGCCGGTGGCGGCCTACACCGTCCTCGAGTCCATCGCCATCCTGGCCGCCGCCAGCGAGAACTTCGCGGCGCAGTGCGTGGACGGCATCACAGCCACGGGTAACGGCCCGCGACTGGTCGAGCAGGGGCTGATGACCTGCACGGGGCTGGCGCCCCGCATCGGCTACGACGCCGCCGCCGCCATCGCCAAGGAGGCCTTCGCCACCGGCCGCACGGTTCGCGAGGTGGCGGTGGAGCGCACCACGCTGACCGACCAGGAACTCGACGAGATGCTCGATCCGGAGGCAATGACGGAGCCCTCGCGGAGCCCCATCGGCCCCGGCTGAGGGGGCTAACCCCCGGCGCCCGGGGGGGCTGGACCCTCCACCCGCGAATTGGCGAGTCCGTCCGAGAGGGCCGGTTCGGCAAACTTGCTCGGTCAGCCATTCATGGAGCCCAACTGTGGCCGATCCTCTCTCCGGCGTCCGGCGTGACGCCACCCTGAGCCCGCGACCCACCGGGGCGGAGCAGGCCGCCCTCGATCTCCCCACCGCCGAGAAGCTGGTCGTCGTCGGCGCCGTCATGCTCGGGCTGTTCCTCGGCGCCCTGGACCAGACAATCGTCGGGGTGGCCCTGCCGCGGATCGTCAGCGACCTCCATGGCAGCGACCTCTACACCTGGGTGGTAACCGCCTACCTCGTCACCAGCACCATCACGGTGCCCATCTACGGCAAGCTCGGCGACGTCTTCGGACGGCAGCGCATCCTCGTCGTCGGCATCGTGATCTTCCTGGCCGGCTCCGCCCTCTCCGGGCTGTCGCAGACCATGGGCGAGCTGATCGCATTCCGGGCCATCCAGGGGCTCGGCGCCGGAGCCCTCTTCCCCATCTCGCTGGCCGTGATCGGGGACCTCTTCACCCCCAGGGAGCGCGGTCGCTACCAGGGGCTGTTCGGCGCCGTCTTCGGCGTCAGCTTCCTCGTCGGCCCCTTCCTCGGCGGCTACATCACCGACAACATCAGCTGGCACTGGATCTTCTACGTCAACCTTCCGGTCGGCGTGATCGCCCTCATCGCCATCACCACCCAGCTGCCCAACCTGAAGACGGCGGCGGCGCGGCTGGTCGACCTCGACTACCTCGGCGTCGGGCTCTTCACAGCGGCGGTGATCCCCCTCCTGCTCGGGCTCACCTTCAAGGGTCTGGCCGCCGCCAACGGCTCCCTCTACAGCTGGACCGACCCGCGGGTCGGCGGACTGCTCCTGGTCAGCGCCGTCCTCTTCGCCCTCTTCATCGTCAACGAAGGGCGGACCAAGCACCCCATCATCCCGCTCGATCTCTTCACCAGCGGGACGCTGACGGCCGCCAACATCGCCGTCTTCATGATCTCCTGCGCGATGTTCGGCGTCGTCATCTTCCTGCCCGTCTACTACCAGGTGGTGCGGGGCATCAGCGCCACCGCCTCCGGCTATTCGATGTGGCCGCTGCTGCTGGGCCTCATCGGCACCAGCGTGGGCGCGGGCATCCTCATGAGCCGGACCGGCCGGTACAAGCTGATGCTCCTCGTCGCCACCGCCGTCCTCATCGTCGGCACCTTCCTGCTGACGCACCTCAGCGCCTCGACACCGACACCCCTGCTCTGGCTCTGGCTGGCCCTGGTGGGGTTGGGCATCGGACCGTCGATGTCCATCTACACCGTCGTGGTGCAGAACGCGGTTCCCCGGGAGCGGCTGGGCACCGCGACCAGCACGCTCACCTTCCTCCGCCAGGTCGGCGGCGCCGTGGGGCTGGCGGTGGCGGGGACGATGTTCAGCCAGAGCCTCACCACCGAACTCCCCAAGCAGCTGGCCGCGGCGCATCTCCCCGCGTCCCTCGTCGCCGGCATCTCCAAGAACGGGGGCGGCCTGTCGGAGAACAACCTCGACCAAGTGGGCAATCTGGGGCAGACCATCCTCCACTCGGTCCCCGCGTCGGCGCGGGCGGGCATCCGCCCCTTCCTCGATCAGATCGTCAATGCCATCCACGGCGCCATCTCGCTGGCCGTCGGCGCCGTCTTCTGGCTGGCCCTGGTGACGGCAGTGCTGGCCTTCCTCGCCACCGTGGCGCTGCGGGAACTGCCGCTTCGCACCAGCATGCGGCACAGCGCCGACGTGGTGGCGGACGTCCGGGAGAGCTCCGACGCCGGCAGCGAGCTGGACGTCGCCGTCGCCGCCGGGTAAGGGCGCGGGGAGAGGAGTGGGGGCACCGCGGGCGCGCCGTCGAACCGCCCGCATCGGGATCGGGCGGGACCACCCCCGCTACAAGTGGGTGGTCCTCTCCAACACCACCCTGGGAACGCTGCTCGCCACCGTCAACTTCTCCATCATCCTGATCTCGCTGCCGGCGATCTTCCGTGGCATCGGGGTCAACCCGCTGGCACCCGGCGAGACCGGCTACCTGCTCTGGATGCTGATGGGCTACATGGTGGTCACCGCCGTCCTGGTGGTGTCGGCCGGCCGCGTCTCCGACATGCTCGGCCGGGTCCGCATGTACAACCTGGGCTTCGCCATCTTCACGGTCGGGTCGGTGCTGCTCTTCCTCACCCCCGGTCGGGGCAACACCGCCGCCCTCGAGATGATCATGTTCCGCCTGGTCCAGGCGGTGGGGGGTGCCTTCCTCTTCGCCAACGCCCCGGCCATCCTCACCGACGCCTTCCCCGTGGAGCAGCGCGGGCTGGCCCTGGGGCTCAACATGATCGCGGGCACCGCCGGCCAGCTGGTTGGGCTCGTCCTCGGCGGCGTGCTGGCCGCCATCGACTGGCGGGCGGTCTTCCTGGTCAGTGTGCCGGTGGGCATCCTGGGCACCGTGTGGGCCTTCGTCGCCCTCCACGAGACGGCGCAGATCCGCCGCGGACAGCGCATCGACATCCGCGGCAACCTGGTCTTCGCGGCGGCGCTGGTCATCTTCCTCATCGCCATCACCTACGGTCTCCTGCCCTACGGCGGCGCGACGATGGGATGGCTGAATCCCTGGGTCGACGCCGGCCTGGCCGGTGGACCGATCCTGCTGGCCGCTTTCGTTCTCATCGAACGCCGGGTGAAGGAGCCGATGCTGGACCTCTCCCTGTTCCGCATCCGCGCCTT
>CAWEEP010000009.1:0-22106 GCA_963808125.1 Candidatus Dormiibacterota bacterium
ATGTCGGTGGCAACGCACATCAGAGCATGACGCGAGCGAGAGGATCTGCGCAGATCACACACCACCACCTCGATTCCCGTGTGGTTGCAGTTGGCGTCAATCTTCTCGACAGTCGGACAGCATGCTTTGTATCGATCTGTCATGGCGCGAAAGAGCTGGACGCATAGTCCTCCTCGTCGTCGCCTGCTTCCCCTTCCCGCTCTGCAGGTGGTGTGGGTGGTTCCGCGTCGCGATTTTCGTTTACCACACTGGAGGCTCCTGGGCCCTTCCTTCAGGCTGCGGGTATGGCACTGCCGCCGCAGCTACTGGTCCAAGTCCACCCGCTGCTTCTTCCTCGATTGCCACGCCTGGAACTCGACGGCGCCGTCGTCTGTGCCTCCACTTGTGCCCGCCGCACTCTTGAGCGCCGGCGGCGATGGGCTGGCGCCCGCCGGTGTCGCGGGCCTGTCCGGAATCCCGCATGTGCGTGGATTTTGTAGAAACTGAGCCGGCATGTCAACCCACGACGGGGCAACGAATGGCGTCCTCACCTACAACGTCCTGCTGGGCGGTGAGCGGCGTGAGGAGCGCATCGCCCACGTGCTGCGTCGCAGCGACGCCGATGTCATCGCCCTGCAGGAGGTGCGGGACGACGGCCTGCTGGAGCGCCTGGCCGCCTCGCTCGACATGACGCCGGTCTTCGCCCCGCCCGGCGACGGCAGGGGTTTCGGCCTCGGCGTCCTGGCGAGGCTCCCCGTCGAGGGACAACGCAACCACCGCCACGCCGAGATGCTGCGAAGCCACCTGGAGGTGCGGCTGGCCCTCCCCGGCCTCCCGCTCGCGCTCCACGTCGTGCATCTTGCCGCCCGCTTCGGGGAACGGGCCCGGGGCGAAGATCGCCGGGTCCGGGAGCTGGGCTGCGTCCTGCGGGACGTCGACCGGGCTGCCCCGCCCCGCATCTCCTCCTCGGCGACTTCAACAGCCTGGCGCCGGGCGAGCATCTGGAGGCGACGCGTTTCTTCCGACGCATGGGGGCGTTGCGCCGCGCCGGTCTCCTGGAGCCCAGGGCCGACGGCTGGATGGCGCCAGTGCCGGGCGCTGACGTGGCCGTGGGTGGGGGAGAACAATGGCTGGCGCACGGCATCGATCCCCAGCTCCTTGCCGGCGTGCCGCCGCTGCCGCGCCTCGTTGGGCGTCTCACTTCCCCTCGTCCCGGGAGAGCGGCAGGTGGACAGAGTGCTGGGCCGCATGATCGAGCGCCGCGCCGTGCCCCTGCTGCTGGGTCGCGGCTACGCCGACTGCTTCCGGCAGCTCCATCCCCGGGCTCACGGCTACACCTGCGCCACCTGGCTGCCGGCGGCGCGGATCGACTACGTCTTCGCCAGCCCCGAGATGGCACGCCGGCTCATCCGCTGTGAGGTGATCGGCGGTCGCGACCAGCCAGATCGCGAGGCCTCGGTCGCCTCGGACCACTTCCCGCTGGCGGCTGACTTCCGGCTCTGAGCCTGGGGGTGGGGGGCCACGACCCGTTGCGGATCGCGGCCCTCACACCCTGCGGTGTGTCGCTGCCTACGCGCTGGGCGGGGGCGGCGGCGGGGTCTGGTTGAAGGAGGAGAAGTTCATCGGTGCGGTGGCCGGCTGCGGGTCGGCCTTGCTCAGGTAGCCGCCGACGGCGACCACGATGGCCGTGATCAGGGCAAGGAAGAAGCCGATGGAGACGCCGGCACTGAAGCTGTAGTCCACGCCGCTGACCCCACCGGGCGAGGGGACGGTGAGGTAGAGGACCGCCACCAGGGCGAGCACGACGCCACCGACGAGGTAGATCAGGTAGTCCTGCACCGGGAGGGCCGGCAGGGCCTTGGGTGCGAACGTCCGGACGACGAAGAGGGCGATGAGGACGAAGAGGACGATGAAGCCGATAACGCCGTACCACTCGCCGAAGCCGCCGGTGCCCGAGCTGGTGTTGAGGTTGGCGCCCAGTCCGTCGATCGACGGCCCGGTGTAGCTCGAGGACCAGCTCCACCACCAGGGGATGAACCAGTTGATCAGGGCAACGACGAGGCCCCCGCCGATGAGGAGCTGGCCGTTGGAGAGGGTGCGTCCACCGATATTTGCGGGCATTTGAGGTTCTCGACTCCTTTGCGAAATGCGTTCTGCTGGTGTTGTGGAGGCCACCGCGGAGCGGTGGCCGCTGGACCCGAAAGATTGTCGCCGACGGAAGGGTTCGATCGACTTCCTGGTTACGAGCCCCCGCGCGCCGGCCCCGCGCCGGAGCCCCGAAGGGGCGAGAAGGACGTCGCCAGCGAGGTCATTGCATACGCGCTTCCTCGCTGCCTCTCACTCTGCCACGGGACCCGTGGCAAGCGGCGCCGAGCATGGCGGGCGGTGTTCGTGTCGCTTTCGTCCCATCCCCTGTCATTCCCCCGGCGCGCGCCGGCCCTCGTCCCAGCACCTGGAAGCTGGACTGCATGGTAGGGGCCGAACTGTGGCAAGTCAATCGGAGCCGCCGCGGAGACGGTGGGCGGTCGCCGGGAGCACGCCGGTGGGGAGCGTCTACGCCGTGTCCGCCGGGCCCGACTCGGGTGTTCCGGGGTCAAGTGACGGGGTCGAGGAGGTGCGCCGCCGGCCACCGCGCCGCCGCCGGTCGCCGGAGCGGGGTCGGGATCCCGGTGCCGGGATCAGACGCGGCGGAGGTGGCTGTCCGTCGGCGAGGAGATCTCCGAGGGTGCGCCAGCCGAACGGCTCACGGCAGCGCTTGACCAGCTCGAGGAAGCAGCCCATGGTCGCCTCGGCGTCGGCCAGCGCGTGATGCGGCCGCCGGTGCGTGACGGAGAGCTCCTGGCAGAGCCGCTCCAGGCCGATGGTGTCGCGCAGGTCCCACAGCTTGGCGGCGAGCCGCGAGGTGTCCACGTTGTCGGCCTCGAGGCTCTCGCCGAGAGTGCGGGTGATCAGCCGCGTGTCGAAGGAGTCGGCACTGTGTTCGATGAGCACCGCGCCCCTGCAGAAGCGGCGGAAACGCTGCAGCACGCGCTGCACGGGCGGAGCGCCGCCCAGGGTCTCCGCGGAGATGCCGTGGATGCGGCGGGCGAAGGGATTGATGTGATCGTTGCTGTGCACCAGCGTCTCGAACGACATCAGGTGCCCTGTCAGGGTGAAGGCGACCGCTCCGAGCTCGACGAGCCGGTGTGGGGACTGTCCCGTCGTCTCGCAGTCGACGGCGACGAAGCGCAGCTCGTCGATCGGCGTCTCCGGACCCGGGCGGGGCCGGTCGACCTCGGTGTCGGGATCGTCGATGCCGGCAAAGCGCTCGTCGGCGACCGGCCCGAGGCGGGGGACGAAGGTGTCGCCGACCGGCACCGGGCCACGCCGCCGGCCGTGCCGCCGATGCGTCTCGGCGCCGGGCTCGGCATCTCCCGTGCTGGAATCGGACAAGCGCACCGGCGCTGGATCGGTTGGGGGCATCGTGAATTCTGGAGCCATCCTAACCGGTCGGACGCGTTGACCGGGAGATACCCCACCGGCGGGCGACGGTTCCTGGCCTGAATACCTGCCCCACCCGGGTGGTGACCGACGCGACCGGCCCCGCAGCCGGTACTCTGGCGCGCATGTCCCGCCATCTGGTCCGGCCGCGCCGCGCCGCGGCCGCGGCTGTCATCATCCGCCACCCCCTGGATCGGGCGCGGTGGCGTCGCGAGGAACACGGATGACACCCCCCAACGACCGCCGCCGCCTCCCCTTCGTCATCGCCAGCGCGGTGGTCCTCATCGCCGGCGCCATCGCCCTCTCCCTGGCCGTCACCCGCGCCGGCGCCACCACCCCGCTCCTGGCGGCCACGCCGACGCCCTCGCCGACACCGCCTCCCTACACCATCCCCTTCGCGGACTGCGCCGGCGCGACCTTCGGGCCTGCCCTGGCGCCGCTCAACGAGCCCAATCCCCCCACCACCTACACCGCGGCACCCGCCATGACCATCGACACCGGCGAGTTGTACGAGGCGACAATCACCACCAGCGAGGGGACCATCCTGGTCTGCCTGCAGCCCAGCCTGGCGCCGCTGTCGGTCAACAACTTCGTGACCCTGGCCCGCAATCACTACTTCGACGGTGTCCCCTTCTGGCGCATCGGCCCGAACACGTCGACCCCCGACGTCATCCAGGGAGGCGACCCGAACTGCATCGGCAACATCGGCGCCGCGCCGGCGACGCCGACCGGGTCGTGCGGCAGCGGCGGTCCCGGCTACTCCTTCAACGACGAGCAGGTGCACGAGCAGTACGTGGCCGGGGTCATCGCCATGGCCAACAGCGGTGTCGGGACCAACTCCAACGGCTCCCAGTTCTTCATCACCAAGAGCGACGAGACGAGCATCTGGCCGCTCAACAACAAGGGGCTCGCCTACAACCTCTTCGGCAAGGTGGCGGACAGCGCCAGCCTGGCCGTTGTCGACAAGATCGTCCAGGGCGACGTCATGCAGACGGTCACCGTCGCCGAGCAGACGTGACGCCGGGGCGGCCGGGCCGCTGGCGGTGAGCGAGCCTCCGGAACCGGAGGGGACCGGCGCGCCGCCGGCCGGCAGGGGAGCCCACCTCGTCGACGCCGACGGCACACGCCATCTCGACTTCGTCCTGGGCGGCGGTGCCGCCATCCTCGGGCACGACCCCGCCGAGGTGGCCGCCGCTCTTCACGCGCTGCCGGAAGGGGGTGTCTCGCCCGAGGACGCCGCCGGGCTGCGCCACGGGCTCGGCCGGCGCATCCGCAGGGCATTCCCCGGCGCCGACGTTGTGGAGTTCTTCGACGGCGAGACCGGCGCCCTGGAGGCTGCCGCGGGCATCGCGCGGGCTGTGACCGGGCGGCCGCTGATCGTGGGTGTCGCCGGTGCCCACCACCTTCGGGGGATCGCTGCGGAACTGGACCTGGGCGTTCCGTACAACTCGGTGGAGGCGGCGGCTGAGATCTTCGCGCGGCGCGGCGGGGAGATCGCCGCCGTGGCCGTCGAGCCCGTGGCAACGGCCACAGGGTGCATCGCGCCGGCTCCCGGGTATCTGCAGAGCCTGCGGCGGATCACCCGCGAGCACGGGGCGCTGCTCATCTTCGACGAGCTGGTCACCGGGTTCCGGGTCGCCGACGGTGGGGCGCAGGGCCTGCTCGGCGTCACCGCCGATCTCACCTGTCTGGGAGGGGTGATCGGAGGTGGACTGCCACTGGGGGCATGCGCCGGCAGCCGCGACCTGATGCGGCGGGGGTCGGGGAGCGGCGGCGTGGGGGGCGATCCGCGGGCTTTGACCGCGGGCATCGCCGTCCTCGACCGGCTCGCCGAGGGCTCCGTCTACGCGCGCCTGGAGGCTCTGGGCAGCCGCCTGGATGACGGGCTGCGCACTGCCAGTGTGGCCGCCTCCTTCCCGTGTGCGGTCAACCGGGTGGGCGGGATGCTCACCGTGTTCCCCGGTGTCGAGCGGGTCGATGACGCGGACGGTGCGCGTCACGCCGACCTGGACCACTTCGCTCGGCTCCGCCGCGCCTGGAGCCACGCGGGCATCCTGTGGCCGGCCTCCCCGTTTGAGCCGGCCTTCCTCAGCACCGCCCATCAGGTGGCGGACGTCGACCGGGCGGTGTCGGCCTTTGCGGGAGCGCTGCGGACCAGGGCGGAAACGTCGGAGTGAGAGGCGACCGCACCTCGCCGCACTGACCTCCAGTACACTCGCCCAGCGATGCGTCCCGACGGCCGAGCTGCCGACGAGCTGCGACCCACGCTGATCGAGGTGGGCGCGCTGCCCTACCCCGAGGGCAGTTGCATGATCTCCACCGGCGACACGAGGGTGCTCTGCGCCGCCACGGTCGAGGAGCGGGTCCCGCCCTTCCGCAAGGGGAGCCGGCTGGGCTGGGTCACCGCCGAATACGCCATGCTGCCGCGCAGCACCCAGACCCGCACCGAACGCGAGTTGCGGCGCGGGCGGCCCGATGGTCGGGTTCAGGAGATCCAGCGGCTCATCGGCCGGAGCCTGCGGACCGTCGTGGACTTCGCCGCCCTCGGTGAGCGCTCGATCACCATCGACTGCGATGTCATCGTCGCCGACGGCGGGACCCGAACCGCCGCCATCACCGGCGGCTATGTCGCCCTCGCCCTCGCCGTGCGAGCGCTGGAGCAGGCGGGAGTGGTGGGCGAGGGCGTGCTGCGTCAGGCCGTGGCAGCGGTGTCGGCGGGGATCGTGGCCGGGGAGCCCCGGCTCGACCTCTGCTATCTGGAGGACTCCGCCGCCGACGTCGACATGAACTGCGTTGGCGCCGCCGACGGGCGCTTCGTCGAGATCCAGGGCACCGGGGAGCTGACCCCCTTCAGCCGGGCGGAGATGGACCGTCTCCTCGCCCTGGCACAGATCGGACTGGTCCGCCTTCTCGCGTCCCAGGCCGAGGCACTGGGAGCAGCCGCCGGGTGAGCCGCGGCGAGGTGCGGCGCGTCGCTCTCGCCACGCGCAACCCGGGAAAGCTGGCCGAGTTCCGGCGTCTGCTCCGCAAGCAGCCGTGGGAACTCCTCGGCCTCGACCAGGCCGGCTTCGTCGGCCCCCTCGAGGAGCCCGGCACCACCTACATGCAGAATGCGACCGCCAAGGCGGAGGCCGTCTGCGCCGTCACCGGGCTCGCCGCACTCGGCGACGATTCCGGGATCGAGATCCCAGCTCTCGACGGCTGGCCCGGGCCGCTCTCGGCGCGCTGGATGGGCGAGGCGGCGACCGACGCCGACCGGCTGCACGGTCTCGTCGCCGAGGTGGAGCGTCGTTCGCCCCGCGATCGCCGGGCCCGCTATGTCTGCGTCGTCACGCTGGCGCGTCCCGGGCTGCCGCGGGTCTCGGCGCGTGGGCAGACCGACGGCGTCCTCGTCGAGCCCCGCGGTTCCCGCGGTTTCGGCTACGACCCGGCGTTCCTCAGCGACGACCTGGGCATCACCTTCGGGGAGGCGTCGGCGACGGCCAAGGACCGGGTCAGCCATCGGGCGAGGGCCTTCACCTGGCTGCTGACGCGGCTGCCGCAGGACATCGCCGACCCCGCCGCGGTGGCGAAGGGCGGTGACCGCCCGGAGGGCGACCGGGAGCGCTGATCCAGGGGCCTCGGGATGGTGGCGGCCCAGGCTCCCCGAGCGGGCCACTGCCGCAGAGCAGGGGCCGGGGCGGCGTTTGCCAGGGGGCCGGGCGCGGGTATGCTCACAGGACCATCCAGCCCGCGCGGTCCCTGCCGCGCTGCGAGGTCATCCGTGGCAGATCGCGACTACGACATCGTCATCGTGGGCGGAGGGCCGGCCGGCCTCACCGCCGCCCTCTACGCCGGGCGCAGCAAGGTGCGCGCCGTGCTCCTCGAGTCGAAGGGCATCGTCGAAGACGGGAAGCTGCTCGGCGCCGGCGGGCAGCTGCTCAACACCGAACTGATCGAGGACTATCCGGGGGTGCGTTCGATCCTCGGGCCGTCGCTGGCGGAGATCATGACCGAGCAGGCGCAGCAGTTCGGCACCGAGATGATGGCGGCCACTGTGGAGAGGATCCGCGTGGAGCCCGGCGGCATGAAGGTCGTGGAGACTGACCAGAGGGAGATCCGCGCCCCCGCTGTGATCATCACCGCGGGAGGGAACCCCCGCAAGCTGGGCGTCCCCGGCGAGGCCGAGTTCAGTGGGCTCGGCGTCTCCTACTGCGCCGTCTGCGACGGGGCCTTCTTCCAGGGCGTCCACCTCGCCGTCGTGGGCGGAGGCGACGCTGCCATCGAGGAGGGTCTTTTCCTCACCCGGTACGCCAGCCAGGTCACCGTCATCCACCGGCGTGGCGAGTTCCGCGCGCAGCCCATTCTCGTCGAGCACGCGCGAGAGAACCCCGCCGTTGACTTCCTCTTCGACACGGTGGTCGAGGCCATCGAGGGCGAGCGCAAGGTCGCCCGCCTGCGCCTGCGCAACACCAGGACCGGCGAGGCGTCCACTCTCGACGTGGGCGGGGTCTTCGTCTTCGTCGGATTCCTGCCCAACACCGGCCTCGTCGACACCCACGTCGACCACGACAAGGTCGGCTACTACGTCACCGATCCGATGACCATGCAGACGAGCGTCCCCGGCATCTTCGCCGCCGGCGACGTGCGCAGCCAGCTGACGCGCCAGGTGACCACCGCCGTCGGCGACGCCACCACCGCCACCATCGCCGCCACCAAGTGGGTGGAGGAGTGGGCTCGCCATGCCTGAGGCCGGGCGGGCGGGCGGCGTCACCACCCAGATCCCTCCGCCAGATGGGCGGTCGCGATGAGCATTGCCACACGCCGTGGCGACGAGGGTGAGACCAGCCTCCTGTACGGGGGCCGGATTGCCAAGGACGATCCCCACGCCGAGGCCTGCGGCTCCATCGACGAGGCGGTGTCGGCCCTCGGCGTGGCCCGCGCCCAGGAGACCGATCCGTTGCGGGCGGAACGGCTGCTGGCGCTGCAGCGGGAGCTCTTCACGGTGGGCGCGGAGCTCGCCACCGGAGCGGGTGAGCACGCCCAGCTGGAGCGCCATTTCGACACCGTGACCCCTGCGATGGTGGAGTCGGTGGACGCGCGACTGGCCGGGCTGGAGGAGCGGGTGCCGCTGCCGCGCGGCTTCGTCGTGCCCGGCGGCACGGTGGTGTCGGCGTCCGTCGACCTCGCCCGCACCCTGGTGCGGCGGGCCGAGCGCCGGGCTGTGAGCCTGCGCCGCGCCGGCGAATTGGAGAACGCCGAGGTGCTTCGCTACCTCAACCGGGTCTCTGACCTGCTCTTCATGGTCGCCCGGGAGGCTGAGCAGGGGGCGATGACCCTGCTGGACCCTGCGGCGGACGCCGGCCGATAGAGCGGGTCGGCCCTGGTTTGGGTCGCGGGGGCCCCACAGGGCGAAGGTGGCGGGGCGTCTCGACAAACCGAGATGAGGGGGCGCCTCGATGACGATGGCCCGGTCAGTCCGCGCGGCTGTCGAGGCTGACCAGGTTGCCTTCAGGATCTCGCGGGTAGGCCGAGCGATTGCCCAAGGGCTGTGTGGTTGGAGGCTTGACCCATTCGAGCCCGAGTGGCAGCAGGCGCCGAAACTCGGCGTCCACATCCGCCAATCGGAACTCGACGATCGAATTGCGGTTGACGCCGGCCTCCGCCGACCCTGGCGCCAGCTCGTTCTGCCGGCTGCGCTCGAAGATGGACAGGATTGCCTGCCCGGCTGGGAGCTCCGCGTACTCGGTTCCCTGGAGCACCGGGTCGATGGCGAGGACCTGGCGGTACCAGTCGGCCAGCGCCGGCACGTCGCCGCTGAAGAACAACACATGGGTGAGTTGCGCGGACATCGGTCCTCCTCAGTCTTGCCCCGAAGGGCTCTGGCCAAAGCGTTCGACGACCCTAGGTCATCCGGGGGGCCGGGGCGCCCGCGCCGCCGGCGATCCGGCGCCGGGGTGCCGATTCCCTGGCCGGCTGGACCAAGACGGCGCGCGGGGAATTGCCGCCGCGGCCATATTGTCCTCTTTGGACAGATTCAGCCGGTGAATCGTGCCCTGCGGTCGGATGCTTTGGGCCGCCGAGTACCAGATGATCTGTTCATGGTAGACGACAACCTCGACGGCGGTCTGGCACCGGCGACCTGGGATCTGAGCCGGGACATCGACTTCGACGCCGTCGAGGTGGACAAGCTCAGCCCGGAGTGGATCGTCCGCGTTCGTGACGTGTGCCTCGCTGAGCTGTCCGGCCTCGAGGTCACCGAGCCGCTGCTGCGCGACTTCCCCGACGACGCCGGGTTCCACGGCTTCGTCTCCGTCTGGGTCTGCGAGGAGATGCGGCATCACCTGGTGCTGCGCCGCTACCTGGAGCGCGCCGGCCATCCGGTGGAGAAGGCCCGCTTCCCGGTGCTCCAGTCCGCCGCCTTCCGGAGCCCGGCGATCGATACCCTCACGCTTCGCTTCTGCGCCGAGCGGCGCCTCGCCGAGCGCTACGGGGAGCTCAGCGCGGAGGCTCCGGAGCCGGTGCTCCGGCGGATCTTCGCCATCCTTGCCGTGGACGAACTGCGCCACGCCGCCGTCTACGGTCGGTACCTGCGCCATGCGGTGGAGGGCGACCCGTCGGTGCTCCCCGCCGTCCTTCGCATGGCCCTGTGGGCGATGCGCATCGGCCACCGCGATTCGCGGCGGGCGGAGGGCACCGCCATGGCGCCGGATGCTTCCCGGGGTGGCGACCCCCACTTCTTCGACCGAATGATGAGGGTCTATCGCGCGCTCGCCCCCGCCGTGACCGGCATGGCCTCGGGTTCCGTCACCGGCCCCACCGCGCTGGGCGCGGCCGGCTGAACCCGGTCGCCCCCCCGTGGGGCACGTGGCCGATCAGCTGGGGAGCAGGCGCTGGGCCCGAGGGCGAGCCAGAGGAGATGGCGACGGGCCGGGTCGTCGATGTCCAGGCCCAGGCGTCGGATGCGCTGGAGGCGGTAGACGACGGTGTGGCGATGGAGGTCGAGCCGCGCCGCGGCCTCGCCCAGCCCGGCAGTGGAGAGCACCGCCTCGAGGGTCCGGCGCAGGTCGCCGCGGCGGTCGTTGCCGTCGGCGGCGAGCGGGCCCAGGACGCTGCTGACGAAGCGGCGGACCGATCCCGGTTCGGCGTCGAGGACGGAGAAGACGCCGAGCTCCGCCTCGTCGTGCACCGTGCGTTCCGGCTCGAGGCGCACGCCGACCTCCAGGGCGCGCTGGGCCCGGCGGGCGGCGTCGGCGATGTCGGCGAGCTGGTCTGCGATGGGGCCGATGCCGAACACCGTCTCAGGGGACGACCGGAGCGTGTCCCGGCACAGTTCGGCGTAGTCGAGTTGGGGGTCGGCGAGGATGATCCAGGTCTCCTCGGAGGCGGCCACCGTCAGCGCCTTGGCAGGGTGCCAGACGGGTTCGGCGAGGCGGTCGAGGTCGCCACCACCGGTGCAGGCGAGGACCCGGTACGGGGGGGAGAGGTCGAGTTCGCAGGCGGCGGCGGCGCGCCGCAGCTCGGCGGACACGTCTCCGGCGAGAAGCCGGTGGAGGACGCGGTCGCGATCCTGGTCACGCCGGCGGAGCAGGCGCTCTCGCCGCTCCAGGTAGGCGGCGCCCACCGCCGCCGAGATCTCGTCGAGGTACTCGAAGATCTGGGAGGCCAGGGCGATGAGGGTGGCCGAGGGCATCTCGTGCTCTCGGGCGACGGTGCCGACCACCTCTTCCCACACCACCTTGGCGGCCACCCGGTACGCCGACAACAGGCGGTCGAGGGGCACCTCGAGGTCGGCTTGGGCGGCGCCCATCTGGGCCAGCCGGTCGAGATCGCCGGAGCGGGGCCCGCGGCCGTCGTGGAGCCGCCTGACAAGGACGCGGAGGGCGTCGCGGCAGGCCGATACGATGGAGCGCAGGTAGGGGAGGTCGCCGCGCTCGCTGGGACGGCCGATCTCGGAGGCGATGCGCCGGGCCATGCGGCCGGCGATGGCGTCGGCGTCGGCGAGCAGCCGGGCGGTGACCGCCGGTGGAAGGCTGGCCGTCTCGGCCAAGACGGCGGGGTGCAGATTCGACTTGGTGGCCATGTTGTCCATCTCACACAAAAACCGGAGGCCCTTCCCGCCTCCGCGGCGGATGCTTTGGCCATTGTGCACCAGCATTATCGGAACATGCTCTATGACGATCTGTTCATCAGCCTCGAGCGGGCCCGCTGGAACTTGAGCCGCGATGTCGATTGGGACGCCATCGAGGCGGACAAGCTGACCCCGGGTTGGATCTTCGACGTGCGCGAGGTGTGCCTCACCGAGCTGTCCGCCCTCTATGCCACCGAGATGTTCCTGCGCGACTTCTATGCGGACATCGACTTCTGCAGCTTCATCTCTGTGTGGTTCTACGAGGAGATGAAGCATCACCTGGTGCTGCGCAAGTACCTGGAGAGGGTCGGCGAGGTTGTCGAGGAGGCGGAACTGCCGCGGCTCCGGCTCACCTTCGCCCCCGGTCCGGCCATCGAGACGCTGACCATGCACTTCTGCGGCGAGCAGCGCCTCGCCCACTGGTACACCGCCTTCAGCGCCAACGCCCCCGAGCCGGTGCTCCGCCAGATCTTCAAGGTCCTCGCCGCCGACGAGCTCCGCCACGCCGCCGCCTACGCCAAGTACCTGCGCAAGGCGGTGCGCAACAACCCGGCCGTCCTTCCCACCGTCCTGCGCATGTCCCTGTGGATGATCCGCAGCAGCAACGACAGCCCGAAGCACCCGACGACCATCACCGACCCGTCGGTGGTATCGATGCTGGAGGACCCCACCTACATCCGCCGGATGCTGAACATGTACCTGCCGGGGAGGGACCACGAGGCGCCCGTCCGCCAGCGCATCCTGGCGCTGATGACGGAGCTGTCCGGCCACAAGCTCTCCTCCGTTCGCGACCTGCTGTCCGAGATCCGGGCCCTGGAGGGAGCGGCGCCGGAGGCCGTCCCGGTCGGCTGATCCGAGCCGGAGGGGCGACCCCGGACGGGACGGCCCGCCGCCGCGCTGAGGGTCGATCGGGGACCTGCCCGGTGAGCTGTGCCCGTTTGGCGATAATCGGCGCTGATGGGCGATCAGATCCGGGTTCACGCCACCGTCCGCGGCCGGGTGCAGATGGTGGGCTTCCGCGCCTTCGTCCTCGACAAGGCCGAGGATCTCGGCCTGGCCGGCAGTGTCGCCAACCGGCCTGACGGCAGTGTCGAATGCGTCGCCGAGGGCCCACGCGACCTGGTGGAGGAGTTGATCCGCCATCTCCAGGAGGGCCCGCTGTCGGCCCGCGTGGAGCGCGTCGACGTCATCGAGCAGCCGGCCCGGGGCGAGACGCCCCCCATGCGGGTGTCGGCGTGACCGCCTTCCGCTTCGCCGAGCGCATGTCCAGGCTGGGCACCGAGTCGGCCTTCGAGACCCTGGCCCGCGCCCAGCGCCTGGAGGCGACGGGCAGGAGCATCGTCCATCTCGAGATCGGCGAGCCGGACTTCACCACCCCCGAGAACATCACGGATGCGGCGATCCGTGCGATCAAGGAGGGCGCCACCCACTACACGGCGGCCAGCGGCATCCCCGCGGTGCGGGAATCCGCCGCCCGGTACGTCTCCCGCCGCACCGGGGTGGAGACGCACGCCGACCAGATCGTGCTCGTCCCCGGCAGCAAGAACATCCTCCACTTCCTCCTGCTCTGCCTGGTCGAGCCGGGGGACGAGGTGATCCTCCCCGACCCGGGATACCCCATCTACTCCTCCCTGGTCGCCTTCGTCGGCGCCCGGCCGGTCTCGCTGCCCATCCGCGAGAAGAACGGGTTCCGGGTGGACGTCGAGGAACTCCGCTCACTGGTGACGGACCGGACGCGGTTGCTCATCGTCAACAGCCCGGCCAATCCCACCGGCGGCGTCCTCACCGCCGCCGACTGCGAGGCGATCGCCGAGATCGCCATCGAGCACGACCTCGTCGTGCTCACCGACGAGATCTACTCCCGAACTCATCTACGAGGGGACGCATGCCTCCCCGTACCAGGTGCCGGGTATGGCGGAGCGCTGCGTCATCATGGACGGCCTCTCCAAGGCCTTTGCCATGTGCGGCTGGCGGCTCGGCTTCGGGGTCATGCCGGTCGAGCTGGCCCAGCGCATGGACACGCTGATGATCAACACCTCGTCGTGCGCCGCCGCCTTCACCCAGTGGGCGGCCGTCGAGGCCTTCGAGGGGGTGGCGTCGGACGCCTCGGTGTCGGCCATGCTGGGGGAGTTCGCGGAGCGGCGCGACGTCATCGTCGACGGCCTCAACGCCATCCCCGGCGTGCGCTGCAACCGGCCGCTGGGGGCCTTCTACGTCTTCCCCAACATCGAGGGCACGGGCTGGGACCAGGCGTCGCTGGCGAGGGCGCTGCTCGACGAGGCGGGGGTGGCCGTCCTCTCCGGCACCGCCTTCGGCGCTCACGGCAGGGGGCACCTGCGGCTCAGCTACGCCAACAGCATCCCCAACCTGGAGCTGGCCATCGGGCGGATCCGCGGCTTCCTCGCCCAGGCGGTGCCGAGCTGAGCCATCCGCCCGACCGCGGTGCGCCGTCGGGGTCGACCACCCCGTCACCACGCTGCCCGGTGGCCTTCGGGGCGGTGACATGACCGGGCCGGTCCCCGCGGGTGTGCGCCCCGGCCTCGACGAGGTGCGCCGGCTGGCCCAGGAGCACGACCTGGTCGCCATGGTGCTGACCATCCCGGCCGGCGACGTCACCGGGCCCCGACTGCTGGCGGCGGTGGGGGACCGCCCCGGCGCCTTCCTCTTCGAGTCCGCCACCGGCGAGGGGGAGTTCGCCCGCTTCACCTTCGCCGGAATGGCCGGCCCGGAGCGATTCCGCGTCCGTCGCGGCCGGCTCACCCGCCTCGGCGAGGGGGAGCCCGCCGCCCCCGTGCCCTGCGCCGATCCCCTCGCCGCCCTCGAGCAGTTCACGGCGGGGCCCCGGGTCGCCCTTCCCGGCGACCTCGACGTCCCCTTCACCGGCGGCTCGGTCGGCTACCTCGCCTACGAGGCGGTGAGCAGCTTCGAGCGCATCCCCCGACCGGAGGGGGACCCGCTCGACCTCCCCGACGCTTGGTGGGGGCGCTGCCGCTCGTGCAGCATCCTCGACCGCCAGAACCAGGTCGTCCACCTCGTCACCCACATCGCCACCGACCAGGACCTGGAGGCGGCCCACGCCGGCGGCACCAGGCGCCTCCGGGCGATGGCGCGCGACCTCGCCCAGGCCGTGGCGCCGACCCTGGCCCTCCCGGCGGATGCCGCTCCGGCCCTGCCGGACGCCGCCGCCAACCTGAGCCGGCAGGGCTTCATGACGGCCGTCCGCCGCTGCCTCGAGTACATCGCCGCCGGCGACATCTTCCAGGTGCAGGTGTCGCGCCGCTTCAGCGTCGACTTCGATGTCTCGCCGCTGGTTCTCTACGCGGCCCTCCGCGAGATCAACCCCAGCCCATACCTCTTCTACCTGCGCACCGACGACTGCGCCCTGGTCGGCACGAGCCCGGAGATGCTGGTGCGTGTCGCGGAGGACGGTCGGGTGGACTACCACCCCATCGCCGGCACGCGGCGCCGGGGACGCACCGCTGACGACGACCGGGCCATGGAGCGGGAGCTGCGCGAGAGCGCCAAGGAGCAGGCCGAGCACCTCATGCTCGTCGACCTCGGCCGCAACGACGTCGGCCGCGTCTGCGAGATCGGCAGCGTGGAGGTGCACGACTACGCCGCGGTGAGGCGCTACGCCAACGTCATGCACCTGGAGACGTCGATCCAGGGCCGGCTCCGCGCCGGGCTCACCGCCGTCGACGCGCTGCGCGCCTGCTTCCCGGCGGGCACGGTCACAGGGGCCCCCAAGGTGCGGGCCATGGAGATCATCGCCGAGCTGGAGCCGGAGGTCCGCGGCGTCTACGGCGGCGCCGTGGGCTACCTCGACTTCCGGGGCAGCCTGGACACCGCCATCGCCCTGCGCACCGCCGTCGTGCGCGGCGGCCGCCTGCACCTGCAGGCCGCCGCCGGCATCGTCGCCAACTCCAATCCCGCCGAGGAGGCGTTGGAGATCGACAACAAGCTGCGCGCCCTGGTGCGCGCCGCCGACGCGGTGCGCCGGGCGGGGGAGGGGGGGCGGTGAACGAGGAGTTCCTGCTCCCCGACCGCGACCTCTCTGATTCGGTCGTGGTTGTCGACAACTACAACTCCTTCACCTTCAACCTGGTGCAGTTCCTCGGCGAGCTGGGAGCGCAGTGCGTGGTGGTGCGCAACGACACGGCGTCGGTGGCGGCCATCGGCGAGCGCGCGCCGGCCGCCGTCATCATCTCCCCGGGGCCGAAGACCCCAGCCGACGCCGGCATCTGCGTCGAGTTGATCCGGCAGCTGGGGGCCCGCATCCCCATCCTCGGCGTCTGCCTGGGGCATCAGGCCATCGGCGAGGCGTACGGTGGCCTGGTGACGCGCGCGCCCCGCCTGATGCACGGCAAGCGCAGCCTGGTGCGCCACGCCGGGGCCGGCCTCTTCGAGGGGGTCCCCAACCCCTTCGAGGCGACGCGCTACCACTCACTCATCGTCGCCGACGCCGGCCTCCCCGATTGCCTGGAGGTGACGGCGAGGACCGAGGACGGCGAGGCGGTGATCATGGCCCTGCGCCACCGCGAGCACCCCGTCAGTGGCGTGCAGTTCCACCCCAAGTCCATCGGCACCGCCTCCGGGCATCGCATCCTCGCCAACTTCCTGGCGACGACGGGCGCGCCGCTTCGGGTGAGCTCGTGACCGCCGACCGCGACACCGTCGCCGCCGGCCGCCTCGGGGCGCTGGGCCCCATCGTCGCGCGCAAATGGGAGGAGGTCGACGCCATCAACTGCGGCCGCGGCGCCATCTGGGCCAAGGCCGAGCGCATGCCTCGGGCCCGTGACCTGGGGACGCTGCGCGGCGGTCGCGTCGTCGCCGAGCTGAAGCGGCGCTCGCCCAGCGGCGGAGTGCTCCGTGCGGACCTCGACGTCGCCGCCGTCGCCGCCGCCTACGCCGCGGCGGGCGCAGCGGCCGTCTCCGTGCTCACCGACGCCGTCGACTTCGGCGGCGCCCCGGGCGACCTCGAGGCGGTGCGCGCCGCCGTCGGCATCCCCGTGCTGCGCAAGGACTTCACCGTGGACCCGGTGCAGGTGGCCAAGTCGCGCGTGCTGGGGGCCGACTGGGTGCTGCTCATCGCTGCCGTGCTGGAGGGCGGCGGTCTTGACGACTGCCTGGAGGCGGTGGCGCGGGCCGGCGCGCACGCTGTCGTCGAGGTCCATGACGAGGCGGAGATGGAGCGGGCGGTGGCGGCCGGCGCCGAGTGCGTCGGGATCAACAATCGCGACCTGCGCAGCCTCCGCACCGACCTCTCCACCTTCTCCCGGATGCGGCGGAGGCTCCCCGACGGCGTCGTCTGCGTCGCCGAGTCCGGGGTGCGCTCCGCCGACGACGTGCGCCGCCTGGTGGGGGAGGGGGCCGACGCCGTGCTCGTCGGCGAGGCGCTGATGCGCCACCAGGACCCGGCGGCGCTGTGCGCCGAGTTCGTCGCCGCCGCGGCGGCGGAGGGGGCGGGACGGTGAGGTCGCGGATGACCGCCGAGGCGACGGTGACGCCGTGATCGTCAAGGTCTGCGGCGTGCGCACAGCCGAGATCGCCCTGTGCGCGGTCGAAGCGGGGGCGGACTGGCTGGGCATCGTCTTCGATGAGCGCAGCCCGCGCCACGCCGGCCCGGCCGAGGCGGCACGCGTCGTCGCCGCCTGCGCCGGGCGCGTCGACATCGTCGGGGTCCTCGTCGAGCCGCCGGCGGCCCTCTGCGATCAGGTGGCGCGCCGCCACCGCCTCGCCGCCGTCCAGGTCCACGGCCGCATCGCCCCGGGATTCGCAGCCGAGGTCAACGTCGCCGTCATCCGGGCTGTGAACGCAGCGGGCCGCGACGAGGCCCTGTGTCTGGAGTGGTGGCCGGACTGCCTGGTCCTCCTCGACAGCGCGCCATCGGCAGGCGGCGCCCTGCCCGGCGGCACCGGGCTGCGCGTCGACCTCGACACCGCGGCCGAGGTGGCCCGGCACCGTCCCATCGTCCTCGCCGGCGGTCTCGACCCCGACAACGTCGGCAAGGCCATCGCCCGCGTCCGCCCCCTCGGCGTCGACGCCAGCAGCGGTTTGGAGAGCGCCCCCGGCGTCAAAGACCCGGGCCGGGTTCGCGACTTCGTCCTGGCCGCCCGCTCTGCGTTCGCCGCGACCTCTGCGCTGGAGGCGGCCGGGTGACCGCGGGGCGCTTCGGCGTCTACGGCGGCGCGTACGTCCCCGAGACGCTGGTCCCCGCCCTGGAGGAGCTCGAGGCGGCCATGACCGAGGCGCTCGCCGATCCCGGGTTCACCGGGGAGGTGGACCTCTGGCTCCGCGACTACGGCGGCCGGCCCACTCCCATCTGCCTGGCGCGCCGGCTGACCGCCGAGGCGGGCGGCGCCGAGATCTGGCTGAAGCGCGAGGACCTCCTCCACACCGGCGCCCACAAGCTCAACAACGCGCTCGGCCAGGTGCTGCTGGCCCGCCGCATGGGCAAGACGCGGGTCATCGCCGAGACCGGAGCCGGTCAGCACGGCGTCGCCACCGCCACGGCGTGCGCCTGCTTCGGCCTGGAATGCGTCGTCTACATGGGCCGCGAGGACATGCGCCGCCAGGCGGTGAACGTCTACCGCATGAACCTGCTGGGCGCCGAGGTCAGGCCCGTCGACAGCGGCTCGCGCACCCTCAAGGACGCCACCAACGAGGCCATCCGGGATTGGGTCACCAATGTCGAGAACACGCACTACGTCATCGGCTCGGTGGTCGGCCCGCATCCCTATCCCACCCTGGTGAGGCTGCTGCAGCGGCGCATCGGCGACGAGGCGCGGGAAGAGGTGCTGCGGCGCTGGGGTGAGCTGCCCGACTGCGTGGTCGCCTGCGTCGGCGGGGGCAGCAACGCCATCGGCATGTTCATCGCCTTCATCGGCGACGAGGGCGTCGAGCTCCTCGGCGTCGAGGCGGCGGGACGGGGGCTGGACACCGGTGAGCACGCCGCCTCGCTGGCGGCGGGGCGCCCCGGCGTCCTCCACGGTGCCTACAGCTACCTGCTGCAGGACGCCGACGGCCAGGTGCGGGAGACGCACTCGGTGTCGGCCGGCCTGGACTACCCGGGGGTCGGTCCCGAGCACTCCGCATTGCGGGACGCGGAACGCGCCACCTACGTCTCCTGCACCGACCACGAGGCGCTCGCCGCCTTCCACCGCCTCTGCCGGCTGGAGGGCATCATCCCGGCTCTGGAGTTCGTCCCATGCGCTGGCCGCCGCCGAGGTGAGGGCGCGTGAGCTGGGCCCCGGCCACCGGGTCCTCGTCTGCCTGAGCGGCCGGGGTGACAAGGACATCGACACGGTGCGCGCCATCGCCGCGGCGGACCCGCCCCGATGAGCGCCGGGGCGCCGGCGGCGCGCTTCGAGGCCGCCTTCGCCGCCCGGCGTCCGGGCGCCCTGCCGGGAGTCATCCCCTACCTCACCGCCGGCTTCCCCGCTCTCGGCGACACGCCTGGGCTGCTCCTCGCCTGCCAGCGCGCGGGCAGCCTGGCGGTCGAGGTTGGGGTCCCATTCAGCGACCCCCTGGCCGATGGGCCCACCATCCAGCGCACCGGGTGGCGCGCCCTGCAGCAGGGGATGACGACGGCGACGGCGATCCGCCAGGTCGCCGAGGCCCGCGCCCTGGGCCTGACCATCCCGGTGGCCGTGATGACCTACATCAACCCGGTGCTGGCCTTCGGGCCTGAGGCCTTCGCGGCGGCATGCGCCGCGGCGGAGGTGGACGGCGTCATCGTCCCCGACCTGCCGGCCGACGAGGCCGCCGGCCTGGCCGAGACGCTTCGGCGGCGCGGGCTGGCGCACATCCCGTTGGTGGCCCCGACCACCCCCACCTCCCGGCTGGCCCGGGTCGCCGCCACGGCCGCCGGCTTCGTCTACTGCGTCAGCGTCACCGGCACGACCGGCGCGCGCGACCGCATCGGACCGGCGGCCCTCGACCTGCTCGAGCGGGTCCGCTCGGTGAGCCCGCTGCCGCGCGCCCTGGGCTTCGGCATCTCCCGCATCGAGCACGTGCGCAGCCTCGCCGGGCACTGCGAGGCGGTGGTGGTGGGTTCGGCCCTGCTCGACGCGGTCGGGGCGGCCGAGGGGGACCCCGGCGGGGTGGCGGAGGCCTTCGTCCGGGGTCTCGGCGCGGCCGGATGAGCGAGCCGCTGCGGCAGGCGCCCGTCTCGCGGGTCAGCGGCGAGGTGCGCGTGCCCGGCGACAAGAGCATCAGCCACCGGGCCCTGATCCTCGGTGCCCTGGCCGGCGGCCGCACCTTCCTCGGCGGCCTCGCCCCCGGCCAGGACGTCGCCCACACCGCCCTCTGCCTGCGGGCCTGTGGCGCGGACGTCCGCGTCTTCGACGACGCCCGCGCCACCGTCCAGGCGGGGAGGGGAGGGACCCTGCGCGGCCCCGAGGCACCGCTGGACTGCGGCAATTCGGGCAGCACCATGCGGATGCTGGCCGGGGTCCTCGCCGGCCACCCCATGGTCGCCGTGATGGACGGCGACGCCTCCCTGCGCGGGCGCCCCATGCGGCGCATCGCCGAGCCGCTCCGGCGGATGGGGGCCGGTGTGGAGCTGAGCCCCGCGGGCACGGCGCCGCTCACCGTCCTGGGCCGGCGGCCGCTCAGCGCCATCACCTTCGAGATGGAGGTGGCCAGCGCCCAGGTCAAGTCGGCGGTGCTCCTCGCCGGGATCTTCGCCGGTGGCCCCACCACCGTCGTCGAAAGGGCGGTGACCCGTGACCACACCGAGCGGCTGCTCTCTCTCTGCGGCATCACCTGCGAGAGCGGCGCGGGCCGGATCACCGTCCACCCCGGCGCGCCGCAGCCCTTCGGCCTGCTCATCCCCGGCGACATCAGCTCCGCCGCCTTCTTCCTCTGCCTGGCGGCGGCCCGCGACGGCTGGCGGGTGCGCTGCCCGGGGATCGGCCTCAACCCGGGGAGGGACGGTGTCCTCGAGGTCCTGCGGGCCATGGGGGCCAGCGTCTCGGTCGAGCCCGCCGAGGCGGCGGGAGGGGTCGAGCCGGTGGGCGACGTCACCGTCCGGGGCGGTCCTCTCCGCGGGGTGCGCATCGCTGGAGGCCTCATCCCGCGACTCATCGACGAGCTCCCCGTCATCGCCGTCCTCGCCACCCAGGCCGAGGGCAGCACCGAGATCCGCGACGCCGCCGAGCTCAGGGCCAAGGAGTCCGACCGCATCGCCCGCCTCGTCGCCGGCCTGCGTGCCATGGGGGCGGTCTGCGAGGAACTCCCCGACGGCCTGGTCGTCGAGGGCCCGGTGCGGCTGCGCCTTGCAGTTCGCCCTTCGTTGGTTGCCGGCAAGGTCCAGCACTAAGCCAACCCGTTCACGTGCGCACGTGTCTCCGGATCGACCGACAGATCACGTGCGCCCCGTGCTCTCGCATCACACCGCGGGGATTGTTGCGCCGGCCCGGGTGAGGATAGTCTGCACCGTCGTCCCGGAGATTTCATCAATGATGCCCCGCCCAACCAGTTCCCGAGCGAGCAGCGGCAGAGTCCAATGTTCGAATCCAACCGGTGGCGGCTCGGCCGCCAAGGCCACGATCTGGGCCCGCTGCCGATCGGTGTAACGGCGTGCATTGGGGCTTGTGGGCGAGAAGGCTGGTTTCGTCCGCAGGTCCCAGGTCGCATTGGCGGTCACAAAATGGGTATGCACCTGCGGATCGAGCGCCCGCGATGCCGTATGCCGGAAGGCCGCCGCAACCACGTTCGAGGTCCGCCGGTTGGCCCGCCAGGCGAAAGTATTTTCCTGCCGGGCTGCGAACTTCTCCAATTCTCCAAAGGCGAGAGCCGCCGCCGCATCATGCGCCGCCAACAGGCGGGTGTCGCCCATGGTGACGGCCATGACCGAAATCGACTTCTGGGCGCTGCACTGGAAGTCGAAAAACTTCACCCGGTCATTCCCATCGCGCGGTGTCAGTTTCCCAGCCCCATTGGGATGCCGGTTATTCCTCAAATTTTCAAAGGCCGCATCTCCGGCTTTTATTTCTCCATGAAGATTCAGCTTCTCTGCCCCACGACCTACCCATTGACCCACTACCGTCTCATTTTCGCAGTAATAGTCATTCGCCGTGAGATGGTGGCTCAGGTACGTTCCGCCATTCTTGATCTTTGCCATGGTGAACATGCGTCGATTCCTTTCCCGAAGCTACGTTGTCAATGTGTCCTCAGAGTCGGGGTTATTTTTTGAGACGCAATATGTCTAACGCCGCTTGCGCGGCGCCGAACAAACCCGAACAAAGCCGAACGCTGTTCGGGTAAATTCGGGTCCATTCGGCCCGCGCGGCAAAAAGCCGCCGAACATGCCCGAATTTCCCCGAATATCCGCCGAATAAGCCCGAACAAAGCCGAACGGTTGACGCATCCACCGGGATATGAACCTCGATGACCAGATCGCTAATTTCCTCGCCGACGCCGATGCCCGGCCCACGCGCAGCAAGCTTGAACCCTACGCGGATTTGATCCGCGAGCTGCGCCAGCGGCGCTGGACGTTCAGGAAGATTGCCGACGCCCTGCGCGAGCGGTTCGC
>CAWEEP010000010.1:0-30189 GCA_963808125.1 Candidatus Dormiibacterota bacterium
GGCAGAGCTGGCCGTGGAGATCGTCGGCCGCCTGGACCCCGGTCAGGACCAGGTCCGCTCCCAGCTCGCTGATGACGGGCGCCAGGGCCGCGGCCACCCGGGGGGCATCCGTCCGGCCCTCCGGGGTGGGCACCACGATTGCCTGGTCGGCCCCGCGGGCAAGGGCGGCGAAGAGCACCTGGTCGATGCCGGTGGACGCGACGGCGAGGACGGTGACCTCGGCCCCGACCGCCTCCTTGAGGAGCATCGCCTGCTCCAGAGCGTGACCGTCGAATTCGTTCACCGTCCAGCGCACCAGGTCGGGGTCGATCGCCGTGCCCCGGGCGTCCACCTCGACGTCCTCGACGAGGTCCGGGACCTGCTTCATGATCACCGCGATGCGCAACGGGGGGCTCCTGGGGTCATCTCGCCGCGCGGCGTGGCGCCGAGGCCGCCGGCGGGGCGGTGCCGCGAGCGTGCTGGGCCACTCGACCGCCCGGGGCGGAATGTCTACTGATGCGGTATAGTATGGCAGCATGAGGTGGTTGCCGGCCCATGCCGTTCCCACGGCGCGGCGGCGTCCCTCGTGACGCATCGCCGGCCGCACGTCGCGTGAATCTGGCGGCGACGTGACCACCCTCCCCCTTCGCGTGCCCGGTGGCGCGCCCACCGCCACCGCCGCGCCGGAGCGCGGGGCAGCGGCGACGGCGCGGCCCGCCCTGCTGGGCGACGGCGTCGAGGTCCCGCTGGTCACCGGCGGGCGCGCGCGCTACATCAACCTCGACTACGCGGCGAGCACGCCGCCGCTCACCGAGGTGGTGGACGCTCTCGGGGAGTTCCTGCCCTACTACAGCAGCATCCACCGCGGCACCGGCTTCAAGTCCCAGCTGGCGACCGCAGCGTTCGAGGGCGCGCGCGAGGCCATTCACGGTTTCTTCGGCGCGCGGTCCGACGACGTCGTCATCTTCACCCGCAACACCACGGAGTCCATCAACCTGCTCGCCGGTTCGTTGCCCGGCGGGACGTCGATCGTCACCTTCGCCTCCGAGCACCATGCCAACCTCCTGCCCTGGCGGCGGGACACGCTCAAGGTCACGCATCTGGCGGTGCCCCGCAGCGCTGAGGATGCTGTCGCGGCGCTGGCCCGCCACCTCGATGTCGCTGGCACCGACCTCGTCGCCGTCACCGGGGCCTCCAATGTGACCGGCGAACTCTGGCCGGTGCGCGAGTTGACCGAGGTGGCTCACGCGCACGGTGCCCGCGTGCTGCTCGACGCGGCGCAGCTGGCACCGCACTTCCCGGTCAGCATCCGTGACCTGGGTGTCGACTACATGGCGGCTTCCGGGCACAAGATGTATGCGCCGTTCGGTGTCGGTGTGCTCATCGGGCGTCCCGACTGGCTGGAGCGTTCCGCCCCGTTCCTGCGCGGTGGCGGGGCCGTCGAGTTCGTCACCGCCGGGACGTCCTCTGGACGGATCTGCCCGACCGCCAGGAGGCCGGTTCGCCGAACGTCACGGGTGCCGTGGCACTGGGCGCGGCCGTGCGGGTTCTGGGCGACTATGGCATGAACCGGGTGGCCGGCGAGGAGCTGGCGCTTGGCGGCTATGCCCGGGGACGGCTGGGGGAGATCCCCGGCCTCGAGCTCTACCGATCGTGGGACGGCGACACTGCCCGCATCGGCGTCGCCACCTTCAACCTTCGCGGCTTCCAGCACAGCCAGCTCGCCGTCATCCTCGGTGCCGAGTTCGGCATCGGTGTTCGCAACGGCTGCTTCTGCGCCCATCCGCTGATGGTGGACCTGCTGCATGTCGACCCCGCGGAGGCGGAGTTGGTGCGCTGCCGGCTGATCGCCGGCGACCGGCGCAGCGTCCCGGGTGCGGTGCGGATGAGCATGGGCCTGGGCACGACGCGGGGGGATGTGGATCGCCTCGTCGAGGCGATCACCCAGATCATCTCCAGGGGTCCGCGATGGACCTACGACGTGAGCCCCGTGACCGGCGAGTACGCCCCGCGACCCGACCCGCGCGTGTGGCCGGAACTCGCCGTCCCGCTGACCCGCCCCGCGTTGTGGGGGCGGGCCACGGTGTCCGGGACCGAATGAGCTGTCCAGCGCGCCGGACTTCCCGCCCGGGCGCCTCAGATGAAGAGCGAGATGTCCGAAGTCGGCGGCCCAGTCGAGGAATGTCGCTGCGCCGCATGGGGCCTCGGCACCCTTCAGGAAGTCGGTCGGCTTGTAACCGAAGACGTCCATGGTCATGGAGCAGGGGATGAGCCGCACGCCGCCGTCGACGGCCGCCTCGAGCAGATCGTCGATGGTGGCGATGCCGTGCGACTTGAACATCGACTTCATGATCGTCGAGCCGAGCGCGGTCATGCCGGGGATGGCGCCCACGAGATTGGGGACGGGCATGGGCATGGCGGGATTGCCGAGGGGCGCGACCTGCAGCTTGGCGTGCTTCTTCTGATGAATGATGTTCAGGCCGTAGAAGGTGAAGAAGATGCCGGCCTCCCAACCCAGCGCCGCCGCGGTGGTGGCCAGGATGAGTGGTGGGTAGGCCATGTCGAGCGTGCCCTTGCTGGAGATCAGCGCGATCTTCTTGGGCCGCTCTGCCTCCTTCTGAGCCTTCTCGGCGAGGTAGGCGTCGACGGCCTGCCGGACGCGCTCCTCTATCTCCGTGTCAGCGGCCACCTTGGTCGGCATCGCCATCCCTCCTCGCCGGCTTGCGCTCGGAAATCCCGGGACGCTGGACCGGCGACATGCACATGTGAGCATAGTATGCGTCCCGCCGTCAACGCCATGACTCGGGATCGGTCGGTGCTTCGGTGGAGGCTCCAATGCCCAACACGCTGTTGATCATGATGACGTCGGGACCCGACACACGGCACCGAACTCGGCACGCCGTTCTTTCAGGCGATGGCCGCGATGGCGCTCGACTACGAGTGTGTGATCGTGACCTTGATCGACGGCACCCTGCTGCTCAAGAAGGGTGTTGCGGAAACGCTGACCGTCAAGGACGGCGAGGACAAGACCGTGCTCGACTTCATACGCCAGGCGAAGGCGGCCGGAGCGTCACTGTATGTGTGTCCAGCCTCGCTGTCGCTGCACGACCTGAGCATGGACGACCTGATCCCGGAGGTCGACGGCGCCATGGGCGCGGCGCGGTACACCGAGATGGCGCTCTCCGACGAGTGCCGAGTGTTCTGCTACTGATGCGTCGCCTTCACGGTCGCACAGGAAACGTCCCATGAGCGGCACCGTGACGCCGTCGGCGCCGATTCCCGCCGGGAGGACATTCACGCGGGACCCGGCGAATGCCCCCAGCGAGGATCTTCGCGAGGCCGTCTTCGAACTGGAGCGCCAGGGGGAGTGGATCGTCCAGCGCGTGCCCGAGCCGTTTGTCGAGCTGGAGACGAAATACGGGCGCATCAAGAAGATCCCGGTGCAGCACACCTGGCACCACAAGAGCTGCGGCCAGTGCGGCCATCTGCCGGGGTACTCGACCTCGATCTTCTGGTTGCACCGGGCCCTCGGTCTGGACTACGAGGACCCGCGAGACCAGACGTCGTGCACGGCGTGGAACTACTACGCCTCGGCGACCTCCAACGCGGCCGCCCAGGCGGCGGTGGCGCTGCGCAACTTCGCCGCCGCGCACGAGACCGGCTATTACCCGCTGATCCATTGCGGCACCAGTTATGGTCACTACAAGGAGGTCCGCGAGCAGCTCGTCCACAGCCCCGAGCTGCGCCACCAGGTGCGGGACATCCTCGCCCGCCTCGGTAGGCAGATGGTCATCCCCGAGGAGATCGTGCACTACAGCGAGTGGGTGCACGCCCTGCGCGACGAATTCGCCAAGCGGCGCGTCTTCGACGTCTCCGCCATCACTGCCACGGTGCATCCCGCCTGCCACTACTACAAGCTGGTGGCTGAGGACGCCATCTACGACGCCGACCTCTACGGCGGCCAGCGCACCGCTGTCGTGTCGGCGGTCGTCCAGGCCATGGGCGCCACTGTGGCCGACTACTCGACGTGGTTCGACTGCTGCGGCTTCGGCTTCCGGCACATCATGCTGCAGCGCGACTTCACCCGCTCCTTTGCCACGCTGCGCAAGATCGAGGTGATGCGCAACGAGGCCAATCCCGACGTCGTCCTGACCCATGACACCGGCTGCGTCACGACGCTGGACAAGAGCCAGTTCGTGGCTCGCGCCAAGGGCTTCAAGGTGGGCATCCCGGTGATGTCCGAGGCCCAGTTCGTGGCCCTCACCATGGGGGCGCACCCCTACCGGGTCTGCCAGCTGCACTGGCACGCCGTGGACTACCGGCCGCTGCTGACCAAGATGGGCATCGACTGGGAGGCGCGCTGGGCGGAGTTCGAGGACGACCTGCGGCGCATCAGGAGCGGCGAGATCGAGCACGTGACGTGGGAGGGGACGGATGTCGGCTGACACGATTCTGGTCGTCGGCGGCGGTCCCGCGGGGTTGGAGGCCGCCCGGGCCGCGGCCGCCCTGGGCTGCCGGGTGGTTCTCGTCGAACAGCGGGACCGACTGGGCGGCACGCCCGACGCGGCCGGCTTCTCCGCCTTCGCCCTCGACCACCGCCCCGTCCAGGTGGTGCTGGATGCGGCCCGCCAGGTGGTGCTCGAGCATCCCCTGATCTCGGTGCGCCTGGGGTCGGCGGCGAGCGCCTTCGAAGGGGAGGTGGGCGCGTTCCAGGTGACGCTGCGCGACGCGGGTGGCGCGACCACGAAGGTGGAGTGCGGCGCCGTCATCATCGCCACCGGCTTCGACCACTTCGATCCCGGCCGGGAGACGCAGGCCTACGGCTACTACGAGTACGAGGACGTCATCACCCTGGTCGACGCCGAGCGCATGCTGTCGGCGGGGAAGTTCGTGCGCCCCTCCACCGGGGAGGCGCCGGCGCAGGTCTGCTTCATCCAGTGCGTC
The DNA here is from genome assembly GCA_963808125.1 of Candidatus Dormiibacterota bacterium. Lineage (GTDB taxonomy): Bacteria > Chloroflexota > Dormibacteria > Aeolococcales > Aeolococcaceae > CAWEEP01. Next base: position 4,924 of record CAWEEP010000010.1, read on the forward strand.
GGCTCGCGCGACCGTCGCATCGGCAACGAATACTGCTCCAAGGTGTGCTGCGCCGTCGCCACCAAGGAGGCCTCGGAGATCCGGGCGCTGGTGCCGGACTGCCGCGTCTTCATCTTCTACATCGACATGCGCACCTACGGCTTCTGGGAGGAGCGCCTCTACTGGAAGGCCCAGGAGGAGGACCACGTCAACTTCGTGCGCGGCATCGTCACCGAGGTCACGAGGCGGGGCGATCGCCTGGTGATCAAGGGCGAGGACACGACCATGAACCGGCCCATGGAGATCCCCATGGACGTGGTCATCCTCTCCGTGGGCATGGTGCCGTCGGAGGGGACGAAGGCCATCGGCCCGCTGCTCGGCGTGGCCCAGGAGAAGCACGGCTTCATCGCCGTGGCGGAGGACGCTCTGGACAGCGTCAGCACCTCGGTTCCCGGCATCTACGTCGCCGGCGCAGCGGCCGGGCCCAAGGACTTGGACGACAGCGTCGCCATGGCGGGTGCCGCCGCCGCCAGGGCGGTGGGAGCGCTCCGCCGTGGTGTGCCGGCCTCGCCGCGGGCATGAACCAGGGCCACGGCCAGGTGACCGGCCCCGCGGCCGCCACCGAGTTCAGCAGACAGGCTCAGGCACTGATCCTTGAACCCGGGCTGGAGGGCGTCGCCGGTGACCTGCTGGCGAAGTCCCGGCTCTTCCAGGACGTGCTGGATCGCAGCGTGCTTCGGCAGGTCTCCGCCGAGAGGCTGCGCGGCTGCCTGCGCACCATCTTCGCCGCCCGCAGCCGCGCCGGCGCGCTGCTCTCGGAGCCTGGCGAGGATGTCTGGCGGTCCGCCCTCTGGGACCTCCTGCATGGAGCGGGACCCGTCGCCGCGCGCGTCGACGCCTTCGACGGGGCGTTGGCCGGCGTCGACCCGGTCATCCGCCGGGACGTCGCCGGCGAGGCGCTGCATTTCTTCGACCCCCCCCGTCACTGGCTCTGGACGCGGTGGGTCTGGGACCCGGAGACGGGGACCGGGGCCCTGCCTCTGGCGACCCTGGAGGAGCACGACCTGACGGCGACCTCCGCCGGCCAGAGCTACCTGCGGGTGGGGGAGGGCATCGCCTTCGTCGAGCGAACGGCCGCGGCGGCGGGCGTCACCCGATTCGGCCCGGCACCCTTCGGGGTCGACGTGTTTTTGGCCGCCGTCTATGCCGCCCACCTCTATACCGTCACGGGCACGAAGATGAGCCGGGAGTTCACGTCGGTCCTCCCGCCGGCGCCCGAGCTGGTGCGGCGGCTTCTCGGCGTCCACCGGGTGCAGGCCTGATGGGCGACCAGCCGCCCCGGATCGCCGAGGAGAAACAGCTCACCTTCGAGGGGGTGGACATCTCCGGGTCGTGGAACCGGATGTTCGAGCAGAGGGTCATCTGGGACTACGACGTCGGCGCTCTCGACCGCGTCCGGGAGATCGCCGGCGCCGAGTCGCTGGGGTACTGCTTCCAGTGCGGCGGCTGCACCCCCGTCTGCCCGGTGGACCATGTGGGCGACTACAGCCCGCGCAAGATCTACCGGCGCACCCAGCTGGGCGCCGACCTCCTCAGCAGCCCGGACCTGTGGCTCTGCACCACCTGCGGCAACTGCCTGCGTGTCTGCCCCAAGCAGGTCGACATGCTCCAGATCATGCCGGCGCTGCGCGAGCAGGCCGTGGCCCAGGGCAGTGTCCCTGCGGAGCTGCAGACCGCCCTGGAGAACACCTTCCGCTACGGTAACCCGCTTGGCGAGCCGGCCCGCCGCCGGGCCGACTGGGTGGCCGAGGCGGGCGTGCCGGTGACGGTGCTGAGCCGCGAGCCCCGCCCCGTCGACGTCCTCGTCTTCGTGGAGTGCTACTGGTCCTATCACCCCCGTGGCCGGGACGCCGCCCGCGCCTTCGCCCGCGTCATGGCGGCGCTGGGAGTCGACTGGGGGATCCTCGGCGAGGAGGAGAGATGCGCCTGCGACAGCCAGCGCATGGCGGGCGAGCGGGGCCTCTTCGAGGCCGTGGCGGAGCAGAACATCAGGACCCTCGGACGCCATCCCTTCACCCGCCTGGTCACCCCCGACCCCCATGCCTACAACGCCTTGCGCAACCAGTACCCGAAGCTCGGGGCCGGCTACGACGTCAGCCACTACACCCAGTTCCTGGCCCCGCTGCTCGGAGGGCTGACCTGGAAGCGGGAGCTTCCCTACCGGGTGACCTTCCACGACCCCTGCTACCTGGGCCGCCACAACGGCGAGTACGACGCCCCGAGGGAGATGATCCGCCAGATTCCCGGCCTGGAGCTTGTGGAGATGCGCCGCTGCCGGGAGAACGCCTACTGCTGCGGCGGCGGCGGCGGCGGGATGTGGCTCGACGGCTTCGCCCGTGACCACATGACCGAGCGCCTCAGCGAGCGACGGGTGCGCGAGGCGGTGGAGACGGGCGCCGAGATGCTGGCCGTCTGCTGCCCGTACGAGGTCTCCCGATTCGAGGACGCCGTGAAGTCGACCGGCAACGAGGGACGGCTCCGGGTCCGCGACGTCATCGAACTGGTCGACGAGGCCCTGCGCTAGGCGGGCGTTGGACGACGGCGGCCGGCGCCTGGGCGAGATCCTGCAGGGAGGCGGCGATGTGCCAGCTGTCGCGCGCCTCGTCGAGGAGGTGCCCGCGCCTCCGATCCGGCTGGCCGGGCTTGAGGTTGACGCCGTAGACTAGGACGCGGTCGTCGGACCCATGGCGGACGGTGATGGTCTGGGTGCAGTTGATGTCGCGGGCTCGGCTGGTGGCGATGATGGGCCACAGCGCCGGGTCGATGCGCACCGGCGGCCGGCGTGTGAGGGTGACGGTGAGGTAGGCATCAGGCACGTGGATCCTCCTATCGAACGAAGGCGTCGAGCAGGAGCCACACTGCCCCCGTGGCGCCGATGAGCCAGCCGAGGATGGCCGCAAGGGTGAAGATGCAGCAGCCCCGTCCGAAGTGGTGGTGGCGGGGGACGGCCTCGCGGGTCACGATGGCAGATCCGCCACGAGCATGCCCTCGACGGTGCCGTAGGTGGTGGCCCAGCGGTCATCCCAGGCGGCGTCGGAGGCGTGGTCGCGCACGTCCCAGTAGTGGGTGAGGACGGCGGTGGCGACCCAGGCGCTGGCCGTGCCGATGTCACCTTGGGCCATCGGCACCCCCGTCATGCAGGCGGTGTAGAGCCAGCACTCGAGCGTGGTCCAGTGCGCCGAGATGAGGGCGTAGTAGGTGGCGTCGGAGTCGGCGTTGGCGGCGGCGGCCTGGGCGTCGAGGGCGGCGTCCCAGGCCATGTCGAGGACCGCAGTGTTGCACTCGGCCTGCGACCAGCCCGAGGGCGGGTCGTACGCGATGGTCGGCCACGTGGGAGGGGTGTCGGTGGGGTCGGTCACGGTGGGCGCCTGCGGGGCGCTGGGGGCCGCCGTGGGGCTGGCCGGCGCCGTCGGGGTGAGCGTGCTCGTCGGGACGAGCGTGGGCGGAGAGGGGGCGGCGGGGAGCGACGCCGTGGCGCTGGGCGTGGGCCGTGGCGCCCGGGGCGGCGGGGCTGGCCGGGGAACCCCCGCCGGCGCAGGCGGCGCACAGGCCGGCGCCGGGGATGGCCACGATGGTGAGACAGGCGTTCATGCGCATCAGCCCGCGCGGTAGTTCGTCATGGAGCGGACGTAACTCTTCGGCGCCCGCTCCTGCAGGCGGGTGGTTCGCCGCGCGGGGTTGTAGAACTCGGCGATGCATCTGGATTGCCGCGCGTGACTTGCTCATGGGTCGCTCCTGCCGGCGCGCCGCTCGAGTTGGCCGGGTCAGGGAAGCAGGTGATCCGGCGAGCCGGCGAATCCGACCTCGACGGAGAAGGTGTCCCCCGAGATGGTCGTGGGACCGACGTCATAGACGAGGTTCCAGTAGTCGTTCCAGCAGTTGCTGCTCCCGCCCGAGCACGCTGCGGCGTCGGCGAATGTCGAGGGCACGCTGATCTGGACCTGAACCCACTGCCCGTTGTAGATGGCGCCGCCGCTGGCGTTGGCGGTCTGGAACACGGCGCTGTTGGGTGTGGAGGTTCCCTCCCAGTTGGGGGACACCGTATCTTTTGTCCCGTCCTCATTGATGGTGGTGCCCAGATTGGTCATGGTGGTGACCCCGCTCGGGAATTGTGCCCACGTCGTGTCAGGTTCCTGCACTCCCACCCACGCTCCTCCGGCCGTCGTGTTCGAGACGTCGCCGATGTCGAAGATGTCCACGTCGATGGTGTGGCCCGCATACGACGGGTCGAGCTTGAAGAGGGGGATGCTGAAGGAGAGATGGTTCGTGCTGCTGCTGTTGATGATCGGCGTGTAGACGGTCATGTCGTCCATGCCCGAGATCCCGCACTCGGTGACCGCCGGTGTGTTGACGCAGTCACCGCCGACCGTGGGGACGATCTGCACTGAGTATCCCTTGTGGGCGGTCGAGCTGCCGTCTGAGAGATTCCCCGTGTCTGGATTGCTGCCGCAGGGATTGCTGGTGCAGGTCGCCTGCCCGTTCCAGGTCAGGGTGTCGACCTCGAGGCGGAAGTACTCGGTTGAGCTGGTGCCGTTGGTCAGGACGCCCGGATCGGTGGTGGTGACAAGGTTCGCGTCGGCGCCGGATGGCGTGTAGTCGATCGCCGACACCCACTGGTGGTAGGTGGCGGGGGTGTGGCTCTTGACCGTCGTCGCCTGGCCCGAGCTGTTGAAGTAGAAGTAGCTGGCGCCCCCGCTTGGGCAGTTGGTCATGGTCCCGCCGTTGTCGTACTGCCCCGTGCCATTGCTGGCGATGCAGGTGGCGTTGTAGGGCTTGAAGACCTCCTGACTGACGAAGGTGTCCTGCGTGTCCGAGGAGAGTGTGTTCACCGCGAAGAGCGTGTAGGCCATCGCGGAGTATTCCGACGCGGTGGTGGTGTCCGTGCGCCCGCCGGTGTTGTTGTCGTCCGGGAAGCTGCCGTCGTCCTCGTGGTAGGTGTAGGTGCTGTTGGTGGCGTCGTCGCCATTGTCGGGCGCGAACGCCGGGTCGTAGACCTGGACGTCCGCGGACTGCCCAGGACCGAGCGTGATGAGGTAGTTGTAGCCGCCGTTGTAGTTGAGGTTGTACGCCGGGAAGTAAAGCTCGGTTCCGCTGGCCGGGCTGATCGGCTGCACGTCGGGGGCAACCATCGCGTCACAGTCGCTCTGCGGGCCGCAGGCGTTGACCGCGTCGTCGGGCGACGGGGTGAAGGGGTCACCTTCGGAGCGCGGATTGCCAAAGCCCTCGGTGCGCTCGAAGTAGAAGTTGTTGGCGCTGCCCAGCTGCGACAGCGTGCTGCCCTGCTGCGTACCCGGCTGGCCCAGGGCGATGGGAGGGAGGTACTCGGCGATAGCCGAGCGGGTGACAATGTGCGACCCGAAGCCGAGCAGCTTGAGGAAGGTGGTGGGCACCGTGACCGAGATGGTCACCTCGAGCTGGTTGGTGGTATTGGGCGGCTGCGAGGTGACGACGCAGGGGTACGGTCCCGCCGCCTGAGTGCAGGTCGATGAGGCTCGCGAAAAGTTGTTGCGCGCCGCCTCGACCAGGGCAGCGTTCTCCGCGCTGTTGTACTCGCCGGGCAGATAGGCCACGCCGGCCAAGGCGGCGGCGCCTGCGGCCCGTTCGACCTGGTCGCTGGCGAGATAGCTCATGCCAGCGTCGATGGACAGGCCGACGATGGCGAAGAGCACCAGAGACACCAATGCGAAGATGACCATGACCTGGCCGCGCTCGCCGCGCACGATAACTCGGTGACGGTATGGGCGCATGGGAATCACTCCTCCGGCGCGAGCCGGACGACTGTGTACTGGTAGTCCGTCTGGGTGAACACGCTCATCGTTGGCGAGGTGTATGTGAATTTGACCCGCACGCCCAGCTCCAACTCGAAGGGGTGAAGCTGGTCGCGCAGGGTGAGCGGGTAGGAGAGGGTCGGTGTGCCGATGGCGGTGCCGCTGATCGGCCACTGGTCGATGGGGTCACCGGGGATGTAGGCGCCATTGTCTGGCGGGCAGTTCGAGTTGCCGAAGGTGCAGTCGTTGCCGGAGCCCCCCGGTCGGTAGATGTCGATCTCGTTGATGACGGCGTTGGTGAACTGACTGTGGAGGACGGGGAGCATCTGCTCGATGATCGCCGTGTCGACCTGGTTCACGGTGACACCGGTGCCCAGGGTCGAGCCGTCGCCGAGCTCGGCTGCGTAACGGGCCCCCTCCTGAGCCGCCTGGATCGCCGTGTTGTTGTCGGCGACGAGGTCAGCGGCGGTCCATGCGCCCAGGAAGAGGACGACCATGACGGGGAAGAGGATCGCGAGCTCGACCAGCGACTGGCCCCGGGAGCGGCGGCGGAGGGGCCGCATCACTGCTGGGGTTCCAGCCGGAAGACCGTGGAGTCGGTCAGGTGGAAGCTTGCGTTGGTGCCGGCGAACGTGTACGTGTAGGTGACGACGAGCCGGGCGAAGTCAGGCGCCGTCGACTGATTCACATTTCGGATCTTGGGCGGCCAGTTGTCGTTGCCAACTTGCGTTCCGGTCGCCGTGTAACTGTCCTCACACGGCGCAGTCCCAGTGCCCGGCCCATCCTGCGACGTGTCGCAGGTGCTGTCGTTGCACGGCTGGTTGCCTCCGGAGCCGCTGCCGGTGCTGTTGCAGGTGTTGCTGCCCGCCGTCTCACGCCAGATGTCGATCTCCGTCACGGTGAGCAGCGGCTGGCTGGTGAGGCCGGCGGCGTCCATGCGGCAGATGCCCACGTCATCCGCATTGCTTGCCGGGCATCCGGCGGGGGGCTGGACGCAGGTGGTCCCGGCCGCATAGGCGGCGCAGTTGCCCTCGGCTGCGATGGCCGCGATGCCGACGTCGGCGGCGTAGGAGATCGAGTTGCGGTCGTAGAGGAACAGCCCGGCGTTCACCGTGGAGAAGAGAACGAAGAAGAAGATCCCGCCCACGAGGGCGAACTCGACCATTCCCTGGGCCGCCATTCCGCAGCGACGGCGGCGGGCGGGGCGTGGACCGAGGCGTCGCATGTTCACTGGAGGGTCCTCAGGAGACATGTACCATCCATGGTGGGCCAGCCAAGTATGCTGAATGACGCGATTGAATTCTGAGACATCACCGACCTGTTACGGTCCGGTGGTCCCCGCCGCATGACGGATGCCCGGGACCAGGAGATGGGCCGGATGCTCATCCATCCCACCGCCCTGCCCCCGGAGACGCCGGTGGAGCGGCTGTCCGGGGTCGGATCCGCCCGGGCCAGGGGCCTCGCCCGGCTGGGCATCGTCACTCTTGCCGATCTTCTGCTGCATCTGCCTCGCCGCTATGAGGATACGCGGGATGTCACGCCGGTCCGGCATCTGACCCCGGGGATGGTCCAGACAGCCCGGGTCCGGGTGGCCAGCGTGCGGGTCCGGCGCAGTCCCAGGCGAGGCATGGCGCTTGTCGAGGCGACGCTGGAGGAGGACGGTGCCGAGGTCGGCGCCGTCTGGTTCAACCAGCCCTACCTGGGCGCCCAGCTGAAGGTCGGCATCGACCTTCTGGTGAGCGGGAAGCTCAAGCAGTCGCTCCATGGCCTCACCTTCCAGAGCCCGACGTTCGAGCGCGCCGGGCCCTCGCAGCGCCATGTCGGACGCCTGGCGGCGGTGTACCCCGAGACTGAGAAGCTCACCTCCGCCTTCCTCAGAAGCCTGATCGCCCGGTACCTGCCGGTGGCGGACCGGATCCCCGACCGGCTGCCGCCGACCGTCCGCCAGGCGCAGAGGCTGATGCCGGTGGGCGAGGCGCTGCGGCAGGTGCACGTCCCCGACGACCAGCCGTCGGCCGACGCCGGCCGGGAGCGCATGGCCTTCGAGGAGCTCTTCCTGCTCCAGCTCGCCGCGGAGAGGGCGCGGCGGCGTCGGCTGCGCTCGACGGGGTTCGTCGCCCCCTATGACGCCGAGGTGGCGAGGGCCCTGACCAAGAGCCTTCCCTTCCGCCTCACCGACGGCCAGCGCATCGCCGCCCACCAGATCCTCACCGACCTCGCCGCCCCGGGGCCGATGAACCGGCTGCTCCAGGGCGACGTCGGCAGCGGCAAGACGGTGGTGGCCGCCCTGGCGGCGCTGATGACGCATCGCGCCGGCGGCCAGACCGCCGTCATGGCGCCCACCGAGATCCTCGCCCGCCAGCACTACGCGACGCTTGACCAGCTCCTCTCCGGCCACGGCCTTCCCCCGCGCCTCCTGCTGGGCAGCACCGGCAACCGAGCCCGCCGCGAGATCCTCGATGGGCTCGCCGCCGGCCACGACGCCCTGGTGGTGGGAACCCACGCGCTCATCGAGGACGACGTCGCCTTCAGCGGCCTCGGCCTCGTCGTCGTCGACGAGCAGCACCGCTTTGGGGTCGCCCAGCGTCAGAGGCTGCGCCTCAAGGCACGCGCCGTGCCCAACTTCCTGGCCATGACGGCGACCCCCATCCCCCGGTCGCTCACCCTCACCCTGTACGGGGACGTCGACCTCAGCGAGCTGCGCGAGATGCCCCCCGGGCGCCTTCCCGTGGAGACGCGGGTGGTGCCCCCCGACCGGCGCGACGACGCCTACACGTTCATCCGCGGCCAGGTCGGGGAGGGCCGGCAGGCCTTCGTCATCTGCCCATTGATCGAGGAATCGGACAGCCTCGGCGCCAAGGCGGTGACCGCCGAGCACCAGCGCCTGGCGGAGGAGGTGTTCCCCGATCTCCGCGTCGAGATGCTCCACGGACGCATGCCGGCGCGGGAGAAGGCGGAGCGGATGGCCCGCTTCGCCTCCGGCGGGGCGGACATCCTGGTGGCGACGTCGGTGGTCGAGGTCGGTGTCGACGTCCCCAACGCCGCCATCATGGTCATCGAGGCGGCGGAACGGTTCGGCCTCGCCCAGCTCCATCAGCTGCGCGGGCGGGTGGGGCGTGACCGGCATCAGGCCCACTGCCTGCTCTTCGAGGGCGAGCCGGACCCGGACGGGTCGGAACGGCTGCGCGCGCTGGAGACGACGCAGAGCGGCTTCGAGCTCGCCGAGCTGGACCTCCGCCTCCGGGGCCCCGGCGAGGTGGTCGGTCTGCGCCAGCATGGCCTTCCCGAGATGCGCGCCGCCGACCTGCTGGACGTCGCCCTGGCCCAGCGCGCCCGCGCCGCCGCCGTGGGCTGGCTGGATGGCGATCCCGAGCTCACCGCCTACGCGCCGCTGCGTGAGGCGATGCACGGCTACCGTGCCGTCTTCGACCTGGACTGAGTGGGGCGGAGAGGAGCGGCGGATGGCGAAGCTGGCGGAGACGAGGATCACAGGCGGCGAGTGGCGAGGCCGGCGCATCGTCACGCCGAAGGGGTTCGACGTGCTGCGGCCGACCCGCGGCATGGTCCGCCAGGCCCTCTTCAACATCCTCGGCGCGGAGGTCGCGGGTGCCCGCTTCCTCGACCTCTACGCCGGCGCCGGGTCGGTGGGCTTCGAGGCCTTGAGCCGCGGTGCCGCCCGGGTGACCTTCGTGGACCGGGGCAGGGAGAGCCTGCGCATCATCGGCGCCAACGCCGACACCTTCGGCTGCCGCGACCGGGTGGATCTGATCGCGGCGGACGCCGTCCCCTGGCTCCGCCGGCGCCCCGTCGCGGCGCTGGAGGCGGACGTGTGCTTCGTGGACGCGCCCTACCAGGACGACGAGATGCTGGCGGCCCTGCGGGTGCTCGGCGACCTGGCACCGCCACTCATCGTGTGCGAACATCACCGCGCACGGCCGATGCCCGACACCCTGGGGACGATGGCCGCGGTGCGGACGGCCCATTACGGTCTCACCGATCTGACGATGTACCGGCCCCAGGACCGAGAGAGGACAGACCCATGAGCGAGCGCGTCGCCCTCTACCCGGGGAGCTTCGACCCCATCACACTGGGCCATCTCGACATCCTGGAGCGGGCGACGGCGATCTTCGACCGCGTCGTGGTGTCGGTGCTGCGCAACCCGGCCAAGGAGCCGCTCTTCACGGTGGAGGAGAGGCTGGACATGATCCGCTCCGCCGTCGCCAGCCTCGACGGCAATGTCACGGTCGACACCTTCCAGGGGCTCACCGTGCAGCACGCGGAGGCGGTCGGCGCCATCGCCATCGTGCGCGGACTCCGCGCCCTCAGCGACTTCGAGACCGAGCTGCAGATGGCACTGATGAACCGCCGCCTCAGTCCCGGGATCCACACCGTCTTCCTGATGACGTCGGCGGAGAACATCTTCATGTCGTCATCGCTGGTGAAGCAGATCGGCCGGCTGGGCGGCGACATCAGCGAGCTGGTGCCCCCGGCCACGGCGAAGGCCATCCGCCGCCGCTTCGGCGAGCCCAAGTGAGCGGCTCGCAGGCGGCGGGCGAGCCGTCTGTCCTCGATGTTCTCGACGCCGTGGACGCCCTCGTCGGGGACGCCCGCCGCGTGCCCTTCAGCAGCAACGTCGTCGTCAACGAGGGTGAGCTGACGGATCTGCTGGACCGGATCCGGACCTCGCTGCCCGACGAGCTGGCGGAGGCCCGGCATCTCCTCGACGAGCGGAGCGGATCCTGGTTGGGACCGAGGAGGAGGCGGCCCGGTTGCGGAGGAGGCCGAGCAGCAGGCGCGGCACCTGATCGAGGAGGGCCGTGCCCAGGTGGCGGCGCTGCGCGCCCAGGCCCAGGCCGAGATCCGCCGCCTCCTCGACGAAGCGCACGCGCAGGCCGAGCAGCTGGTCTCCGCGGACGCCGTGGCAAAGATCGCGGCGGAGCGCTCCGCGGTGCTGATGCGAGAGACGGAAGAGAGCGCGCAGCGCGTGGCGGCTGAGGCGGACAAGTACGTTCGGGCGGTCATGACTGGACTTGAGGAGCAGCTCGTCAAGGCCACGGAGACCGTCCGCCGGGGGCTCAAGGCGCTCACGCCACCGCGGCGGCGCCGCGAGGAGCCGTCGGGTCAGCCGTGATCCCGTAGACTGCGGCCGGTCGCGGCGCGCCTCCGGCCGCGCGGCCTCGTCCTTCAGTGGAGACGTCATGCCCCTTCCAAAACAACGGGTGTTGAGCCGCCGCCGAGACACGCGGCGCGCCCACCATGCGCTGCAGCTGCCCACGCTCAACCCCTGCCCGCAGTGCAAGCAGCCGCGCCTGCCGCACCGCGTCTGCCCCAATTGCGGCCATTACGACGGCCGCGAGGTCATCGCCACCGAGTAGGCGGTTGTCGCCTTCTCTCTCGGGAACGGCACGCAACCCTGAGTGACCTTGCTGCGCGTCGCCCTTGGTTTCCCGGGTCGAGGGAGCCAGACACCGGGGATGGCCGCCGGTCTCGAGCGAAAATGGAGACCCGGGGGCCGGCGCCGCGCCGTCGCCGTCGCGAGCGGCGTCAACCTCGCCTCGGCGTGGGGAGGGGACGACGAGGTGTCGCTGCGGCGCACCGAGATCGCCCAGCCGGCGCTGGTGCTCACCGAGATCGTCCTGGCGGCGGCCCTGCCGTCCGCGCTCGAGGTGGTCGCCGTCGCCGGCCATTCCGTCGGGGAGTTCACCGCCTGCGTCGCCGCCGGGGCGCTCGCGCCGGAGGACGCCCTGCGGCTGGTCATCGAGCGCAGCCGCCTCATGGCGGCGATGACGCGGGGGACGATGGCCGCCGTCCTCGGCCTCGATGCGGCAAGCTGGCCCGGCTCTGCAGTCCGTGGACGGGACGGTGGTGGTGGCAAATCTCAGCGCCCCCGGCCAGGTGGTCATCAGTGGCACCGAGGAAGCCGTCGGCGGCGGCCGGCGCCCTCGCCCGTGCGGCGGGCGCCCGGCGCGTGGTGCCGCTCAAGGTGAGCGGCGCCTTCCATTCCCCGCTCATGGCGGAGGCCGCCGCCGCCTTCGCCGTGGTGGTGGACGCCGCGCCCCTGCGGGCGCGCGAGTGCCCGTCGTCACCAATGTCGGCGCTGGTCCCGTCGACGAAGTCGACACCCTTCGCGACCGGATGCGGCGGCAATGGGATCCCCTGTGCCGTGGGGAGTCCTCGGTCCGTCGGAGGTGGAGATGGGGGCCCAGGCGCTGGTGGAGGTGGGGCCCGGGGCCGTCGTCACCGGGCTCGCCCGGCGGTGGCGCCCGGCATGCCGGCCCTGACCGTCGACTCGCTGAGCGCCGCAGCGCATCTCCGAGCCGCCTGGCGGCGGAGGGAGGCGCATGAGCAGACCCGGAGACCGTCCGTCGAGTACTCTACGGTCCTGTTCAAGGCGCCCCAAGAACCCGCCCTCAGCCCGCCGGCAGCACCTGTGTTTGAGGCGCCGCTCGCCGGCAAGGTGGCCCTCGTCACCGGCGGTTCCAAGGGGATCGGCCGGGCCACGGTCCTCGCCCTCGCCCAGTCCGGCGCGGACGTCGCCCTGAGCTACTCCGCCCCGGCCGATGCGCGCGCCGGCCACCCGGCATCGCCGAGGAGACGGCGAACGAGGCCCGCGCCCTCGGTGTGCGCGCGGTGCCGCTCGACGCCGACATCGCCGACCCCGCCGCGGCGCAGGGCATGGTGGATTCCACCATCGAGCAGCTGGGGCGATCGACATCGTCGTCAACAACGCCGGCATTGCCCGGGACAACCTGGCCGTGCGGATGACCAACGCCGAGTGGGACCTGGTCATCGCCATCGACCTCTCCGCCGCCTTTCACGTGTGCCGCGCGGCGCTGCGGCCGATGCTGCGCCAGCGCTCGGGCCGCATCATCAACGTCAGCAGCATCGCAGGCGTCATCGGCAACCCCGGGCAGGCCAACTACTAGGCGGCCAAGGCCGGGCTCATCGGGCTGACCAAGAGCCTGTGCCGCGAGGTCGGCTCGCGGGTCATCACCGTCAACGCCGTGGCCCCGGGATTGGTCGACAGGACATGAAGGCGGCGCTCGGCGACAAGGTTCTCTCGTCGGCCCTCGCCGCCATCCCCCTCGGCCGGGTGGGGAAGGTCGAGGACGTGGCCGCCGCCATCCGTTTCCTCGCTCTCCCCGAGGCCGGTTACATCTCCGGCTGCGTCCTCCAGATCGATGGTGGAATGGGGCATAGCGGCCGGGGGAGCCAATCCCCCGTTAAGATCAGAGGACAACGTGCCCGATATTCCAGCCGAGCACGCCGGGCCGGCGGGGTCGCCGAGCTCGGCCCGCCGCCGCCGCTCCACGAACGCGGCCCATCCGGCGGAGGCTCCAGCACCCGCCGCGTCAATTCAGGAGGTCACCCCCGCCATCCCCATCGACGGTGCCTCGGGGCTCTACGCCTTTCGCCCACCCCCCGCCGGTGCGCCCACTGGCGCCGACCCCTCTCCCAACGCTATCGTTTCCCAGCAATCTCAAGCGGCTCACGCCGACGACACTGAAGGACTGACGACTGATGCCAGACGTGACGTTCGACCGGTTCAAGACAATCGTCGCCGATCAACTCGGCGTGGAGCCGGACAAGGTGACGCCGGGGGCGTCCTTCGTCGAGGATCTCAACGCGGACTCCCTGGACCTCGTGGAGCTGATCATGGCCTTCGAGGAGGAGTACCAGATGGAGATCAGCGACGAGGACGCCGAGAGGATCGGGACGGTGTCCCAGGCCTGGGAGTACATCCAGGAGAAGAGCGGGGCGACCAGCTAGCCGCCGCCCTCCCCCCGGCGGAGCCCGCCGCTCCCGGGGCGACCACGTCCACCGCCGTTCCGGCTGAGCCGGGTCCCGCCGCGGAAGCGGGCGCTCCCATCGTCGCGCCGTTGGCCGCCGCCGCCGGGTCCGGCTCGGTCGACGAATCCGAGCCCGTGGGGTGCCGCTCCCCGTCATCGTCTCCCTTCCCGCCGCCGAGCCGGCGGTGGTGGAGCCGGCGGAGCCGGTGAGCAGGCCCCGGGGCCGGGGCGCGGCGCCACCGCAGCCGGTCACGGCGTCCCAGGGTGGCGGCGGAGGCAGCGCCCGCAGCGACCGAACCGGATCCCCGGCCGCTAGAGGAGCCGCAGGCAGCCCCGGCGCCCGCCGCCAGCCCGCCCCCTGAGGTCGCGGCCTCCGCGAGGTCTCCCGCCGGCGCCGCAGCCGGGGCGTTCGCACCCCCGCGCCCGCCTCGGAGCCGGTGGCGGTGGAAGCCATCCCCACGGCGCCGTCGCTGGGGATGTCGGCCTTCGCCGGCGGGCAAGCCGACGACGCGCCGCTCTCGGAGATCTCCGCCTTCGAGAGCTTCCGCCAGCCGGAGCTCACGGCGGAGGAGCAGCAGCGCCTCGACGATCTCGCCGCCCGGTTGCGGAATCACCTTCCGTCGCCCCTCTTTGCTGCGCGAGGCGATGACCCACGCCTCCTGGAACAACGAGAGAGGGGCTCCCGCCGGGCCCGGACACGACAACGAACGCCTGGAGTACCTGGGCGACGCCGTGCTCGAGCTCGTCGCCGGGGAGAACCTCTTCAAGCGCTCCCCGGGCATGACGAGGGCCAGCTCACCCAGCTGCGCGCCGCCCTCGTCAACACCCTCTCGCTCGCCAAGTTGGCGGAGCGCCTGGGCCTGGGGGACACGCTCCTCCTCGGCAGAGGCGCGGCCAAGACCGGCGCCCGGCAGCTGCCGTCACTTCTCGCCAACAGCTTCAGGCGATGATCGGCGACATCTTCCTCGACCAGGGGTACCGGGTCGCCACCCGCGTCTTCCTCCAGAGCATCGGCGACCTCGACGAGTGGAGCGACGAGAACCACAAGGGCAAGCTGCAAGAGCTCGCGCAGGAGCGCTTCAGCTCGACGCCGGGGTACCGCGTCTCGGCCGGCGGCGGCCCCGGACACCGGCGCGAATACCGGGCGGAGGCGGTCGTCGGCGGTCGTGTCGTCGGTGAGGGCCGCGGCGGCACCAAGCAGGCCCAGGCGCTCCGCCAACTTGGCGAGCGAGAGGGTGTTGACGAGGGCGGCGCGCAGCTGGGTGAGCTGGCCCCGTATGCCCGGGGAAGCGCTTGAAGAGGATCTCCCCGGCGCGAGCTCGAGGCCGGCGTGGCCCAGGTACTCCAGGCGTTGGTTGTCTGTCCGGGCCAGGCGGGAGCCCCTCTCTCGTTGTTCCAGGAGGCGTGGGTCATCGCCTCGCGCAGCAAAGAGGGGCGACGGAAGGTGATTCCCAACCGGGCGGCGGATCGAGGCGCTGCTGCTCCTCCGCCGTGAGCTCCGGCTGGCGGAAGCTCTCGAAGGCGGACATCTCCGAGAGCGGCGCGTCGTCGGCTTGCCCGCCGGCGAAGGCCGACATCCCCAGTGACGGCGCCGTGGGGACGGCCTCCACCGCCACCGGCTCCGAGGCGGGCGCGGGGTGCGAACGCCCCCGGCTGCGGCGCCGGCGGGAGACCGTCGCGGAGGCCGCGACCTCAGGGGGCGGGCTGGGGGGCACCGGGGCCGCCTGCGGCTCCTCAGCGGCCGGGGATGCCGGTCGGGTCGCTGCGGGCGCTGCCTCCGCCGCCACCCTGGGACACCGTGACCGGCTGCGGTGGCGCCGCGCACCGGCCCGGGGGCCTGCTCCACCGGCTCCGCCGGCTCCACCACCGCCGGCTCGGCGGCGGAAGGGAGACGATGACGGGGAGCGGCACCCACACGGCTGGATGCGTCGACCGAGCCGGACCCGGCGGCGGCGGCCAACGGCGCGACGATGGGAGCGCCCGCTTCCGCGGCGGGACCCGGCTCAGCCGGAACGGCGGTGGACGTGGTCGCCCCGGGAGCGGCGGGCTCCGCCGGGGGGAGGGCGGCGGCTAGCTGGTCGCCCCGCTCTTCTCCTGGATGTACTCCCAGGCCTGGGACACCGTCCCGATCCTCTCGGCGTCCTCGTCGCTGATCTCCATCTGGTACTCCTCCTCGAAGGCCATGATCAGCTCCACGAGGTCCAGGGAGTCCGCGTTGAGATCCTCGACGAAGGACGCCCCCGGCGTCACCTTGTCCGGCTCCACGCCGAGTTGATCGGCGACGATTGTCTTGAACCGGTCGAACGTCACGTCTGGCATCAGTCGTCAGTCCTTCAGTGTCGTCGGCGTGAGCCGCTTGAGATTGCTGGGAAACGATAGCGTTGGGAGAGGGGTCGGCGCCAGTGGGCGCACCGGCGGGGGGTGGGCGAAAGGCGTAGAGCCCCGAGGCACCGTCGATGGGGATGGCGGGGGTGACCTCCTGAATTGACGCGGCGGGTGCTGGAGCCTCCGCCGGATGGGCCGCGTTCGTGGAGCGGCGGCGGCGGGCCGAGCTCGGCGACCCCGCCGGCCCGGCGTGCTCGGCTGGAATATCGGGCACGTTGTCCTCTGATCTTATCGGGGGATTGGCTCCCCCGGCCGCTATGCCCCCATTCCACCATCGATCTGGAGGACGCAGCCGGAGATGTAACCGGCCTCGGGGAGAGCGAGGAAACGGATGGCGGCGGCCACGTCCTCGACCTTCCCCACCCGGCCGAGGGGGATGGCGGCGAGGGCCGACGAGAGAACCTTGTCGCCGAGCGCCGCCGTCATGTCCGTGTCGATGAATCCCGGGGCCACGGCGTCGACGGTGATGCCCCGCGAGCCGACCTCGCGGCACAGGCTCTTGGTCAGCCCGATGAGCCCGGCCTTGGCCGCCGAGTAGTTGGCCTGGCCGGGGTTGCCGATGACGCCTGCGATGCTGCTGACGTTGATGATGCGGCCCAGCGCTGGCGCAGCATCGGCCGCAGCGCCGCGCGGCACACGTGAAAGGCGGCGGAGAGGTCGATGGCGATGACCAGGTCCCACTCGGCGTTGGTCATCCGCACGGCCAGGTTGTCCCGGGCAATGCCGGCGTTGTTGACGACGATGTCGATCCGCCCCAGCTGCTCGATGGTGGAATCCACCATGCCCTGCGCCGCGGCGGGGTCGGCGATGTCGGCGTCGAGCGTCACCGCGCGCACACCGAGGGCGCGGGCCTCGTTGGCCGTCTCCTCGGCGATGCCGGGGTGGCCGGCGCGCGCATCGGCCGGGGCGGAGTAGCTCAGGGCGACGTCCGCGCCGGACTGGGCGAGGGCGAGGACCGTGGCCCGGCCGATCCCCTTGGAACCGCCGGTGACGAGGGCCACCTTGCCGGCGAGCGCCGCCTGAAACACAGGTGCCTGCCGGCGGGCTGAGGGCGGGTTCTTGGGGCGCCTCGAACACGGACCGTAGAGTACTCGACGGACGGTCCCCGGGTCTGCTCATGCGCCTCCCTCCGCCGCCAGGCGGCTCTCGAGATGCGCTGCGGCGCTCGAGCGAGTCGACGGTCAGGGCCGGCATGCCGGGCGCCACCCGCCGGGCGAGCCCGGTGAGGACGGCCCCGGGCCCCACCTCCACCAGCGCCTGGGCGCCCATCTCCACCATCCGACGGACCGAGGACTCCCACTGCACAGGGGATCCCATCTGCCGCCGCATCCGGTCGCGAAGGGTGTCGACGTCGGCGACGGGACCAGCGCCGACATTGGTGACGACGGGCACTCGCGGCGCCCGCAGGGGCGCGGCGTCCACCACCACGGCGAAGGCGGCGGCGGCCTCCGCCATGAGCGGGGAATGGAAGGCGCCGCTCACCTTGAGCGGCACCACGCGCCGGGCGCCCGCCGCACGGGCGAGGGCGCCGGCCGCCGCCACGGCTTCCTCGGTGCCACTGATGACCACCTGGCCGGGGGCGTTGAGATTTGCCACCACCACCGTCCCGTCCACGAACTCGCAGAGCCGGGCCAGCTCTGCCGCATCGAGGCCGAGGACGGCGGCCATCGTCCCCCGCGTCATCGCCGCCATGAGGCGGCTGCGCTCGATGACCAGCCGCAGGGCGTCCTCCGGCGCGAGCGCCCCGGCGGCGACGCAGGCGGTGAACTCCCCGACGGAATGGCCGGCGACGGCGACCACCTCGAGCGCGGACGGCAGGGCCGCCGCCAGGACGATCTCGGTGAGCACCAGCGCCGGCTGGGCGATCTCGGTGCGCCGCAGCGACACCTCGTCGTCCCCTCCCCACGCCGAGGCGAGGTTGACGCCGCTCGCGACGGCGACGGCGCGGAGCCGGCCCCCCAGTTCGTTTCGCTCGAGACCGGCGGCCATCCCCGGTGTATGGCTCCCCTGACCGGGGAAACAGAGGGCGACGCGCAGCACGGTGACAGGGTGACCGTCCGAGAGAAGGCGGACAACCGCCTACTCGGTGGCGATCACCTCGCGGCCGTCGTAATGGCCGCAGTTGGGGCAGACGCGGTGCGGCAGGCGCGGCTGCTTGCACTGCGGGCAGGGGTTGAGCGTGGGCAGCTGCAGCGCATGGTGGGCGCGCCGCGTGTCGCGGCGGCGGCTCGACACCCGTTGCTTTGGAAGGGGCATGACGTCTCCACTGAAGGACGAGGCCGCGCGGCCGGAGGCGCGCCGCGACCGGGCCGCAGTATACGGGATCGCGGCTGACCCGACGGCTCCTAGCGGCGCCGCCGCGGTGGCGTGAGCGCCTTGAGCCCCCGGCGGACGGTCTCCGTGGCCTTGACGAGCTGCTCCTCGAGTTCAGTCATGACCGCCCGAACGTACTCGTCCGCCTCAGCCGCCACGCGCTGCGCGCTCTCTTCCGTCTCTCGCATCAGCACCGCGGAGCGCTCCGCCGCGATCTTTGCCACGGCGTCCGCGGAGACCAGCTGCTCGGCCTGCGCGTGCGCTTCGTCGAGGAGGCGGCGGATCTCGGCCTGGGCCTGGGCGCGCAGCGCCGCCACCTGGGCACGGCCCTCCTCGATCAGGTGCCGCGCCTGCTGCTCGGCCTCCTCCCGCAACCGGGCCGCCTCCTCCTCGGTCCCAACCAGGATCCGCTCCCGCTCGTCGAGGAGATGCCGGCCTCCGCCAGCTCGTCGGGCAGCGAGGACCGGATCCGGTCCAGCAGATCCGTCAGCTCACCCTCGTTGACGACGACGTTGCTGCTGAAGGGCACGCGGCGGGCGTCCCCGACGAGGGCGTCCACGGCGTCGAGAACATCGAGGACAGACGGCTCGCCCGCCGCCTGCGAGCCGCTCACTTGGGCTCGCCGAAGCGGCGGCGGATGGCCTTCGCCGTGGCCGGGGGCACCAGCTCGCTGATGTCGCCGCCCAGCCGGCCGATCTGCTTCACCAGCGATGACGACATGAAGATGTTCTCCGCCGACGTCATCAGGAAGACGGTGTGGATCCCGGGACTAGGCGGCGGTGCATCAGTGCCATCTGCAGCTCGGTCTCGAAGTCGCTGAGGGCGCGGACCCGCGCACGATGGCGATGGCGCCGACCGCCTCCGCGTGCTGCACGGTGAGCCCCTGGAAGGTGTCGACCGTGACATTGCCGTCGAGGCTGGCGACGGCGGAGCGGATCATGTCCAGCCTCTCCTCCACCGTGAAGAGCGGCTCCTTGGCCGGGTTGCGCAGCACCGACACCACGACGCGGTCGAAGATCGCCGTCGCCCGCTCCAGGATGTCGAGATGGCCCAGTGTGATGGGGTCGAAGCTCCCCGGGTAGAGGGCGACGCGCTCGCTCATGGGTCTGTCCTCTCTCGGTCCTGGGGCCGGTACATCGTCAGATCGGTGAGACCGTAATGGGCCGTCCGCGCCGCGGCCATCGTCCCCAGGGTGTCGGGCATCGGCCGTGCGCGGTGATGTTCGCACACGATGAGTGGCGGTGCCAGGTCGCCGATTACCCGCAGGGCCGCCAGCATCTCGTCGTCCTGGTAGGGCGCGTCCACGAAGCACACGTCCGCCTCCAGCGCCGCGACGGGGCGCCGGCGAGCGAGGGGACGGCGTCCGCCGCGATCAGATCCACCCGGTCGCGGCAGCCGAAGGTGTCGGCGTTGGCGCCGATGATGCGCAGGCTCTCCCTGCCCCGGTCCACGAAGGTGACCCGGGCGGCACCGCGGCTCAAGGCCTCGAAGCCCACCGACCCGGCGCCGGCGTAGAGGTCGAGGAAGCGGGCACCCGCGACCTCCGCGCCGAGGATGTTGAAGAGGGCCTGGCGGACCATGCCGCGGGTCGGCCGCAGCACGTCGAACCCCTTCGGCGTGACGATGCGCCGGCCTCGCCACTCGCCGCCTGTGATCCTCGTCTCCGCCAGCTTCGCCATCCGCCGCTCCTCTCCGCCCCACTCAGTCCAGGTCGAAGACGGCACGGTAGCCGTGCATCGCCTCACGCAGCGGCGCGTAGGCGGTGAGCTCGGGATCGCCATCCAGCCAGCCCACGGCGGCGGCGCGGGCGCGCTGGGCCAGGGCGACGTCCAGCAGGTCGGCGGCGCGCATCTCGGGAAGGCCATGCTGGCGCAGACCGACCACCTCGCCGGGGCCCCGGAGGCGGAGGTCCAGCTCGGCGAGCTCGAAGCCGCTCTGCGTCGTCTCCAGCGCGCGCAGCCGTTCCGACCCGTCCGGGTCCGGCTCGCCCTCGAAGAGCAGGCAGTGGGCCTGATGCCGGTCACGCCCCACCCGCCCGCGCAGCTGATGGAGCTGGGCGAGGCCGAACCGTTCCGCCGCCTCGATGACCATGATGGCGGCGTTGGGGACGTCGACACCGACCTCGACCACCGACGTCGCCACCAGGATGTCCGCCCCGCCGGAGGCGAAGCGGGCCATCCGCTCCGCCTTCTCCCGCGCCGGCATGCGTCCGTGGAGCATCTCGACGCGGAGATCGGGAACACCTCCTCCGCCAGGCGCTGGTGCTCGGCGGTCACCGCCTTGGCGCCGAGGCTGTCCGATTCCTCGATCAATGGGCAGATGACGAAGGCCTGCCGGCCCTCCCCGACCTGGCCGCGGATGAACGTGTAGGCGTCGTCGCGCCGGTCGGGGGGCACCACCCGCGTCTCCACGGAAGGCGCCCGGGGGGCATCTCGCGCAGCTCGCTGAGGTCGACGTCCCCGTACAGGGTGAGGGTGAGCGACCGGGGGATGGGGGTCGCCGTCATGGCCAGGAAGTTGGGCACGGCGCGTGCCTTGAGGCGCAGCCTCTGACGCTGGGCGACCCCAAAGCGGTGCTGCTCGTCGACGACGACGAGGCCGAGGCCGCTGAAGGCGACGTCGTCCTCGATGAGCGCGTGGGTTCCCACCACCAGGGCGTCGTGGCCGGCGGCGAGCCCATCGAGGATCTCGCGGCGGGCTCGGTTGCCGTGCCGCCCAGCAGGAGGCGCGGGGGAAGGCCGTGGCCGGAGAGGAGTGGTCAAGCGTCGCGTAGTGCTGGCGGGCGAGGATCTCGGTGGGCGCCATGACGGCGGTCCGGCCGCCGGCGCGATGCGTCATCAGCGCCGCCAGGGCGGCCACCACCGTCTTGCCGCTGCCGACGTCGCCCTGGAGCAGCCGGTTCAACGGCCCCGGGTCGGCGAGGTCGGTGAGGATCTGGTGGGCGGCGATGCGCTGGCCGTCGGTGAGGCGGAAGGGAAGGCTCTTGGTCAGGGCCCTCGCCACCTCGGCGTCATAGGGGGCGACGAACCCCGTCGAGCGCAGCCGACGCCGCCGCGCCCTCTCCGCGGCGAGCTGGAGCAGGAAGAGCTCCTCGAAGGCCATGCGCTCCCGGCCGGCGTCGGCCGACGGCTGGTCGTCGGGGACGTGCACCTGCCGCAGCGCCTCGCCCACCGGCATCAGCCTCTGCGCCTGGCGGACGGTCGGCGGCAGCCGGTCGGGGATCCGGTCCGCCACCGGCAGGTACCGGGCGATCAGGCTTCTGAGGAAGGCGGAGGTGAGCTTCTCAGTCTCGGGGTACACCGCCGCCAGGCGTCCGACATGGCGCTGCGAGGGCCCGGCGCGCTCGAACGTCGGGCTCTGGAAGGTGAGGCCATGGAGCGACCGCTTGAGCTTCCCGCTCACCAGAAGGTCGATGCCGACCTTCAGCTGGGCGCCCAGGTAGGGGTGGTCGAACCAGACGGCGCCGACCTCGGCACCGTCCTCCTCCAGCGTCGCCTCGACAAGCGCCACGCCTCGCCTGGGACTGCGCCGGACCCGCACGCTGGCCACCCGGACCCGGGCTGTCTGGACCATCCCCGGGGTCAGATGCCGGACCGGCGTGACATCCCGCGTATCCTCATAGCGGCGAGGCAGATGCAGCAGAAGATCGGCAAGAGTGACGATGCCCAGCCGGGCGAGGCCCCTGGCCCGGGCGGATCCGACCCCGGACAGCCGCTCCACCGGCGTCTCCGGGGGCAGGGCGGGGGATGGATGAGCATCCGGCCCATCTCCTGGTCCCGGGCATCCGTCATGCGGCGGGGACCACCGGACCGTAACAGGTCGGTGATGTCTCAGAATTCAATCGCGTCATTCAGCATACTTGGCTGGCCCACCATGGATGGTACATGTCTCCTGAGGACCCTCCAGTGAACATGCGACGCCTCGGTCCACGCCCCGCCCGCCGCCGTCGCCGCGGAATGGCGGCCCAGGGAATGGTCGAGTTCGCCCTCGTGGGCGGGATCTTCTTCTTCGTTCTCTTCTCCACGGTGAACGCCGGGCTGTTCCTCTACGACCGCAACTCGATCTCCTACGCCGCCGACGTCGGCATCGCGGCCATCGCAGCCGAGGGCAACTGCGCCGCCTATGCGGCCGGGACCACCTGCGTCCAGCCCCCCGCCGGATGCCCGGCAAGCAATGCGGATGACGTGGGCATCTGCCGCATGGACGCCGCCGGCCTCACCAGCCAGCCGCTGCTCACCGTGACGGAGATCGACATCTGGCGTGAGACGGCGGGCAGCAACACCTGCAACAGCACCGGCAGCGGCTCCGGAGGCAACCAGCCGTGCAACGACAGCACCTGCGACACGTCGCAGGATGGGCCGGGCACTGGGACTGCGCCGTGTGAGGACAGTTACACGGCGACCGGAACGCAAGTTGGCAACGACAACTGGCCGCCCAAGATCCGAAATGTGAATCAGTCGACGGCGCCTGACTTCGCCCGGCTCGTCGTCACCTACACGTACACGTTCGCCGGCACCAACGCAAGCTTCCACCTGACCGACTCCACGGTCTTCCGGCTGGAACCCCAGCAGTGATGCGGCCCCTCCGCCGCCGCTCCCGGGGCCAGTCCGTGGTCGAGCCCGCGATCCTCTTCCCCGTCATGGTCGTCCTCTTCCTGGGCGCATGGACCGCCGCTGACCTCGTCGCCGACAACAACACGGCGATCCAGGCGGCTCAGGAGGGGGCCTTAAATGCAGCCGAGCTCGGCGACGGCTCGACCCTGGGCACCGGTGTCACCGTGAACCAGGTCGACACGGCGATCATCGAGCAGATGCTCCCCGTCCTCCACAGTCAGTTCACCAACGCCGTCATCAACGAGATCGACATCTACCGACCTGTGGGCTCCGGCAACGACTGCACCTTCGGCAACTCGAACTGCCCGCCAGACAATGGCGCCTACATCCCCGGTGACCCCATCGACCAGTGGCCGATCAGCGGCACCGCCATCGGCACACCGACCCTCTCCTACCCGCTCACCCTGCGCGACCAGCTTCACCCCTTCGAGTCGGAGCTGGGCGTGCGGGTCAAATTCACATACACCTCGCCAACGATGAGCGTGTTCACCCAGACGGACTACCAGTACACAGTCGTCCGGCTCGCGCCGGAGGAGTGATTCCCATGCGCCCATACCGTCACCGAGTATCGTGCGCGGCGAGCGCGGCCAGGTCATGGTCATCTTCGCATTGGTGTCTCTGGTGCTCTTCGCCATCGTCGGCCTGTCCATCGACGCTGGCATGAGCCATCTCGCCAGCGACCAGGTCGAACGGGCCGCAGGCGCCGCCGCCTTGGCCGGCGCGGCCGATCTGCCCGGTGAGTACAACAGCGCGGAGAACGCTGCCCTGGTCGAGGCGGCGCGCAACAACTTTTCGCGAGCCTCATCGACCTGCACTCAGGCGGCGGGACCGTACCCCTGCGTCGTCACCTCGCAGCCGCCCAATACCACCAACCAGCTCGAGGTGACCATCTCGGTCACGGTGCCCACCACCTTCCTCAAGCTGCTCGGCTTCGGGTCGCACATTGTCACCCGCTCGGCTATCGCCGAGTACCTCCCTCCCATCGCCCTGGGCCAGCCGGGTACGCAGCAGGGCAGCACGCTGTCGCAGCTGGGCAGCGCCAACAACTTCTACTTCGAGCGCACCGAGGGCTTTGGCAATCCGCGCTCCGAAGGTGACCCCTTCACCCCGTCGCCCGACGACGCGGTCAACGCCTGCGGCCCGCAGAGCGACTGTGACGCGATGGTCGCCCCCTACGTGCAGCCGATCAGCCCGGCCAGCGGAACCGAGCTTTACTTCCCGGCGTACAACCTCAACTACAACGGCGGCTACAACTACCTCATCACGCTCGGTCCTGGGCAGTCCGCGGACGTCCAGGTCTACGACGGGCGTTCGCGCCCGACAATGGCGACGACGCCACCAACAGCACCTACAACTACCACGAGGACGACGGTTCTCTCATCTCTCAACAGACCTTGCAATAAGAGCGATTCAAAAGCCCTTGTTCACAGACCTGAACGATTTCAGTTCCTGCGCGCTTACGCCAACAGGTATTAACAAGCCGATTAAAAGGCAAATCCAGAGTATGCGCTTTGACATAGGATCCTCCTTTACAGCGTGCCTATGGATACATGCTACTATGGCATCATTTTTGCTGGATAGAGAATGTCTTCATTCGACATAGTGGATAAAATCCGCTCAGCAACAAGTCTGGCTCCAGCAGATCCTTTCGGTCTGACCTTTTCCCGGTATCTTGCCTATATCGAGGGGCTTCGCAGTGACGTCGGTCACACTTCGCGTAATCGAGGGATTTAAAGCGAAGGTGGGGGGCCAGGTGTCAACCTGCATGTGGTTTTTTGAACCGAATACCTTTAATCAGTTGACCACCATGCATGGCATCATCATGGTGTTTGGGATGGCAATGCCGGCGTTTGTCGGACTGGCGAACTGGCAGTTACCGATGATGTTAGGCGCTCCCGATATGGCATTACCGAGAATGAATAACTGGAGTTTCTGGATTTTGCCGTTTGCTTTTTCTATTGCTGGCAGCACGATGTTTATGAAAGGCGGCGGTCCTAATTTCGGTTGGACGCTCTATGCGCCACTCTCTTCCACTTATGCACCACCGAGTACCGACTTTTTAATTTTTGCGATTCACATGATGGGGATCTCTTCTATTATGGGATCGATTAATATCATCGCCACGATATTAAATATGCGCGCGCCGCAAATGAAATTGATGCAAATGCCTATTTTTGCCTGGAGTTGGTTGATCACCGCTTTTTTATTGATTGCAATAATGCCGGTGTTAGCGGGTGCGGTAACGATGATTTTAACCGATCGTCATTTTGGCACCAGCTTTTTTGATGCTGCCGGTGGTGGCGATCCGCTGTTATATCAAACATGATTTTTGGTTTTTTGGTCATCCCGAAGTGTACGT
>CAWEEP010000011.1:0-77772 GCA_963808125.1 Candidatus Dormiibacterota bacterium
TGGCAAACGAGATCATCACCGCCACCGCGCCGATGAGGACTGTGCCGACGAAGGTTGCCGCCCCCCATTCACGACGAACGAGACGCATCATGCCTGGACCCTCCCCGGGACAGCCGCGTATGGGTTGTATCCCCGACCTAGCTCTTCAGCCAGCCGGACGTTGGTGGCGAGCCATCCGTCCAGCGTGCCGACATCAAGAAGCTCGCCCTCGAACTCCACTCCCCAGACCTCCCCGGCGTCAAGCAGGGCCGCGAGACCGTCGGTCAGCTGGATCTCTCCTCCGGAACCGGGGGTGGTGGGGCGGGGGCGTCGAAGATGGTCGAGGAAGCACGTCGGCCCATGATCGCCCGGTCGCATCGGGCCTCCGCCCGGGTGGCTTCTCCTCCATGCCGGTGACACGGTGCAGACGGCCCCGGCTCTCGGTCACCGTGGCGCACCCGTACCGCGAGATCTCGTCGCCGCTCACCCGAGTGAGGGCGAGGATCGGTGTGCGGAGTTCCTCCCACGCCTGCCGGAGTTGGGCGAGGATCGGCGTGCGGGCGTGTGATAGATCGTCGGGGAGCATGCAGAGGAAGGGGTGCTGTCCCACCACGGCTCCGGCACAGGACCGCGTGACCTAGACCCAGAGGCCGCTCCTGGAGGACGTAGGTGATGTGGGCCAGCTCCTGGGAGTGGCGCACGGCGGCGAGCTCGGTCGTCTTGCCCCGCCTCTCCAGAACCCGCTCCAGCTCGGGGCTGGGCTCGAAATGGGCCTGGATCAGCTCCTTGCCGTTGGCGATGATGAGCACCATCTCGGAGGCTCCGGCGGCCATGGCCTCCTCGATCGCCCACTCGATGACAGGGCGGTCGACGACCGGAAGCATCTCCTTGGGGAGAACCTTGGTGGCCGGCAGGAAGCGTGTCCCCAACCCGGCAGCGGGGACCACACAGTGTCGAATCGTGTTCATCGGTCGGGCATTGTCCCTATTTGTGGTCCGGCTCCGCAGCGCGAGGCTGCCCCCGCCCCGTCGACTACGATCCGAACCGCATGCTCGACGTTCGAACAGAACTCATCCAGGCCATCCGCGCCATTCTGGCTGAATGGGGGATCGAGACGCAGGTGGAGGCGCTGGTGGAGCCCTCGGCCCGCCCGGAGTTCGGCGACTTCTCCACCCCGGTGCCGCTCCGAGCCGCCCGCGCCCTCCGCCGCCCCCCCATGGCGATCGCCGGCGAGCTGCGCGACCGCCTGGAGGCGCTCCGCCTGCCATTCTCCACCGCCTGGTCGACCAGCCCGCCCGGCTATGTCAACTGCCACCTCGACGAGGCGGTCTGGGCGCCGGCGGTCATCGAGCAGGCTCTGAAGCCTCGACCCGGCGGTCCCGCTCCTCGCGGCGGGGACGCCGCCGCCGGAGGGACGGACCCTGGTGGAGCACACCGCCACCAACCCCAACAAGGCGGCCCATGTCGGCCACCTTCGTAACGCCTGCATCGGCGACACCGTGGTACGCATCCTCCGCCGCCTCGGCCAGGAGGTCGAGGTGCAGAACTACATCGACGACACCGGCGTCCAGGTCGCCGACGTCGCCGTGGGCCTCCGCCACCTCGGCATCGAGGCGGGCCCCGGCGAGCCCTTCGACCAGTACTGCTCGCGCGTCTACGTGGAGGTCGGCCACCGCTACGAGGTGGAGCCGGACCTTCTCGAGCGGCGCCGCCAGACGCTCCGCGAGATCAACTCGGGCGGCAACGACACCGCGCGCTTCGTCAAGGACATCGCCTCCCGGATCGTCGACTGCCACCTGGCGACG
Organism: Candidatus Dormiibacterota bacterium; assembly: GCA_963808125.1. Classification (GTDB taxonomy): domain Bacteria; phylum Chloroflexota; class Dormibacteria; order Aeolococcales; family Aeolococcaceae; genus CAWEEP01. The sequence continues at coordinate 1,785 of CAWEEP010000011.1, forward strand.
ATGCGCCGGTTCGACATCGCCTACGACCTGCTCACCTGGGAGTCGGACATCATCGCCTTCGGGTTCTGGGCGCAGGCGTTCGAGCTGCTGCGGGAGACGAAGTCGATCGTCTTCGTGACGGAGGGGCGGCACGCGGGCTGCTGGGTGATGCCGTCAGACGGCGCCGAGGCCGACGACGACGAGGCCAAGGTGCTGGTCAAGTCCGATGGGGTCGCCACCTACACGGCCAAGGACATCGCCTACCAGCTCTGGAAGTTCGGCCTCCTCGGCCGGGATTTCCGCTACCGGCGCTGGCACCCCGGCGTCCAGGATTCGCCGGCCACGACGACGGGCGACGAAGGAACCCTGCCGTCCACCTCGTTCGGACGGGCGTCGCGAGTCATCAACGTCATCGACGCACGCCAGGCGTATCCCCAGCAGGTGGTGAAGCGAGCCCTGGCCCGGACCGACCACCCGCGCGAGGCTGAACAGTCGATCCACCTCGCCTACGAGGTGGTCGCCCTCTCCCCGGCCGCAGCCGGCGTCCTCGGCGTCGCGGTGGACGACGGCAAGGGCAGTTACGCCTTCTCAGGACGCCGGGGATCGAGGTGCGCGCCAACTCCTCCTGGACCGGGCCCTGGAGCGGGTCACCGAGAAGGCGGAACTCCGGCGAGGTTGCTGCCCACCTGGCGGCGGGCGCCGTCCGCTACTACTTGGAGAAGTTCTCCCTCACCCAGATCATCGCCTTCGACTTCGACGAGGCACTGCGCACCACGGGCGACACCGGCGTCTACCTGATGTACTCGCACGCCCGGGCTGCGGGGATCCTCCGCAAGGTCGAGGCGACCCCGGGACCGGTGCGAGTGCCGCCGCTGGAGGTGGTCGAGCGGGGTCTGCTCCACGCCGTCGACGCGTACCGGCACGCCGTCGCCGAGGCCGGCGCCGTCTCTCCCCCTCGACGCTGTGCACGTACGCTTTCGGCTTGGCGTCGACGCTCACCGACTTCTACGAGCACACCGACGCGATCGTGCGGGAGCGGATCCGGTGCGCCGCGCCTTCCGCCGCCAGCTGGTGGCGGCCACCCGGGCAACCCTGCGCCGACGCCCTCTGGTGCCTGGGAATGGCGGCGCCGGATCGCGTCTGACCGGCCCGGAGGCCGTCACCGAGTCGGGCAGGGAAGTGGCGTGACGAGGCCGCAACGGTTCGGTGTCCCGGGCAGGCGGACTGGCCCCCTCCCATAGCATCCGGATGTGGCCACGGACGCCCTTCCGGCCCGTCTCGCTCGTGCGCCCGTCGACGCCGCGCGCGGCCGCCGCGTGCTGATCGGGCTCTTCGGCTTCATCCTCGCCTTCGCGGTCTTCGCGCTCCCCCATTTCCTGCCCCCCTCCGCCTACGGGCTGGCCGACGACTGGCGCGTCTTCTATGCGGCGGCGCGGCTCGCCCACCAGGGGGGGAATCCGTACAACCAGACGGCGATCCAGGCGATGGAACAGGTCGTGCAATGGTACCGGCACCTGCAGCCCCCGCTCGACAACTTCGCCTACCTGCCGGTCGTGGCCTGGCTCCTGACACCGGCCACGCTGCTGCCGTTCTGGGCCAGCTTCGCCGTGTTCTCGAGCCTCGGCGCGGTGGCCGCGGTGGTGGCCCTGCACGCGTGGCTGCGCGAGGCGGGATGGGAGCGGACCGGCCTGTGGCTGATCGGCGCGATGGCCTCGTGGGTGATGCTGCTGGGTTTCGCTTCGGGGCAGTTCGACGCGCTGCTGCTGGCCGGCCTGGTCGCGTCGCTCGTGCTCATGCGCAGGGACCTGCCCTGGCTGGCCGGGGCCTGCATGGTCATCGTCCTCATCAAGCCGCATCTGCTCTGGCCGCTGCCGCTCCTGCTGTTCGCGGTTTGGACGCCGGTTTGGCCGCGCGCCTGGCGCTTCGCCGCCGCCACCCTTCTGGTGGCCCGTGTGGAGCATTGGTGAGCATCCTCCTCGTGCCGGCCGGCGGGGATTTCTTCGCGCACGCGCTGAGCTTCGCGGGGAACGTCGCCTCCGCCCAGCCGGATCTCTCCGGCGTTCCCGGGCTTCTGCTCCCCATCCCCGGGGGCGGTGTCATGGGAGACGGCGTCGCCGTCGCCGGCGCCGTCCTGGTGGCGGGGATGGTGTGGGCATGCTTCACCAGCCGGCCCCTCCGTCGCCTCGGTGACGCTGAGCGCGCCGTCGTTCCCCTGATCGGCCTGGCTGTGTGGCTGGCCTGCGTCCCGTATGCGCACCCCAACGACGACGTGATGCTGTTCCCGCTTCTCATCGTGCTGGTCGGTGTGCGCGGCAGGGGACTGGATGCGCGCTGGCTGATGATGGCGGTCATCGGCTGCCTCGCCGTCACGGCGGCTTTCCTCGTTTCGTTCACCCTTGGCGACGCATTCCTGGCCATTGGCGTCGTGGCCTGGATCTTGCTGAGGGCCCATGTGCCGCGGCAGGCCGTCGTCTCCATGGCGCTGGTCGCCATGACGCTGCTGCCGGCGGTCTGGCCATTCCACCTGGTCGAGGTGTCGCTGACGCCGATCGCCGTGGCGCTGACCGCCATGAGCGGGGCGGGGTGGCTGCTGGAGAGGATGCGAGGGACTCCCGGTGTCGATGAACACGGCGAGGCGGCGGCCGGCGGCGCGGTTCTCGCGCCCGTCGCCGGGGCCTGATGCCCGACCGTCTCGGCACGTTGCGGGGGCGCGCATCCAAGCTGTCGAAGTGGCGCGCGCCGGTGCTGGTCGCACTGCTGGCGCTGATTCTGTGGTCCGGCATCGACGCCATCACCGAGATGTTCCCCGTCAAGCCGTACGAGGTCGCCAACGACTGGCGCGTCTTCTACGCCGCCGCCCAGCTCGTGCAGCGGGGAGGGAACCTCTACAACCCGGTTGCCGCACACCTGGCACAGCAGGCGGTGTGGAGGTTCCCGCCGTCGTCCACGCCGCTCAACCACTTCCTCGACCTCCCCGTCGTCGCCTGGTTGCTGACGCCCTTCACACTGCTCGGGTTCTGGCTGAGCTTCGTCGTGTGGACAGGGATCGGAGTGCTCGCCGCCGCCGCCTCGCTCCGGGCATGGCTGCGTGAGAGCGGATGGGTCAGGTGCTGGCCGTGGGTGATCGCGGGGCTGGCATTGCGGCCGGTGCTGGAGGGATTCGCGGATGGCCAGCTCGATGCCCTGATCCTCGGCGGGCTGCTGGCGTCCCTGCTGCTGATGCGCCGGAACCGCACCGTGGCCGGCCGGGCTGTGCATGGTCGTGGTGCTGCTCAAGCCGGATCTTCTCTGGCCACTGCCACTGCTCCTCTTCGCCGTCTGGGCGCCCCAGCCGGCGCGGGCGTGGCGGTTCGCGGCCTCCGCGGCAATCATCGTCATGGGCGGTGCCGCGGCGGGCTTCGCGCTGGGGCCCGGGCCGCCCGACTACGTCAGCCACGTGTTCGGCCTGGCATCGAGCAGTTTCGGCAACGTTCCCGCCGACATGTCGGGCATCCCCCGCCTGCTGGCACCGCTTCCCGGAGGGGGACCGCTGGGTGACGCGGTGACCGTCATCGGCGCGATGCTGGTACTGGCTCTCGCGGCGGCGTGCTGGCGCAATCGCGGATTGCGTGGCCTCCGCGACCGCGACCGTGCCGTCGTGGTGCTCACCGGACTGGCGGTGTGGCTGGCGTGCACGGGTTACGTGCACTCCGTCGATGACGTCCTCCTGCTGCCCCTTCTCGCCGTCCTCATCGGCGTGGGGGCGAGGCGCTGGACGTGCGCTGGATGGGTGCGGCCACGGTGGGGTGCCTGGTGATCATGGCCGCCCTCAATGTGTCGTGGTGGTTCGTCGATGCGATGCTGCTGCTGATCCTCGTCCTGTGGGTGTGGCGGAGACACCTTGTGTCGCAAGGCGCAGCCGGCTCGGTGGCACTGGTTGCGACGGTGCTGCTGCAGCTCGCCGAGCCCCTCAGTCCGGTCATGGCCGCCACCGTCGCCGCCGCCGGGGCCCTGTGGGTGGTGGCGCGGATGCGTGGAACGGTTGCCTCCCCAACCGGTGACGAGCCGCTGCTGCGTGTCGGCGCCGCGCATCGCCGCGCCGCGGCGGCGGAGATGAGACACCGGCACGGATTGGCTGGTTCCGGCGGGGGAGTAGAGTTGGACAATCGCTCGGCGAGCCCCGTTCGTCTAGAGGCCTAGGACACCGCCCTCTCAAGGCGGAGATCGGCGGTTCGAATCCGCCACGGGGTACCACGCCAGCGGATCGGCGGCACGCCAGAGGACCTCCAGGTGGCGCCCCCACCCGCCGCGGACCATGCCGCGCGCCTCGACGGCATAGCCGAGCTGGCGCAATCTCAACCCGTCGATCTCGACCATTCGGGGGTGCCGGTACAACCGGTGCACCTCGGCGGGGAAGCTGCCCAACTCCGACCAGCCGCGCTCCTCGGCGGCGAAGCGGCGCTCATCCCGGACCGCCTGGATGGGTCTGATGGCGATGACCACCAGGCCGGCGAGGAGCACGGCGGCCAGGACCGCGGTCGGACCGTCCATCGGTGGAGCCATTGTGCCGCGGGCCGCGGGGACCGCGCCGGTGTCCCATCCGGCCATGCCGGGCGGCAGGACGGCCATCGCCGGGTGCTGCCGGACGGGTCATCGCTCCCGGGCGGTGGCCGGGGTGACTGGTTCGCGCCGGTCACCGGATACAATTGGATCTTCCCGCCTGCGAAGGAGCATCCCCCATGGCCAACACGATCAAGGAATCGAAAGGCGTCTACTCCCAGAAGGACGCCCTCACCTCGATCCGCTGCCCCGTCTGCCATCAGCTGATGCGCCAGAACGAGATCAGCGTCGAGATCGCCTTCCGCCACACGCGCAAGCCCGGCGAGCCCAAGCGGGAGCGGATCATGAAGCACGCCAAGAACTGCAAGGCGGCCTAGTCCCCCTCCGGCCCGGTCCGGGGCGACGGGATCAGCGCCCAGGACGACGGGACCGCCGCCCACGACGGGCCCGACCTGCCGGTCGGCGTTTTGGGAGGCGCCCGTCAGACTAACCGCGTGAGGGACCACGCGCTCCACTCGGCCGCCCTGGTGTCCGCGGCGGCGATCGCCCTGGCACTCGTCACCGCGGGTGCCGCCGTTCCTCGGGGGCCGGCCGCTGCGGCGCAGGGCACGCCAGGGACCTCAGCAACGACGACGACCCAGTCGCCCACCTCGGGAGCGGCGGCGGCGAGCGCGACACCGGCGCCCCCCCGACGGCGATGCCCCAGACGCGCATCGGTGCAACGGGCGTCAGTGCCCTCCACGTCGACGGCAACCGCCTGGTCAACAGCTCGGGCCAGACGGTCACCCTGCACGGGGTGGACATGAGCGGCACGGAGTACGTCTGTGCCCAGAACTGGACCACCGACCCGTTCGGCGGGCAACCCGAGGACGATCCGGCAACCTTCGCCGCCATGAAGTCATGGGGGATCGACGCCGTCCGCATTCCGCTCAACGAGGACTGCTGGCTGGGCATCAACGGGGTCGAGATCGGCGGCAGCGTCTACCAGAACGCCATGCTCAAGCTCACCCGCGATCTGGAGTTCGGCGGGCTTCTACGTGATCCTCGATCTCCATTGGTCGGCGCCCGGCGCCCAGACGGCCCTCGCCCAGAACCCCGCCCCGGACGAGGACCACAGCCCGGCCTTCTGGTCGAGTGTGGCCGCCACCTTCGCCGACGAACCGGAGGTGATCTTCGATCTCTTCAACGAGCCCTACTTCTACTGGATCACCAGCGGCGAGAACGAATGGCAGTGTCTCTGGCAGGGCTGCACCCTCACCCAGTACGTCACGGGTGGCTCGCCCTACACCGTCACCGTCAACTGGAAGACGGCCGGTTTCGACCAGTTGACCTCTCTGATCCGGGCGGCCGGGGCCCCCCAGGTGATCATGGCCGGGTGCGCCGACTGGGCCAACGACTGCTCGGGGTGGAGCTCGTCGTTCGCCCAATGGGGGTCGGGGGACAAGAACACGGCGGTGTCGTGGCACAGCTATCCCGGGGAGAGCTGCGACACGACCTCATGCTGGGACAAGGTGATCGCGCCACTGGCCGCCTCGCGCCCCGTGATCGTGGGCGAGACGGGCGACAGCTCGGCCGGCCCGGTGACCTACCTGCCCACCTTCCTGCCCTGGGCCGACGCGCACGGCCTCAGCTACCTGGCGTGGACGTGGAACGCCTGGCAGGACGCCGACGATGTCGCGGTCACCTCGATGACGGCCGGAACGCCGACGCCAGGCGAGGGTGCCTACTACGAGCAGCACCTCCAGTCGCTGGGCTGATCGGTTCCCCGCACCGGACCGGATGGCCTTGCACCCTAGGACCTTATACCCTATAGTGTAGGGTCATACGACCCTACCGGGCTCCCGTGGGGAATCGGGAAGTTCCAGGTTGGTGATCAGAGGGGGGATTATTTTGACCACAGTCCTGGCTTCGCAGCTCGATTACTCAGTTCTGCCCGTCGTCCCCAAGCCGCGGGACGGGGCCCTCGCCGAGGCGCGGGTGTGGCTGGCGCGGGAGCTCCACGACGGAGCCGTCCAGCATCTGACCGTGATGGTGGTGGAACTCGAGCACATGAAGCGGACGGCCGCTTCGGACGCCCTCGAGCGGCTGCAGGCGACGACCCGGACGGCACTGGCCGAGCTCCGACGTCTCCTCTACGAGCTTCGCGACCAGCCGACCATGGACACCGGCTTCGCCGACTCCGTCCGCGAGAGGCTGGAGCAGCTCGCCGGCGCCACAGGCATCGAGGCGGATCTGATCATCCACTCCTGGCCCGAGGAGATGCCCTCTCACCAGGCGTCGCATCTCTGCCGCATCGCCGCGGAGGCGCTCAGCAACGTCCGCTACCACAGCGGGGCCAGCCGGGTCACGGTCACGCTCCAGGTGGTCGACGATTCGCTGGCGCTCACCGTCACCGACAACGGCCGAGGCATCCGGAACCGCGAAGACGGATTCGGGCTGCGTGGGATGCGCGAACGAGCGCAACTTCTCGACGGTCGCATCACCCTCGACACTCCTCCGGACGGAGGCACGATGGTGCGGTGCGTGGTCCCTCTTGGAAGCTCCCGTTGATCACCGGCAAGCCGGTGCGCGTCCTCGTGGCGGACGACCAGACCCTCTTCCGCGCCGGGCTGGCACGCATCCTTGCCGACGATCCACGGGTGACGGTGATCGGCGTGGCCGCCGACGGCGTCGAAGCAGTGCGGATGTGCCGCGAGCTGCACCCGGACGTCGTGCTCATGGACGTCAGGATGCCAAACCTCGACGGCATCAAGGCCACGGAGCAGATCAAGGCGAACACACCGGAGATCCCGGTGCTCATCCTCACGACGTTCGAGGCCGACAGCCATGTTCTCGCCGCGCTGCGCGCCGGGGCGAGCGGGTACGTTCTCAAGGATTCCGAACCCAAGTCGATCGTCTCGAGCCTCCTCGCCGTCAGGTCGGGAGAGCGGGTGATGTCGGGGCCGGTGGCGCAACGGGTCCTGGGGATGCTGACCGGTGACACCACTCCCAAGGACTTCTACGACGGCCTCACCGCGCGGGAGATCGAGATCCTCAAGCTCATCGCCGAAGGCTCCGCCAACAAGCAGATCGCCTACAAGCTCTCCATCAGCGAGAAGACGGTCCGCAACCACATCAGCAACATGTACGAGAAGCTGCAGATCTTCGATCGCTCCCAGGCCGTCCTCTACGCGGCGCGCAAGGGTCTGGTCCAGCTCTAACGGCTCAGCGTCGGTCGGCCGCGTGGCCGTCCGGCGCGACCCGGGCCCCGACGCCCTCGATGGGACGGATCGACGCCGGTGATCAGCCGTGGCGGTGCCGGCCTCCGAGGAGGGCTCCGGCCCCTCCGGCGATCCGTCCCGCCGTTCGCGCCGCGTCCTGGGCCAGGCCGAGGACCGGGTCCTTGATGTGGATGTCGAGGTACGTGGCCTGCGTGGCCCCCCACCTCTGCTTGTAGGCGACGACCTTGGGTGGGCCACCGGTGATGTCGCACCAGGCGCATCCGTGCCTCGACGCGAGCCGCGCCAGGTCGAGGATGAGGACGCCGAGGATCTCGGGACGGACAGCGATGCCGTCGGCGTACATCGTGGCTCCCTGCTTGATGGAGAACATCAGACCGGCGATGCGCCCACCCGCGTGCGCGACTCTCAGGAAGACGTCGCCGTCACCGCGGAAGACCTCCCAAGCCAGGGGCCACATCGCGTCGCTGTAGCCGGGGAGGGCGCCCTGCGCCCGCAGCACCACCTGGTCGGTGAGTTGGGCCAGCGCGCCACTCATCTCCGCGGCGGTCGCCGCCTCGATGCGCAGCCCATCGCGGGTGGCCCGGTGAACCGACCGGCTCCATTGCGACGCCACCGCCTCCACCGACGCCTCGTCGGTGGGCATGATGCAGGTCGTCCTCTCGTGCACGTAGATCCCCGGACCGCCCAGCAGTTGCGGGTCGGCGGCGAGCTGGGGCGGCAGGCTGATGACGGCGAAGGCGACCCTGGCCCGGGAGAGCGCTCTCCGAATCGACAGGATCTGCGAGGCGACGTGCTCGACACCGTCGGTCATCAGCCCGACGTAGGGGAAGGGAGTTTGATCAGCGGTGGCCAGCGGACCCCGCTTGTGCAGAGGGAGCTGGACGACCGCCTCGATGCCCGCGTCGCCGAAGACGCCGAGACGCAGGGGAGAGCGATGGTAGCCGGCGGCGAGAAGGTCGGCGAAGTCCGGGCGCGTGAAGGGCGTCGTGAGCGACCGGTGCGCGTGGTGGAACATCCAGGCCTCTTCGACGCCGATGGGCTCGACGGCCAGCCGGTCGGCTCTGCGCGCGATCGCCGCCCGGTCCGGGGCGCCGGCCCTGACCGGCGTGACGGCGATCATTCGAAGAGGGCCAGGGGTTCCGCGGCAAAGGTGTAGTCGAGAGCCTCCGGGCGCCGGTGTCCGATGACGCGGGCCGGCATGCCGCCGACGACCGCCAGCGGCTCGACGTCCCGGGTCACCACCGCCCCGGCGGCGACCACCGCGCCTCGGCCCACCCGGACGCCGGGAAGGATCATGGCCCGCATGCCGACCCAGACGTAGTCCTCGATGACCACCGGGCGGTGCTGCAGGGGGAAGCCGGGGAGGTCGCGACCGTGGTCGGCGGTGAGGATGACGGCCTCGGGGGAGATGCTGACGTGGTCGCCGATGCGGAGGCCGCCGCGGGTGTCGAGGGTGCAGCCGCGATTGATCCTGGTGCCAGCGCCGATCCGCGATCCCTCGCCGGCCCTGTCCCACGGCCCTCCCCGTCGGTTCTGCCCGGGGCCGTGGAACCAGACGCGGACGCCGAGCTGGAGGCTGCTGCCGCGGCCGACGCCGATCCCCAGGGCGCGGCGGTACCAGGCACGGCGCAGCGAGTAGCTGGGAATGCGGTTGACGAGATGGTTGCTCAGGTATCCGAGCGCCTGCGCGCCCACATACCTGACGCCCCAGCGGAACTCGTCGGGCGCAGCGCTGCGGACGGAACCCGTGATGGCGGTCATGCCGGGCCGGGCCCGGCTTGCCGCACTGCCGCCGACCGCTCCATCACGGTGACGGCGTGGAGGACGCCGAGCAGACAGCCGAAGGCGATGGCGATGCGGAACCACCAGAAGCCCATGTCGGTGTAGCCCATGATCACCCAGCCCACCGCGGTGCAGGCCGTCAGCGTCCCGATCATGGAGACTTGCTTGTCTGGTGATCGTGCCGCTCGCGTTCCGGCCAGGACAGCCGCTGCGATGAACATCCACAGCGCCAATTCGCCGAGGATGCCCATGCGCATCCAGACGTAGAGCACGCCGTTGTGCGGGACGTAGGCGATCATGCTGTCGATGTTGCTGATGTCCACGATAGGGTAGCTGCTGTAGTTGATGGGCACGCCGAAACCGGTGCCCAGCAGCGGGTTCTGCTTGATCATCACGCCGAGGTTGGCGTCCTCGGCGACGCGGTACCCGTTGGACTGGGCGTCGCGCGCATCGGGGGCTATGCCCGAACGCACGGCGACGGCGACGGAGGCCAGCGTGCCGCTGCCGTTCCACTCCGCGGGCAGGTAGAGGGCGAAGAGGACCAGCGTCGTAGCGACAACGCGGCGGATGAGCCGGCGCCGTTCGGGGAGGGCGGCGTAGACGAGGAGAGCCATGACGAGGAGTTCGCCGCCGAGGATCAGGACGGCGTCTCGCCGCGAGTTGCCGATGTCGGCGACGATGACGAAGGGCAGCAGCGCCGTGGCCGTGAATCGCAGCCACCCCTTCTGCCGGTAGACCCACAGGCAGAGGGTCAGGATGATGAAGAGACTGAAGAAGACCGACTCCTCGTGGCCGAGGATCGCCTCGGGACGCGGGATCTCGTTGCGCGTGCCGAGGAAGATGTACACGCCCTGAAGCGCCTTGAAGCCGCTGCCCAGGACGAAGGCCCAGAGCACCGCCTGCACGGCGCGCCGGCTGCGGATCATCTGGGAGGCGAAGAGGAAGGTGGCGCCGAGGTAGATCCACGGTCGCACCTCCCAGAGGGCGGCGGTGTTGTCTGCGCTGGTGCCGCCGGCGGCCAGGGCGCGGACGAGCGCCACGCCGGCGATCAGCACGAGCACTCCCAGAGTGGCGGCCACCTGGGTCCGCGGCAGCCTCAGGCTGCGATCGGTCGCCGCCCGGGTCAGCCAGACGACGAGGAGCACGACGACGGCGATGTCGATCGGGCTCATCACCAGGCCGGAGGCGCCGAACCCACTTGACAGGCTGGTGTAGAGGGGGATCTTGTCGGTGAAGGCGTCCAGGCCGGGGATGCCCACGGAGTACTCGAACTGTTCGACCACGGTGGCGCAGGCGAGCAACGTCAGCACACCGGTGGCGGGTCTCCTCCACCAGATGAAGGGCAGCGCCAGCGGCAAGGCCAGGAAGATGACGAGGACACTGCGACCGCTGCTGAGAACCCCGACGGCGAGCCCGAGCAGGACGGCGAGGATGGCGCCGGCACCTGCCGCAATCCGAACCCGGAGCCGGGCGAGCCGCTCGAGATCGGCCACCGAGGGGCTGGTGACCGCCAGGGCGGTCACAGCTTGCCCAGGCCGATCCATGCGTAGCCGAGGGCCACGGCGGTGACCAGGAGAGCGATCGCCTGCGCCCGGCGGGTGCGCTCGTGGTAGCGAAGGCTCACCGCCACGAGGGCGAGGACGGCGAGCAGCGGCCAGGTCACCGCAGGTCGCCCAGGGACCGGCGCAGCCATCGCGGGATCGCGGACCGCGCTCCGTTGAGGATGACCGACGGAGGAGTCGGAAGCATGCGCACCGCCTCCTTGACCTGGGGCAGGGGCGAGATCCCCGCCCTGACCACCATGATCGGCGTGCCGGTGAGGCGCGCCGCCTCGATGCCGGTCGTCGAGGTGAGCAGCGGGGGCAGGTCGAAGACGACCACGTCGGCCCATTCGGAGAGCTGGGAGAGGATGGTGCTGGCCGCGAGCCGGCTCACTCCGCGAGGCGCATCGTCGCGCCAGCGCCCGGCGCTGAGCAGCCAGACGTCGCCGACGATCCGCTGCACATAGTCCTCGACGGAGTTGTGCCCCTGGACCAGATCGCCAACTCCCGGACCCTCGTGCAGCCCGAAACGTTGGTGCAGGGAGGGCTGCTCCAGGTCGAGGTCGACGAGGACGACGCGCCGCTCGTGATCGAGCCATTCCATGATGGCAAGGGCGGCCGCGATGCTGCTCCCGGCCCTCACCGCGCAGCGCGCTGGTGACGCCGAAGCTGCCGTGCGCGGTGTCGCCGATCCGCTGCATCGCCTCGCGGCACCCCTGGAGCAGCTCCGGGGGGACCAGGGCGTGGGCCTCGCTCGCGGGGTCGATCTCCGCCTCGCGCGTCGCTTCGCGGGGACGCGCCGCGTGGAGCGGCGTGACCTGTGCCAGGGGACGGGACGGGACGATCTCGGCGCTCACGCCTCACCCCCTCGAACGGCGTTGGTGGGTGCCTTGAACCGGCCGACGGTGGCGACCACGTCCAGGCCCAGGATGCGCCGGATGTCCTCGGCGCGCCGCGCCGAACGGTCCGTCGCGGTGAGGGCGCTGAGGATGAGAACACTGATGAGGAGCCCGACGACGAGGCCGGCGAGCCCGGTCTCGAGAAGATGCTTGCTGATGCTGACCGGCGATCCGCTGGCCGTCGGCGCGTCGAGAAGGTAGAAGCCGGTCTGGCTGCCGACGTTGGCGAGGCCCAGCTGAGCTTGCTGGTACTGGGAGAGGAGATTCTGGTAGGTGGTGCCGTCCAACGTCACGGCCTGGACCAGTTCCGTCGCCGTGGCGTCGCCCACGCCGGTGGAGGACACGTCGGGGTGCGCCTTGAGGTAATTGGAGAGCGCCGTCTGGTCGTTCTGCAGGGTGACCTGCGATTGGGCCACCTGCTGCTGGTAGTACTTGACGGCGACCTGGTCGCTGGTCGTCTGCGCCGCCACCGCCTGGGCGGAGTACTCATCGACAACCGCCAGTGCGGTGCCGGCGGCGACCTGTGGGGCGGGCGCCGTGACCGTGATGTTCAGCACCTGCGGGCCGGCCGTCACCAGCGTGACCATGGTGGGGAGATCAGCGGCCACCTGGTCGTCGATCGACCCCTTGGAACTGCTGAAGAGCGCAGAGAGCCCGGGCACGGCCGCGAGACCCGTCGCCTCGGCATGGGGATGGGATGCGAGGTAGGCGGCCAGCGGGCCCTTGTTCCCCACGGCGATGGCGAAGGACTGTGTCGAGAGCAGTTCCTGGACCACCGACTCCTGCAGGGTGGACGGGTCGACGTACTGATTGGCCGCGTTCGCGGGGCTGTTGCCGGGAACGGTGGCGTCGATCCAGAGGCTGGCGGTGGAGGTGAACGACCTGGGCTGCACGAGCTGGTAGCCACCGGCCACGATCAGGCCGATGAGGACCGGCAGGATCGCGACCAGCCGGTGCCGGAAGACTGTCTCTAGGAATCTCATTGGCCGAGTGTCATCTCCGGACGGCGTTTGGGGAATGGGAGCAGACACGGGGGGGGCTTCGGATGTCCCCGGCACTGTGGGCGTATGTCCCAGCCGGACCCGGCCGGCCGGCCGGCCGAGCCTCCGCCTGGGACGCCGTCCCGCCCGGACCGGGACGGTCCATCGGGGATGGCCCCGCTGCCCATCGCCGGGCGGCGCCCCGACGCCCTACGCTCGGCAGGCCCGGAGCCGGGGCCTGATCCCCTCCTGGGTGCCTCTCCAACCTGGCTATCCTCTTGCCATGCCATCCGTCCCCCCTCTCACGAACTCCTCGCCTCCAGCCGCCGACGCCGTTGCGGAGCCTTCCGAGGCGCACCTGCGCCGCGTTGTGATCACCGGAGGCGCCGGCTTCCTCGGCTCGCACCTCGCCGACCGCCTGATCCGGCGCGGGCTCACCGTGGTCGTCCTCGACAACCTGTCGACGGGCAGCGAGAACAACCTCGCGCACCTGCTGGGTCACCCGCGCTTCACCTTCCACCGCCAGGACGTCACCGAGTTCCTGCTGGTCGATGGCGACGTCGACGCCGTCCTCCACCTCGCCTCGCCGGCGAGCCCGATCGACTACGCCCGCCTTCCCATCGAAACCATCAAGGCCGGAACGCTCGGCACCCATCGGGCGCTGGGACTGGCGAGAGCGAAGGGAGCTCGCCTCCTCCTCGCCAGCACCAGCGAGGTCTACGGTGACCCCGAGGTCCATCCCCAGCCGGAGAGTTACTGGGGCCATGTGAATCCGGTGGGGCCGAGGAGCATGTATGACGAGGGCAAGCGGGCGGCCGAGGCCTTCGTCATGGCGTACCGCAACCATCACAGGATGGACACCCGCATCGTCCGCATCTTCAACACGTACGGCCCGCGGATGCGCAAGGCGGATGGCCGGGCCGTTCCCAACTTCGTCACGCAGGCCCTCGCCGGAGAACCTCTGACGGTCTTCGGCGACGGCTCGCAGACCCGCAGTCTCTGCTATGTGGACGACCTCATCGACGGCATCCACCGGCTGCTCCTGAGCGACGTTCGCGACCCGGTGAACATCGGCAACCCCGACGAGGTGACGATGCTCCAGCTCGCCGCGCTGATCCGCGACCTGTGCGGCAGCCGGAGCGAGATCGTCTTCCAGCCGCTGCCCACCGACGACCCGCGCCGCCGACGCCCGGACATCACGCTGGCCCGCCGAGCCCTCGATTGGGAGCCACGCGTCGGCCTGGAGCAAGGACTGCGCCGCACCATCGACTGGTGGCGCACCGGTGTGATGCCGTCGCCCTCCGAAGAGGCGGGGCCTCCCGCCACGCACGCCACGGTGCCATGAGGCCGCCGGGCCCGGAGGCCCCACCTCGCATGAGCGTCTGCGTGCCCACCCGCAACCGGGGAGTCAGCCTCACCGCCACGCTGAGGAGTTTCCTCCACCTCGACCACGACAGCTTCGAGGTCGTCGTCGTCGACCAGAGCACGGACGATCTGTCCGCCGTTGCCTTCCGCGCGACGGTGGGAGACAACTCGCGCTTCACCCACATGCCCTCCACGACGGTCGGCAAGTCGGCCGCCTGCAACGTCGCCCTCGACCACGCCCGGGGAGCCATCGTGGCCTTCACCGACGACGACTGCGAGGCCCCGCCCGACTGGCTGACCGGCATCGAGAGGGCCTTCGCCGGCCATCCGGGGTGGCGATGATCTGCGGCGGAGTCGCGGCGGCGCCGCATGACCCCGGCCCGGGGCGCGATTCCCAGCTTCGTCCCCGCGCGGCCGCGCCTTCTGCGCTCGCCCTGGCTGGCCTTCAAGGCGCAGGGAATCGGCGCCAACCTCTCCTTCCGGTCCCAGACGCTTCGCGACATGGGCGCCTTCGACGAGGTTCTCGGCGCGGGAGCGCCACTGCGCGCGGGAGAGGACGGGGACATCGCGTACCGGGTGCTCCGGGACGGCCACGGCATCCTCGAGCTCCCGGAGCCCGCGGTGCTGCACAGCGGCCTGAGAACCTGGGGAGCCGAATTGAAACAGCTGTCATGGGACGCGGCGCTCTCCGAGGGAGCCACCTACATGAAGCACCTGCGGCTGCGCGACCCCGTGGTGCTGCCCACCTTCGTCCTCCGCGGTCTCTTCGGCATGGTGAACTGGCGCAACCTGCTCCGCCTCCGTCAACCCACCGGACTGGGGCGGCTGGCCGCCTTCGCCTACGGCGTGAGGATGAGCTTCCGCTTCCCCATCGACCCCTCCTCCCGGCGATATCGCGCCCCCGCGCGCGAGCGAGGAGCCGACATGCGCGGCTGAGCCGCCCGGATCAGTTCGGGCTGCCGGAACGCCTCGCGCCCCGGCGCGGGGCGACGGCACCG
The DNA here is from genome assembly GCA_963808125.1 of Candidatus Dormiibacterota bacterium. Lineage (GTDB taxonomy): Bacteria > Chloroflexota > Dormibacteria > Aeolococcales > Aeolococcaceae > CAWEEP01. Next base: position 17,089 of record CAWEEP010000011.1, read on the forward strand.
AGGAGTTGGCGGAACTGACGCCGCTCGGTGGCGCTGAGCACTCCGAGGAAACCGGCGAAGACGGGGAAGCTCACCATCCCCGACAGGATGCCGACGACGAGGCCGGCGCGCAGGCCGAGCACCACGAGGCCGGCCATCAGGGCGGTGGCCACCGCCGCCCGGGCGACGCGCATCGCCAGATGGCGGGTGAAGACGTCGCGGACCAGGAAGAAACCGATGACGGCGAGGACAACCTCGGTGATGACCATGGCGATGGCGGCTCCGATGGCCCCGTTGCCGTCGGTCCGCTGGAAGTAGGGGATGAGCACGAGATTCAGCGCGGGGTTGATGAGGCTGGCCAGCGCCATCATCTTCGTCCACACCATCTGCTGGTTGCGGGCGATCATTAGCTGGTTGGCCATGATGTTGAGGTACATCGGGGGCACACAGAGAGCGAGCAGCGCGAAGACGGGGATCAACTCCGTGAAGTCGGGCCCATACAGCGCCCGTGTCAGCGGAGCGGCAACCAGCACGGCGCCGACGCACACCGGCAGGCTGAGCACGAGGACGAACTCGATGGCGGGTCGCGCCGCCCGCAGCAGCGTCTCGCTTCCCCTTGTGTGCGCGCACCAGCTGCGAGAGCCACGCGGTGGAGAGGACGGTGGGGACGAACATCAGGGTGCCAAAGAGCTGGGTGGGGAGCCCGTACCACCCCAGCACCCGGGTGGAGGTCATCGCCCCCAGCATCAGCGAGTCGATCCAGAGATAGATGGTGAAGAAGGCAACGAAGCTCCAGTAGGGGAGGCTGGCGACGAAGAGACGGCGCAGCTCGCTTCGCTTCACTCTCCAGTCGATGTGGAAGTGGGGGCGCGACCAGATCAGCACCATGACGGTGAGGACGGCGCCGATGATCACGAGAGCGAGGAGAAGGCCGATGGCCCTGACCCCGACCATGACGAGAACGATGCCGGTCACCGTCGAGAGGGTCTTGCTGAAGATCGTCGAGTAGGTCAGGTAGCGCATCTTCTCCAGGGCCTGGAATCCAGCCGCGATTGGCTCGGAAACGACGGCGAAGACGGTCATGCACCAGCCGAGGAAGACGGCGACGCCCTCGGGGCCGTGGAACGGACCCACCAACGTGATCACCAGGGTGAGGGCCAGGGCCGGCAAGCAGAAGAGGGCGCGGAGAACGATGCCGGTGCCGATCAGCTGGGGGGCCCGATCGGGATCGGCGGCGATCTCGCGGACCAGGAGGGGACGGAGCCGAGGCCAACGAGAACGAGGAGCACCCCGGAGGCGGCCAGCCCCAGAGTGTAGAGACCGACCTGAGCGGAGCCCAGCCGCCGGGGCACGATCACCGTCCAGATGAGGGTGGCGATCCAGGTGACGATCTGGCCGACGGTCAGGATGGAGATGCTGCGCGCCAGCACCACCGTGTTCGGTCGCGAAGTCTCGACCGTTTCGCCCAGGTGGGCGACGGCGACAGCAGGATCCCCCATTTGTCCTGACTGTGGCCGCCGCGCCGGCGGAGGTGAATGGGCGGATCGACCAGTCACCGGGACATCCGGGGGGCGTCGAGCGGCCCCGCCGCCCGGGGACGGGTCAGACGGCGGCGCGGTGGAGGCCAACGCGGCCCACCCGGGACATCCCCGCCGCACCGGCCTGGCGAGCGTGGCGCATGCCACCGTACAGGGCGGCCACCCGGCGGGCACCCGGGGTGGCGCGCACGATCTGGATCCGTTCGAAGGGGACGGAACGAGTGTCCCATCGCGACTTGGCCTGGTCCAGCCCGATCGAGAAGTTGACGCCGCTGAGGCCGCGGGAGATCGCCGCTTTCATGGCCTCGACGGTCGCGAAGGTGCTGACGCTGTAGCGCCACAGGTCGGGGTCGAAGCCCGAGTGGTAGAGGTAGAGGACCCCGTTCATCTCCATGTTGAGACGGATCGCCACACGACGGCCGTCGAGCTCGACGACGCTGAGCCGGAGGCGGCCGGCCTCGGCGATCCGGCGCGCCAGCCGGCGGACGAACTCCCGCACCGCGGGGTCGGAGAAGTAGTCCGGATGGCTCGGTCCCCACCGCAGGCCTGCCCGGGCGGCATGCAGGGCGAAGAGGTCGTCGAGAACGGGGTCGAGTCCGTCGACGCCCGTGTGCTCCGAGTAGACGAGGCGCAGGTGGTCGCGAGCGGGCGCGTTGTACGCGCGGCGAATGCTCTCCTTCACATTGCGGCGCAGCCGGGCGCGGACCTCCTCCCAGCTTCCACCCAGGTCCATGACCAGGACATCACGCTGACCCTCGGGGGCCGCGCCGACCATCAACTCCGCACTGGCGATCGCCTCATGCCACCAGCCCACGCCGGCTCCCCAGGCGCCAACCTCGATCCAGCTCCACCTGCCGCCACTCCACAGCTGCTCCACCACGAGGGTGAGTGCGGCAACGGCGCGGTCGGGAGCGACCAGGGCCTCCGCCAGCTCGAACATCTGTCGGTAACGGCGGCGTCGCGGACCCATCAGCTCCAGTGACGGGGCTCGCAGACCTGGCGCGGGCAGCCCCTCATACTCGTGGAAGGGGGCGATCGCCACAGGCCCAGCAGGTGTTTCGACCACCATGGTCACCAGGCGCTCGTCCCAGAAGCTGCGGGCCCACTCGGACACCCACTCCCAGCTGAGGAACGGATTGGTCGTCCCGGTGCGCTGGAGCAGACGGCGCCAGGCCGGCTCGAGGCTGAGGAAGGCCTCCACCCCGCGGTGGCGAGTTGCCGTCAGAGGGCCGGGATCAGCGATCGCCGCTGCCGGGCGCGCCCGCGGAGGACGCGACGGGTCGGAGACGTTGCGCACCACCCCCTAGGCCACCGCGGGTTGCGCCAGGGAGGCCGCCCAGATTCCCATGAGACGCCCACCGACGGCCGGCAGCCCGAACCGCCTCTCGGCGGTGGCGGCGACGTCGCGCCGGCCCGGCGGATCCGCGAGGAGCTCCTCGATCGCGCCGGCGAAGGCGGGGGCGTCCATGCCGGGGGCGCAGCGCCCCAACCCTCCCGCCAGCATCTCCTCAAAGGGGTACACGGGCAGGCTGACCACGGGGGTCCCCTGCAGCGCAGCCTCCACGCCGACATAGCCCCACTCCTCAAAAAGGCTGGGGAGGAGAAGCGCATCGGCGGCCCGCATCAAGGCGTGGACGTCGGCGGGAGGACGCGGCCCCAGCCGCCGGACGGCGACGCTGGGCGGAAGGCCTGCCAGCGCCTCGGCGAGATGCTCGGCGTTGCCGCCGACGAGATCGAGGGCGATCGACCTCCCCCCGCGGGCGACCAGGCCAACCGCCTCAATGGCGAGCCGGACGTTCTTGCGTGGGTGGTCAAGGTCGCCGCTGCAGACGAGGAGTCGGGACGGATGCCGGCCAGTGCCGTTCCCGTCGCCGGCCACTTCCGCCGCCGCATGCGCCCCACCCTCCAGGACACGGCAAGGGGGCGGGCAGTGGACGGCGGGGACACCCGTTCTCCGCAGTTCGTCGGTGAGGAGCCGGGTGGGGGCGACGACGGTGTCGGCGGCGCGGTAGCCGCGGACGTCGTTGCGGTAGTGCAACACCCCCTTGAGGGCCAGCCCCGCGCTGCGCGGGAAGTGCCGTCCGGTGTGTTTCCAGGTGGCGACCGCCCTCCCCACCGGCGCGTGGGGGTGGAACCAGGCCGCGACGATCACGCGGTCCGCCAGCGGCCGCATCGCCTGGGCCAGCGCCGGGTGGTTGGCGTGGGCGGCGTCGAAGCGTCCCAGCCGGGGAAGCCCGGAGTGCACCGCTGCGCTAAGTCGCCTCGCCGCGTACCGCGGCGACAGCCGTTCCCTCCGTCGCTGCCAGGGGGTCGGCGGCGCCAGGCCAAGGTTGACGACGCGGACGCCGAGGCCGGCGAGCCTCGCCTCCAGCGTCCGCGCGAGCGACTCGTGGGTGGCGAGGAGGGTCACGGCCGCGCCGGCGGCGGCGGCGGCGGCGGCCACGTGCTCGGCGTAGGTGTTCACCCCGCTGATGCCGCCGTCGTGCAGCCCGACCACGACCGTCAGCGGCGGCCCCTCTGAGACCCCCGTGCCCGCCTCGCGCCCCCGCGCCTGCACTCCAGTCACTGAATTGATGCGATCCCATGCGATGGCCGGTCCCCGCAGGACGGGGACGACGTCTATGGCGTGAGTATGGCGACGGAGACGCCGCCCGACCACCGAGACATCTGTCCCACACCCGGGACGCTGGGTCCCATGGCGGCTTCCATCGGTGCCTCCTACGATCGCGAGGTGAACGATCGGAATTCGCGCCGGTGATGCCGGCATGGTCCTGACCCAGCGGGGGGCGGTCTCTCCCCGCGGTGGCACGAGGCAGGCCAAGGGCCGGCGCGTTCTCATCGTCTGCCCGGAGGCGCCGTCACCACCGACGTGGGGCTTCGCCCTGCGCGTCCACCACCTCGCCCTGCAGCTGGCCAAGCACAACAGCGTAAGCATGCTCACCTACGGCACCCCCGACGACGGACGTGACTGGGATGGGCTGCAGCGGATGCTCGACCAGGTCCACCGCGTTCCCCCGCCCGCGGCGCGGCACGCCCGGCGCCGGCAGCAGCTCGCCTCGCTCGGTGGTCGCACCTCCTTTCACCTCGGCGCCCTGCGCTCGGAGGCGATGCAGCGGGAGCTCGACACCTTGATCGCCAACGGCGGCTTCGACATCGTCCAGGTGGAGTCGAGCCAGTTGATGTGCCTCGAGTTCCACGGCACGACGCCGGTCGTGCTCGACGAGCACAACATCGAGTACCAGCTCCTCGGGCGGGTGGCCGGCATCGAGAGCTCTGCGGTCCGGCGGCTGTTCGGCCGGGTCGAGGCGGCGAAGGTGGAACGGGAAGAGCGCCGCGCGTGGTCGGTGGCCGACGGGTGCGTGGCCACCTCGGCGGTGGATGAGGCGGTGATCCGTGCGGCCCGGCCCGAGATGCCGACCGCGGTGGTGCCCAACGCGGTCGACACCGACTACTTTCACCCCAGGGCGACCTCGGCGGATCCGGAGGGCATGGTCTTCGTCGCCAGCCTCAGCTACCGTCCCAACACCGACGCCGTGGTGTGGTTCACAGACCAGGTTCTGCCTCGCGTCCGCCGGGCGCGCCCCGGCGCGGTGCTGACCGTGGTGGGGAAGGGCACGCCGGCCTGGCTTCGGCGGCTGGAGGGCCCCGGCGTGGTGGTCACCGGCGCGGTCGACGACGTGCGGCCCCACCTCGAGCGGGCCAGTGTGGTGGTCGCCCCCCTGCGCGTGGGAAGCGGAACCCGCCTCAAGGTCCTCGAGGGCCTCTCCACGGCCAAGCCCGTCGTCTCCACGACGCTGGGTGCCGAGGGGCTCGACGTCACCGACGGCGAGCATCTGCTGCTGGCGGACGATCCCGCCGAGATGGCCGATGCGATCCTCCGCGTCATTGCGGACGAGGCGCTCGCCGCCCGCCTCGGAGCAGCCGGCCGTGCCCTGGTGCTGGAGAGGTACGGCTGGGCCGGCGCGGCCGCCCGCCTCGAGGCCTTCCACGCCCAGGTCGCCGGGATTCAGGTGGGAGGGGCGGCGTGGCGATGAGTTCCTTCGCGGGGGTCCCAGGCGAGGCGAACGCCCTCCGAGCCCAGGACGGGAACGCAGCCATCTTCGACGAGGCCAGCGGCTACTACCGCCGGCTGCGCTGGGAGAAGAACCGCATCGCCCTCCAGGAGAAGGACCAGACACGCCGGGTCCTGGAGGAGGAGCTGGGGAGCGGGAACGTCGGAACCGCCCTGGAGATCGGTTGCGGTCCTGGGACCTGGACCCCTCTCCTGGCGGAACGCGCCGGCCGGGTGGTCGCTCTCGACCTCTCGCCGGGGATGCTGGAGCAAGCCCGCCGTGCCGTCCCCGACGAGCGCGTTCGCTTCGTGCAGGGCGACGCCGCCGAGTTCGACGCCGACGGCGGCTTCGACCTGGTGATGAGCGTCAGAGTTCTCGAGTACGTCCCCGAGTGGAACGAGATCGTCGGGCGGCTGGGCCGGCTGGTCGCCCCCGGGGGGCGGGCCGTGATCATCACCAAGACCCCCATCTCCGTCTGGCGCGGTACCGGCCGTTCGCGCTGGTTCGGACCGCGGACCCTGCTGCGCCGGCTGGCGCGCAAGGAGGTCGATCCCGGTTTCTGGCAGCGCTACATCCCCGTTCGCGAGCTGTCGCGCGCCTTCGCCGCCGCCGGGATGGTCGACGTCCGGGTGCGCCCCGTCATCCTGGGCCTTCCTGTTTACGCTCGCGGCACCAAGCAGTACCCGATCATCCCCGGGTTCGCCGAGAAGCCGGTTCTCGCCGCCACACAGGCGGTGTGGCGGTGGGTGTCGCGGCGCGGTCGCCGCGCCCGGGTGGCCTCGCTCCCCTTCTCCGAGTCGTACGCGGTGTCGGGCCGCCGGCCCACGGCGGGGGAGCCCGCGCCGTCCGTGGCGGCAGCGCCGTGAGCGCGGTCATGGAGCGCCCAGAGTCGTTCAGTCCCGCCGTCTACACGGACGGCCGCTACCCCGACCTCTTCCGTCCTGAGGACAGGAGGAACTCGCTCCGCCGCCTCTACGCCGTCAAGCGCCGCGACATCCTGGAGATCGCCGGGCGACAGCCTGGCAGGGTGCTCGACTTGGGCGGGGGACCCGGGCGGATCGCGGTGCCGCTGGCGCGGGACCACGCCGTCACCCTGGCGGACATCTCCCAGGAGATGCTCGAGCGTGCCCGGGCGGCGGCCGCAGCGTCGGGCGTCGCGCCCGATGCCCTGTCGCTGGTGCAGCTCGACGCCCGCGCCCCGCTTCCCTTCGCCTCTGGCAGTTTCGAGATCGCCGTCGCCGCTGATCTCCTCGTGCACCTGCCCGATCCCACCGCCGCGCTCCGGGAGCTCCGCCGCGTTCTCGCCCCGGGCGGGCGGGCGATCATCGACACCACCAACCGGCACCCGCAGTGGATGCTCCGTTACCCAGGCTATGCCGGGAGACGGCCAGGTCGGTGGTTGCGGACGTGGCGCGCCGGTGGGGTGCTGCCCGGATGGACCGGCATCGTCACCCACCACAGTCGCGGCGAGTTTCGCCGCATGATCGCCGACGCGGGCCTGCTCATCGTCGAGGAGCGCGCCTACGGTCCCCGTCCGGTTCCCACATGGATGCTCGCGGTCTGTGAGAGGCCGCTGGCGGACGGGGCGCCACCAGTCCCCGTCACAGCGGCGGAGCGGACGTGATCCGGCATCCCGGACGTCTGACCTGTCTGGCAGCGGGCGCCGCCGTCGTCGTATCGGTCTTCCAGGCGGCGGGAGCCGGAGCGACCTCTCCGCCCACACCGGCCTTCGTCCAGGGGGCGTCCACCATCGGCTCGAGCCTGACCCTGCCCAAGGCGGTGACGGCGGGCGACCTGCTGGTCGCCGGCATCACCACCAACGACGCCGGGACCGACCCCGTCACCGGTGTCTCCGATGGCGCCAACGGCAGCTGGACCAGGGCGACCTCCCTGGCCTACGGCAACGGCCACGTCGATCTCTACTACCTGCAGAACTCCAAGGCGGGGAGCCTCACCGTCGCCCTGGCGGGAAGCGGCGGCGGCGCCCTGACCGTCGCCGAGTACTCCGGCATCGCCACCAGCGCCGCCCTTGATCAGGTGAGCAGCGCCACCGGCAGCGGCAGCGCCCTCAAGGCCGGGCCCACCGCCACCATCGGCGGCTCCGGTGAGCTGGTGGTCGGCCTGGGCGGTCAGAGCAACGTCGGCAGCGGCCTGACGGCCGGCAGCGGCTTCACCCTGCGCGAATCCGCCGTCTCCAACTGGTGGGCGGTGAACGGCTTGGAGGACTCCCTCTCCACCTCCAGCTCCGGCCAGTCGATGACCATGACCTCCGGCTCCGCCCAGTACTTCGGCGCCGTCGTCGCCGTCTTCAAGGCGGGCGGGACGGCCACCGGCCCCGCCGCGGCGCTGAACCTCAGCCCCACCGCGACGCCGGTGAATCACCCGGTGACGGCCAGCGCGGCGGCCTCGACTGCCGGCGCGAACCCCATCTCCAGCTACACGTTCAGCTTCGGGGACGGCACCACCGCCGGACCCCAGAGCTCGGCCACCGCGACTCACAACTACACAGCGGGCGGCCTCTACACCGTCAGCGTCACCGTCACGGACAGCGTCGGCGCCACCTCCATCGCCACGGCCCAGGAGTCGGTGGGCCAGCCGACGGCCGCGCTGACGGTGACACCGTCGTCGGGGAGCGCGCCGCTCCCGGTGACGGCGAACGCGTCGGGCTCAACCGATCCGATCGCCATCACGGGCTACACCTTCAGCTTCGGCGACGGCACCACCGTCGGACCCCAGACCGCGGCCACCGCCACCCACACCTACTCGGCGGCCGCCACCTTCACGGTGAGCGTCACGGTCACCGACGCCTCCGGGGCGTCGTCGTCCGCCTCCACCACGGTCAGCGTCCAGAACGGTCCGACGGCGGCGTTGATACTGACCCCTGCATCGGGGTCGGCCCCTGTGCCGGTGACGGCCAGCGCCGCCGGATCGAAGGCGGGCGGCAACCCGATCTCCACCTACACCTTCAGCTTCGGTGACGGCACCACGGTCGGCCCCCAGAGTTCGGCGACCGCCACCCACACCTACTCCGCGGCGGGCGCCTACACCGTCACCGTCACCGTCACCGACAGCGCCGGAGCCTCGTCGAACGCCACCGCCCAGGAGACGGTCTCCATGCCGGCGGGGAGCGGGCCGATCGACGTCCAGGGGGCGTCCACCATCGGCTCGAGCCTGACCCTGCCCAAGGCGGTGACGGCGGGCGACCTGCTGGTCGCCGGCATCACCACCAGCGACTTCGGGGACCGACCCCGTCACCGGCGTCTCCGATGGCGCCAACGGCAGCTGGACCAGGGCGACCTCCCTGGCCTACGGCAACGGCCACGTCGATCTCTACTACCTGCAGAACTCCAAGGCGGGGAGCCTCACCGTCGCCCTGGCGGGAAGCGGCGGCGGCGCCCTGACCGTCGCCGAGTACTCCGGCATCGCCACCAGCGCCGCCCTTGATCAGGTGAGCAGCGCCACCGGCAGCGGCAGCGCCCTCAAGGCCGGGCCCACCGCCACCATCGGCGGCTCCGGTGAGCTGGTGGTCGGCCTGGGCGGTCAGAGCAACGTCGGCAGCGGCCTGACGGCCGGCAGCGGCTTCACCCTGCGCGAATCCGCCGTCTCCAACTGGTGGGCGGTGAACGGCTTGGAGGACTCCCTCTCCACCTCCAGCTCCGGCCAGTCGATGACCATGACCTCCGGCTCCGCCCAGTACTTCGGCGCCGTCGTCGCCGTCTTCAAGGCGGGAACCGTGAATGCCGGGCCGTCGGCGGCCCTGGCGCTGACCCCGGCGGCGACCCCGGTGTCGCAGCTGGTCACCGCCAGCGCCGCGGGATCGACGGCCGGTTCCCATCCCATCTCCAGCTACACGTTCACCTTCGGGGACGGCACCACCGTCGGGCCCCAGAGCTCGGCGACCGCGACTCACAACTACACAGCGGGCGGCCTCTACACCGTCAGTGTCACCGTCACCGACAGCGTCGGCGCCATCTCCGTGGCCACGGCCCAGGAGACCGTGGGGCAGCCCTCGGCCGCTCTCAAGGTGACCCCTTCCTCCGGGACACCGCCGCTCCCGGTGACCGCGAACGCGTCGGGCTCCACCGATCCGATCGCCATCACGGGCTACACCTTCAGCTTCGGCGACGGCACCACCGTCGGGCCCCAGACCGCGGCCACCGCTACCCACACCTACTCGGCCGTGGGTACCTTCACGGTGAGCGTCACCGTCACCGACGCGTCCGGGGCGTCGTCAGTCGCCACCACCTCGGTCAGCGTCCAGAACGGGCCGACGGCCGCGTTGGCGCTGACCCCGGCGTCGGGCAAGGCACCCCTGCCGGTGACGGCCAGCGCCGCGGGCTCGAAGGCGGGCGGCAACCTGATCTCCACCTACACCTTCAGCTTCGGTGACGGCACGACGGTCGGCCCCCAGAGTTCGTCCAGTGCCGCCCACACGTACACGACGGGCGGCGTCTACACGGTCACAGTCACCGTCACCGACAGCGGCGGCCTGTTCTCCTCCGCCACGGCGCAGGAGACGGTGGGGCAGCCCACCGCCAGCCTCACCGCGGCCCAGGTGAAGGGCGGGGCGCCCCTGTCGGTGACCGCCAGCGCCGCCGCCTCGACCGACCCGATCGCCATCACGGGCTACACCTTCAACTTCGGGGACGGCACCACGTTGGGTCCGCAGAGCGGGGCCACCGCGACGCACCAGTACGCGGCCGCCGGCACCTACACCGTCTCGGTCACGGTCGCTGACGGCTCGGGCGCGTCGGCAACCACCTCGACTGCGGTCTCCATCGTGCAGGGTCCGACCGCAGCGCTGACACTCAGCCCGCCGTCGGGCCAGGCGCCGCTTCCCGTGACCGCCAGTGCGGCGGCGTCGGCCGCCGGCGCGAACCCCATCACCGGCTACACCTTCACCTTCGGCGACGGGTCCGCGAGTGTCAGTGGGAGCAGCGCCACAGCCGCCCACACCTACACCGCGGCGGGCACCTACGCAGTCTCGGTCACCGTCACCGACAGTGACGGTCTGACCTCCCTGGCGACGGCGTCGGCGGTGGTGAGCTCGTCCTTCGTCGTCCAGGACACGTTCCAGCGTGCCAACCAGACCGGTTGGGGAACCGCGAGCGGCGGCGGCGCCTGGGCGCAGACGGCCGGGACCGCCTCGACGACCTCGATCGCAGCGGACGAGGGGACGATCACCAACACCGCCTCGGGGAGCGACTACGAGATCCTGGGGTCCGCGACCGCCGCAGATGGCAACGGCCTCGTGCGCTTCTCAGTCGGCGCCGCGAACGACACGGCCGGCATCGTCTTCCGCGACGCATCGGCGGGGAACCTGGACCTCGCCCGGTTCGGTGGTAGCGGCAACCTCGAGTTCATGGTCGATACCGGCGGAACTTGGACCATCGTCGAGAACCTCTCCGTCAACGTCACCGTCGGCACCTACTACTGGCTGCGAGTTCGAAGTCCAGGGGACCAGCGCCTACATGAAGCTCTGGCCCGACGGCACCGTCGAGCCGACGTCGTGGACCTGGTCTGGGACGAGCGGCGCCAACACGGCCGCCGGCACCATGGGCCTCTACGGTTGGTCGGGGCCCGGGGCGCCAGTGGACTTCAACTCATTCTCCGTCGCCGCCGTGAGCGGTTCGTCGCCGCCACCCGATTCCACCATCGAGGGCAGCGTCATGGACTCCGCCACCGACGCTCCCATCGCCGGGGTCCAGGTGTCCACCGTCCCGGCCACGACCACCGCCACCACCACCGCCTCGGGAAGCTACTCACTCGCCGTTCCGGCGGCCACGTACACCGTGCTGTTCACCGGCGCCGCGGCGGGGTACAACGCCAACTTCGTGAGCGGCGTCGTGGCTCCGTCGGAAGGAAGTGTGACGACCCCCATCGAGCCCCTCGTCGCCATCTCCCCAGGGCAGGCGGTGGACCTCTTCACGCAACCGAACCAGACGGGCGGCTGGTCGCCCTCCACCGATGGCAACACGTGGAACAGCGATCTCGGTACCAGCAACAACGGGGTGGTCGTCACCAGCAGCCAGGTGGGCATCACCGGCGAGCAGGCCTTCGTCGATACCTCCGGATCGACCGGGGCCGACTTCGACAACTGGATGGGGTACCAGTACCAGAACCAGGAGGTCAGCGCCCAGCTGAAGATCACCAGCGTGGTCAGCGATCCGGTCAACGCGCACGGGGCGCGGCTCCTCGCCAGGGTCCAGCAGCTTGGCGCGAACGACGACGACACCCTCGTGGAGATGACCGTCGACCCGTACAACACGTCGGAGCCCGCCTATCCGAACGGTGACCTCTCTCTCTGGGTGGCGGTCAACGGCACGTGGACCGAGGTGGCCATCCAGGCGGAGAGCGTCGCCCTCAACACCCTCTACAACGCCCAGCTCGAAGTCGTGGGCGGCCTGGTGGAGGGCCGCATCTGGCCCTCCGGCGGCGCGCAGCCGGGGTGGATGATCGAGGGCACGCAGACGGCACTCACCGGGGCGGGCCAGGCCGGGACGCGGACGACCGGCGCCTACGTCGACTGGGCCGACTTCACCCAGACGCCGATCACCCAGATCAGCGGGACGGTGACGGCGTCCGCGAGCGGCACCCCGCTGAGCGGAGCCACGGTGACCCTGAGCGGCGGCACGAGCACCACGACCGACGCCAGCGGTGACTACACCTTCGGCGGTCTGACCGGTGGGGACACCTACACGGTCACCGTGAGCGACAGCGGCTACACGACGGAGTTGACCTCGCTGACGCCGGCGGCGGGGACGACGGCGAACGCCAGCGTCGCCCTCCCCTCCGCCTCGGGCTCCTGCTCCACCGGCGGCCTGACCACCTCGACGCAGATCCAGAGCGGCGTCACCAACGGCCCGCCCAACAACCAGACGGAGACCGACTACACCTACATCGACCAGTCCGGCAACGGCTGGCGCGTCGGCACCATCCCCGGCTATGGCGGCGCCAACATCGCCATGTGGTACGAGGTGGACGCCTGCTCCGTCGGGCCAACTCAATCGGCCCTCGACACGACCAGCCCCGACGACCTGGCCCATGACTACACGCAGTCACTGTCGAACAACTTCGTGGGCTCGGAGAACAGCCCGTACACCCAGGTCCAGCTGCCGCCCAGCATCCCCGCCTTCCGCGCCGCCATGCAGGCAACGGTGCCGTCGACCGGTGTGGACGCCAATGGGTTCGTCCACACCGTCACCACGTATGTCTACCCGGGCAGCCCTGGCTTCATCGTCGACCGCTTCGACATCACCAACCCGTCGAGTTCGCCCATTCTGCTGTCTCCCACCCAGCCGATCCAGTTCTGGACCATCAGCGGTCTGGAGCAGGCGAATAGCACTTGGGCGCCGGCCGACGGCGGATACGGGACCGTGGGAGGCAGCGCTGTCCAGGGGCTGCCGACGGCGGCCACATCCGCTTCCCCCGACTACTTCTACATCGTCCCGTCGTCGGGGTCGGGGGTGAGCGACGGGGTGACAGCGGTCCTCGCCACCCAGCTGTCGACGCTGAACCTGGGCAACCTCCAGATTGAGACCCTGGTCAACGGCAACAGGCTCAAGGTGGGCGTCTTCGGCGACAACGCGGTCGCCGGACAGGACTACTCCTTCCCCGCCGGCACCACCATCACCTTCTACCTGCTGCAGACCATCAGCCGCAGTCTGACGGCAGCGCAGGCGGAGAGCATCGCCGCGGACTACCTGAATCCCGACAGCCCATCGATGACCACCGGCGCCTTCGACGGTTTCAACCGAGGGCAAGGTCTGTACACCTTCACGGCATCGGCCAACACCGCCACCTTCACGCCGACCTTCTCCTCGACCGTCCCCGAGCGCTGGCTCGACATCTACGCCATCGACGGCTACACGTCCTCGTCAATGCCGGCGGTGAGCATCGGCGGCGTCGCCCTCACCCTCGGTGTGCAGTACATCGCCGCCGTCGATACGGCGGACCACGTCGCCTACGTGAAGCTCATGGAGCCTCTCGTCCCGGGCACACCGGGCGCCGGTCAACTGCAAGCGGGCTCGATCACCATCAGCTAACCGCGACGGCCGGGGGCGTTCAGGCCGCGGCGGACCGCCGCCGGGCAAGGCGCAGGTTCATCGGCTCGAAGCCCAGGCGCGCCTGCAGGTAGCGCTGTCCCGGCGTCAGGTGGAAGGCGCTGCGCACGAAGATGTAGCGGACCCGCTCGGCCGCCAGCTGCCTCACCACGCCGACGTTGAGGAGGTAGAGGGCCGCGTGGGCGGTCTCGGCCTTGTCGGTGATGCAGAGGTACAGATGAGCCCACGTGCTGTCGACAACCACTGCGGCCAGGGCCTGTACGGCGCCGGACCCGTCGTCGACAACGAAAACTCGTGAGACCCCCCGGGCCACGTCACCGGCGAGCGAGTCCGCGTCCCAGAACTCGTCTCTCTGCAGCTTCAGGATCCTGGCGGCCTCCACGCGCACGGTCGCCGCGTCGGGGAGCTCACGGAAGGCGAAGCCCAGTTCCTCGGCGTGGTGGAGGTTGGTCCGCACCGCCTGACGCTTCCTGCCCTGCAGATACCGGTCGGGGTCCTCCGGAAGCCTGAGGACACCGACGGCCCGGCGGTTGACGTGGCGCAGGCGGTGGCGAAGGGACAGATTCCGGGCGATCTCCTGGCCGGGGGCGCCGGCGCCCACGGTCACCGTGATGCGGGGCAGCGCCCGGACGAAGGCCGTCATCTGGCGGATCGCGGCCCGCCGCGACACAGTGAAGGTGACCAGGGACAACACACCGGACCTGCCCGCCTGCGCCAAGTCGTGCTGGATCGCGCACACCGCCTCGATGGGGTCGGCCTCGGCCGTCGTCCTCGCCTCAGAACCGGAGGTCGAGCGCGCGGAGGTGGGGGCCGGCTCGGGCGGCGACGGGTGGACGGGAGACGTGGGTGGGTGAGCCAAGAATTAGTACCTCGGCAGCGGCAGGGCAGTACCGACGCTTCGTGCCGGAGGGGCCGGCCCGGGTCGCCGTTTGTCTGCAGCGTATTCGCCGCGTGCGGCCAATGGTATCGGCATTCCCGCGAAGCGGTGGGCACGGCCTTTCGCGGTCCAGCGTCTGTCCCTGCCGATTCGGGACTTACGCCCGCCCGATCGCCGGGGGCGGCGAGCACCCCGACGCGCCGCAGCAGCGTGGGGGGGGACCAGTGTCGGTGAATGACATTGGAGATCCACCGGAAAGATGCCGTGCGGGCCGCCGGCCTTCCCCTCGGTTCAGGGCGGGCGGGCTCTGAGCCTGGCCGCTCACCACCGAGGTCGGCTTCGCGCTAGCCCCGAAGGTAGAGGCTCGAGCTTCCCGTGGCGCTGACGCTTCCCGGCAAACTAGGCCTCTACGAGGATCACCAGAGTCTCGCCGATCACGCCGTCATATGCCATCGCTTCGACCATCGGCTCGGTCTTCATCGCGGCCATGAGGGCATCCATGTCGGCAACATCCATCAGTACCGCCGCTCGGGTGGGGTTCTGCGGATCGACGAACGTCCGGATGTTGGTGACGCCGAGGGGTCCGAAGACCTCCTCGCGCTTCGGCGAGGCAAGCCAATGCTTCTGGTCCTTGACATCGTGATGGCCGATCACAGTGGGCATGTGGTCTCCCAGGTATCGCGAGCCAAGCGGTACCGCTGGACCTCTGGTCGGGTCGTACATCTCCGGACCTCGAACCTCAAGGGCCGATGATCGAGGGGGAAGCCTTGTCGGGCGTGCCGTCTATTCGTCGGGCGGGATGTCGCCGAGGTAGCTTCTCGGCCAGAATGCCACCCCAAAACAAGGCCATCCCCAAGAGGGTCACCTGACGGGCGACAAGGTTGTGGATCGTGCCAATAAGCCCGTTTCGGGCAATCGCTTTGGCAGTCGGCGTTGACGTGCGACCGGCCTGATCAAGGGCGTATCGAACCGTCCCAGGAAACATCCGGCGCTCGATCCGTGAGATTGCGGCAGGCGCCTGGCGCTCAACATCCATACCGGCGCGGGTCGCGTTGGAGTTGCTGGGGTCGTCCATCTGGCCCCAGCATAGATGGCACCCTCATCGACCTCTCTTGGTGCGGCTCTCTTGTCTCAGTAACTGAGCGACACTGGCATGCGCGGGCGTGCGCCCTTTTTGGGGGGGCCTCCCACCACCCCTGGGCACTTGTCCAGGCGGGGTCGAGACACGCAACCGGCAGGTGGCGCGAGCGTCCATTGCCCCTTGACGCGGGGGGCGGTAGGTTCCAGACGTGAGAATCGCTATGGTCAGCCCCGGACCGCCTCCGGCCGGTGGCGGGATCGGCGCGTACACGGAGAAGACGTCCCGTACGCTGGCGGCGCTGGGGCACGAGGTTCACGTCCTCATCCCCGGCACCAGCCAGTTGACCACCGAGATCGTCGACGGTGTCCGCATGCACCGGGTTCCCACGGGGCGCATCCGTCCGCGTGCCCTGGCCCGCTCGCTGGCGGTGAGCCGGGCGCTCCGCAGCCTCGGCCACCTCGACATCGTCCAGGCGTGCGAATGGGAAGGGGAGGCTTGGTGGTACTCGCTCCGTCCCGGCGCATCGCTGGTGACCCGCTTGGCGACGCCGCACTTCGTCGTCGAGGACCACGAGCAGTTGACCCGGCGACAGCGCTGGCACACCTTCGTCCGGCGGTGGCTGGAGCGTTCCCAGACGCGGCGGAGCGCGCAGGTGATCTCGCCATCGACAACTTTCGCAGGCGAGGTCGCCAGGCGGTGGCGGCTCCGGCCGGAGTCGATCACCATCGTTCCCACCGGGATTCGCCATCCTCGCGCCGCCGCGGGCAGCCTTCCCGAGGATCTCCACGATATGGAGTACGTGCTCTACTTCGGCCGCCTGGAGCGGCGCAAGGGCGTGGACACGTGGATCGACGCCCTGCCCGAGGTGCTGGCGAGCCGACCCAGCTTGCACGCTGTCTTCGTCGGCGAGGACACGGGGCTGGGCGGACGCAGCTTCGTCGACATCGCCCGCGAACGCTGCGGGGAGTACTGGTCCCGCCTGCACTTCCTGCCGGAGCTGCCCCAGGCCCGCCTCTTCCCCATCGTCGCTGCCGCACGGATGGTGGTGATGCCGTCGAGATCTGAGAGCCTTGCCAACGCCTGCCTGGAGGCGATGGCCCTGGGCCGGCCCGTCGTGGCCACAAAGGGGACGGGGCTTGCCGAATTGATCACCGACGGGATCGACGGTTTCCTCGTCCGACCGGGAGACGTGGCGGCGCTGGCGAGCACCGTCCGCACGGCAGTGTCCGACGACGCCCTGCTGTCACGCGTTCGCCACTCGGCGCGGCGGCGGGCCGGCGACTTCGACCTTGACAGAATGGTGGACAAGCTTGTGCAGGTCTACGAGGACGTCCTCGACCGCCGGACTCTCACGCCGTCCGTCACGTCCACATGAGGATCACCGTCTGCATCCCCACGGTCCGCCCCGAAGCCCTGGGCAGGACGATACGCTCGGTGCAGCGGCAGACCTGGCATGACTGGGAGTTGCAGATCGTGGGGCAGGGGGACGCGAAAACCGAGACCGCGCTGCGCGACGCGGTGGCGGCCGTCGCCGCCACCGACAGCCGGGTCGCCTACGTCCACCTCGCCGAGCGCGGCTGCAGCCGGGCACGCAACGCCGGGACCCGCCTGGCCACTGGCGAGGTCATCGCCTTCCTCGACGACGACTGCGAGGCCGATCCCGCGTGGTTGGAAACGATCGCGGGAGCCTTCGCCGCCGACCCGGAGCTCGGCGCGGTGGGCGGAGCCGTCGTCGGCCCGGACCACCTCGGACCGCTCACCGCCTGCCCGAGCGTGATGCCCGTCGAGGCCCTGTACGACCCGGCGGCGACGCCCCGGTGTCCGCCGCCAGGCTGGGATTGGATCGGCGCCAACTGCGCCTTCTCCGCCGCCGCCGCCGCCCGTGTCGGGCCCTGGGACGAGATCCTGGGCCCGGGGGCCGAGTTCCCCGTCGGCGAGGACACCGACTACAAGCTCCGTCTCGAGTCCCTCGGCATCCGGATGCTGACGACACCGCGGGCGCGGATCCTGCATTCGTCCGGCGTGCGCAGCGGGCGAGCGGCGCTGCGCAGCCAGCGCAACTACGCCCTCGGCAACGGTGCCCTGGCTGGCAAGCAGAGCCTCGACGGGGATCCGCGGGGGCGCCTCTGGCTCCGCGAGACGCGCCGCCGGTGCCTCACGGCCTGGGCGCGCCGCCTGCGCCCCGACCGGCTGGCGGTGGATCTGCGGCATCTCCTCTGGTTCGAGATCGGCTACCGGCGCTGCCTGCGCCACTTCGTGGTCGATGCGAGCGGCCTCCTTCGGCGGCGCGACGGCGCGCCGGAAGCGCTCCGCTCCCCGCTTCATCAACCCCATGAGGCGGATCCCCGCCATGCCGCGGCCGGCTCCTGAGGCGGTGCCAGGACGGGGGGGCGCCCTCCGACAGGCGATCGCCTTCCGCTTGGCCACCAGACGCGGCGACTGCCCCATGGTCCTCCCGGTCGCTCGCGGCGCCGGCGCATTGCTCAGCCGCCGCGACTGCCGGCGGCTGGTGAGCCTCGTCGATCCCGCCGCGGTCGATCCCGGCCGCCGCGGCTCGCGCGGCTGGCTGGAGCGCCGGCAGGCCCGGCGATCCGCCCTCCTGCTCGTCCCCGACCGGGCCACGGCGATGCACCTCGCCGCACGCTGGCATGTCGACCTGGCCAGGGTGAACCTCGCTCCCGACCTCGCCCATCCTCCTGAGGAGCTGATCGACAGGGTGGGCAGCTGCGGCGGCAGGACGTCGCGGAGGGCGAAGCCCTGGTACGCACAGTGACCGGCGCCGGAAAACGGCGCCTTCTCCTCTTCCTCGCCCCCGCGGACCATCCGCATCGTGATCTGGTCTGCGCCACCCTGGCGTGGGTCGCGGCGGCCGAGGGCAGCCTCTTCGAGTGCTACTACGACGCGCGCCCGAGCGGCACCCATTTCGGCGGCGGCCTGCCGCCGGACAGTGACCCCAACGAGATGCGGGGGGGCACGATCACCGGCGCCCACCACCTGGAGCAGCTCCTCCTGCTCCTCCAGCGTTTCGACTGCGAGGCTGCCTCGCTGGGACCGGCGGTGCTGGGCGACGTCATCGACTCCGCCGGTGTCCAGTTCCGATCCCGCAGCCCGGATGTGGCGGTCTTCTACGACGAGGTCCTCGCCTCCAGCGCGGCGCACGGGCCAGGGACCCTTCTGCTGGTCGGGGAGGGGCGCACTCCGGGGACCCGCCTGAGCGCTTTCGCCTTCCCGGAGATCGTCAACCGGCGCCTCCTGGCTATCGGGGACGGTGACCCCGAGGCCCTCGCCGGGCTGCGCCGCAACCTGGGGTTCGAGTCCCTCTGGCTCGCCGGTCCGCCCCCCTCTGGCGCAACCGACCTGCGACCCGAGCAGACGGCCAGCGCCGCCGAGGAGACGGCGTGGATGGCGGAGCGCTGGTCCGGTCGGGGCCGCGGGTTCATCCTCGGCGACGAGGAGCTCGTCGGCCGATGGATCCCGACCGCGGCCCGCGAGGGCTGGATGCCGATCCACGGGACGCCGCAGACCGAGGTGATCGACCGCCTGGCGGAGCCGTTGCGCCGGACCGACGTCGTCCTCGGCCGCCAGCATCACGACAACGACTTCCTGGCCCTGTCGCGGCTGGGGGTCGCCTTCCAGGTCGTCGACCCGGGCAGACCGCCTTTCCCGGTGCTCCGCGAGGAACCGCCCCCCTGGCCTGCCCCACCTCTGCCCGACGAGCCCGACGACGCCCAGCTTTCCCGGTGGGCCGCCGAGGGGAAGGTCCTCTCCACCCTGCTCTTCTGGACCGGCATGGCCCGGGAGCTGGAGAACCTCTATGCCCTCGCCGACGTCCTCAACCTCACGGGAATGGCGGCCGGGCTCATCCTGACAACCGAGAGCTTCGCCCACATGCCGTACCCGCCGCTGACGCTCACGCAGCACCCGCTGAGCGCCGGGGGGCTCGCGCCCCGGGTCGAGCTGCTCCTCGGCTGTGCCGGAGCCGGCGTCCTGATCGAGTCGGAAACCCCGATCGACCGCTTCGCGTTGACCCTGAAGCGGTCGGTGGACGACCTGGCCGCGCGACTGGGGGGCCGTGACCGGGTGCCGCGCGGCTGGTGGCCGCTGATGGACGCCCCTCTCGTGCCCCGGCCCTCGCACCGGCTGGCCGGTCATCCGGAGCCACCATACTTTCGCATCCGCTACCGGCCGCGGGAGCCGGAGCCGTCCGCCGCCGGCGAGGGCGGCGGACGTCCCAGCCGATCGCCCCGAGCCGTGATCGGCCGGTCCCCTCTGCGCAAGCTCTTCGAAGCCGACCGCCCCTTCACCGACTTCAGGCCGGGCCCCCCGGGCCGAGCCGCCCTCGAGGCGGTGCGGGACGCCGGGTTCGAGTACGCCTTCACGGCGTCAGCCTTCGGCGGGCCCCCCCGCGCCGTGGTGGACGTCCGGGGGATGGTGGCCCTCACCTACACCGCCGGCCGCTGGGATGGGTGGTCCCCTTTCATCACCGTCAACGACGTCTCCGACCTGGAGCGGGCGGAGCGCAGGCTGGTGCGCGCGGGCCGCCCCGGCTGGCTCGCCGGCACCATCGACACCTGCCTCTGGGCGTTCACGGGGCCGGTCTGGGAACGTGGCCGCGACCTCTTCGCCATGTGTCGCTGGATGGCCGGCGGCGGCTCGACCGGGCGCCTTGTGAACGTTACCCCTCACACGGCGGCGCGGTACGCACGGTTGCTCGCGGATCGCGGCATGGTGGACGGCCTGCCCTCGGCGTGACCGACCCACCTCGCCGGGGCCACCGGAGAGCGCCCGTGGGATGGCGAATGGGATGTCCCAGAAAGGGGCGCGGTCGCCCATTGGCAGCGGGACGGCGTGAGAGGGAGACTCTTCCCCATGGCCGTCACGGCTGGATCAAGGGGCCCGGCGGCGGAGACGTTCCAACCACCCCCAACGGAGCATCGTCCGCCCCACCGGCGCATCCTGGTCGTCGTGTACGGCCACCTTTCCGACAGCATGGCCGCGACGCCGGCCCTCCGCAGCCTCCGCGCTGCGCTGCCCGATGCGCGGATCGAGATCCTGGCTCTGCGCTGCGCGCGTCCGGTTCTCGGCCGCTCCCCCCACGTCGATGCGGTGATGGAGTGGGACGACTTCCACCGCAAGGGGGCGTCGATGGCCCGGGTGGAGAAGGCGGCGGTGATCGCCACCCTGGGGGCGAAGTTGCGCCATCGCCGGTACGACGCCACGCTGGTGCTGCACAACGGTACCGGGGCCATGCGCAGCTCGCCCGAGCAGTCGGCTCGCCGGTTCAGGCGGGCATCTCGTTCGGGGGTGACGGGTTCAGCCACCCGGTCAGCCCCGCGGCCGACGCGGAGTCGGCCCGGGAGGCGAACGCCCGGGTGCTCAGGGCTTTCGGGGTCGAGGAGGACGGGGGTCCGGTGGAGCTGGTCACGCTGCCCGAGGAGCGGGCCGCCGCGCGCCGGTTGGTCGGATCCGGCGACGGCCCCCTCGTCGGCATCCACGCCGGCGCCGACTGGTCCTGCCAGCAATGGCTTCCGGAGCGGTTCGCCGCGGTCGCCTCCACACTGCAGCGGGAGGCGGGCGCCCGCGTCGTCCTGACCGGCTCGGGGAGCGAGACAGGTCTGCAGGAGGAGATGGCTCGAGGCATGGCCCAGCCTCCCGTCCTCGCCGCCGGCCGGACCTCGTTCGGTGAGCTGGTCGAGGTGATCCGGGGTCTCGACCTGCTTGTCTGCGTCAGCAGCGCCGCCTCCTCCATCGCGGACGTGACAGGGACGCCGAGCATCGTCCTGCTCGGTCCAGAGGACGGCCGCTTCACCGGGATGGCGCCGACCGAGCACCGCCGGGTGCTCCAGCCCGGCGGTCTGCGCCTGGCGGGTAGCTGGTGCGAACTGGGCCGCTGGGGGGTCCTCTCCGGCTGCAACTCGCCCGTCTGCCGCGGTGTCGGCGGTCTGGCCGAACTGGATCCTGCCGCCGTCAGCGCCGCCGCCCTGGAGATGCTCGGCACTGCCCCGATGCGGCGCGCCCGGGCCTCCTGAGCTCGGCGCCTGCGGCACGCCCACCCCAGCAGCGCCGCCTCCAGTCCACACCGCGCTGCCCTGGGGGGAGGTTCAGAGCGAGGGGACGGTCTGGAGGACGAGATTGGCCATCCGCCGGTGACCGGTGTCGTTCGGGTGCATCGTGTCGGCCACGCCGAAGGGCGTGCGGCGCCCCGCCGGGCCCCGCGCGGTCGCGTCCTCGTACACGGCGGAGAGGGCCACGAAGCTCCCGCCCCGTCGCAGACAGGAGCCGGAAATCACGGCGTCGTACTCGGCCACGACGCCCCCGGCCTGGCTGCGGCCCTGCGCCGGTCCCCAGACGCCCAGGCTGACGAGGGCGGCCCCCGGGCCCATGACGCGGTCCAGAAGCCGCCCGTATGCCTCGCCGAACCGCTCTGTGGGGGTGGGCCGCCAGACGCCACCAGGCCGGTAGCCAAGCCAGTCGTTGGTCCCCAGCTCGACCACGACCAGCCGCCGCCCCAAGGAGAGAGGGACCTCGAGGAGGTCGTCGAGGCGGCCACCCGAGATGGCATGGACCGAGACGGTGAAATGGCCGGCGGAGAGCGCGCGTGTCAACCGGGCGGCGTAGGTGCGATCGAGCTGGGAGGCGTGCTCGCCGACGGTGAGGCTGTCGCCCACCAGCACGACGTCGGCGGCGCCCGGCTCGGCGACCGCCCGCCGGCGTCCGGGCGTCCTCAGTAGGCCCCCCGGCCCGAAACCACGGCGCGGACCGTCTTCCACAGCACCGCGGCGTCGAGGAGAACCGACCAGTTCTCCACGTACTCGAGATCGAGGCGCACCGTCTCGTCCCAGGAGAGGTCGGAGCGACCGCTCACCTGCCACAGTCCGGTGATCCCGGGCCTGACGAGGAGACGCCGCCGGCGCAGGTCGCCGGGGTAGCGATCGACCTCGCTGGCCAGCGGCGGTCGCGGTCCGATCATGGACATCGTGCCGTTGAGGACGTTCCAGAGCTGCGGCAGCTCGTCCAGCGAGTAGCGGCGGAGGAAGCGGCCCACCGGGGTGACGCGCGGATCGCGACGGATCTTGAAGAGCACGCCGTCGTGCTCGTTGAGCTCGGCGATGGTCGCCAGGTCGCGGTCGGCTCCCTCACACATGGTGCGGAACTTGAGGAGGGTGAACTCCTTGCCGTTCAGCCCGACGCGAGACTGGCGGAACAGTGCCGGGCCGGGGCTCCCGAGGCGGACGGCGAGCGCGATGACGGCGAGCAGCGGGCTGAGGACGATGCAGAGCACGCCGGCGACGAGCCGGTCGAGGGTTGCCTTGACGAACCAGGCTCCTCCGTGGAATCCCGCCTCCCGGACGTCGAGCAGCGGAAGCCCGCCGATGGGACGGATGACCAGCCTCGGGCCGGCCAGCTCGGTCACCCCGGGGGCGATGAGGAGGCGGATGCCGGTGCCCTCAAGGTCCCAGGAGAGGCGGCGCAGCTCGGCTCCGGTGAGAACGCTGGAGCCGGTGACGACGACAGTGTCGGCGGACGACTTGCGCGCCAACTCGAGGATCTCGGCGACCAGGCTCGGGTGCGCCGGCGGGGACGCACCCATCGCACCGTCGGTGGTCTCGGCGACGCAGGCTCCGACAACTCGCAGGCCGGCATGGGGGAGGCGGCCGATGTGGGCGACCAGCCCCCGGATCTCGTCGGCGGAGCCAATCACCACCGCACGGTGGATCGAACCGCCGACGCGGAGGCGGCGGCGGAGCATCACCCGGCCGGTGAGGTGCGCGGTCAGGCTCAGGGCGACCATGGATGACACCCCCACCCCGGCCACCTCTCGCGAGACATCGCTGTGCGTGAGGTACGAGATGAAGACGAGCATGGCCAGCATCCAAAGCCCAGCGTTGGCGATCCGGCCGAACTCGGCGGCGCCGCTGCCCATGCGGTGATCCTCATAGGTGCCCATGAGGGTCAGCATTGCCGGCCAGGCCAGTGGGGCGGCGACGACCAGGACCACGTAGAGGAGGCTGGGCCCCAGAGGCTGGGTGACGCCGTAACGGCCCACAACGGCCACCAAGGCGGCGGCCATCCCGGCGACGGCGTCGGCGGCGAGAAGCGCAAGGTGCCAGGCCGCGGTCGAGATCTGCTTGCCATCGCTCGCGGAGTTCGAGATCGACGACACCACGCTGAGCCGCAGTGGACGGGGTCGGAGCGGGATCGCGACTCCGGTCAGGGTCACCTCGTCGTTGATCACATCCCCCATCGTGATGGCCACCGTTTCGTGACGCGATGGGAACTTGCCGCGGCGGTCTGGGCGATTGTCCCCACCGACCCGGGCGCGGCCCACCGTCCGGGCTGCGTCAGGCGGCGTCGCGGCCCCGAGCCACCCCGCCACCGCGATGCAGGAGGCGGAGCGGTGCCAGCAGCAGCGCCTCGGCGCTTCCTGGCTCCGGCGCGCCCGAGGACCGCAGGGTGCGCCGCTCGACGGTGACGAAGAGGAGCCAGGCCACGGCGAGGATGGCGGGGACGAGCAGGACGATCTCGGCGAAGACGAGGCGAGGCGAGGCGCCGGTTCTGCGCAACACCGACGCCAGGATCACGACGATCGGCTGGTGCACCAGGTAGATGCTGTACGACATGACCCCCAGGGCGACGAGCGGGCGCCAGGAGAAGATGCGACCGATGAGGTTGCCGCGCGCCAGCACGATGCAGAGGAGGAGGAAGAAGACGGCTCCGAAGAGGATGTGCTCCAGCGAGCTGCCGACGGAAAGGACCGCCAGGGGAACCAACAGCAGGAGGCCCCATCCCAGCCGTGAGACGCGGTGGATCTGACCGCTGGCGTAGAGGCGGGCGGCGACCATGCCGAAGGCGAACTCCGCCCAGCGTCCGGGCAGAAGGTTGGGCAACACGGCGGTGGCCATCAGGGAGTTCGCGGCGACGGCGTGGCCGTCGAGGGCGATCTGCAGACAAAGGCGGTAGGCGACGTTGACGGCCACCACGGCGACCACGACGCGGGTCAGGCCGAAGCGGCGGACGCCGAAGACGAGCAGGGGAAGTCCGAGGTACAGCTGCCATTCAAGGGCCAGCGACCAGTACGCGCCGTTGAGGGCGTAGAAGGTGCTCGGGAAGAGCGAGTGGAGCATGGTCAGGTGGGTGACCGCCTGCACAACGAGTTCGGGCCCGCTGTAGCGCGCCAGCCCGAGATGGCCGGCGGCGAGGGCGGTGACGGCCAGCACCGCGGCGAGGGACACGTAGTAGGCGGGCAGAAGCCTTGTGGCCCGGCGCCGGAAGAACCGGCCGGCGCGGAGACGGCCGCCGCCTCGAACCACGGGAAGGTAAAGGCAGAAGCCGCTCAGGACGAGGAAGAGGCTGACACCGGTGGATCCGCTGTGGACGATCAGATCGAGGGGTCCCAGGCGCGCACCGCTGAACGCCCGGATGTGGAAGGCGACCACCCAGAGCGCGGCGAGAGCCCGAAGTCCGTCCACGCCGCTGAGCCGCGCCAGTTTCGGAGTGGGAGTCGCGACCTCTTCCACCCCTGGGCCCGGATCGACGACGTCGACCGGTTGCTCCGCGACGCTCACGGGACCGCCGTCCCGGCGCCGGTCTCCAATTGGACCTCGTCCGCGCCGGGGGCGGAGACCGGCGCGGGTGTCCCGCCGGTGAGGCGCTTCCACGCCGCCAGCGGCATCAGCACCCCCACCAGCCAGAGGGCGCAGGTCGCGTAGCGCGACGCCAGGCGGCGCGGCTCCTGGAGCAGGCGGTAGAGCCACTCCAGACCGCCGCGGCGCGCCCATCCCGGCGCCCGGTTCAACCGGCCGGCGATGAGGTCGAAGCTGCCGCCCACGCCGATGGCCACGGAGACGGGTAGCCGGTGGCGATTCGCCGCGATCCACAGATCCTGCTTGGGGTGCCCGAAGCCGACGAGGAGGATGTCCGCCCCGGCTTCGCGGATCCGGGCGACGATCTCGTCGTCGGGCATCTGGCTCAGGCTCGCCAGTGGGGGTTCCAGCGTGCCGGTGACGCGGAGTCGGGGATGGCGGCGGCTCAGCTCCGCGGCAGCCGCAAGGGTCACGCCGTCACGCCCACCGAGGAGGAAGAGGCGGGCGCCGCTCCACTCCGCATGGGCGGCGATGGAGGGGACGAGGTCCGAGCCGGTTACACGCTCGGGGAGGCGGTGACCGAGGAGACGTGACAGCCAGAGGACTGGTGCGCCATCGGCGACGTTGAGCTCCGCCCCGGACAGGATCCGGGCCACCTCCGGCCGGCGCCAGGCTGTGACCAGGAACTGGAGGTTGACCGTGCACACCTGGCAGAACGCGCCTGATCCCACCGCCGCCAGCACCCGGTCGACGGCCTCCTCGTGGCCGACGGCATCGACCGGAACGCCCAGGACGTCCACCCGCCCACGCACCGGCCGGCGGGCGCGCGAGCGTGCTGTGGCGGCTGATGGCTGCGCGGTCGCCTGCCCGGCCCGGCGGCGGGCTTCCTCAGGGCGCTCGGTCCGCTCCCACCGGTCGGCGCCGGAGCCGCCGAGCATGCGCCGGTAGGTGCCGAGCTTGGCGATGAGGAAGCGGGGAGACGAGAGGAGGGCTCGGTACGCGGAGGACGGAGCCCGCGCCGCTCGAAGGCCGATGACGACGTAGGCGACGACCAGCACGGCGGCCGCCACCCAGGGGATGGCCGACCAAAGGGCGACGGCTCCGGTCAGCCCGGCGGCGATGCTGACACCGCCGCCGAGCACGATGACCATGGCCATGAGGCCGAGCGGTGGGACGGCGAGGTCGAGCATGGCGTCCAGGAGGGACCACCGCCCGTGCAGGAACACTGCCGCGAGCAGGCGCGGCATACGAGTTCGCAGCACGTGGACGCGGCCGCCCTCCCAGCGCATCCGCTGCGTGGCACCGGCGCTGCCGAGGGCGGACGCGGGGCCGCTGACCAGGGCTTCGGGGGCGAAGGTGGGACGCACTCCGGCAAGGCGCAGGTCGACGGAGTACTCCAGGTCCTCGGCGCCGGTGAAGGCATTCCAGGGAAGGCGCCGGAGCAATGAGCTGCGGAACAGCATCCCGTTGCCGACCAGGTTGCAGGGCATCCCCAACGCATCTCGCCCGGCAAAGCGGACGCGGTGGAAGAGCAGGAAGGCCGCCTGCCGCAGCGCGGTCCCGCGGTTGGTGCCGTCATCGAGGACCAGGTACTCGCCCTGGACGGCCTCGGCGCCGCGCGCCATGGCGGCCTCCAGTCCGGCGATCAGCCCCGGGGCGGCCACGGAGTTGGCGTCGACGACGACGACGCCGTCGACAGGTTGGGGCTCGGCGAGAAGGCGGTCCATCGCCCACCTGAGAGCGCGTCCCTTGCCGGGCAGATCCGGCTCGTCACGGATCAGCACCTCCGCCCCCTCGCTCCGAGCGACGAGAGCCGTGTCGTCGGCGCAGTTGTCGGCCACAACCACGACGCGGTACAGGCCGCGGGGGTAGCTCTGTGTCCGCAGCGAGGCGAGACAGCGGGGAAGCAGCTCCGCCTCGTCGTGCGCCGGGATGAGGACGGCGAGCCGGCTGGCGCCCTCGGGGTCGGCGCGGAGCCCGCGACGGCGCAGCGCGGCGGCGGCCACGCCGAACAGATAGAGGGCGGCAAGGGCTAGTCCAGCGCCCCCCACCGCCAGCAGCAGCGATGCCACCGCCCGGACGTTCACGCGAAGGTCTCCCGGAGACTTCCCCGCGCCGAGCCTATGGGGAGATGCCGATTCGGGGAATGGGCCATCGTGCGGACCCGGGTCAGAGAACCCCAGGGGCTCCCGGCGTGTCCTCCACCGTGCGGGACTTCCGCCCAGGTGCGGGCCACCGCCCCCCGGACCGTGAACGGCCGGGGGGCGGGTCGGCGGGCGCACCGGCCGAGCCGAGCCCGATGTGGAGGCTGACTAGGAGGCGGTCACCGTGACGTTGCCGAACTCGACGGGCGCGTTGGCGTCGAAGCCGATGGCACCGTGGCAGAAGGCCGAATCCGAGACTGTCATGAGGGTCTGGCCGTCGAGCTGCACGGTGAAGGTCGAGCCGAAGGCCGCGATGCTGAGCTGGTACCAGGAGCTCGTGTAGGCAAGGCTGACCCGGGCCAGGTCAACGGAGGACCCTCCTGCCACGCGGAGGAGGACGATCGACCCGCCGCCTTCAAAGCACACGGCGTCGTGGTCGGCGGCGTCGACGTAACGGACGTCGATACAGTCCTGCTCGCTCTGCCAGGCACTGGGCTGGACGGCGACGCTTGACGTGTAGTTGGTCCACGCCGTGCTACCCGCTGACGTGGTGGACGTCCAGCCGTCGTGCGCGTAGACGTTGCCGTAGCTCGAATCCGACGCGGCCACGGAGAAACCCGCGTTCGCGCCGGTGACGCTCCAACCCGCGGGGACGGTGCCCGTGGCGTCGGAGGTGAAGCTGTCGCGGTAGAGAAGCCCACCGGTGACTGCCGCCGTCTTGGCCGCGTCCTTCGACGCCCACTTTGTGCTGGTCTCACGCTTGGGCGCGGACGTCGGTGTGGGGGTTGCCGTCACTGTCGGCTTCGGTGTCGCCGTCGGCGTCGGGGTGGTCGTCGGCGTCGGAGTGGGGGTTGCCGTCACTGTCGGCTTCGGTGTCGCCGTCGGCGTCGGGGTGGGCGTCGGCGTCGGAGTGGGGGTTGCCGTCGGCGTGGGCGTCGCCACCGCCGTGCCGCTGGGCAGGGGGCTTGAGCCGAGGCTCAGCAGGTGCTGCTGATACGAGGTGCCCTCCCCCGCATTGGGAGTGCCACTCCAGTCGGTGATGAGCACGTCGTCGGTGTAGCCCCAGGGATTCCAGGTCCACGCCAGGTAGCTCCAGCCGTGGCTGTCCGCGTAAGGCAGGAAGGTCGGCAGGAAGCTCACCGGAGCGCTGGTGCAGTCCCCGATCTCACCGACCAGGAACGGGTACGAGGCCGAGATCGGCGCCTGCTGCGAGTCCCAACAGGACGTGGTGTCACAGCTCTCCCCGGGGTAGTCGTGCGCCCCGGCGATGAGCTGGCCGTTCGGGTCGGTGGGCGCGTTGGCCAGCCATCCCGAAGTCGTCGTTGGCCCAATCCAGGCCGTTGACAAGAATGGGTTGCGTCGCCCCCGCCGCACGGATGGCGTCGATCAGCGTCTGCATGCCGGCGGTGTTCCAGGTATACGTCGTCGTGTACCCGGTGGTGGTGCCGTCTGGGCCGATCTGGCCGGCGGAGATGAACTGGTTGAGCGAGCAGCCGTCCAGCCAGCACTGCCAGGGATCCTGCGAGGGGTTGGTGAAGTAGTTGCCATAGAAGAACGGCTCATTGAAGAGATCGAAGATCGTCGCCGGGTCGCCGGCGAAGTAGGTCGCCACGGACTGCCAGAAGGCGATCGAGTGGTCCGCATCGGCCATGGGCTGTTGGGCCACGGCGGCGTAGGCGCCGGGGGAGGTCCAATGCAGGTCGAGGATGGCGATCATGCCCGCCTGGTTGATGAGGCTGACCTCGGTCGCGATGGCCTCCTGGTAGTTCGCTCCGGCGTACGCCGGGTTGACCCCGTTGATGCCCAGCCAGCAGTCCTCGTTCAGCGGGACGCGGACGACGTCGATGTCCCAGGCGGCCATCGCCTGGTAGGTGCTGAGCTGGTCGAGGGGCTGCCCGCCGTAGATGCTCCAGCCGCGCTCGGTGGGGCCACCGCCCTGGTCGCATGCGAACTCGGTCCCCGAGAGATCGGCGCCGTGGAGGGCGATGGTGGCGCCCGCGCCGTCGACGAGATGGTTGCCCACCACGTGGATCGCCAGCGGCGCCGCGGTCAGGCGCACGCCGGCGGTCTGAACGAGAAGGACCGCGGCGAGACCGACGACGGCAGTGCCGACCAGGCGCTTCCAGACACTGCGGCGGAGCGATGGTAGAACCGGGGCCATTGGGGGGTCTCCTGATCCGAGACTTCACGGCCGCGGTGATCCCCCTCACCGCGAGGCGCGCTCGATCAGGGTCGGCCGGGCGCGGGATTGAGATCGCTTCTGTCCCGCGGCTTGTGCCCGGAGCGTTACGGAAACCTCAGAGCCAGAGCGTCCTGGAGCAACGTGCCCGTCACCGCCTCGCGACGGTCGGAGCGACGCGCTCGGGGGGTTTTTCGCCACCCCGCGCCGGCCCGGAGCCCGGCAGGATGGGGGCCCCGGTCAGCCCAGGTTGAGGTAGAAGATCAGCGTGCCCCCCGCGGTGGTGGGCAGGACGTACCCCGCGCTCTGCACCGTCACCGACTGCGCCAGGGCCAGGCGCAGAGCGGTCTGGTTTCCGCTGGCGGTGACCCCGACCCCGGTGACCACGCCGCTGCCGGTGATGGTCCCCGAGGAGCTGGAGAGAATGACGCCGGTCAGCGTGACCACCATGGTCTGGGCGGTCGGGGCGCTGATGACCACCGTCGGTTCACCGGTGCCGCCCTGAACGCCGGGGTTCAGGTTGAGGACGACGCTCAGGTAGGTGGCGTGCTGGCCGTAGTCGATGCCGCTGAGCTGCCAGCCGGCTCCGCCGTTGCCGATGGTCAGAGGTGCCGGCGGGAGGTACCCGACCGGTGCGCTGGACGGCGCCGCCGTCGGAGCCACCGTCGCCGAGGGTGTCGGGGAGCCCGGCCGCGGCGTCGTCAGCAGGCTGGGCAGCGTCGTCGGCGGCGTCCGCGTCACCGGCGTCGATGCCGGCTTCGAGGAGAGCGGGACCAAGATGGCGAGGAGGAGAACCAGCACCGCCATGGAGCCGGCGAGGACCCACCACCGGCCCGCGCGAGCGAACGCCCGGCGCGCCTGCACGCGGGCGGCACCCAGCCGCTTGCCGACCTCCGGCAGGGTGCCGGTGAAGGCCCCGGCGCGGCCCTGGCGGGCCAGGCTGCGCATGTGCCGGCCCAGGTGGGCACGCGAGCCGGCCGGATCGACGACCAGAGCTGAGGCGACGAAACCATCCTCCGGGCCGATGATCTCCTCCGCCGTGGTGGGCACATACGGCCGCGACTCGGCCGGGACCGATCTCTCGCCGTCGGCGGTGGGAAGGTTCCACGAGTGTGCGGTTGCCGCGATGGGCCCGGCCGATTCGACGCTCCGTGGCAACTCGGCGGACTCGTGAGACCAGCCATCCCGCCGCTCCGGCGGCTGCCTCCGAGTCGCCGGACCGCTCACGAACCCCTCGTCAGCGGCGTCACTGGGTGTGCGCATCAGCGCCAGGCGCAGGGCCACCTTATCCCGGAGCCAGGACACCGGGGAGGGTGGAGACAGGCGGGCACGGTGTGGCGCGCGAGCCACGAGCGGGTCGCCCGGGGGATCGGCGCCGGCGTCGGCGACCCCGGCGATATCAGAAGCGGCGGCCAGGGCGGCCCAGCCGGCGGCGCGGCCGGAACGCTGCCCGGCCCAGGTGGACTCGAAGGGAGGAGGTGCCGGCGGGAGGTGCCTGGGCGCGCCGTCGTCGGAGGGGTCGGGTTCGGACGCCGTCGCATCCGCGCTGTCACCACGCGGCGCCCAGGACCAGAGATCCTCATCGGGGTCGGCCCGGTCGCCGCCGCCGCCCTCGGCATCCCTCGGTTGCCCATCGGGCAGGCGAGGCGACAGCGTCCACACGAAGGGGGGGCTCGGGCCGGGCGCCTCGTCGTCCGGCGAACCGGCGCGAGGCGCCGCCTCATCCGGCGGGCTCGCCTGGGGCGGGTCCCACCCTGGCGGACCGGCGTAGGGCGCCGCCTCCTCCGGCGGGTCCGCCTGCGGCAGATCCCACCCTGGCGGACCGGTGTGGGGCGCCGCCTCCTCCGGCGGGTCCGCCTGCGACAGGTCCCACTCCAGAGGGTCGTCCGACGGGTCGGCCTGCGGTGCGTCAAACGTCCGCGAACCCTCGCCGGGCGGTGGTGCCCCGCCGGCCGGAGGGCCGAGGGGAGGCGCGGTGGCGTCGTAGGACGCGTGGCCGAGGAGACCCGCCCAGGCCGCCGACGGCGGGGCTTCCGGCACCGCGGCGGCCGGTGGGGGCACGGACGAGGGCGGGCTCCACCCGGACAGAGGCGTGGCGGACAGGTCCACGGCGTCGTCGACGGGCGGTTCCGGAGGATCGAGCACCGCCGCCCAATCCCGAAGGTCCTCGTCCTCGTCGACGGTGGGGCCGCCCTCGGTATCGGCGTCCATTGCAGACGCCTGAAGGAAGACGCTGCTCGGGGCCGGTTCCAGCGCAGGCGGTTGGGCCGGCGGGCTCGGCGCGATCGGCTCAGGGTGCGCGACCGCCGGCGACAGGGCGTCCGCGGTGGCGGCGATGGGGATGCGAGGCACTCCCGCGGCGAGGGTGGAGCGCCCGTTCAAGTTCAGCTCCTCTTCGTCCTGGGGCGGACGGGCCCGGGAGGAGACCCCTCGGAACAGCTCGTGGACGGGCAGCTCTGTCGTGAACGGGAGCGAGGGTTGGTTGTCGTCCGGGTCGCCCCCTTCGTCATCGCGCTTCGGCGCCCACGGCAGGGATGTCCCCGTCGCACGGCCCGCCAGCCATGGGGGCGTTCCCGAGGTGACCGCGACGGGAGTGCGCGGCCGGCGTGGCGACAGCGTGTCCTCGGGTCCGATGAGTTCGAGCTGCGCCATGAAGCCGTGGATGGCCTCGTCCGGCACTCGCACGCGGGCCAGGCTCCCGATGCGCTCGGCCTCCTCCTGCAGGTAGCTGAGCGCATTGCGGCAGCGGTCACAGCCGACCAGATGTCCATCGACCTCGCCACGCCGTGCGGCATCCAGCTCGCCGTCGAGGTAACCGCTCAGGGTGAGCAGGCTGCATCTCATATGACGAGCTCGCGGTAGATCGAGCCGAACTCGCGTCGAGCAGCCGCCAGAAGGCGGCTGGCCGCCTCGGGCGAGCATTCGAGGGCGCGGGCGACCTCCGCGTAGCGGAGCTTGGCGAGGTCGCGGAGCAGCAGAGAGGCGCGGCGCTCGAAGGGAAGCGTCATCAATGCCCGCTTGACGGTGTTCATCCGGCTGGCGACCTCGCCGCCGTGGAATTCGACTTCGAACGGGGTGCGGTTGCGACGCCAGAGTCGGGACGGACCGTGCGGACGTGGTGGATAGCGCTCACCCGTCCGGCAGGCCCGCGTCACCGCGCGGTACAGCGCCGCCCGGCCGTCGACGCGCACGCGCGCCGGAGGGTACTTGGCGGCGTGGAAGATGCCTGCGGCGGCCAGCTCGACGGCACTCTCGGCGTCGCCGACGAGATGAGCGGCGTACGTGACGAGATCATCAAGGTGCTCGGAGACGAGCTCCGTGAACTCGCCACTGGTGGCTGGGACGTGTGCTGCGGCGTTGATCATGACTCCACCCGAGGGTGGCTGAGGGCGGCGGTAGCGAGCAGCATACTCGCTGCCGAGACCACGGTCAAGGTGCCGGGCGCCGATCTCCGTGAGTATCGGTCGGCAGAGGCAACAACTGGCCGCCCCTGACCAGCCTTGGCGCCGACAGCCCGGTGGCGGCCCAGGCGGCAGCCGGCATGCCGATGTCGGCGATGGTGATCTCCCCTGCATGGGCACGTCCCGCTGGACTCCACAGGCCTCTCTTCATCGCCGTCAGGGTGCAGGTCCGGATCGCCCGGGCGGTGGGATGGCCGGCCGCGCCGGTGGAGGCGTCGAGCCCGCTGGGGATGTCCACGGCAAGGGTGCGGTCCGCGGGCAGCCGGGAGATGGCCTGGGCCTGGGGTGGGCGGGGTTCGCCGCGGACGCCGGTGCCGAGAACGGCGTCCAGCACGGCGGCCGCCCTGTCGATGGCAGCCATGGCGACTTCGCCATCCGGCACGGCCGCGACGGTGACCCCGGCGGCGCGGGCCGCGGCCAGCTGCCCCGAGACCAGCGAGCCGAGCCGCTCCGGCTCGGCGACGAGGGCGACCTCGACGGGGAAGCCCCAGCTGCGCAGATGGCGGGCCGCCACCAGTCCGTCCCCTCCGTTATTGCCATGACCGGCCACAACGAGGAGAGGCGTGGGCCCGCCCTCGAAGAGGGCGAAGATCCAGCGCGCCACCTGCCAGCCGGCCACCTCCATGAGATGGACGACGTCCACGCCATGCCGCGCCGCCGCACGGTCGAGGCCGGCGGCCTGCTCGCCGGTGAGGTCGCCGTAGTCCGCCCGCCACACGACGCCGGGCGCGCGCCGCGGGGATCCGGGGCTCATTCGAGCTCCAGCGCCACGAGGTCGCCGGTGGACAGGCCGCTGAGCCGCGCTGCGGACGCCTGGCGGGCGGCGATCTCGAGATGCCCGGCGCTGTTCCACAGCACCGCCACGCCGCCCTCGATGTCGGAGTAGGTGGCGACCACCTGGTGGGTTCCTCCACCCTGCCACGCGACCGCCCCGACGCGCCGTCCGGCGGCGTCTTCATCGCGGATCCCGGTGATGCAGTTGCCGAAGCGATCGACGCAGACGATCCGGCTGCGCAGCAGCGGGCCGTCGACCACCGGGATCACGGCCTGGCGGAGGAACGGCGCGTCCACCGGTGTGCCGGCGTCGGCGATGTCGGCTCCCGCCGCGAGCCGGGCGGCCACCGGCGCGAAATGGTCGCGACCATGGAACGTCGCGGAGGCACCCTCTGGGGCATCGAGGCGGACCGCGCGCCGCTCTCTCGCCTCGCTCCACAGGTAGGTGACCAGTCCGGTGTCCGGGGCGACGCAGATGACGCCGTCGCACTCGACGGCGACGGCGTCGCGGCGGCTGCCCACGCCGGGGTCGACGACGGCGCAGATCACGGTGCCCAGGCCGAACGTCCGCGCCAGGGTCTTGCAGCGGTACATGGCGGTGAGAACGTCTCCCGGCGGCACCAGGTGGGTGCCGTCGACGCAGCGCACGCCGGGCGATGCCGCCCACGCGGCGGCCCACATCTCGGCGGCGTATCCATCCTCCAAGCCGAAATCGGAGACGAAGACAAGCGTCGCGCTCACGGCCACGGATACGGTAGCAGCGCGAACGGGGTCTGAGGCCAACCGATCACCCCCACTGCGGGAGTCCGTTCGCCGCGGCCGACGGCGGCCGTGCCGGCCGCTCCTCCCCGCCGACATTGCCCAGGAACAGCGAAGGGCGGCCCGGTGCCGACCGGGCCGCCCTCACAGGGCGGGGATGCCTGCCCGCGACTCAGTAGTCGGGCATCTGCGGCGCGGCCGCCGACTTGTTCTTCTCCGGGATGTCGGTGATCAGCGCCTCGGTGGTCAGCAGCAGCCCCGCGATGGAGGCCGCGTTCTGCACCGCCGACCGGGTGACCTTGGTGGGATCGATGATCCCGGCGCTGACCATGTCGACGTACTTGCCGGTGGCGGCGTCGAGGCCGTGGCCCTTCTTCAGGGTCTTGACCTTCTCCACGACCACGGAACCTTCCATGCCGGCGTTGATGGCGATCTGGCGCAGGGGCTCCTCGAGGGCTCGGCGGAGGATATTCGCGCCGGCAAGCTCGTCGCCCTCAGCATCGACGGTGTCGAGCGCTGCGATCGAGTTGATGAGGACCACGCCGCCGCCGGGGACGATGCCCTCCTCCACCGCGGCGCGAGTCGCCGAGACGGCGTCCTCGATGCGGTGCTTCTTCTCCTTCAGCTCGGTCTCGGTGGCCGCGCCGACCTTGATGACGGCGACGCCGCCGGAGAGCTTGGCGAGGCGCTCCTGGAGCTTCTCCTTGTCGCAGTCGGAGGTCGACTTCTCGATCTCCGCCTTCAGCTGTTCGATACGCCCCTTGATGGCGTCCGGGCTGCCTGCGCCCTCGACCAAGGTGGTGTCGTCCTTGGTGATGGTGACGCGGCGGGCTCGGCCCAGCTGGTTGAGAGTGGCGGAGTCCAGCTTGAGACCGATCTCCTCGCTGACCACGGTGCCGTCGGTGAGGATGGCGATGTCCTGGAGCATGGCCTTGCGCCGGTCACCGAAACCGGGTGCCTTCACGGCCACAGCGCTGAAGGTGCCACGCAACTTGTTGACGATGATTGTCGCCAGTGCCTCGCCCTCGACGTCCTCGGCGATGATCAACAGCGGTTTGCCGCTCTGAACCACCTTCTCGAGCACGGGCAGCAGGTCGGCGACGGCGGCGATCTTGCGGTCGGTGATGAGGATGTACGGCTCCTCGAGAACCGCCTCCATCCGCTGCGTGTTGGTGACCATGTAGGCGGAGATGTAGCCCTTGTCGAACTGCATGCCCTCGACGAGCTCCAGCTCGGTCTCCAGCCCCTTCGACTCTTCGACGGTGATGACGCCGTCCTTGCCCACCTTCTCCATGGCGTTGGCGACGGTTTCCCCGACGGCCGGATCGGCGGCCGAGATCGACGCCACCTGGGCGATCTTCTCGCGCTCGGTGACCGGGATCGACTGGGCCTTGATCGCCGCCACGACGGCGGCCACGCCCTTGTCGATGCCTCGCTTCAGGAGGATCGGGTTGGCCCCGGTGCCGACCTGACGGAGACCGGCCTCGATGAGCGCCTGCGCCAGCACCGTCGCGGTGGTGGTGCCGTCACCGGCGATGTCGTTGGTCTTGGAGGCGACCTCCTTGACCAGCTGGGCGCCCATGTTCGCGAACGGCTCCTCCAGCTCGATCTCCTTGGCGATGGTCACGCCGTCGTTGGTGATCGTCGGCGAACCGAACTTCTTGTCGAGGACGACATTGCGACCCTTGGGGCCGAGGGTGATCCTCACCGCGTTGGCGACGGCATCCACGCCGCGTTTCAGGCTGGCGCGGGCGTCGACGTCGTAGATCAGCTGTTTGGCCATGGACCTCCTCCCATTGCCTGCCGTGAGCAGGGCACGTGGAACGATCGGAAAATGCTGCGGTCGCCAGCCATCTTAGCACTCAGCACCCCCGAGTGCTAGCGGCCGGCCCTCCCGAGTGCCAGCCCGGCCGCACCGGCGTCCCTGTCCGCCGCGGGCGCGAGCGCACCCCCGTTCCTCGCCTATCATCGATGGATGCTGAGGAGCCGGGCCATCCGCCGCTCCATCACCGTGGCCGCCGTCGCCGGCGCCGCGGCGGTGTCGGCCCGGGTCCTGGTCCGGCCGCGTCCGGGGGCGGAGAGGCGCCTCATGGACTGGGATGCCGTCCGCCGAACGGCGGTGGCCAGGTCCGGGGAGCGCGACCGGATCGACGCGCAGGAGGCGGAACGCCTTGCTCGCGCCTGCGACGTCGTGGCCTGGGAGATGGCCCCGATGATGGCCGACGTCTGCCAGACGGCCCCCGCCACCTTCCCCTCCTTCTCGATCCTGGACCGGCACGGGGTCATCGACGTCAACGTGGCCATCGCCCGGCGGCTGATGGAGCCGGTGGAGCTGCTCCGGGCGAGCATCCCGGAGTCGGCCATGACGGCGATGGGGCGGCGGATGGCGAGCCGCTACGTCGGAGAACTGTTCGGCGTCCTATCGCAGAGGGTCCTCGGCCAGTACGACCCCGTCCTGATGCTGCCCGGGCCGGCCGCCGCCCTGCGCCCCGGCACGGCCCTCTACCTCGTGGAACCCAATGTCGCCGCCTTCCAGCGGGCCCAGCGGGTCCCCCCGGAGCCGCTCCGGCGCTGGCTGATCCTGCACGAGGTCACCCACGCCTGGCAGTTCGAATCCCACCCCTGGCTCGCCCCGCATATCGGGTCACTGATAAACGAGATGCTGGTGACCGGGGTGGTCGAGCAGCTGAGCGGCCCCGACCGCCGGTTGGCCACGCTGGAGGCGCTGCGGCAGCTCCCGGCGACGCTGAGCGGCCAGCTCCGTGGCATCGGCCGACTGCAGGCCATCATGAGCGTCCTTGAGGGGTACGGCAATTTCGTGATGCACCGAGTGGGTCGCGAGCACATCGACGGATTCGACAGGCTGGAGGCCGCTTTCCACAAGCGCCAGAGCGAGCACAGCCTGCTGGAGAGGCTGGTGCTGGCGCTCACCGGAATGACGGTCAAGCTTCGCCAGTACGAACTGGGCGAGCGCTTCGCCGAGACGGTCACGCAGGCCGGCGGATACCCGCTGCTCAACCGGGTCTGGCAAGGCCCCGAGATGATGCCAAGCATGGCTGAGATGCGGGCGCCGGAACGGTGGGTCGCGCGGGCGCGCGGGCTGTGACTTCGCAGACCGGCCGGAGCGCCGGGAGCGGGCATCGGTCCGGGCGCCGCCCGCCCGTGCCCTCGGCGCCGCAGCGTTTGCAGCATGGCGACCGCTGACCGGGCCGGCACGGGGGCTGCGGGCCACGCCGTGCCCGAGGGGACGTCCGCGGCAGCCGCACGGGACGATGCGGCCTACGACCTCGTCTACGTCCGGGCCAGATCCTGGTCGGAGGAGCGGCCCCGCACGGCGTCCCTGGTGCAGCTCGACTTCGAGTTCCTGGGCGAATCCCTGCCCATCACGGCGGCCCGCGAGCGCCGCGAGGCGCTCGACCACCACGGCACCTCGGTGCTGATCGTTCCGCGCCGCTACCGCCATCCGGCGGTCGACCCCACGCAGGCCGCGGCGCTGGCGGAGGAGGCGCTGGCGGCGGCGCGCACCGCGAATCCTGACCTTGAACTCGGCGCGCCACGCCTCTACGGCGACCACCCCATGTACTTCACCTTCCTGGCGGGGTCGGCGCCGATGCAGCGCGCCGGCGACACCTTTCCTCCGGGCCTGCTCATCAGCATCGACAAGTACGACGGCCACGTCTGGACCGCGGCGGAGCTGAGCGACTTCCTCGCCATGGTGTCCACCAGGCAGAGCGCCGGCTAGCCCTTCGGCTAGCCCGGCGCGGGGCCTGGCCTGCCCCGGGAACATCGGCAAGGAGAACCATGGCACTGACGCGTCGAGGACGGATTCGCAAGGCCCTGGCCCGTCCCTTCCCCGAGTCGTGGCGTGAGCTCCTCGCCCAGAATGTCGTCCACTGGCGTGTCCTCGACGATGACGAACGGGAGCGCCTGGAAGGCCTCATCCGCCTCCTTCTGGTCGACAAGCTATGGGAGGCATCCAACGGGTTCGAGCTGACCGATGAGATCCGCCTGGTGATCAGCGGGATGGCCTGCCTGCTGATCCTCGGGCTCGACTACGACTACTACCATCGCGTCACCTCCATCATCGTCAGCCCCACAGCCATCGTTCTCGAAGGCGACCGTCACCTCGGAGGAGGCCTCTACACCGACGAGCCCCAGCCGATCATCGGGGAGGCGCGTTTCGACGGCCCCGTGCTCATCGCCTGGGACCAGGCGCGCGCGCAGGGTCGCCATCCCGACCGCGGGCGCAACGTCGTGTACCACGAGTTTGCCCACAAGCTCGACATGCTGGGGGGGTCCGTCGACGGAACCCCGCCTCTCGAATTCACGCGCAGAGTTCGAGCGTTGGGTCAGGGTGTGCAACGCCGAATACACATCGCTCCGGAGCGGAACCAGCGGGAGCCTCCTGGACCCATACGGTGCCGTGAGCACCGGCGAGTTCTTCGCCGTCGTCACCGAGGTGTTCTTCGACAAGCCGCTGCAGCTCGAGCAGGAGAAGCCGGAGCTGTACACGGTCCTCCGCGACTTCTACCGGCAGGACCCGGCCGCGCGTGAGCGACGGGCTGACCGCCTGGTGGGCGGGGCGGACGGCCAGATCGAAATCCGTGCCGGCTAGCGCCTCACCGATGCGAGTGCTCTGCGCCCCCAACACCTTCAAGGGAACGGTCAGCGCGATCATGGCGGCCCAGGCGCTGGCGGCCGGATCGCGGGACGCCGGCGCTGAGCCTTTGGTGCTGCCCATGGCCGACGGGGGCGACGGCACTCTCGACTGCCTGCTCGCCGCGGCACGACGGCCCATCGTCGCTACTCACCGCGTCAGCGGACCTCTGGGAGGACGGGCGTCCGCCCGGCTCGGCTGGATCACCCCCACAGAGGCGGTGGTGGAGCTCGCCGAGGCGGCGGGCCTGCGCCGGCTCGGCGGGAGGAGGGACGCATTGCGGTCGACATCGCGGGGCGCCGGCGAGCTGATGGCGCGGGCGCTCGACGGCGGGGCGCGTCGGATCGTGGTCGGTGCCGGCGGCTCGGCCTGCACCGACGGCGGCAGCGGGATCCTGACCGCTCTCGGCGCCCGGCTGTTCGACGCCGACGGCGATCGGCTCCGCCAGGGCGGTGGCTCCCTGCTGGAATTGGACCGAGCCGACCTGTCGGGGCTCGACCCGCGCCTCGCGCACTGCACGATCGAGGTCGCCGTCGACGTCGCCAACCCCCTCGCCGGCGAGACCGGCGCGGCCCGTGTCTTCGCGCCGCAGAAGGGGGCGGACGCCGCCGGCGTCGAGCTGTTGGAGGCCGGGTTGCTGCGCCTCGCCGCCGTGCTGGAACGTGACGCGGGGGTATCGCCCGGCCTGCGGCTCCTGGCGGGCTCCGGAGCCGCCGGGGGTGCCGCCTACGGCCTGGCGGTGCTCGGCGCCACCCTCCGGCCGGGCGCGGCTCTGGTCGCCGACGCCGTCGGCCTCGACGCCGCCATCGACGGCTGCGACCTGGTGCTCACGGGCGAGGGGCGTCTTGACGCGCAGACCGCCCAAGGCAAGGCGCCCATGGAGGTGGCCGTGCGGGCGGCACGCCGCGGCATCGCCTGCATCGCCGTGGCCGGAGAGGTTGCCGAACTCCCTGCCGGGGCTCTTCGCCACAACCCTGTCACTCACCGGCATCGCACGGCCCGGGGAGGATCCCCGCCGGGTGCCTCGCCGCCTTCTGCGCCGGGCGGCCGCCGAGGCGGTCCGGAACGCCTCGATCGGGACTGCCTGAGCCGAACGCGAGGTGACCGCAACGCCCGCGGCGGGGTCACCAGACCGGCTGCAGCCACTCCGCGTACTTGGCAACGCCACCGGTGATGATCCCGTTGTAGAGATCCTGGACTCTGCAGCGTCAGCGGTCCCGGCTCGCCGTCGGCGATGCGGCGGCGGTCGATCTCCACAACCGGAGCGACGGCGGCGGCGGTCCCACACATGAACACCTCGTCAGCGATGTACAGCTCGCTGCGGTCGACCGACCGCTCCAGCACCTCAAGGCCCATCTCCTCGCGGAAGAGATGGATGATGCCGTCGCGGGTGATGCCCTCCAGGATGTTGTCGGAGCAGGGCGGTGTGATGACCTGGCCGCGCCGGACGATGAAGATGTTCTCTCCGGTGCCCTCGCAGACATGGCCGCCGCCGGTCAGCAGGATGGCCTCGTCGAATCCGGCCTGCAGGGCCTCGGACTTGGCGAGGGCGCTGTTGATGTAGATGCCCGTGCACTTGGTGCGGGGCGGAGCCATGGTGTCGTCGATGCGCCGCCAGCTCGAGACCATGCAGCGGATGCCGGCGTGGGGGACGTAGTCGCCGAGGGGCGCCGTGATGATGGCGAAGCTGTCCGGTATGTCGTGGAGCCGGAAGCCGATCTCCTCGGCGGACTTGAAGAGCAGGGGCCGGATGTAGGTGTCCTCGCGGCATTCGTTGCGGCGCAGCAGCTCGACGGTGATGGAGCAGAGATCGGCGACGCTGTAGGGGAGGCGCATCTGGAGGACCCTGGCGTTGCCGTGCATGCGCTCGAAGTGCTCCGGCAGGCGCAGGCCGTGAAGCTGTCGATGTTCGGCGTTCCAGTACGCGCGGATGCCCTCGAAGCAGCCGGTCCCGTAGTTGAGACCGTGTGTGAGCAGGCCGACGCGGGCGTCGTGGTAGCGGCGGAACTCGCCGTCGAAGAACACCCAGGACTGTTCGCGGCGCGTCCTGGCGTCGGTCCCCGCGGTGGCTGTCTCGGTCATGCGCGCCAGAGTACACCGAGGTCGACGGTCCAGTCGCCGCCGGCTCGTGGGGATGCGGCCGCCGGTCCCCACAGGGTGCCGCCGGCGTCCTCAGCGGGCCAGGCGCGGGAGCACCAGGGCGGCGGCGGCGATGCCGGCGACGACGGCGGCGACGAGGACGGCGAAGTCCAGCCAGAGGGCGCTGGGCGTGCCGATGAGCATGGCCCGAAGCCCGTCCACCTCGTAGCTCATCGGGTTGGCGGCGCTGACTGCGCGCAGCCATCCCGGCATGATCTTCACCGGGTAGAGGGCGTTGGAGGCGAAGAACAGGGGCATGGTGATGGCCTGGCCGATGCCCATGAGGCGCTCACGGTGGAGCACCAGGCCGGCGATGGTCATGGAAAGGCAGGAGAAGAAGGCCGCGCCGAGCACCACCATGAGGGCCGCACCCAGCAGGTGCAGCGGGTTCCAGACGATGTCGATGCGCAGGAGGGCGGAGAGGGCCAGGATGACGACCACCTGGGAGACGGCCCTGACCCCCGCGGCGAAGGCTTTGCCACTGATCAGGGCCACCCGCGGCGTGGGAGTGGCCATGAGCTTGGT
Organism: Candidatus Dormiibacterota bacterium; assembly: GCA_963808125.1. Classification (GTDB taxonomy): domain Bacteria; phylum Chloroflexota; class Dormibacteria; order Aeolococcales; family Aeolococcaceae; genus CAWEEP01. Next base: position 58,901 of record CAWEEP010000011.1, read on the forward strand.
GAGGATTCCGGAGTCGCGCTCCCAGATGATCTGGATGCCGAAGAAGATGGCGATGAACAGCGCCGACTGGGCCATGATGCCCGGGGCGAGGTAGGCGAGGTAGGTGACTCCGGGCGGCGTCGGAATGGCACGGATGCGGCTGAAGGTCTCACCGAAGATGAGCAGCCACAGCACCGGCTGGACGGCGCGGGTGTACAGCTCGGTTCGGTCGTGGCGGATCTTGCGCAGTTCGACGAGCCAGAAGGTGATGATGCGGCTGGGGAACAGCCGCCACCAGGGGGGCAGGACCGCGGTCGGCCCCCACGACTCAGCCGAGGCGCTGTGCGGTGCGACGCGTACGACGGACATCGCGGCCTCCTTGTGGCGTGGCCTCTTCGTCGTCGATGGCGGCCCCGACGTGGTGACGGAAGACGTCGTCGAGTGTCGTCCCCCTGCCGAGCGCCGCCTTCAGGCTGGTGGGGGTGCCCTCGGCCAGGAAGCGTCCGCGGTGCATGAGCGCGACTCGGTCGCAGAGGACGTCGGCCTCCTCCATGTAATGGGTGGTGAGGAGCACCGTCATGCCCGTCTCGCGGCGCAGCTCCTGGACCTTCTCCCACACGCTGGACCGGGCCAGCGGATCGAGGCCGATGGTCGGCTCGTCGAGGATGAGCAGAGCCGGGCGGTTGACCAGGGCCTGGGCCAGCTCCAGACGGCGGATCATGCCTCCCGAGTAGGTCCCGGCCAGGCGACCCCGAACGTCGTCCAGCCCCATCGCCTCCAGCACCTCCCTCACCCGCGGCTCGCGGTCCCGCCTCGGCAGGTCGAAGAGCCGGGCGAAGAGCCAGACGTTCTCGTACCCGCTCAGGGCGAAGTCGGTGGAGAGTTGCTGGGGCAGGTAGCCGATGAGGTGGCGGACGACCATCGCCTCGCGGCGGACGTCGTGGCCGAAGACGGCGGCTGCGCCGGACCCGGCGGGGATCAGCGTCGTCAGCACCCGGATGGTGGTGGTCTTCCCGGCGCCGTTGGGACCGAGCAGGCCGTACACCTCGCCCGGGGCGAGACGGAAGGAGATCCCCTCAACGGCGCGCACGGCTCCGAAGGTCACCGTGAGCTCGGAGCAGTCAACGGGGGCAGCCGCCTCAGCCGCCATCCGCCCTCTCCAGCGACGCCGCGATGGCGTCCAGCACGGGCAGCACCTTGCTGACGGCCTCGCGGTCGGCGGCGTCGAGGCCACGAAGCCTGGCGCTCAGGATCTCGGCACGGCGGTCACGCCACTGGCGCATCCGGGCCTCGGCCGCGAGGCTCAGGCGCAGGCGGGTGACCCGCCTGTCGGCGGCGTCAGGCTGCAGTTCGAGCAACCCCTCCTCGGTCAGGCGGTGCACCAGAGTGCTCACCGTGTTCGGCGCCAGCCGCAGCTCGGCGGCGGCGTCGTGGATGCGCAGCCCTGGCCGGTGCTTGACCAGCCGCAGGATCTCCAGCTGCGCCTCGGGCAGGGGACCGTCGGCGCTGCCCGCCCTGACCTCGCGGTTCAGGGACCGTCGCAGGCGTCCGAGGACCCTGGCCAGCCGGCCGGCGTCGTCGCGATCGGTGCTCGGCGATTGCATGCCACCATTGTATCATATCTGTCTCAGACAGATTCTTCAATCGGGCGGTGGCTCCGCCCTGCTGGCCGGCCCACCGTGCCGCCGATTCAATGCGTTCGGCGTCGGCGCACGAACCGTGGGGCGCCGTCGCGACTCCCGAGCCGTTCAGCGATGGCTTCGTCACTCTGCTTTCGTTGCGCGGGCCGCGCTTCCGGTTTAGCGTGATTCCGGTATGGGATCGGGCGTCGGTCGGCGAGCCCCAGCCGCGGTGCCTCCTCTCCGGCGGCACGCGGCGCCAACCCCTCGGGCTCCCAAGGTCCTCGATCTGGCCGCCTGCCAGCGGGTGATCCTCAATCTGAACGCCGACCTGGACGCGGCCGTGCTGCGGGCCGCAGAGCAGGCGCTCACGATCGAGGAGGTGGGGTCGACGGCCGCGACTTCCACCGTGCTCCGGCGGGAAGCGCGCACGCTGGCTGTCGACCTGGACCAGATGGTCCGGAAGGTGGCTGTCGCGGCACGGACGGTGACCGGCGCCGACAGCGCCGTGGTCGAGGTGGTCGACGGCGCCGACGCGGTCCACCGCGTCACGGTCGGAAGCAGGGAGGACGCCTCCTCCGAGCAGTCAGGCGGCGTGCCCGAACATCCCTGGCTCACCCCCGACACATCGATTTCCATGGCCTGCACCGACGCCGAGACCGACCCACGCGTCGACCGCGAGGCGTGCCGGCGCCTCGCCACACGATCGCTCATCACCGTCCCGTTGCGGCACGCGGGCGCCGCCCTGGGAGCCATCACCGTCGCCTCATCCCCGCCCGACGCCTACAGCGATGTCCAGACGCTCAGTCTCCAGCTTCTCGCCGCCCAGGCCGCCGCCGCGGCGGCGAGGCTGCGGCTGATCACGAAGCTGCGACGGATCGAGCGGGAGCACGCCGGCGCCCTGGCCGCCAGCGAGGACGGGTTCCGCCGCCTGTTCTTCCAGAACCCGCAGCCGATGTGGGTGATCGATGGGGAGACACAGCGCTTCCTCGCCGTCAACGACGCCGCGGTGGCGAAGTACGGGTACTCGGCTGAGGAGTTCGCGGCGAGGACTGCCTCGGTCGTCCGCCGTGACGCGTCGCAGTGGGCAGTCGACCTCGGCAAGGCCATGGCGGGGCGCGTGAACCTCACCGCCCGTCACCGGCTGCGCGATGGCCGGCTGATCGACGTCGAGATCACCACCGGGCCGCAGGAGTGGGGCGGTCGTCGGGCGATCCTGTCGATCATCAACGATGTCACCGAGCGCAACCGGATGTACAAGCAGCTGCACGAGGGTGCCTTCCGCGACCCTCTGACCGGCGGCGCCAACCGGGTCCTCTTCGCCGAGCGTGTCTCCCACGCGCTGACCCGAATGCGGCGGCGCAGCGCGACCATCGGGGTGCTTGTCGTCAACCTGGATCACTTCAAGACCGTCAACGACAGCCTGGGGTACGCGGCGGGCAACTCCCTGCTCCAGGCGGCCGCGACGCGCATCCAGGGGACCCTCCGCCCCGGCGACACGGTGGCGAGGCTCGGCGCCGACGAGTTCGCCGTCCTCCTGGAGGAGGTGGGCCACGTGGATGCGGCGGTCGAGGCGGCGGAACGCCTCGACAAGTCGTTCCGGGCCCCGCTGGAGTTCGCCGGCCAAGCCCTGGTGATCAGCCTCTCGATCGGCGTCGCCATCTCCTCGACGGCACACGCCGGGGCCGACGACCTGCTGCGCAACGCCGAGCTGGCCATGTACGCCGCCAAGTCGGCGGGGAGGGGGCGGGTGGAGGTCTTCGCGCCCAGCATGCACGAGACGGCCGCGGGACGCCTCGGCCTGGACCAGGACCTGCGCCACGCCGTCGCCCGTGACGAGCTGCGGCTGCTCCTCCAGCCGATCATCTCAGTAGAGAGCGGCGCCATCGTCGGCTGCGAGGCCCTGGTGCGCTGGCACCACCCGGTCCGGGGCCTGGTGATGCCGGACACCTTCATTCCCCTCGCCGAGGAGACGGGGGTGATCAGCGAGATCGACGTCTGGGTGCTCCGCGCGGCATGCGCCCGGGTGGCGGCCTGGCGCGACGCTCGTCTGGCGGATCTCCTCCTCGCCGTGAACGTGTCGGGGCGCGACCTGGGGCGGGGCGAGCTGGTCGACTGGGTGTCGGCCGCGCTTCTCGAGGCCGGGCTTCCCAGTGACCGCCTCGAGGTCGAGATCACCGAGAGCGCTGCGGTGGCGCAGCCGGCGGCGGCCCTCGACGAACTTCGGCGACTGCGCAGGGCCGGCATCGCCGTCGCCATCGACGACTTCGGCACCGGCTACTCCAGCCTCAGCAAGCTGGCGACCTTCCCCGTCGACCGCCTCAAGATCGATCGCTCCTTCCTCGTCCCCATCAAGACCGAGAGCGACGACGCCCCATTGGTGGCGGCGATGATCGGCCTGGCCCACCGGCTCGGTCTGTCGGTGACGGCCGAGGGCGTCGAGACGGAGGAGCAGCTTGCCTTTCTCCGGCGCAACGGCAGCGACCTTCTTCAGGGGTACCTGTTCAGCCCACCCGTCACCCCCGAACGCTTCGAGGAGCTGCTGCGGAGCGAGCGGGCGAGTCGGATCGGAGCCTGATTCGACTTCTCGGCGAGCCGGCGGCGGCGGCACCTCGCCACCCGGATCAGGAGGCAGGGAGACCTGCCGGGCCAGTGCGACGCGGCGTGGACGGTGAGGTAGGGCTTGCCTCGTAGCCGCTCATTGAACGAGTGGGTGGGAGGGATGTGGGCGCCAGGCCTCCCCGGGGCCGTGAGGTGACCACCCGGCCCTTGCTACACTCCCTCGACCCAGCGGCACAGCCTCCGACCCTCCCCACAGCCCGTCCCCTTGCGCCGCCGGCTGAGCTGGACTGAACGGTAGAAATGGGAGTGCACCGGTGGCCCTGAATCCCTCGACAAGCGCGCTTCCCCCGGCCAAGAGCGTCCACTGGAACCCCAGCCCCGAGGAGCTTCACGAGCTGGCGGCCAGGATGCCCAATGCGAGAACCACGGTCTTCGGCAATCTCAACGTCCAGACCCAGGTCACCAATCGCAGCGCCGGCAGCACCTTCATCGTCACCGACCACCCCGAGCGCCACACCCAGAAGACGGTCACCGGCGAGGAGGGGGCGCGCATTGCGCGGCTCCAGGACGACCACATCCGCGACCTGGAGATGCTCGTCATCGACGGCTACATCGGCAACGATCCCGCCGACCGCGTCTCCGTCCGCCTCTACATCGACGCCGCCAACGCCAACATCGCCGGCATGCAGCGCTGGCTGTACTTCGACGCCGAGGACGCGGGCCCGGGGTTCGCACCGCGGCTCACCGTCATCTACACCCCCAACCTTGCCGCCCCGGGTTACCCCGACGACCGCATCATCGCGGTGGACCTGGAGGCGGGCGTCACCCGCGTCCTCAACTCCGACTACTTCGGGGAGTCCAAGAAGGGCGGCCTGCGCATGTGGAACGCCCTCGTCTACGAGAAGGGCGGCCTCGGCCTCCACGCCGGATGCAAGGTGATCCCGACCCCCCGGGGCGACCAGACCATGCTCATCGTCGGCCTCTCGGGGACCGGCAAGACCACCACCACCTTCACCCGCCAGAACAACTCGAAGCCGGTGCAGGACGATTTCGTGGCCCTCTACCCGGGCGGCCGGGTCGTGGCCACCGAGAACGGCTGCTTCGCCAAGACGTTCAGCCTCAGCAAGGAGTTCGAGCCCAGCATCTACGGCGCCGTCTGCACCCCGGCGGCCTACCTGGAGAATGTCTCGCAGAACGATGCCGGGGAGGTGGACTTCTTCGACACCGAGTACACCCAGAACGGGCGAGCCGTCTTCCGGATGGACGCCCTCGGCTGGCACAAGGACGCCCGCGAGCTCTCGCGCGTCGACCAGATGCTCATCCTCAACCAGAACGAGGGTTTCATCCCGGGCGTCGCCGTTCTGGAACCATGCCCAGGCAGCGGCGTACTTCATGCTCGGCGAGACGCAGGGACGAGCGCCGGCGGCAAGGACGAGGAGGGCAAGTTCCTCCGCACACCGGGCACCAACCCCTTCTTCCCCATCCGCCACGAGCGTCAGGGGAACCGGTTCCTCGAGCTCCTCTCGACCTGCGACTTCGAGGTGTTCCTGATGAACACCGGTCGGGTGGGAGGGAGCGAGGCCGACCCGCGCAGCGAGAAGGTGACCATCGCCCACTCCAGCGCCATCGTCAAGGCCATCGCCGAAGGCGCGATCTCCTGGGAGCCCGACCCGGACTTCGGCTATGAGGTCGCCGCCCAGGTCCCCGGGCTCGACGACGTGGAGATCCTCCAGCCCCGCCGCCTCTACGAGCGCCAGGGCCGCCTCGACGAGTACCGGGCCGGGGTGGAGCGTCTCAACTCACCGCCGCTCCTATCTGGAGGGGTGGGGGGCCTCAACCCCAGATCATCGAAGTCGCTCAGGTAGCCGGCGACCCGCCGCTGACCTTGTCGATGGTCCGGAAGATGTCGTCCGGCGCCGCCCCTTGACCAGGTAGCTGTCGGCGCCCGCCGTGCGCATGAGCCGCATCGACTCCCGGTCGTCCCACGCCGAGAGGGCGACGATGGCCGTCTCCGGCGACGCGGCCCGGATCCCCTCGGCGGCGCGGAAGCTTCCTCCGCCGGGGATTGTCGTACGACGAGGGCGACGTCCGGACGGTGCTCCCCGGCCAGGCGGATGGCGCTCTCCGGATCGGCGGCGACGGCGATGACCTGGTAGCCGGGCTCGCTGGCGAGGAGGTCGGCGAGGGCGCTGCGCATCGTGGCGTCGTCGTCGGCGATGAGGACCCGCACCGTCACGAGACCGCCACCGCCGGTGTCTCCGCGTCAGCGGGACGACTCCCGACGGGTGGCTGGCGGCGGTGGAGCGCCCGGCTCCCGACGCAGTAGCGGACCGTGGTGCCGGCGCCCGGCTGGCTCTCCACCATCCACCAGCCGCCGTCTGCTCGGCGCGCTCCCGCATCGCCAGGAGGCCGAGGTGGCCCAACGGTGATTGCTCGGGACCGTCGGCGTCAAAGCCGATGCCATCGTCACGGATCTCCACCACCACACCGGCATCGCCCTCTCTGAGGGCGACGTCCACCCGGGACGCGTGCGCGTGGTTGCAGATGTTGGTCACGGCCTCCTGGGCGATGCGATACACGATGGTCCGGACCTGGGCGTCCGGCTCGTTGCGGAGGGTGTCGTCGAGCGAGTAGTCGAGCCCCTCCTCCTCGCTCACCTGGGCCAGGAAGGCGTGGAGCGCGGCGGCGATCCCGTGCGCCTCGAGCGCCGGCGGGCTGAGCACGAACATGAGGTGCCGCAACCGGGCGATCGACTGGCGCACATCGTGCTCGAGGGCGCGGAACACGGGGTCCCCCTGGTCGGCCCCGGCCCGGCGGCGGATCGTCGCGAGGCGGAGGGCGACCGCAGTCATCACCTGGACCGAGTCGTCGTGGATGTCCGTGGCGATGCGCTGGCGCTCCTCCTCCTGGGCCTCGACGATGTGGGCCAGAAGCGTGCTGCGGTCGGCGGCGCTCTTGCGCAACTCCTCGATGGAGAGCTGGAGCTGCGCCTGGACGCGGGAGCGCTCAGCGGTCATGGCCAGCACGGTGGCCAGGCCGGTCAGGAAGGCCACGTCGTTCTCCGAGTACGAGGCCGCCCGACGCGAGATGACCGTCAGCGTGCCCACCGCCTGCTGCGTGCCGCGGATCGGCACCGTCAGGAGGCTGCCCGTCTTGACGTACTCGGCGATCGCGGTGGCGGCGAACTTCGCGTCGGCCTCCACGTCGGGGATGAGCAGGTGTTGGGTGCCGTGCAGCACGCGCGAGGAGGCGGCCTCCGACATTGTCAGCACGCGCTCCGCCAGCTGCGGAGGCAGGCCCACCCCGGCTTTGAAGACGAGGCGGTCGCCGCTGCGCTCCAGCACACCGGCGATGTCGGCGTCGAGATTGGCCGCCGCCATGTCGCACGCCGCCTGCCGCAGTGAGCCGATGTCCTCGCCGGAGAGGGCCCGCTGACCCAGCTCGGCCACCGCGCCCTGCTGGCGCAGGCGGCGCTCCAACTGCTCGGCCTCCTGCCGGCGGTTTTCCGCCGCGCCGAGGGCGGCCGCGGCGGCGCGCATCAGCGACGGGGCGGAGGCGTCCAGGCTCCCCTGCGCCCGCGAGGCGACGATCAGCTGGGGGACGCCGTGGCGTCCGAGCCCGACGGCGAGCGCAGCGGTCTGTCCCTCGCTCCGCAGCAGCGCCGCCACGGCACCGTTCTCCACCCGCTTCCCCAGCCGGATCACCGCCGGGGCATCCCCGTCGAGCATGGCGATGTCGGCGGGGGAGGTCTTGAGATCGTGGTGGTGTCGCAGGCCGGTGCCGGCGAGGACGGTGAGCCGCCCGCCGCGCAGACCGAGGAGGGCCACCGCGTCGGCCCTGGTCCTGTCGCGAAGGATCCCGGCGTACCGGCTGCGGAGATCGTCGCCCCCGAGACCGCCGGTCAGGGTCAGCGAGATCAGCTCGGCGACGGTTTTCGGGTCGGCGGCGGACGGTCCGGCGCGAACCTCGGAGTCGGGCGCGGCGGTTGTCACGGCCTCTCCACTACACCGAGAAGTGGAGGTTCCAGGCCGCGGCGGCGAACCCGACGAGGACGGCGAGGACGCCCAGCCACCGGCTGCTGCGACCCCGCAGGCGGGCCATGTTGAACACGACCACCACGGAGATCACCGCCTTCTCGATGAGCAGCCCCGGCACCCCCCATGAAGTGATGACGGCTGCGCTGATCGGATTGCCTTCCGGGGAATTATTGGCGAGGGCGAGCAGCGTCGTCAGCGCGTCAACGAGCTGTGACAGGATCACCGCCGCGGCGATGGGTGCCGCCACCGCGTCGGCGGCGAGGACCCGGAAATCCTGGACGATCCCCGTCCAGTAGTCGGCAAGGTCGGCCTGGGAGCTGCGGGTCAGGCGGGCGAGGAAGCTCGATCGCCCTGGGCGGACGACGTCTGTGTTGATCACTGTGCCATCCCCATGATCTGAATGGGACGTTCACATCGTGCCGCCACCGCGTCCGGGGCACCAGACGTGGACGCCCGGACCTGGCGTGGTGCGGATGCACTAGCCAGTGCGGAACGGTCGTCCGGCCGTGCCGGGGGGCGCGCCGCACCGGTGGGGCCTGCCAGCCCCCGTGACACGGCTGCGATGCACCACCGGACGGGATACGCGGCCGTGACAGAGCGAAGAAATGCCCCCCGAACCCATCCCACGGATCGAACAATAGCCAGGTGGGGCAGACTTCCGCGTGAACGCCCGAGGAGATCCCATGCAAGGGACCATGTCGCGAGTTATCCGCGTCCTCCTCGTCGATGACCATGTGATGTTCAGCCAGGCGGTGGCGGCGGCCCTCAACGAAGAATCCGACATCCGCGTGGTCGACTGCGTGGCCAGCCTGGCCGATGCCCGGAGCCACCTGGAATCGACCGAGGTCGATGTCATCCTCCTCGACCAGCGCCTCCCTGACGGACAGGGCACGCACGCGGCGGCGGAGTTGCGGGCCATCCGGCCCGGGGTCCGGGTGGTGCTCGTCACCGCGGCAGTCGATCCGGCCGTCCTCAGCGAGGCGCTGGCCGCCGGCTGCGTCGGCTTCGTGACCAAGGGGGACAGCATCGACGAGCTGTCGGCCGCGGTGCGTTCGGCCGCCTCGGGTGCCACCGCGGTGTCACCGGCGATGCTGGGCCGCCTCACCGGCAGCGACGGCAAGGGGAACGGCTACTCCGGCGAGGCACTCACCCACCGGGAGACCGCGGTTCTCCTCTTCCTGGCGGACGGGATGAGCAACCAGGAGATCGCCGAAAGGCTCTTCATCAGCATCCACACCCTGCGCAACCACATCCAGAACATCATCAGCAAGCTCGGGGCCCACTCGAAGCTGGAGGCGGTCTCCATCGCCATCCGCGAGGGCCTGATCACGACACCGCCAGTCGAGCGCTGACCCGGGCGGGCGCCCGCCGTCTGCGGTGCCCCGCCGGCGAGGGGCGGTTGGGCCGCCCGTCAGGCGGCTCCCGCCGTCAAATGTCCCTCACCGTGACCGGGCGGGCGACGGCGTGGGCAGCGTCATCTCCGCGGTGGTCCCATGCCCGGGGCTGGAGGTGATCTCCATCTGCCCCCCGGCGTCGCGGATCCTCTGTTCCAGGAGACGGAGCCCCATGTGCCCCTGCCTGCGGTATCGCTCCAGGTCGGCCGCGTCGAAGCCGCGGCCGTCGTCTGCCACCCGCAGGCACACGCCCTCGGCGTCGCACTCCACGGTGAGGGAGACGCGACGGGCCCTGGCGTGCTTGGCGGCGTTGCGCACGAGCTCCTGCGCCACGCGGTGGATGAGGCCGCGGACCCGGGCGTCGCAGTCGAGCTCCCCGATGGTGATCTCGACGTTCACGCCGCGATCGGCAAGGGGGGCGAGCAGCTGGCTGAGGGCGCCGGACAGGCCGTCGCTCTCGATATCCCCGCCGGCGAGGGCGCCCATCAGGTTGCGCAGATCGGCGGTGACCGCCTGCAGGTCGGCGGTGATCCGATCCAGGCTCACGGCCGCCGAAGCGAGTTTCTCCGGCGCCACCGACTGGTCGCGGCGCAGCCCGCGAGCCAGGGTCGCCGTGCGCAGGGTGACAGCGCTGACCAGCTGAATCACGCCGTCGTGGAGGTCCGCGGCGAGGCGCTGCCGCTCGCCATCCGACGCCATCAGGGCGTCGTGGAGGAGCTCCTCCCGCTCGTCCGCGAGATCGGCCTCACTCCGCTCAAGCGCCGAGAGGCTGGTGAGAAGGGCGGTGAACCTGCGGTGATACACGATGAGGGGCACGGCCATGGCGACGAGAGCACCGGCCGCGACCAGCATCAACCAGGCGTACACGGAACGCCCGCTGCCGGTCACGAACATCGCCGTGGCCGACAGCACCACGGCGCCCCCGATCACGGCGATGCCGACGCCCCATCTCCAAGTCCGGGGCACGACGGGGGCGACGGCCCTCTGCAGGCTCCCCCGCTCCGCAGGGGCGGGACCGCGCTTCAGGGCGCCCAGAGGCCTGAGGAACCCCGAAGGGGTCGCGGAAGCTCGGGCCCCCCTGTCGGCCGTCGCATGCATCGCCACCGTCAGCCTAGGGTGCCCCGGTAACGAATCGGGGAGGAGGCGGTTGCAAAAGCTGTCCAGTCTCTGGTACCGGCGTCACAGTTCTGAAAAGCTTCACGGCATTCACGTCAGTCGAGCCTAAGCTCTCAAGACGAGAGAGGATGTGAGCGTGGGTTGTAGGCGATCTTCGGCATGACTGCGGTCTTCACCTTGGTCGAGACGCGCCCTGCGGAGCTCCAGACCCCTGTTCCCGGACAGGGCTGCCGGGAACAGGGGTGCACCGCGCAGGGGGCGGTCGAATGCGCGTACGCGGACAGCGTCGGACACCCCTGCGGGACGCAGTGGTGCTCGCACCACGCCCGGCGCATCGGCATGCTCCGCTACTGCCGCCGGCACGCCAGCACGGTGACCGCGCTGGGCAGCAAGGCGAGCAACCCCCGTCTCCTGCCCCCGGTGGACCATCGAGGAGCCTCCCTGGTCAGCTGGATCTGCACCGAGGGCTTCCCCACCCTCAACGAGGCCATCGTCTCGGGGCTGCACGAGGGAGAGATCATCTTCGAGGATCGCGGCGTCAACGTCGTCCGCTCCGACGGCCTGGGGAGGCGCTGGGAGCGCGGGTGGCGCATCGGCGACCGGAGCGGGATCACCTGCAAGGTGATGATCTGCGTGGATGAGGAGAACGACGCCCTGGTCTCGCTGAAGGTCAACGACAGGTCCCTCGCACAGGGGGTGCCGCCGTGGATCACCCGACGCCGCCTCGGCCAGCTGGTGACCCCGGATGTCGATGCCGCCGATCGGCGCCAGTTCTACGCCTTCCTGGTCGGTTTCATCAGCCGCGCCCTCGCCGCCCGCGACTGAGCGGCCGGGGTCGTCGCGCCCCCACCGGGAAGATCAGGGGGCTCCGGCGAGGGCGGCGTCCACCCGGGCCAGCACCTCCTCGGGAGTGAGCGTGGCCAGCTCCATGCGCCGGCCGCTGCTCAGCCAGTGAACCTGGTCGGCGGGCAACCCCGCCGCCAATCCCTCGGGGAGGCGGGCCGGGGGGCCTTCGATGACCTGGAGCCCCGCATCCGACGCTGGCGGCGACAATCCGGCGTCGATCACCTCCAGGGCCCCGGCCCGGCGCAGCCGTGCCGGAAGATCACAGCCCCGGGGATCGGCGTCGTGGAGGGCGACGACGCGGTGTCCGGCGACCACGAGGGCCAGGGCGTCGGCGTCACCCGGCGCGGGATCCACGGTCACGACGCGCATCAGTGGCAGGTGGGCTGCGTTGCCAACGAGGAGGAGCTCTGTCTCGGACCTGTCGCAGGCGACGAGCGCTCCGGCGGCAGGCAGGACGCTGGTACCTGCGCCCGGATCGATGGCCTCCTCTCCTGGATCTTCGGGAGCGGAGGCGGCGGGTGACCGGGGTTCAAGCAGGGCGAAGAAGGCCTCGGGTCGCACGTCGAGCGCGCTGCGCAGGGGTCCTCCACAGAATCCGTCGTAGCTCTCGACGAGCGGTCGCGACCCCGGCACTCGCCCTCGGGTGCGGAGCGCGCTCGCCAGCGCCCCGAGTAGCGTCAGAGCGCCGAGGCCCGCCAGCGCGGCGGTGAGGGCGACGGAATGCACCCAGAGCAGGGCGGCGGCGAGAAGGAGAAGAAGCACGCCGCAGCCGGTGAGGCTCCGGGCGGGCGAGGGCGGGGGTCGGTCGGCCGCGGCGCACGAGGCGTAGTAGAGCTGCCGGGCGGTGTAGCGGTGGCTTCCCTCACCGAGCCGGCGTGCCTGGGCGGCGATGAGCTCAGTGGTGATGGGGAAGGCCATGGCCGGAGTGTCGCACAGGCGCAGGCGACGCTCTCAAGCGGCGTGGTTCGGCGTGGCGCGGCGAGCCCGGCCCCCGCTACGGCCGGGAGACGGAGCCGCCGAACCGGCGGCGGCGGCGCCAGGTCACCAGCAGGAGCCCCAGGGCGACGAGCAGAAGGCCGGCGATCCACGTCGAGGCCGGCGCCGCCGGAGCACCCGTGCCCGGCGTGGGGGCACCCGACGAGGTGGCGGCATCGACGACAGTGACGGCCTGGACACCGCCCGCGGGGGACGCGCCGTCGGCGCTGTCGGAGAGCGACGCCGTGGTCACCAGGTTGCCGATCGTCGTGTCGGAGACGTAGACCACGGCGCTCACCGTCGGCAGGTCTGTTCCCGCGTCAATCGGTGTGACCGCCGTCGAGGTGCAGACGAGCTGGGTGTCACCGTCGGCGAGCGTGCAATCCCAGCCGGACACGTCCGGCGCGGCGGCGAAGGACTCACCGGCTGGCAGCGTCACGGTCAGCGTGGGGGTGTGGTAGGCGGGACCGCCCGAGTCGTTGAGGCTCAGGGCGAGCGACAGCAAGTACGAGCTCCCCGCCGTCACGCGGGACGGCGTTCCCGACATGACGAGGTTGAAACCCGGGGGCGGCGTCACGTCGACGGAGGGGCTCGCCGCCCCGTCGATCGCATTGTCCGGGTCGTCCGAAAGCGTCAGGAGGGTGCTCAACGTTCCCGACGCGGCGGGGTCCACGTCGACGGTAACCGCAAAGTCTCCGAGTTCCGTGCCGGCGCCAACGGGCCCCGAGGCCTTCGACCTGCAGTGGAGCTCAGTCCTGCCGCTCAACGAGCAGCTCCAGTCGGACGTGTCAGGCACCGTGTCGATGGTCTCGCCGGTGGGCAGGGTCAGCGTCAGCTCGGGATCGTTGTAGGCGGTGCCGCCCGACGCGTCGACCGACGGATCGATGGCGATCGTGTACTGGCTCCCGGCTGAGAGGTCCGGCGCGCTGCTGGACGCGATGAGGTCAAGCACGGGGTCCGGGGTGACGTCGAATCCCGTGTCGGCCACCGAGCCGAGGTAGTCCTGGTCCCCGGAGTAGGTCGCCGTCACCGAGTACTCGCCCGCGTCGAGCGGCCCCGAGAAGCACTCTGCCCGGCCCGCCGCGTAGTCCGCCGTGCACAGCACGGTTCCGCCGGCGGTCGTGAAGGTGATCTCCTCGCCGGCGATGCCGAAGGGAAGGCCGCTCGCCCATAGGTCGGCCTCCCCGCCGGCGGCGAAGTCGCCACCCGACCCTGCGCTGATGGAGGTCGGGCCCGGGGTGATGGTGAAGCCCGTCGTCGCCGAGGAGGCCGCGTAGTCGGTGTCGCCGGAGTAGTCCGCCGTGACGGGGTACTCACCCGCGCCGATCTCGCCCGTCGAGCAGGAGGCGGCCCCAGAGGACACCGTCCCGGTGCAGAGCGTCACCGTCCCCGAGGTGAAGGTCACGCTGCCGGTGGCGTCGTCGGGCAGCCCGGAGGCTGAGACTGTGACGCCGCTGCCATAGGTTGTGGTGGACGGGTCCGCCGAGGCGGAGATGGAGGTGGACGCCTGCGTCACGGAGAAGGTGGTCGTCGCCGCCGAGCCCGCGTAATCCGCGTCCCCGGAGTACGTGGCCGTCACCGCGTGGGAGCCGGCCGCGGTCGCCGCCGCCGAGCACGACGCCCCGCCGGAGACCACCGACGCCGTGCACAGCGTGCTGCCGTCCGACGTCAGCGTGAAGTTGACGCTGCCTCCCGCGTCCGACGGAAGCCCGGAGGCCGAGAGGGTGGGTGTGGTTCCGCTGGCGTACCTCACGCTGGACGGGCTTGCCGAGGCGCTGATCGAGGTGGATGCCCTGGTGACGGAGAAGCTCGCCGTTGCCGTCGACCCGGTGTAGTCGGTGTCACCGGAGTAGGTCGCCGTCACCGGGTAGGTGCCGACGGGCAGCGTCGCCGTCTCGCACGACGCCCCACCCGAGCTGACGGTGGCGGTGCACAGCGTCGCCGCACCCGAGGTGAAGGTGACGCTGCCCGTGGCATCCGCCGGCAGCCCGGACGCCGAGAGGCCGGCCGTGCCGCCGTACCCGACGCTCGACGGGCTCGCCGAGGCGCTGATCGATGTCGCGGCCTGACCCACCGAGAAGCCGGTCACCGCCGACGCCCCCGTGTAGTCGGTGTCGCCGGAGTACGTCGCCGTGACCGCGTAGACGCCGGGGATGACCTCGCCGGTCGAGCAGGAGGCAGAGCCCGAGCCCACCGACGCCGTGCACAGCGTCGTGCCCACGCCGGTGACGGTGAAGGTCACGCTGCCGGTGGCGTCAGAGGCGAGCTCAGAGGCCTCCAGAGCCACCGCGGTGCCGTAGGTCGTGCTCGACGGGCTCGCCGAGGCGGCAAGGGAGGTCGTGGCCTGGTTCACCGTGAAGCCCGTCGTCGCCGTCGAGCCCTGGTAGTTGGGGTCGCCCGAGAAGCTGGCGGTGACCGAGTAGGCGCCTGCGTCGCGCGCCCCCGCCGAGCACGAGGCCTCCCCCGACGTGACGGAGGCGGAGCACAGGGTCGTCGCCCCCGCGGTGAAGGTCACGCTGCCCGTGGCGTCGGAGGGAAGGCCCGAGGCGAGCAGGGTGGGATGGCTGCCGCTGTCATAGGTCACGCTGGACGGGCTCGCCGAGGCGCTGATCGAGGTGGGCGCCTTCGTGATCGAGAAGGCCGCCGTCGCCGACGATCCCGCGTAGTCCGTGTCCCCGGAGTACGCCGCCGTCACCGAGTACGCGCCGGCGGGGAGAACCTCTGTCGAGCACGACGCCCCGCCGTCACTCACCGATGCCGTGCAGAGGGTGGACGCCCCCGCCGTGAAGGTGACGCTGCCCGTGGCGCCGCTGGGAAGGTCAGACGCCGAAAGGCCCACCGTACCGCCGTACGCCGTGCTCGACGGGCTCGCCGACGCGTCGAACGAGGTCACCATCCGCGTGATGGAGAAGGTCGTCGTGGCCGTCGACCCCGCGTAGTCGGCGTTCCCCGAGTACGTCGCCGTCACCGGGTAGCTGCCCACCGGGAGAACCCCTGTCGAGCACGAGGCTCCGCCGTCGCTCACGGATGCGGTGCACAGCGTCGCCCCCTCCGAGGTGAAGGTGACGCTGCCCGTGGCGCCGGACGCCAGGCCCGATGCTGAGAGGCCGACGGGGTTGCCGTACCCGGAGGTCGACGGGCTCGCCGAGGCGGTGATCGAGGTCGCGGCCTGGCTCACCGCGAAGCTCGTCAGCGCGGTCGCCGCGGTGTAGTCGGCGTCGCCGGAGTAGGTCGCGGTCACCGCGTAGACACCCGGCGTGAGCACTCCGGTGGAGCAGGAGGCGGAACCCGACTCCACCGCGGACGAGCACAGGCCCGTCCCGACTCCAGTGAGGCTGAAGGCGGCCGTCCCCGTGGCATCGATGGCGAGGCCGGATGCCGACAGGGTCACGTGGGTGCCGTATGTCGAGGAGGAGGGGATCGCCGAGGCGCTCAGGGCGGTCGTGGCCTGGACCACCGTGAAGCTCGTCGTCGCCGCGGAACCCGCGTAGTCAGTGTCGCCGGAGTAGGTGGCGGTGACCGGGTAGTCGCCCGGGGCCAGGGTTCCCGTGGAGCACGACGCCCCTCCTGCCGAGACTGTCGCGGAGCAGAGCGTCACCGTCCCCGAGGTGAAGGTCACGCTGCCGGTGGCGTCGGCCGGGAGGCCGGTCGAGAAGAGGGCGACGGGGAGGCCGTAGCCAGCCGTCGGTGGGCTCGCCGAGGCGCTGAGGGAGGTGGCCACCTGGGTGATGGAGAAGCTCGCCACCGCCGACGATCCCAGGTAGTCAGTGTCACCGGAGTACACCGCCGTGACCGCGTACGAGCCCGCCGGGAGCGTCGTCGTGGAGCACGACGCCTGGCCCGAGGCGACCGATGCCGAGCAGAGCGTGTCACCAGCCGAGGTGAAGGTGACGCTGCCTCCGGCATCGGAGGGGAGTTCGGATGCCGTCAGCGTCACCTCGTTGCCGTACGTGGTGCTGGACGGGCTTGCCGAGGCGCTGATCGAGGTGGATGCCCTGGTGACGGAGAAGCTCGCCGTTGCCGTCGACCCGGTGTAGTCGGTGTCACCGGAGTAGGTCGCCGTCACCGGGTAGGTGCCGACGGGCAGCGTCGCCGTCTCGCACGACGCCCCACCCGAGCTGACGGTGGCGGTGCACAGCGTCGCCGCACCCGAGGTAAAGGTGACGCTGCCCGTGGCATCCGCCGGCAGCCCGGACGCCGAGAGGCCGGCCGTGCCGCCGTACCCGACGCTCGACGGGCTCGCCGAGGCGCTGATCGATGTCGCGGCCTGACCCACCGAGAAGCCGGTCACCGCCGACGCCCCCGTGTAGTCGGTGTCGCCGGAGTACGTCGCCGTGACCGCGTAGACGCCGGGGATGACCTCGCCGGTCGAGCAGGGGGCAGAGCCCGAGCCCACCGACGCCGTGCACAGCGTCGTGCCCACGCCGGTGACGGTGAAGGTCACGCTGCCGGTGGCGTCAGAGGCGAGCTCAGAGGCCTCCAGAGCCACCGCGGTGCCGTAGGTCGTGCTCGACGGGCTCGCCGAGGCGGCAAGGGAGGTCGTGGCCTGGTTCACCGTGAAGCCCGTCGTCGCCGTCGAGCCCTGGTAGTTGGGGTCGCCCGAGAAGCTGGCGGTGACCGAGTAGGCGCCTGCGTCGCGCGCCCCCGCCGAGCACGAGGCCTCCCCCGACGTGACGGAGGCGGAGCACAGGGTCGTCGCCCCCGCGGTGAAGGTCACGCTGCCCGTGGCGTCGGAGGGAAGGCCCGAGGCGAGCAGGGTGGGATGGCTGCCGCTGTCATAGGTCACGCTGGACGGGCTCGCCGAGGCGCTGATCGAGGTGGGCGCCTTCGTGATCGAGAAGGCCGCCGTCGCCGACGATCCCGCGTAGTCCGTGTCCCCGGAGTACGCCGCCGTCACCGAGTACGCGCCGGCGGGGAGAACCTCTGTCGAGCACGACGCCCCGCCGTCACTCACCGATGCCGTGCAGAGGGTGGACGCCCCCGCCGTGAAGGTGACGCTGCCCGTGGCGCCGCTGGGAAGGTCAGACGCCGAAAGGCCCACCGTACCGCCGTACGCCGTGCTCGACGGGCTCGCCGACGCGTCGAACGAGGTCACCATCCGCGTGATGGAGAAGGTCGTCGTGGCCGTCGACCCCGCGTAGTCGGCGTTCCCCGAGTACGTCGCCGTCACCGGGTAGCTGCCCACCGGGAGAACCCCTGTCGAGCACGAGGCTCCGCCGTCGCTCACGGATGCGGTGCACAGCGTCGCCCCCTCCGAGGTGAAGGTGACGCTGCCCGTGGCGCCGGACGCCAGGCCCGATGCTGAGAGGCCGACCGTGCCCCCGGAGCTGGTGCTCGACGGGGCTGCCGAGGCGGTGATCGAGGTGGTTGCCCGGCCCACGGTGAAGCTGGTCAGAGCCGCCGAACCCTCGTGGTCGGTGTCACCAGAGTAGGTCGCGGTCACCGCGTAGACACCCGGCGTGAGCACTCCGGTGGAGCAGGAGGCGGAACCCGACTCCACCGCGGACGAGCACAGGCCCGTCCCAACTCCAGTGAGGCTGAAGGCGACGGCACCGGTGGCGTCGGCGGGGAGGGCCGCGGCCGTCAGGGTCACCGCGTTGCCGTACGTGGTCGCCGCCGGGCTCGCCGCCGCGGTGAAGTGCGCGGTAGCCTGGACCACCGTGAAGCTCGTCGTCGCCGTGGAACCCGCGTAGTTGGCGTCCCCCGGATACGTGGCGATGACCGAGTAGCTGCCCGCGTCCTGTGTCCCCGCAGAGCACGAGGCCGCTCCGGTGGAGGCGGAGGCGGAACAGAGCGTCGTGCCCCCCGCGCTGAAGGTGACGCTGCCGGTGGCGTCGGCGGGAAGACCGGAGGCGAAGAGGGTGGAGTCGACACCGCCGTCGTAGGTGGTGCTCGACGGGCTTGCCGAGGCGCTGAGGGAGGTGGCCACCTTCGTGATGGAGAAGCTCGCCGCCGCCGACGATCCCAGGTAGTCAGCGTCACCGGCGTACGCCGCCGTGACCGCGTACGGGCCCGCCGGGAGCGTCGTCGTGGAGCACGACGCCTGGCCCGAGGCGACCGATGCCGAGCAGAGCGTGTCACCAGCCGAGGTGAAGGTGACGCTGCCCGTGGCGGCGGAGGGGAGACCGGAGGCCGAGAGGGCCACGGTGTGCCATAGGTGGTGCTGGACGGGCTTGCCGAGGCGCTCAGGGAGGTCGTGCCCTTCTCAACCGTAAAGCCGGTCGTCGCCGTCGACCCCGCGTAGTCGGCGTCACCGGAGTAGGTCGCCGTCACCGGGTAGGTGCCGACGGGCAGCGTCGCCGTCTCGCACGACGCCCCACCCGAGCTGACGGTGGCGGTGCACA
>CAWEEP010000012.1:0-21356 GCA_963808125.1 Candidatus Dormiibacterota bacterium
GTAACTGCCCACGGCCAGGGTCCCCGTGGAGCAGGAGGCGGCTCCCGAGGAGACCGAACCGGAGCACAGGATCGTGCCGCCCGAGGTGAAGGTGACCGAGCCCGTGGCGCCCGAGGGGAGACCCGTCGCCGCCAGCAAGACCGAGGTGCCGTAACTGGCGGACGGTGGGGTTGCCGAGACGGCGACCGTCGCCGCCGCCGGGTCATCGGCGGCGAAGCTCGTCGACGCCGACGAGCCCGTGTGGTTCGTGTCGCCGGAGTACGTCGCCGTGACCGCGTAGCCGCCCGGAGCCAGGATACCCGTCGTGCAGGACGCGGCACCCGCGTTCACCGAGCCGGCGCAGAAGGTGTTCCACCCGAGGTGAGGGTGAAGGTGACGGTGCCCGTCGCGGCGGTGGAGAGGCTCGCGGCGGAGAGCGTCACCGCGTTGCCGTAGGTGGTGCTGGCCGGGCTCGCCGAGGCGGTGAACGTGCTCGTCGCCTTCGTGATGGTGAAGCTGGTCGTCGCCGTCGAGCCCGTGTAGTCAAGTCACCGGAGTAGGTCGCGGTGACCCCGTAGGTGTCAGCGGGCTCCACGGGGCTCGAGCAGGTGGCGGCCCCGGCGCTGACGGACCCAGAGCAGAGGGTTGTCCCGCCCGACGTCAGCGTGAAGGTGACGCTGCCGGTGGCGTCGCCGGCAAGGCCGGACGCGGAGAGGGCCACCGCGTTGCCGTATGCCGTGCTGGTCGGGTTCGACGACGCGCTGAAGGACGGCGTCGCCTTGGTGATGGCGAAGCTCGTCGACCCCGTCGATGCGGCGTAGTTCGTGTCACCGGAGTACGTCGCCGTCACCGTGTACGCGGCGACGGCGAGGGAGCCGGCCGTTGAGCACGACGCCGAACCCGATGCGACCGTCGCCGTGCACAGCGTGGTCCCCCCGGCGGTGAAGATGACCGTCCCAGTGGCGGCAGACGGCAGCGCCGTCGCCATGAGGGTGACCGAGCTCCCATGGGTAGTGCTGGTCGGGCTCGCCGAGGCGGTGAAGGACGACGGTGCCTCGGTGACGGTGAAGCTCGTCGTCACGGTCGATCCAGTGAAGTTCGTGTCGCCCCCGTAGGTCGCCGTGACCCCGTTGGTGCCGGCGGGTTCCACCGGGATGACACAGGAGGCGGCCCCGGCGCTGACCGACGCGGAGCAGAGCGTGGTGCCGCCCGACGCCAGGGTGAAGATCACCGTCCCGGTGGCGGCGGTGGGCAGGCTCGCGGCCGACAGCGTCACCGTGCTGCCGTACGCGGCGCTCGCCGGGCTGGCAGAGGCGGTCACCGCTGTCGCCGCCTTGGTGATGGTGAAAGCGGTCGTGGCTGTGGACCCCGTAAAGTTCGCGTCACCCGCGTAACTGGCGGTGACGCCGTAGATCCCAGCGACCTCCACCGGGCTGGCGCAGCTGGCGGCTCCGGCGCTGACGGACCCGGAGCAGAGCGTCGTCCCGCTCGAGGTGAGGGTGAAGGTCACCGTGCCGGTGGCGGCGATGGGAAGGCTCCCGGCGGAGAGCGTCACAGTGTTGCCGTACGTGCTGCTGGTCGGGTTCGCCGAGGCGGTGATGGTGGTCGTCGCCTTCGTGATCGTGAAGGTCGTCGTCCCCGTCGCACCGCTGTAGTTGAAGTCACCCGAGTATGTCGCCGTCACCCCGTGGGGGCCGGCGACCTCCACCGGGGTCGAGCAGGAGGCGGCTCCCGCGCTGACCGTCCCGGAGCAGAGCGTCGTCCCGCCGGTCGTCACGGCGAAGGTGACCGTGCCCGTCGCGTCGGAGGAAAGGCCGGACGCGGAGAGGGTCACCGTGTTGCCGTACGTCGTGCTGGCCGGGCTGGCGCTCGCGGTGAAGGATGGCGCCGCCTTCGTGATGGAGAAGCTCGTCGACGCCGTCGAGCCTCCGTAGTTGGTGTCGCCCGAGTACGTCGCTGTCACCGCGTAGGCGCCCACCGCGAGCAGCGCCGCGGCCGAGCAGGATGCGGAGCCGGAGCTGACCGTTGCCGTGCAGAGCGTGCCGCCTCCGGAGGTGAAGGTCACCGTCCCGGTGGCGGCATTTGCCAGCCCCGCCGCCTTGAGGGTGATGGAGTTCCCGTGCGTTGTGCTGGTCGGGCTCGCCGAGGCGGTGATGGAAGTGGTGGCCTTGACCACCGTGAAACTCGTCGTCGCGGTCGCCCCGTTGTAATTGGTGTCACCGGAGTACGTCGCCGTCACCGGGTAATTGCCAAGAGCGACGGTCCCCGTGGAGCAGGAGGCCGTCCCCGAGGATGCGGAGCCAGAGCAGAGCGTGCTGCCCCCGGAGGTGAAGGTGACGGTGCCCGTGGCCGCTGCCGGCAGCGTCGCGGAGAGGGTGACCGACGTGCCATAGCCCGCACTGGCCGGGCTCGCCGAGGCGGACATCGACGGGGTCGCCTTGGTCACCGTGAAGCTGGTCGTCGCCGTCGAGCTCGCGTAGTTGGTGTTCCCGCCATATGTCGCCGTGACTGTGTAGCCCGGCACCGGCGATACGGTCGTGCACGAGGCCGCCCCCGAGGAGACCGAACCAGAACAGAGCGTCGTGCTTCCGGAGGTGAAGGTCACCGTGCCGGTGGCGTCGGAAGGCAGGCCGGAGGCCGACAGGGTGACGGAGGTGCCGTAGGTCGAGCTCGACGGGGAGGCCGAGGCGCTGAAGGAGGTCGAGGCCTTGGCCACCGTCACCTGGTCCGTCGACGAAGTGGGGTTGGCGTCGTTCGAGGAGACCGTGGCGGAATCCGTCAGAACGCTCGCCCCGAAGCGGACACGGTGACGGGAACGGTGATGGCGGAGAGGCTGCTGCCCGCCGACAGCGGACCCGGATTGGTGCAGGTCACCACCTGCCCGGATATGGAGCACGACCACCCCGTGCCACCGAGGCCGGTGCTCACCGGCGTCTCTCCGGTCGGCACCGTGTCGGTCATGGTGACGGTGTCGTTCTCGGTCCCGCCGGTGCCACTGTTGCCGACGGTGACGCTGTAGTCCATTGTCGAACCGTGGGCCGGGGCGTTGGAGGCGTTGTTGGTGATCGAGGCCGTGAGCTGCGGCGGGGCCGTGCCGGTGGCGGTGCTGGCCGTCACCATGTTGACCTCGTGGTAGTCGTACGAACCCCCGGTCGATCCCACCCAGCCGAAGGTGAGCTGGTAGGGGATGCCGGTGCTGCTGTTGATCCACGACGAGGGGAAGGCGCTGGTGTTGGCCAGGACAGTGTTGTTCGCCGTGGTCGGCAGCGTGCCGGTGAGCTTCTTCTGCGATCCGCCGATGGGGGTGAAGGCGACCTCGAACGAATCCGCTGCGACGCTCAGTCCCGAGGTTGTGGTGATGGTCGAACTCGTCGGGTTGATGACCACCTCGACCGGAACCTTCGAGCTGGATCGCGTCCCGCCGGAGCCGCCGTCGAGGGTTCCCGCGCCGCCGCTCGGCTCGGTGCTGGCGAGGATGCAGTAGCCGACCGTGCCGTTGCCGGGGCCGCGCACGGTGATGTTATTGGCGAAGGCCTTGCTGCTGCTCCAGCCGGGGTTGCTGCAGCCGCTTCCCTCGACGGTGTCATTGGAGAAGTTGCCGTACACGTCGATGCCGATGCCGAGGTACCCTTCGCTGAGGCCGGCGGTGGATCCGGTGCCGCTAGCCGCGTACCCCAAGGAGCCTCCCGCCTGGCCGATCGAGGCCGGCGGAGCGGGATCGGAGGGGTTGGCGGCGGCGAGGAAGAAGCCGATGCCGTCAGCGCCGTTGCCGCCGTACTGGTAGGTGTCGAACACGGCGTCGATGCCGTCGGTGGCCGGGACGCTGACGGAGTAGGCGACGCCGCCCTCCTCACCGCCGGTGTCGGCGGTGAGGCGGAGAGCGCCGCTCCCGGCCGGATCCGGGGTCGACAGGCCGCAGCCCTTGATGGGCGTCTGCGCCGTGCTGGTCCCAGCCGTC
The DNA here is from genome assembly GCA_963808125.1 of Candidatus Dormiibacterota bacterium. Classification (GTDB taxonomy): domain Bacteria; phylum Chloroflexota; class Dormibacteria; order Aeolococcales; family Aeolococcaceae; genus CAWEEP01. The sequence continues at coordinate 3,938 of CAWEEP010000012.1, forward strand.
AGGCAGGCGACATTGGTCCCCGCCGGGGCGTTCGGCAGCACCCACTCGGACGAGGCTGTGGTGGTGTTGGTGAAGGGCTCGTTGACGAGCTGCGTGGACCCGGCCGTGACCGTCTGGGGGAAGACGCCGGAGAGCGCCGCCACCGCCACGGCAACAGCCAGCCCGGTGGCGACCGAGCGCGCCGCCCTGCCGCCCGAAAGAGATTTCCCCGGCATGGGCATGGGGTGGAAGCTATCACCGGTCCCGTCACGTCCCAGTGATGTGCTGTGACGAAGTCGGGCGGGAGGGCCGTGACGTCTCTCATCCCTGTCGCGGCGACTGCGGGGACCGGCGGCGCGTCGGTCACCAGAGCCTCGCCCCCGGCGTTGCCCGCTACGCTGGGGACGCCATGCCGGCCTCCGTCATCGCGCTGGGCATCGACGTGGGGGCCAGCGTCGTCCATTGCGTCGGCATCGACGGAGAGGGTAGGCCGGTGGTCTGCGAGGCACTCGGCCTCGCTACCCTGGACCATTTCCTGTGGCGCCTTCCCCGAGGTCTTGTTGTCGCCGTGGACGCGCCGGACCGGCTCAGCACCGGCCCCCACCGGGACGACCTGTCACTGTCCCGGAAGTTCCGGCCGGCCCGCTGCGGCGAGATCGCCCTGGGCAGGCAGGAGGGATACTGGGTCGCCTGGGTGACGCCGCTTCCCGGTGAACCCGTTCCGGGTTGGATGGATACCGGCTTCGAGGTGCACCGCCGAGCAATCACCGCCGGTCTCAGGCCGATCGAGGTCTATCCCCACGCCGCCTTCCGCCGGCTGAACGGCGGGACGAACCCCCGAAGAAGACGACGTCCGCCGGCGTCCGGGCACGGGCCGACCTGCTCCGGGATGCCGGCGTCGTCGAGCCGGCCCTCCTCATGTGAAGCCACGACGGTCTGGACGCGGCGGCGGCGGCGGTGGTGGCGCGGGACGCCGTACGCCGGACCGCCCGGGAGGTCATCTGCGGACACGACGGGTCGGCGATCTGGCTTCGTGCCCCGCCACCGCCCGCGGGCTGATCCCGGGGACGCGCCCGGCGGGCCGGCTCAGCGGCCGAGGACCTCGTCGATGCGGGTGAGCTGCGCCACCGACAGCGGTCCGTGGCGGAGCGCCCCCACGTTCTCCTCCACCTGCTCCACAGTCTTGAAGCCGGGGATGGGGATGGTGACCGGGCTGCGCGCCCAGAGCCAGGCCAGCGCCCCCTGGGCCAGGGTCCTCCCCGAGTCGGAGAGGATCTCCCGCAGAGCGTCGAGCTTCGCCAGCCACGGCGCCTGCGCGCTGCCGTCAGGGCCGAACATGTCGCCCCAGCCGAGCTCGATGGCCTGCGCCCTCCAGTCGTCGGCGGGCAGACGGGACGCGGACGAGTACTTGCCGCTCAGGAATCCCGACGCCAGCGGGCTTCGGATGATCGCGGCCATGGAGCTGGTCTCGCAGAGGGCCACGAGTTGGGGGGCGTCCTGGAGGACATTGCAGGCGAACTGGAGCGCGGTGCAGGTGCCCCGCTCGGCCCAGCGCGCGGCCTGGGCCGCGACATCGGCGCTCCAACCGAAACTGCGGATCACTCCCTCCCGCTGGAGGTTCTCCAGTTCCTCCACCACGCTGTCGGACTGGGCCTGCTCGAGGCTGCCGACGTGGAGCTGGTAGAGGTCGATGGCCTCTCTCCCCAGGCGCCGGAGCGAGGCGTGGCAGGCGCCGCGGATGTAAGCCGGGCTCACGTCCATGCCGCGCCCGTGACGGCTGCCGTCGTCGTCGAAGGTGAAACCGAACTTGGTGGCGATGACGACCTCGTCCATATGACCGGCCAGCGCCACGGCCAGCACCCTCTCGCTGTGGCCCGCCCCGTAGACGTCGGCGGTGTCGAACAGGGTGACGCCGAGGTCGAAGCCGCGCTGGATCGCCCGCACGGACGCCGAGTCGTCCACCTCGCCCCAGCCGATGGTGCGGCCGTCCTCGCCCTTCGTCGGTCCGCCGATGGCCCAGCAACCCAGGCCGAGAGCACTGACCTCGATGCCGGAGCGGCCCAGGGTCCGGGTCGTCAGCGCGGATGGAGACGTCATCGCAACCTCCTTGTTCCGTCAGCCGGGAGCGTCGGCCAGTTCCCAGCCGCTCTCCTCGCCCTGGTGGCCGTCGCGGACCTCGATGCGGCAGCCGGCGAGGAGCTGGCGAAGACGGTCGGCATCGTCGAAGCGGCGCTCCCCCCGCCATTGCCGCCGCAGTGCAAGGACGGCGTCGACCAGCGGTGCCACCCGTTCGCGCGGGTCGGCCGCACCGTCGACGGCGACCTCACCGAGCCGGGTCACCATGCGCCGCAGGACGCGCCGTGCCTGGTCGCGCTCGTCGCCGGAGAAGGTCTCGCCGGACCACTCCGCCATCGTCGTGTCGAGGGCGAGGACGGCCGCGACCATCGCCGCGACGTCGCGACGGTCACGAGCGCGGTCGAATTCCTCCTGACGTTCGCCGACCAATGACAGGAAGGGTTCCGCCCGGTCGACGGTCTCGGACGGTGCCGGAGCCCGGTCAGGAGCCGGAGGGCGAGCCGCGGACAGGGCGCCGCCGGCGAGCATCGCGCGCAGCTCGCCGAGAGAGATGGAGGTGCCGGCGGGGAGACCTGACTCGGCGCCGCCACGTCGACCACGACCTGCCCCCGACCCCGCACCTCGACCCGCCCCGCGCCGAGGTCGAGGATGAGGGCGGTGTGCTCGTCCACCCCGAGGATGGCCGATCCCTCGGGGAGCATGAACTCGAGGCGAGAGAGGCGGGATTCGCCCATGTAGCAGTACCGGGTGTCGTGCGTTCCACCTTCCGCGTTGTCCCAATGGGTGATGACCGCTGCGCGAATGCCCGCCACGCTCAGCAGATCGAGACCATCGAGCCAGTGGACCGCCTCGCCCACCTTGTAGATCTCGTAGACGGGCAGCGAGACGATGCCCAGGGTGATGGCCGCGGCTGAGGCGAGGGTGACGCAGCCGCCCCGCTCCAGCTTCTCCTGGAGGAGCCGCGGAATCTCTGTCTGCCGCCATTGGCGGAGTGTGTAGCTCGGGCTCCCCGGACCGGAGAAGACGTAGTCCGCATCGTGGATGCGGCTGTAGGCGGCCTCAAGCTCCACCTCGGAAGCGGTCTCGGCACGGCGCAGGCTGGCCAGCTCGATGGGGTGCCCGATGGAGTGGCGGAAGTGCTCCTTTCGGCCTTGACGACCAGCTCATCCGCGTTCTCCTGGAAGCCGAAGGGTGTGTCGGAAGAAGCGCCACCGTTACACTACGCCGCCGACCCGCTCGATGAGATCCCGGTGCACCGGCGCCATCGTGGGCGGTCTAGCCGACCCCATGATGCAGAGGAGGCGAGGGGTGGTCACGGTCTCCATGCTACCTATCAGGCGGCCCGGCCCGGCTCACCGCGTGGTGGCGCCCTGAGCTCAGGAAGCGGTCGGTCCAGAACGGTAGCGGCGCTCCATGGCGGCCACCCGCTCGATGTTCGCAGCCTCTTCAGGATCCACCCCCTCCGTGTCCAGGAAGGCGTCGACGATGCGCAGGGCCAGTTCCGGGGTGCCGTGCACAAGGCCGAGGGCGAGAACGTTGGCGCCATTCCACCGCCGCGCCGCCCGCGCTGTCTCCTCGTCGCCGCAGAGCGCCGCACGCACACCGCCGGGGACCTTGTTCGCTGCGATGCTGACGCCGGTTCCCGTCCAGCAACAGACAACTCCGGCGTCGACCGCGCCCTGCGCCACCAGCCTGGCCACCTGGTCCGCCGCCTCCGGCCACGGCGTGGGGTCCCCGACGACCGCCCCGCAGCGGATCACCGCCATCCCCCGATCCTCCAGATGAGCGGCGACGCTCTCCGCGATGTCGTGACGTGTGTCGCTGCCGACGGCGACCCGGGCAGTGGGTGGCACGCCTTCGATGGGTACGGCGCACGATGGAGGGGTGTTCCCCGTCGAAGTCCCCTCGGACAGCACCAGGTCACCGGCGTTCCCGGGCCGCCCGCCAGCGCGGGGGACGCGCCTGCGCGCGGCGCTGGGCGACGAGGCCAGACGGCTCGGTTTCAGCGGATTCGGCGTGGCGCGGGTGCGACCCTTCCGGCGGGCGCGGCAGAGAGGGCTCCGGGCCATCGCGCAGGGGCGGATGGCGGGGATGGCCTGGTTCACGCCGGAGCGGGTGGACGCGGCGGCCGACCTCGGGCGGCGGTATCCGTGGGCGCGCTCGATCGTGTCGCTGGCATTTCCTTATCCGCCCGCCGGAGGCTCCGGCCGCGCCATCCCGGAGGCAGAACCCGGACGGGCCCGCGGCCGGTTCGCAGCGTACGCCTGTCTCGACGGCGGAGCCGGCCCGATCGACTATCACGATCTGGTGTCGGGCCGGTGCGCCGCGCTGGAGTCGTGGCTGCGAACCTGCGTGCCCGACCTGCGCGCCAAGCGTTTCGTGGATCACGGCCGGGCCATGGATCGCGCCATCGCCGAGCGGGCCGGGGTCGGGTTCGCCGGCAAGTCCGCGGCCCTGATCACGCCGGCGGCCGGCTCCTACGTCCTGCTGGCCGAGATTCTCCTCAGCGCGCCGCTACCCCCGACGGCGCCATCACGGCGCGAATGCGGGACGTGTCGCGCCTGCCTGGCCGCCTGCCCCCGGAGCCTCGTCGCCCCCGGCGTCGTCGTGCGAGGCGTTGCATCAGCTATCTCACCATCGAGCACCGAGGCCAGTCCCCGACGAGCTCCGCCCCCTCCTCGGCACCTGGGCCTTCGGCTGCGACGTCTGCCAGGAGTCCTGTCCCGTCAACACGCGGCTCGCTCCGGCCCCGCTCGCGACGGGGAGTGGCACGACCTCCCAGGGCCCCGTGCCGCACCGAGACCTGGTGGAGTGTCTGGATCTGGATGAGGCGGGATTCGCCGGCCGCTTCCGGCCCACGGCGGTGTGGCGGGCCGGGCGAGCCGAACTCGCCCGCAATTGCGCCATCGCCCTCGGCAACGCGGGAGATCCGCTGGCCCTGCCGGCGCTGCGGCGAGTGGCCGCCGCGGACCCGGACGCGACCGTGCGCGACGCCGCGCGGTGGTCGGTGGAGCAACGCTCGGCCTCCCGCTTACCATCGGCCGCTGTAGATTTCCCGCCATCGTGGAGGACGGCAATACCACCTGCAGGTGGAACGGGGGGAGGTGGGCGAGTACGTCCTCCTTCCCGGCGACCCCGCCCGTTGCAGCTCATCGCCGCCCGGCTCGAGAGCGCGACACCGGTCGCCGGCCACCGGGAGTTCACCACCTTCACGGGGAGCCTGGACGGCGCGCCGGTCAGCGTGACCTCCACCGGCATCGGCGGCCCGTCGGCGGCGATTGCCGTCGAGGAGCTCGTCAAGGTCGGCGCCCGGACGCTGCTGCGGGTCGGCACGTGCGGCGCCCTCGATGCCGCCCTTGGACTGGGGGATGTCGTGGTGGTCCAGGCGGCGGCGCATGACGGCGGCACCGCCGACCGGTACGTCCCCGCCGGGTTCCCCGTCACCGCCGACACCGACGTCGTGCTGGCTCTCCGTGACGAGGCGGCGGCTGGGGGGCCACCGAATGGAGGCTCGGGGTCGTCCTCAGCAACGACGCCTTCTACGCTGAGATGGAGCCTGACCTCTTCCCCATGGAGCACGAGATCGGCGAGAGCTGGCGGGTCTGGGCTCGCGCCGGATGCGTCGCCGTGGAGATGGAATCCGCCACCGTCCTCGCCGTCGCGGCCGTTCGCCGGGTACGCGCCGGGGCGGTGCTCGCCGTCATCGATCGCGCCGGGGCGGGGATGGCGGGGATGCCCGACGCCCACCGCCTCCCCCTCGAGGCGGCGATCGGCACAGCGGTGGGCGGTCTGCGCCGGCTCATCGCCATGGATCGGCGCGCCGGCGCCTGATCCGCGACGTCGCCGTGTGCGGCGCGTGCCGCCGCCGCCTACCGACCGAGGAGGTCGGAGACCTCGTCGGGGCTGCGGAGCAGGACGACGCCGTCGGATGCCCAGGAGCGGGTCCGCCGGGAGAAGGCCCCGACCGCGCGCCAGGTGGTGACCCCGGCCCGCTGACCGGCCTCGACGTCGAGCTCGGTGTCGCCGATGAACACTGCGCCTGAAGGCGCCACACCCAGACGCCGCAGGGCGAGGAGCAGCCCCTCGGGGCTGGGCTTGGGCCGCTCGACGTCCTCCAGGCCAACCACGAGCCGGAAGTGGCGGCGGAGACCGGTGTCGACCAGGCCCTTCTCGAGGGCCGCCCGGCGGCGCGAGGAGACCACGGCCATGGCCAGCCGCCGCCGGCTCAGCCGTTCCAGCAGGGTGGTGACGCCGGGGAACACGCGCGGCGGTCCCTGGACTATCGAAGAGCGGGAGGATCGCGGCGGCGCGCCCCGGCCAGGCCCGCTCGATTCGGGTCGCGAGGGGTTCGCCGTCAAGCCTCCAGAAGACGTCCGCGCCAGGGGCGGCAGACGGTACCGAGCCGGATCAGGGCGTCCACCGCCGCCTCGTCGGCGAGGCGGCTGGCCACGAGGGTGCCGTCGAAGTCGAAGACGGCAGCGGCGACCGCCGTCACGGGGTGGAAGGGAGAGGTGGGGTGAGGAGCCATGGCGGACAACCGGCCGTGCCGGGGCACGGAGACTGGCGTCGGGACCGCCCGGGACATCGGGCCCACTCGGGGATCGAGCGGCGGCAGCGGGGCGCGGCGGAGACGGGGGCGGACAGAATCCTGGGCGGCGTCGGCGGCCGCGCCTTCGTCACATCCACCCATGTTTTGTGACAACACGCAACGGACCTGGAACGCCGGTTGACGTGATCGTTGCAGACGCCTACTCTCAGCATCGCACCGCGATCGAGCGGGCAGTCCCCCCAACATCCCACCCAACGTCGCAGCAGGGAACCGGCTCCATGCCCACACGCTCTCGCTTCGCCGCCGTGGCGCTGGGCGCCACCGCGATCGCCGCGGCCGCGCCCGCCACCGTCATGGCCTCGTCCTACGTCGTCCGTCCGGGTGACACCCTCGCGGTCATCGCTCTCCGGCACGGCTCGACGGTTGAGGACCTGACGCAGGCCAACAACCTCGCCGATCCGGGCTACATCCGGGTGGGGCAGCTGCTGCAGATCCCCGACCCGGCGCAGAACCTGCCGCCGTACGTCTCCGGCAGCGTGGACCACGACAGCTACACGGTGAAGGCCGGCGACACCCTTCTGGGCTTACTCCTCTCGTTGCTACGGGGTAGATCCGACGGCACTGGCCCGCGCCCAACGGACGGAACGTCAATGCCGTCCTCCCTGCTGGCGCCGTGCTCCAGGTGCCGGGCCGCACCGTCCGGGTCAGCGCCCTCCTCACCCAGGTCGCCCAGCAGGCGGGTGCCTCTTGCCCCGCCTCGGGGCGGTCGCGTGGGTGGAGTTGGGGTGGCAGCAGGACGTGGCCTCGGCAACAGGGGCGGTCGGGCTCATGCAGCTCGAGCCCTACAGCGGCGAGTGGGTGTCGCAATACCTGGCGCATCGGACCCTCGACCGAAGGCCGAGGACAACGTCGTCGCCGGGGCTTACCTCCTCCGCCACCTCCTCTTCCTCCCACGGGAGCCACTCCGACGCGGGCGCGCTCCGCCCCAAACCAGGGGCAGCCGCCACCTCCAGGTGCATGGGCCTTCCGGGAAACCCCAGCAAGACCCCAGGGGCGGATGTCCGGGGCCTGATGGCGCAGGACTGCAACTAAAAGAGGTGTCTCCGCGGCAGGGGGCAGACACAAACGCCCGCAAGCGTCCACCTCCCGCATCCGCCAACGCCCCGGGTTTATCCACAGGCTATACACAGAACCCCACACACAGCGGTGTAACGTTCTCGCTGTTCTGAGGAGGCGGGATGAACTCGCCGGCGACACCCGGACCCGTGAAATGGCCGGGGTCGGGCGTCGCTCTTCTGAGGCTCGCCCGGAGAACTCCAGCGGGGACCTCCAGGGGCAGCGCCGTCAGCACGGCGGGGCGGCGCCCGGCTGAGGTGCGCACCCGGTCAGGACGCCCGGCGGCGCTCGGCTGTTGACCCGCCCCCGGCACCTCAGCGTCGAAGTCGTCCCGGCGCTGCCCTGCGAGGCTTCCACCGATGCCTTGAGCGCCGCCATCAAATCCGTGACGTTGGCCGCGGCGGGCGCCGGCGCGTGCTCAACGGGTTCGTTCCGCAACTTGGCCTCGACCAGGGTGATGACCGCGTCGCGGTACTCGTCCCGGTACCGCTCGGGGTCGAAGGAGGCCGAGAGGTTCTCGATCAGCATCACCGCCATCTCCAGCTCACGCGCATGGACGTCGGTGTCGGCCGAGGGCAGGGAGAGCTGTCCTGCGTCGCGGATCTCGTCAGGCCAGTGCAGCGTATTCAGCAGGATCGCCTGGTCGTGCAGCGCGAAGCCTGGCACAGCTGCTCGCGGTCGCGCATCGCCACCTTGCCGATGGCCACCTTGCCGGTCTTCTCCAGCGCGCTCTTCAGCAGGAGATAGGGCTTGACGCTCTACCGGCGCTGGTGCCCGTCGAGGATGCCGAGGTGGGGTGGAATGAGACGGTGCGCGGTTACGAGGTGGCCAAGGACGAGTTCGTGCGGGTCGACGACAACGACCTGGACGGTCTGCCACTGTCGACAACCCACGCCATCGAGATCCTCGAATTCTGCGACGACGCCGAGATCGACGCGGGTGTCTACGTCAAGGGGGCGTACTACCTCGAACCGGAGCCGGTCGGCGTCAAGCCCTATCTCCTGCTGAAGAGCGCGCTGGAGAAGACCGGCAAGGTGGCCATCGGCAAGGTGGCGATGCGCGACCGCGAGCAGCTGTGCCGGCTCGCGCTGCACGACCAGGCGATCCTGCTCAATACGCTGCACTGGCCTGACGAGATCCGCGACGCAGGACAGCTCTCCCTGCCCTCGGCCGACACCGACGTCCATGCGCGTGAGCTGGAGATGGCGGTGATGCTGATCGAGAACCTCTCGGCCTCCTTCGACCCCGAGCGGTACCGGGACGAGTACCGCGACGCGGTCATCACCCTGGTCGAGGCCAAGTTGCGGAACGAACCCGTTGAGCACGCGCCGGCGCCCGCCGCGGCCAACGTCACGGATTTGATGGCGGCGCTCAAGGCATCGGTGGAAGCCTCGCGGCAGCGCCGGGACGACTTCGACGCTGAGGTGCCGGGGCGCCGGAGCGCCTCAGCCGAGCGCCGCCGGGCGTCCTGACCGGGTGCGCGCCTCAGCCGGGCGCCGCCCCGCCGTGCTGACGGCGCTGCCCCTGGAGGTCCCCGCTGGAGTTCTCCGGGCGAGCCTCAGAAGAGCGACGCCCGACCCCGGCGACCGGGTCCGGGTGTCGCCGGCGAGTTCATCCCGCCTCCTCAGAACAGCGAGAACGTTACACCGCTGTGTGTGGGTACTGTGTATAGCCTGTGGATAAACCCGGGGCGTCGGCGGTGCGGAGGTGGGCGCTTCGGCGCGTTCAGCCCACCTGCCGCGACACCTCGGGGACGGTCAGTCCTGCGCCATCAGGCCCCGGACGATCCGCTGGTACTGCTGGGTGTCCAGGAAGACCCCGTGCTCGGCAATGCTCGTATCCCCCTGGTAGTAGGCGGCTAGGGCCCGGTCAGTGTTGCCGCCGTGGAGGAAGAGGAGGTGGCGGAGGAGGAGGGCCCCGGCGACGACGTTGTCCTCGGCGTTGTGCAGGTCGAGGGTCCGATGCGCCAGGTATTGCGACACCCACTCGCCGCTGTAGGGCTCGAGCTGCATGAGCCCGACCGCCCCTGTTGCCGAGGCCACGTCCTGCTGCCACCCCGACTCCACCCACGCGACCGCCTTGACGAGGCGGGGATCGACGCCCGCCTGCTGGGCGACCTGGGTGAGGAGGGCGCTGACCCGGACGGTGCGGCCCGGCACCTGGAGCACGGCGCCAGCAGGGAGGACGGCATTGACGTTCATGCCGTTGGCGCGGGCCAGTGCCGTCGGATCGACCCCGTAGCGGCGAGAGATAACCCAGAGGGTGTCGCCGGCCTTCACCGTGTAGCTGTCGTGGTCCACGCTGCCGGAGACGTACGGCGGCAGGTTCTGCGCCGGGTCGGGGATCTGCAGCAGCTGCCCCACCCGGATGTAGCCCGGATCGGCGAGGTTGTTGGCCTGCGTCAGGTCCTCAACCGTCGAGCCGTGCCGGAGAGCGATGACCGCGAGGGTGTCACCCGGACGGACGACGTAGGACGAGGCCATGACGGTGGCGGGCGCGGCCGCGGCGATCGCGGTGGCGCCCAGCGCCACGGCGGCGAAGCGAGAGCGTGTGGGCATGGAGCCGGTTCCCTGCTGCGACGTTGGGTGGGATGTTGGGGGGACTGCCCGCTCGATCGCGGTGCGATGCTGAGAGTAGGCGTCTGCAACGATCACGTCAACCGGCGTTCCAGGTCCGTTGCGTGTTGTCACAAAACATGGGTGGATGTGACGAAGGCGCGGCCGCCGACGCCGCCCAGGATTCTGTTCCGCCCCCGTCTCCGCCGCGCCCCGCTGCCGCCGCTCGATCCCCGAGTGGGCCCGATGTCCCGGGCGGTCCCGGATGCTAGTCTCCGTGCCCCGGCACGGCCGGTTGTCCGCCATGGCTCCTCACCCCACCTCTCCCTTCCACCCCGTGACGGCGGTCGCCGCTGCCGTCTTCGACTTCGACGGCACCCTCGTGGCCAGCCGCCTCGCCGACGAGGCGGCGGTGGACGCCCTGATCCGGTCTGACCCGTCTGCCGCCCCTGGCGCGGACGTCTTCTGGAGGCTTGACGGCGAACCCCTCGCGACCCGAATCGAGCGGGCCTGGCCGGGCGCGCCGCCGCGATCCTCCCGCTCTTCGATAGTCGGGACCGCCGCGCGTGTTCCCCGGCGTCACCACCCTGCTGGAACGGCTGAGCCGGCGGCGGCTGGCCATGGCCGTGGTCTCCTCGCGCCGCCGGGCGGCCCTCGAGAAGGGCCTGGTCGACACCGGTCTCCGCCGCCACTTCCGGCTCGTGGTTGGCCTGGAGGACGTCGAGCGGCCCAAGCCCAGCCCCGAGGGGCTGCTCCTCGCCCTGCGGCGTCTCGGTGTGGAGCCTTCAGGCGCAGTGTTCATCGGCGACACCGAGCTCGACGTCGAGGCCGGTCAGCGGGCCGGGGTCACCACCTGGCGCGCGGTCTGGGGCCTTCTCCCGGCGGACCCGCTCCTGGCGCATCCGGACGGCGTCGTCCTGCTCCGCAGCCCCGACGAGGTCTCCGACCTCCTCGGTCGGTAGGCGGCGGCGGCAGCGCCGCCACGGCGACGTCGCGGATCAGGCGCCGGCGCGCCGATCCATGGCGATGAGCCGGCGCAGACCGCCCACCGCTGTGCCGATCGCCGCCTCGAGGGGGAGGCGGTGGGCGTCGGCATCCCCGCCATCCCCGCCCCGGCGCGATCGATGACGGCGAGCACCGCCCCGGCACGTACCCGGCGAACGGCCGCGACGGCGAGGACGGTGGCGGATTCCATCTCCACGGCGACGCATCCGGCGCGAGCCCAGACCCGCCAGCTCTCGCCGATCTCGTGCTCCATGGGGAAGAGGTCGGCTCCATCTCAGCGTAGAAGGCGTCGTTGCTGAGGACGACCCCGAGCCTCCATCGGTGGCCCCCAGCCGCCGCCTCGTCACGGAGAGCCAGCACGACGTCGGTGTCGGCGGTGACGGGGAACCCGGCGGGGACGTACCGGTCGGCGGTGCCGCCGTCATGCGCCGCCGCCTGGACCACCACGAATCCCCAGTCCAAGGGCGGCATCGAGGGCGCCGCACGTGCCGACCCGCAGGAGCGTCCGGGCGCCGACCTTGACGAGCTCCTCGACGGCAATCGCCGCCGACGGGCGCCGATGCCGGTGGAGGTCACGCTGACTGGCGCGTCCAGGCTCCCCGTGAAAGTGGTGACTCCGGTGGCTGGCGACCTGTGTCGCGCTCGAGCCGGGCGGCGATGAGCTCGCAACGGGCGGGGTCGCCGGGAAGGAGGACGTACTCGCCCACCTCCCCCCGTTCACCTGCAGGTGGTATTGCCTGGCGCTCACGATGGCGGGAAATCTACAGCGGCCTATGGTAAGCGGGAGGCCGAGAGTCGCTCCACCGACCACCGCGCGGCGTCGCGCACGGTCGCGTCCGGGTCCGCGGCGGCCACTCGCCGCAGCGCCGCGGGCCAGCGGATCTCCAGCGGTGCCGAGGGCGATGGCGCAATTGCGGGCAAGTCCGGCTCGCCCGGCCCGCCACACCGCCGTGGGCCGGAAGCGGCCGGCGAATCCCGCCTCATCCAGATCAGACATCCCACCAGGTCTGGGTGCGGCACGGGCACTGGGAGGTCGTGCCACTCCCCGTCGCGAGCGGGGCCGGAGCGAGCCGCGTTAGACGGGACCGACTCCTGGGGGACCGGTCAAGCCGAAGGCCCAGGTGCCGAGGAGCGGGCGGGGCTCGTCGGGGATGGGCCCCCGGTGCTACGATGGTGAGATAGCTGATGCAACGCCTCGCATCGACGACGCCGGGGGCGACGAGGGCTCCCGTGGGGCAGGCGGCCAGGCAGGCGCGACACGTCCCGCATTCGCGCCGTGATGGCGCCGTCGGGGGTAGCGGTGCGCTGAGGGTTATCTCGGCCAGCAGGACGTCGTCGAGCCGGCCGCCGGGTGAATCAGGGCCGCGGACTTGCCGGCGAACCCGAGCCCGGCCCGCTCGGCGATGGCGCGATCCATGAGGGGCCGTGATCCACGAAACGCTTGGCGCGCAGGTGGGCACGCCGGTTCGGGGCCACCATTCCAGCGCGGCGCACCGGCCCGACACCAATCGTGATAGTCGATCGGGCCGGCTCCGCCGTCGCGACAGGCGTACGCTGCGAACCGGCCGCGGGGGCGTCCGGGTTCTGCCTCCGGGATGGCGCGGCCGGAGACTCCGGCCGGCGGATAAGGAAATGCCAGCGACACGATCGAGCGCGCCCACGGATACCGCCGCCCGAGGTCGGCCGCCGCGTCCACCCGCTCCGGCGTGAACCAGGCCATCCCCGCCATCCGCCCCTGCGCGATGGCCCGGAGCCCTCTCTGCCGCGCCCGCCGGAAGGGTCGCACCCGCGCCACGCCGAATCCGCTGAAACCGAGCCGTCTGGCCTCGTCGCCCAGCGCCGCGCGCAGGCGCGTCCCCCGCGCTGGCGGGCGGCCCGGGAACGCCGGTGACCTGGTGCTGTCCGAGGGACTTCGACAGGGGAACACCCCTCCATCGTGCGCCGTCCCCATCGAAGGCGTGCCACCCACTGCCCGGGTCGCCGTCGGCAGCGACACACGTCACGACATCGCGGAGAGCGTCGCTCATCTGGAGGATCGGGGGATGGCGGTGATCCGCTGCAGGGCGATGGCGGGGAACCCACGCCGTGGCCGGAGGCGGCGGACCAGGTGGCCAGGCTGGTGGCGCAGGGCGCGGTCGACGCCGAAGTCGTCTGTTGCTGGACGGGAACCGGCGTCAGCATCGCAGCGAACAAGGTCCCCGGTGTGCGTGCGGCGCTCTGCGGCGACGAGGAGACAGCGCGGGCGGCGCGGCGGTGGAATGGCGCCAACGTTCTCGCCCTCGGCCTTGTGCACGGCACCCCGGGACTGGCCCTGCGCGCGTCGACGCCTTCCTGGACACGGAGGGGGTGGAGTCCTGAAGAGGCTGGGAACGTCGAGCGGGTGGCCGCCATGGAGCGCCGCTACCGTTCTGGACCGACCGCTTCCTGAGCTCAGGGCGCGGGCACGCGGTGAGCCGGGCCGGGCCGCGATGGGTAGATGGAGAGCATGCGCACCCCTCGCCTCCTCTGCATCATGGGTCGGGCGAGACCGCCCGACGATGGCGCCGGTGCACCGGGATCTCATCGAGCGGGTCGGCGGCGAGCGGGCCCGGTTGTGTTGCTCGTGGGACAGACCCTTGGCTTCCAGGAGAACGCGGATGAGCTGGTCGTCAAGGCCGGCGAGGAGCACTTTCGCCACTCCATCGGGCACCCCATCGAGCTGGCCAGCCTGCGCCGTGCCGAGACCGCTTCCGAGGTGGAGCTTGAGGCCGCCTACAGCCGCACCACGATGCGGACTACGTCTTCTTCGGTCCGGGGAGCCCGAGCTACACACTCCGCCAATGGCGGCGACAGAGATTCCGCGGCTCCTCCAGGAGAAGCTGGAGCGGGGCGGCTGCGTCACCCTCGCCTCAGCCGCGGCCATCACCCTGGGCATCGTCTCGCTGCCCGTCTACGAGATCTACAAGGTGGGCGAGGCGGTCCACTGGCTCGATGGTCTCGATCTGCTGAGCGTGGCGGGCATTCGCGCAGCGGTCATCACCCATTGGGACAACGCGGAAGGTGGAACGCACGACCCGGTACTGCTACATGGGCGAATCCCGCCCTCTCGCCTCGAGTCCATGCTCCCCGAGGGATCGGCCATCCTCGGGGTGGACGAGCACACCGCCCTCATCCTCGACCTCGGCGCGGGGCGGGTCGAGGTGCGGGGTCGGGGGCAGGTCGTGGTCAGACGTGGCGGCGCGAGTCGGTCTCCCCACCGGCGCCTCCATCTCTCTCGGCGAGCTGCGCGCGATGCTCGCCGGCGGCGCCCTGTCCCGGCTCGCCCTCCGGCTCCTGACCGGGCTCCGGCACCGTCCGAGACCGTCGACCGGGCGACCTCCTGTCATTGGTCGGCGAACGTCAGGAGGAATTCGACCGCGCTCGTGACCGTCGCGACGTCGCGGCGATGGTCGCGGCCGTCCTCGCCCTCGACACGACGATGGCGGAGTGGTCCGGCGAGACCTTCTCCGGCGACGAGCGCGACCAGGCACGGCGCGTCCTGCGGCGATGGTGACCGGCTCGGTGAGGTCGCCGTCGACGTGCGGCCGACCCGCGAACGGGTGGCACCGCTGGTCGACGCCGTCCTTGCACTGCGGCGGCAATGGCGGGGGGAGCGCCGCTTCGACGATGCCGACCGTCTTCGCCAGCTCCTCGCCGGCTGCCGCATCGAGGTCCGCGACGGCCACCAGGGCGAGGAGAGCGGCTGGGAACTGGCCGACGCTCCCGGCTGACGGAACAAGGAGGTTGCGATGACGTCTCCATCCGCGCTGACGACCCGGACCCTGGGCCGCTCCGGCATCGAGGTCAGTGCTCTCGGCCTGGGTTGCTGGGCCATCGGCGGACCGACGAAGGGCGAGGACGGCCGCACCATCGGCTGCGGCGAGGTGGACGAATCGGCGTCCGTGCGGGCGATCCAGCGCGGCTTCGACCTCGGCGTCACCCTGTTCGACACCGCCGACGTCTACGGGGCGGGCCACAGGAGAGGGTGCTGGCCGTGGCGCTGGCCGGTCATATGGACGAGGTCGTCATCGCCACCAAGTTCGGTTTCACCTTCGACGACGACGGCAGCCGTCACGGGCGCGGCATGGACGTGAGCCCGGCTTACATCCGCGGCGCCTGCCACGCCTCGCTCCGGCGCCTGGGGAGAGAGGCCATCGACCTCTACCAGCTCCACGTCGGCAGCCTCGAGCAGGCCCAGTCCGACAGCGTGGTGGAGGAACTGGAGAACCTCCAGCGGGAGGGAGTGATCCGCAGTTTCGGTTGGAGCGCCGATGTCGCGGCCCAGGCCGCGCGCTGGGCCGAGCGGGGCACCTGCACCGCGCTCCAGTTCGCCTGCAATGTCCTCCAGGACGCCCCCCAACTCGTGGCCCTCTGCGAGACCAGCTCCATGGCCGCGATCATCCGAAGCCCGCTGGCGTCGGGATTCCTGAGCGGCAAGTACTCGTCCGCGTCCCGTCTGCCCGCCGACGACTGGAGGGCGCAGGCCATCGAGCTCGGCTGGGGCGACATGTTCGGCCCTGACGGCAGCGCGCAGGCGCCGTGGCTGGCGAAGCTCGACGCTCTGCGGGAGATCCTCTCCGACTCGGGAGGACCCTGGCCCAGGGGGCGCTGGCCTGGCTCTGGGCGCGCAGCCCGGTCACCATCCCCATCCCCGGCTTCAAGACTGTGGAGCAGGTGGAGGAGAACGTGGGGGCGCTCCGCCACGGACCGCTGTCGGTGGCGCAGCTCACCCGCATCGACGAGGTCCTCGGCCGCTGAGCCGGCCCGCCGGGCGCGTCCCCGGGATCAGCCCGCGGGCGGTGGCGGGGCACGAAGCCAGATCGCCGACCCGTCGTGTCCGCAGATGACCTCCCGGGCGGTCCGGCGTACGGCGTCCCGCGCCACCACCGCCGCCGCCGCCGCGTCCAGACCGTCGTGGCTTCACATGAGGAGGGCCGGCTCGACGACGCCGGCATCCCGGAGCAGGTCGGCCCGTGCCCGGACGCCGGCGGACGTCGTCTTCTTCGGGGGTTCGTCCCGCCGTTCAGCCGGCGGAAGGCGGCGTGGGGATAGACCTCGATCGGCCTGAGACCGGCGGTGATTGCTCGGCGGTGCACCTCGAAGCCGGTATCCATCCAACCCGGAACGGGTTCACCGGGAAGCGGCGTCACCCAGGCGACCCAGTATCCCTCCTGCCTGCCCAGGGCGATCTCGCCGCAGCGGGCCGGCCGGAACTTCCGGGACAGTGACAGGTCGTCCCGGTGGGGGCCGGTGCTGAGCCGGTCCGGCGCGTCCACGGCGACAACAAGACCTCGGGGAAGGCGCCACAGGAAATGGTCCAGGGTAGCGAGGCCGAGTGCCTCGCAGACCACCGGCCTACCCTCTCCGTCGATGCCGACGCAATGGACGACGCTGGCCCCCACGTCGATGCCCAGCGCGATGACGGAGGCCGGCATGGCGTCCCCAGCGTAGCGGGCAACGCCGGGGGCGAGGCTCTGGTGACCGACGCGCCGCCGGTCCCCGCAGTCGCCGCGACAGGGATGAGAGACGTCACGGCCCTCCCGCCCGACTTCGTCACAGCACATCACTGGGACGTGACGGGACCGGTGATAGCTTCCACCCCATGCCCATGCCGGGGAAATCTCTTTGGGGCGGCAGGGCGGCGCGCTCGGTCGCCACCGGGCTGGCTGTTGCCGTGGCGGTGGCGGCGCTCTCCGGCGTCTTCCCCCAGACGGTCACGGCCGGGTCCACGCAGCTCGTCAACGAGCCCTTCACCAACACCACCACAGCCTCGTCCGAGTGGGTGCTGCCGAACGCCCCGGCGGGGACCAATGTCGCCTGCCTGACGGCTGGGACCAGCACGGCGCAGACGCCCATCAAGGGCTGCGGCCTGTCGACCCCGGATCCGGCCGGGAGCGGCGCTCTCCGCCTCACCGCCGACACCGGCGGTGAGGAGGGCGGCGTCGCCTACTCCGTCAGCGTCCCGGCCACCGACGGCATCGACGCCGTGTTCGACGCGCTACCAGTACGGCGGCAACGGCGCTGACGGCATCGGCTTCTTCCTCGCCGCCGCCAACCCCTCCGATCCCGCTCCGCCGGCCTCGATCGGCCAGGCGGGAGGCTCCTTGGGGTACGCGGCTAG
>CAWEEP010000013.1:0-36534 GCA_963808125.1 Candidatus Dormiibacterota bacterium
CGAGATTGTCCGCGACTCGGTGAATCAGTACTGGTACCAGACCCGCGGCATGAACCCGCCCGAGGCGGCTCGCCGGAGCTGCGCGACCAGGTCAGCGCAGAATCCATGGCGGCGGCGCCGGACGCGCGCGAGCTCGTGCTCTCCTTCGAGCGCGACGGGGGCGACCTGCGCGTCACCGCCCGCTACCAGATCGTCGTCCGGCACCCCCTCTTGTGCGCCGGACGACGACGCTCCAGCTTCGCGCCCACCGCGGCGACGCGATCGTTAAGCCAGCGCCAGTAGGCGCGCCGCCGGGGGCCTGGGGGGCATAGGCGGAATTCCCTTTACAGCCCCGTCTACCACCAGCACGCTTGGCGCCGCGTGGGCGAAGCCTTGGCTTTCCTGGTCGACTACGCGGCGGCCTCCGGTCCGGCGGCCATTTCGCTGGCGAAGGCGCCGGAAAAAACCATCATGCTGTCGGCGCGGGCGATCGCCCCGAGCGTCAGGCCCAGCGCCTGCGCGCGTTCGACGGCAAAAGAAGTCGGCGCCGAAATGGCGACGAGGGCGGGCGCGCCGAAGATCGCGGTTTTTTCGACCATTTCGAACGAGGCCCGGCTGGTGACGATGACAAATCCCTCGCGCGGCGACACGCCTTCGCGGATCAGGGCGCCGATCAGCTTGTCCAGCGCGTTGTGGCGCCCCACATCCTCGCGCAGCGCCCGGATCGCGCCGTCGCGCGTGCAGAAGGCGGCGCCATGGACGGCGCCTACGCCAGGGCGCGGCTCATCGCCGTCCGCACTCCCCACACCTACTCGCGGACCCGCGCCCTGCTGGCCGACTACGGCCGCAGCTTCGAGGACGCCGACGTCGTCGTCCTCGGCCCCATCGAGGCGGCCCGGGAGCGGCACCTGCCCGCCACCGTGTCGTCGGCCGACGTCGCGGCCCAGATCACCGGTCGCGAGGTGCTGCTGGTGGACAGCAGTCAGGCGGGGGTGGACCTGCTCACCGCCATGGCCCGGCCTGGGGACGTCGTCCTCATCCTCTCCCTCGGCGGCTTCGACAAGATCGCCCGGCGTGTCCACCACGCCCTGCAGGAGGCAAATGGGCAGCTCTGATTGGCTCGCGTCGTGGCCCGGCGCGATGCGCGACGAGCCCCTGGCCCGGCACAGCCAGTACGGGATCGGAGGCGTCGCCGACTGGTTCGTCCGCGTCAGCGACCCAGGCCGCCTCGGCGAGCTGCTGCGCCGCTGTCGGCGGGCGGCGCGCCGGTGACCGTCGTCGGCGCCGGCAGCAACACCCTGATCCTGGACGGCGGCGTCCGCGGCCTGGTGGTTCAAGCTCACCGACCGCCGCCTCCGCGTCCTCGACGGCGACGTCGTCGAGCTCTCCGGGGGCTACCTGATGCCGCGGGCGGCCTTCGACTGCGCCCGGCGGGGCTTCGCCGGGCTGGAGTTCGGCATCGGCATCCCCGGCACCTGCGGCGCCTCGGTGCGCGGCAACGCGGGCGCCTTCGGGATGGAGATCAAGGACGCGCTCATCGACTGCGATGCATTCAGTCCCGACGGCTCGCCGCACACTCACGCCGCCGCCACCCTGGGCTTCGCCTACCGCGACTCCAGGTTCAAGCACGACCTCGCCGGGCACGTCGTGGTGGCGGCGCGCTTCCGGGCCCACCCCGGCGAGCCGGCCGAGGTCCGCGCCCGGACGGATGCCATCCAGGCCTCGCGCAAGGCGACCCAGCCGTATGGGCAGCGCAGCCTGGGGAGCATGTTCACCAACCCGCCGGGCGACCACGCCGGCCGGCTGGTGGAGGCCGCCGGCCTCAAGGGGCGGCGCATCGGCGGCGCCGAGATCTCCCCCAAGCACGCCAACTTCGTGGTCAACCTGGGCGGCGCCACCGCCGCCGACGTCCTCGCCCTCGCCGATCTGGCGAGGCGCACCGTCCAGGAGCGCTTCGGGACGCGGCTGGAACTGGAGATCGCCGTGGTCGGCGAACCGGCCCGGAGCCTCGTGCCATGAGCCTGCGCATCGCCGTCGTCTGCGGGGGACCGAGCCCGGAGGCGGAGGTCTCTCGCGCCAGCGCCTCGCAGGTCGCGGCCGCCCTGCGGCCGAGGGGCCACCAGTGCACCATCCTCGAGGTGGACCAGGAGCTGTGGCCGGCCCTCCAGGCCGGCGGCTTCGACTGCGCCTTCATCGCCGTGCACGGTCGCCACGGCGAGGACGGGACCGTCCAGGGCGTGTGCGAGCTGCTCGGCCTCCCCTACACGGGCAGCGACGTCCTGACCACCGCCCTCTGCTTCGACAAGGTCATGGCCAAGCGCATGCTGCTCGCCGAGGGCCTCTCCACCCCGCCCTGGACGGTGGTCGCACCGGCCTTCGCCGAGGCCGCCCTGCTGGAGGCGGCCATGGGCCGCGCCGCCAGCGACCTGGGCCTGCCGCTGGTGGTGAAGCCGCGCCGCGGGGGCTCCACCATCGGCCTGTCGGTGGTCCGAGACCGGTCGGAGCTGGCCGCCGCCCACGCCCTGGCCGCCCCGTACGGCGAGGTCCTCTGCGAGAGATTCGTTGCCGGCATCGAGGTCACCGTCGGAGTCCTGGGCATAATCCCCCCAGGGCCCTCCCGACCCTCGAGATCGTCTTCCAGCGTCCCCTCTACGACTATGCAGCGAAGTACACCGCGGGCCAGAGCAGCCACGTCATCCCCGCCCGTGTTCCGGAGGAGCAGCGACGGGCCTGCGCGGATGCGGCGGTGCGCGCCCACACGGCCCTGGGCTGCCGCGACCTGTCGCGGGTGGATGTCATCGTCGATGCGGCCGGCGTCCCCTGGGTGCTGGAGGTGAACGCCATCCCCGGCCTCACCGGTCTGTCGCTGCTGCCGGACGCCGCCCGCACCGCCGGCATCGAGTTCGGCGAACTCTGTCAGGACCTCGTCGACGCGGCCCTCGCCCGCCGCCCAGGAGAGCGCCCATGAGCAATACGGCGCTCGACAAGAGGACCCGGCACCGCGCCCGGGTTCGGGCCGTCGCCAGTTCCATCGCCGACCAGCCCTCGATCGTGCGGCGCTTCCAGGCGCCCGGCGGCTCGACGCTTCGGAGCACGGCACGGCGGCGCCGGCGGTCCCATGCCACCGCGGCACTTCCGCCGTCGCCCCGCACCGGCCACCGCCGGGCACTCACCGCCCTGGTGCTCGCCGTCGAGGTGGGCGTCCTGGCCGTGGCGCTGTGGGCGCCGGGCTTCCGGGTCAGCTCGGTCAGCGTCACCGGCACCCAGCTGCTCAGCCCCGCCACCGTGCTGCGGGTCGCCGCCGTGCCCTCGCAGAGCATCTTCACCGTGGACGGGAACGGGGTGGCTTCGCGGGTACGCTCCATCGGCTGGGTGGAGGACGTCACCGTCAGCACCGAGCTGCCCGGCACCGTCCGCATCGCCGTCACCGAGTGGCCGCCCATCGTCCGGGACCTGCGCGACGGCGCCCAGTTCGCCGTCGCCGCCAACGGCGCCAGCCTGCGGCTGACGGCGGCGCAGAGCCGGGAGGTGGCCTCCCTGCCGCTGCTCGTGGACCTGCGCCCGGCTGTGGCGCGGACCCCGATCTCGGCGCAGCTGATGGCGCTTCTCGGCACCGCCGGGGCGCATTTCCCGAGCATCTTCGGGGTGCAGGTGATCGCCTACGAGTGGGACGCCAACTCCAGCTTCTCGATCTGGACCAGCGCCGGCTGGCGGGCCATCCTCGGCGAGGTGGACAGCCCCAGCGCCATCGCTTCGGTGCCCGGCCAGCTCGCCTCCCTCAGCGCCCTGCGCACCGACCTCGACTTCGCCAGCCCCAACTTCGGCTACGTGGACCTTGAGGACCCGTCGGCCCCCGCGGTGGGCGGCAGCCCGGGCGTCCCGGCCCAGGTGCTGGCCGCCCTCTCGACGCCAGGCGGCACCACGCCGGCGGGCACCACCCCGACGCCGCCGCCGACGCCCACCCCGGTGCCGACGCCGAAGCCCACCCCGTCGCCAGCTCCGAGCCCCGCGGCGTCGGCGAGCCCCTCGCCGTCAGCCTCGGCCTGACGCCTCACCGGGGCGGGGGGAGGCCCGGCCTCCGGTCAGCCCGTCGCCACTTCCCCCGCAGCGGGGTCGAGCGTCACCGGCCCGGCGTCAGTCGACCGGCGTCCGCCTCCCAGGGGCGGGCCGCGCGCAGGGCGGAGAGGATGGCCCGTGTCGAGGGGGAGCGGTTCATGGTGTAGAAGTGGATGCCCGGGGCGCCGCCGCTCAGCAGTTCGGCGCATTGCAGGCTCGACCAGGCCACCCCCAGCTCGAGCACCGCTTGCGGGTCGTCCCCGCGCGCCTCGAAGGCGGACATCAGCTGCTCCGGGATCCTCACCTGCAGCTTGGCGATGAAGCCGTGGAGCTGGGCGGCGCTGGTGATGGGCATGATGCCAGGGACGATGGGCACCGTCACCCCGGCGGCCCGGGCCTCCGCCACGAAGCGGAAATACGCCTGGTTGTCGAAGAACAGCTGGGTCACGAGGTACGACGCGCCCCTGTCCTGCTTCTCCCTGGTGTAGCGGATCTCATCGGCCAGGGATGCCGACTTCGGGTGGGTCTCGGGGTAGCAGGCGCCTCCCACGCAGAGGTCGTATGACTGGGCGATCAGGGCGATCAGCTCCGAACCGTGGGCCAGGCCGCCGGGCGTCGGGCTGAAGGCCGCCTGGCCGCGGGGCGGGTCGCCTCGCAGCGCCATCACGTTTTCGACACCGGCGTCGACGATCTGGCCGAGGACGCCGACCAGCTCGTCCCGCCCCGCCCCGACGCAGGTGAGGTGGGCCACCGGGGTGATGTCCAGCTCGCGCCGGATCCGCCCCACCAGGTCGACCGTCCGAGCCCGGGTGCTGCCGCCGGCCCCGTACGTGACGGAGACGAACCCGGTTTCGAGGTCGGAGAGCTGGGCGATGGCGGTGAAGAGCGAGGCCACCCCGGCGTCGTCGGGGGGAGGGAAGAACTCGAAGCTGAAGGTGGGCGTGCCCGAGGTGTACAGCGTGGAGACCCGCATGATGGTGCTCATGATGGCAGACGCACGGCGGCCGCGCACTCTCCGCAGTCCTCTCCGGCCGGCCGCGTCGGCGCCTCGGGGACTGGGCGCGCCGCCGGCGTCCGATTGCGCGGCGGAGATCGCCGCGCCAATGGGGAAAGCGGCTCCGACTGTCCTCCCGGTGAGCCCTCCAGCTCGTCCGCAGGCGGCTGGCGGGGCCCGCCCGCCACTGCCCCGGCGTCGCAGTCGAGGACTGTCCGCGGAGCCGCTCACGGCGCCGGTGCGATCGACGCGGCGGCAGCCCTTGACACCTGCCTCATTGGCAACATATTGTGTCGTCCCGTCGGGGCAAACCCGACATCTTGCGGTTTCGCGGGCGAAAACGCTTCCCTCGCACCACCCCCGAAGCTATACTGCAGTCTCAATGTGAGCCGCCCTCGCCGCGTCTTTGCACTCGACATGGGAACGACGAAGGTCTGCTGTGCCGTCGCTGATCTCGAATCCGTGGGTCTGCGCGTCCTCGGGGTCGGGGAGGTGGTCTCCCGCGGCATCCGCAAGGGAGCCGTGATCGAGATCGACCGCGCGGCCGAGGCCGTCGCCGAAGCCGTCGACCTCGCCGAGCAGATGTCCGGCGTCGCCATCAACTCCGCCGTCGTCGGCCTCGCCGGTGGCCATATCACCTCGCAGAACAGCCGTGGCGTCGTGGCCGTCGGGGCGGGGCGGCGCGAGGTCAGCCAGCAGGACGTCGGCCGGGCCATCGACGCGGCCCGCGCCGTCGCCGTGCCCAGCGACCGCAAGATCCTCCACATCCTGCCCCAGCAGTTCACGGTGGACGGCCAGGACGGCGTGCGGGACGCCGTGGGCATGGCCGGCAGCCGGCTGGAGGTGGACGCCCACATCGTCACCGGCGCCAACACGGCGATCCAGAACGTCATCAAGGTGGTCCACAAGGCGGGACTCGACGTCGACGACCTCGTCCTCCAGGTGCTCGCCTCGGCCGAGGCCGTGGTCAGCGAGGACGAGCTGGAGCGGGGTGTCATCGTGGTCGACATCGGCGGCGGCACCAGCGACGTGGCCGTCTTCACCAGGGGCAGCATCGTCCACACCGCCGTGCTCTCGGTGGGGGGCAACCACGTCACCGGCGACCTCGCCGTCGGCCTGCGCTGCGACCTCGACACCGCCGAGGTGGTGAAGCGCAGCTTCGGCCACTGCCTCCAGCTCACCCTGCCCGCCGACGCCGAGGTCGTGCTCACGCCGATGGGGTACGACGAGCCGGTCAACGTTCCCCAGCGCTACCTGGCGGAGATCATCGGGCCAAGGGCGCGGGAGATGGCGCAGCTGATCGGCGCGCAGATCGAGCTCGCCGGCCCCCCGTCCATGTTCCCCGGCGGCATCGTCCTCACCGGCGGCGGCTCACTGCTGCGCGGTTTCGCCGAGATGGTCCAGCAGGTCACCGATCTCCCCGCCCGGGTGGCGGCGCCGCAGGGCATGAGCGGGATGAACGACGAGATCCAGGGGCCGGACCACGCCACCGTCGTCGGGCTGCTCCGCTGGGCGGCCCGCTCCCGGAGTCGTGTCGCCCGCCCCGCCAACGGGGTCGCCGCCCGCACCCCGTCGGGGGAACCGGTGGGCGAGCGTTTTGGACGATGGTTGCGAGAACTCTTCTGATGCGCATATGGTGGGACCAGTGAGATGAACGATCGAGAGCGCGAACTGCGCCGCATGACACAGCAATTCCTGGCCCACGCGGGGGGCGACAACGTGAGAGAGCGCGAGGAGGGCGTGATGGCAGACCTGGACCGGACCCTCGAGGGCAACGCACGGATTCGTGTCGTCGGAGTCGGCGGTGGCGGCAGCAACGCCGTCAACCGGATGATCCGCAGCAACCTGAAGGGCGTCGAGTTCATCGCCGTCAACACCGACCACCAGGCGCTGCAGCAGTCGGGCGCCCACAAGAAGATCCGCATCGGGGGCAAGCTCACCCGCGGCCTCGGTGCCGGCGGCGATCCCCAGAAGGGGCTGCAGGCCGCCGAGGAGTCGCGCGAGGAGCTGACCAAGGCGCTCGCCGATTCCGACATGGTCTTCATCACGGCCGGCATGGGCGGCGGCACCGGCACCGGCGGCGCCCCCGTGGTCGCCGAGATCGCCAAGGAGAGCGGGGCCCTGACCATCGGCGTGGTCACCAAGCCCTTCCGCTTCGAGGGCCTCCGCCGCCAGCGGGCGGCCGAGGAGGGCATCGCCAACATGCAGGACAGGGTGGACACCCTGATCACCATCCCCAACGAGCGCCTCATGCAGGTCGTCGACAAGAAGACCCCGATCACCGAGGCCTTCAAGGTCGCCGACGACGTCCTCCGTCAGGGCGTCCAGGGCATCAGCGACCTGATCGTCTTCCCCGGTCTGATCAACCTCGACTTCGCCGACGTCAAGACCATCATGAGCGGCCAGGGCGCCGCCCTCATGGGCATCGGCTTCGGCACCGGCGACACGCGTGCCGCCGATGCGGCCCGCGACGCGGTGGCCAGCCCCCTGCTGGAGACGACCATCGCCGGGGCCAAGGGGATCCTGCTCAACATCACGGGCGGCCCGGACCTGACCCTCTACGAGGTCAACGAGGCGGCTCAGCTGGTCAGCGAGTCGGCCGACCCCGACGCCCACATCATCTTCGGCACGGTCATCGACGACAGCATGAAGGGCGAGGTCAAGATCACCGTCATCGCCACCGGCTTCACCGGTCACATCGACGTGCTCGGCACCCTGGCCTACGAACCGGCGGCGCGCCCGGTGGCCGCGGCGGAGCGTCCCGCCTTCGTCATCCCCCCGCGCGGCGCCATGCCGCTGAATCCCGACGACCTCGACATCCCCACCTTCCTCCGGGACCGGCGATAGGGGCCGCACTCGCCTTCGGGGGCGGCCATGAGGTGCCCATACTGCGCGGCGGTCGAATCCAAGGTCGTCGAACTCCCGCGACACCGAGACGGGGATCCGCCGGCGCCGTGAATGCCTGGTCTGCGGCCGGCGCTTCACCACCTATGAGCGCATCGAGGCCACCCACCTCCTCGTCGTCAAGAAGGACGGCCACCGCGAGGTGTTCAGCCGCCAGAAGCTGCTGGCCGGGCTGCTGATCGCCACCACCAAACGCGGCATCGCCCCCGAGGAGCTGGAGGCGCTGGCCGAGGAGGTGGAGAACCGGCTGCGCGGCGAGCGCGTCGCCGAGGTCGCCTCGCTGGTGATCGGCGAACGGGTCATGGAGCTCCTGCGCGACCTCGACGAGATCGCCTACGTCCGCTTCGCCTCCGTCTACCGGTCCTTCAAGGATGTCGCCGACATGCGGGCGGAGATCGAGGACGTCCTCACCCACGCCCCGGAGGCGCGGCGCGGCACGGCGCGGCGGCCCAAGCCGCAGGGCGGCGGCGAGGAGCTGGCACTCGACCTCGGCAAGTAACCGGACCCGGACTCCTTCACCCCAGGGAAGGCGCCCTGGTCAGTCCCGCCGCTGGCTGCGCGGCGGGGGATGGTTCAAACTTCAATCCGTGACGGATGCCCCCGCCGTTCCGGACACCGGGATCGCAGGGCGCCTCGACCGGGTGCGTGCCCGGATGGCCGGCGCCGCCCTTCGAGCCGGCCGCGATCCCGCCTGCGTCCGGCTCATCGCCATCACCAAGACGGTGCCACCGGCGGTCATCTGCGAGGCGGCCGCCGCGGGGGTCACCGACATCGGCGAGAACCGGGTGCAGGAGGCACGCGCCAAGTACGCCGCGGTCCCATTCGGAGTGCGCTGGCACTTGGTCGGACATCTTCAGGCGAACAAGGCGAACCTGGCCGCCACCTTCTTCGACAGCGTCCAGAGCCTCGACTCCGAATCCATCGGGGTCGCCCTCTCTCGCCGGCGCGACCCGGCCCTTCCGCCCATCTCCCTCCTCGCCGAGGTCGATTTCACCGGCATCCCCGGTCGCACCGGACTTGCGCCCGCGCAGGTGGAGGCCGTCGCCGCCGGTGTGGCGCCGCTGCCCGGGATCAGGCTGGAGGGGCTGATGACGGTCGCCCCCTACGGGGCCCAGACCGCCGCCAGGGACTGCTTCCGGCGCCTCCGCGAACTGCGCGACCGCATCCAGGAGTCCCTCGGCATCGCCCTCCCCGAACTGTCCATGGGGATGACGGACGACTTCGAGATCGCCATCGCCGAGGGGGCCACCATGGTGCGGATCGGCCGTGCCCTCTTCGGCGGACGCCTCGCGGGTGCCGCATCCGCCCTACCGGCCCTGAGCGGGTCCCCCCTCTGAACCTCCGGTCCGGCGGCGATCCAGGCTCTGCCTGGGCGCTTTGCGCGACCGCCCCGCGCGCGGCCCGTCCGCCGAACCGGCGGCCCGTTCCGCAGCCTGGGCGGGGCGGCTCGGTATCCTTGCCGCGATGACGCGCCCGCCTCGCTTCGCCGCCGTGGACAACCGGGCGCAGCTCGCCGAGGGGGAGCGCCGCGTCCTCGACCTGTGGAAGCGCACCGACGTTTTCCGGCGCAGCCTCGAGCTTCGCGCAGACGGCGAGCCCTTCGTCTTCTACGAGGGCCCTCCCACGGCCAACGGCTCCCCGGGCATCCATCACGTCCTCGCCCGCAGTTACAAGGACCTCTTCCCCCGCTACCGCGCCATGTGCGGCTATGCCGTGGATCGCAAGGGCGGGTGGGACACCCACGGCCTCCCGGTCGAACTCGAGGTGGAGAAGGCGCTCGGCATCAGCGGCAAGAAGCAGATCGAGGACTACGGCGTCGCCGCCTTCAACACCCTCTGCCGGAAGTCGGTGCAGGAGTACATCGACGACTGGGAGGTGATGACCGACCGCCTCGGCTTCTGGATTGACATGGAGCATCCCTACCGCACCTTCGACGGCTCCTACATCGAGTCGGTGTGGTGGAGCCTCCGGCAGTTGTGGGACCGGGACCTTCTCTACCAGGGCTACAAGGTCACGCCCTACTGCCCCCGCTGCCAGACGACGCTCTCCTCGCACGAGCTGTCCCAGGGCTATGAGGACGACGTCGCCGATCCCTCCGTCTACGTCAAGTTCCGGTTGAGCGGCATGGACACCTCGATGCTGGCCTGGACGACGACGCCGTGGACCCTGCCCGGCAACGTCGCCCTCGCCGTCCACCCCAACAGCATCTACGTGGAGATCGAGCAGGCGGGTGAGCGCCTCATCCTCGCCCGAGACCGCCTCGAGGTCATCGACGGCGACTACGAGGTCCGGGCGGAGATGACCGGGCAGGACCTGGTCGGCCGCTCCTACGAGCCCCTGTTCACCGACCTCATCCCCGACGGGCGGGCCTTCGTCATCCTGCCGGCGCCGGAGCTCGTGTCGATGGAGGAGGGGACGGGCGTCGTCCACACCGCCGCCGCCTACGGTGAGGCCGACCTGGCGCTCTGCCAGCGCGAGGGCATCGCCATTCGCCACGTCGTCGGCCTCGACGGACGCTTCCTCGACGGCCAGACGCGGTACCGCGGCCTCTTCGTCAAGGACGCCGACCCGAGGATCATCGACGACCTCCGCGCCGAGGGCCGGCTCTATAAGTCGGGCACCATCCATCACAGCTACCCCTTCTGCTGGCGCTGCAGCACGCCGCTCCTCTACTACGCGCTCACCTCCTGGTTCATCCGCACCACCCAGGTCAAGGCGCGGCTCATCGAGAACAACCGCGGCGTCGCCTGGCAGCCCGCTCACGTCCGCGACGGCCGCATGGGCGACTGGCTGGAGAACCTCGTCGACTGGAACCTCTCCCGCAGTCGCTACTGGGGGACGCCGCTGCCCATCTGGGTGTGCGAGGCCTGCGATGTGCGCCGTTGCGTGGGCAGCGCCGCCGAGATCGGCCTGACCGCCGCCGACGACCTCCACAAGCCGCACATCGACCAGGTGACGCTGACCTGCGAGGCCTGCGGCGGGGTGATGCGCCGCGTCCCCGACGTCATCGACTGCTGGTACGACAGTGGCGCCATGCCCTTTGCCCAGTACCACTATCCCTTCGAGAACCAGGACCTCTTCGCGCGCCGGCATCCCGCCGACTTCATCTGCGAGGCCATGGACCAGACGCGAGGTTGGTTCTTCTCCCTGCTCGCCGAGAGCACCCTGCTCTTCGACCAGCCCGCCTACCGCAACGTCGTCTGCCTCGGCCTCGTTCTTGACAAGGATGGCCGCAAGATGTCGAAGCGGCTGGGCAACAAGCTCGACCCCCAGGCGAGCTTCGACGAATTCGGCGCCGACGCCACCCGCTGGTACTTCTACAGCGCCGTGACCCCGGGCGGCGACTACCGCGTGGGCCCGGACCTGATCAAGGACGTGGTCCGGCGTTTCGTTCTCACCCTCTGGCACACCTACAAGTTCTTCTGCGAGTACGCCCGCATCGACGGCTACGACCCCGAGGCGCCGGCGCCTCCCGTGGGGGAGCGCCCCGAGCTGGACAGATGGTGCCTGGCCCGCCTCGCCGAATGCATCGACGGGGTGCGTGCCGCCCTCGACGCCTACGACGCCACCACCGCCACCCGACTCATCGAGCTCTACGTCGAGGACCTCTCCACCTGGTACGTGCGGCGGTCGCGGCGCCGCTTCTGGAAGTCGGCGGAGGGCTCCGACAATGACAAGCGCGCCGCCTACGCCACCCTCTTCACCTCCCTGCAGGTGCTGTCGCGCCTGATCGCGCCCTTCATGCCCTTCCTCGCCGAGCGCATCCACCGCAACCTGAGCGGCTTCGAGACCGGTGCCCCCCAGGCCGGCGCGCCCGACTCCGTCCACCTCACCGACTACCCGGTGGCCGATCCCACTTGGCGCGACGCCTCCCTGGTGGAGGAGATGGCCCGGCTGCGGCGCCTCGTCGAGGACGGGCTGGCGGCGCGCGAGACGGTCTCTCTCGGGGTCCGCCAGCCGCTGGCGCTGGCCACCGTCCAGGGTGAGAGGCTCGCTCCCGAGCTGGAGGCGATCTTCGCCGAGGAGC
The DNA here is from genome assembly GCA_963808125.1 of Candidatus Dormiibacterota bacterium. Classification (GTDB taxonomy): domain Bacteria; phylum Chloroflexota; class Dormibacteria; order Aeolococcales; family Aeolococcaceae; genus CAWEEP01. Next base: position 11,961 of record CAWEEP010000013.1, read on the forward strand.
TCAACGTCAAGGCGGTGGCCTACGGGCCCGGCGAGGGCCAGCACGAGGGAGTCGTCCTCGACACAGCGGTGACGGACGAGCTGTACCTGGAGGGGCTCGCCCGCCACCTCTCGCGCAAGATCAACGACCTCCGCCGCCAGGCGGGGCTGGCGCTCGACGATCGCATCCGCGTGCGTGTCGAGTCAGACGGTGATCTGCGCCGCGCCGTCATCGCCCACCGCGAGCACCTCATGGGAGAGGTGCTCGCCACCGAGATCGTCTTCGGGCGCGGTGAGGCGCTCAGCGAATGGAGCGGCAACCTGGGCGGTGAGTCCTGCTGGGTGGGGGTGGAGCGCTGAGCGCCGCCGCCGCGCCGCCCGAGGACGCCGCGCCCGGCGCCGGGCGGACCGTCACGATGCGGCGGCGCTTCGCCGTCCTGCTCCTCACCGCGGCCTTCGTCGTCGTCCTCGACCATCTCACCAAGTGGTGGGTGTCGAGCGCGCTTCTCCTCGACAGCCAGGTGCCGTCGAGCGGACCGGTCACCATCCACTACATCCAGAACTCGGGGGCCGCCTGGGGCATCCTGCCCCAGTTCACCTACTTCTACGTCGTGGTGGCGGCGGTCGTCGTCGCCGTCATCCTCGTCGCCGTCCCCCGCATGGGCGGCGGCCTCTTCCGCCAGGTGGTGCTGGGCTGCGTCCTCGGCGGCGCCCTCTCCGACGGCGTCGACCGTCTGCTCTTCGGCCACGTCACCGACTTCATCGATTTTCACGTCTGGCCGGTGTTCAACGTCGCCGACATGGCCATCGTCGGTGGCATGCTGGTGATCGTGTACGAGTTGACCTTCCGGCAGCCGCAGGACATCCCCCCGGCCGCGGAGCCGTGACGGCCGCGGTCGAGGAGTCCCCCGGCTCGACGTCTGGATGTCCAGGACACGTGGCATCACCCGCCACGCCGCCCAGACGCTGATCGGTAGCGGGGCGGTGCGCGTCAACCTCCGCCCCGGAAAACCGGGACAACGGATCGGGCCGGACGACACCGTCGAGGTCACCATCCCAGTCCCCGTGGCGGCTGTGGCGCCGCCCCCCGGGCCGGCCGTGGACCTGGTGGTCGCCTACGAGGACGAATGGCTGGCCGTCATCGACAAACCGGCCGGGCTCGTCGTGCATCCCGCCCCCGGCCACTCCGGCGGCACCCTGGCCGACGGGCTGCGCCAGCGCGGCTCCACCTGGTCTCTGCTCGGCGGCGAGGAGCGTCCCGGCATCGTCCACCGGCTGGACCGGGACACCTCGGGACTGCTGGTGGTGGCGAAGACCGAGGCGGCGCACCGCCACCTCGCCGCGCAGCTCCAGCGCCGCAGCCTGGTGCGCGTCTACTGGGCCCTGGCCCACGGCCATTTCGCCGAGGCCACCGGCACAGTGGAGGCGCCCATCGGCCGCGACCCGCACGACCGCAAGCGGATGGCGGTGGTCGATTCGGGCCGGCCGGCGACCACCGACTTCCGTGTCGCCGTCCGCCACCCCCGGGTGACCGAGCTGGAGGTGCGGCTGCGCACCGGGCGCACCCATCAGATCCGCGTGCACCTCGCCTTCACCGGCCACCCGGTTGTCGGCGACACCGTGTACGGCCGCCGCCACGGGGAGGCCTCGCGGATGGCGCTCCACGCCGCGACCATCCGCTTCATCCACCCCGCGGACGGACGCGAGATCACCGTCTCGTCGCCGCTCCCCCCTGAGCTGCGGCGTTTGCAGCAGGACGCCCGCGAGGGCCGCCTGTGACCCCGCGTGCCCCGATCTCGGCCACGCGTGGCCGTCTCCTCGTCATCTCCGGGCCGAGCGGCGTGGGCAAGGACACCGTGCTCCGCGAGCTCTTCCGCATCGCTCCCCGGCTCGGCTACTCCATCTCCTACACGACCCGCCCTCCCCGCCCCGGGGAGGTGGACGGCACCTCGTATTCCTTCGTGTCCGAGGCGGTCTTCCTTGTCATGGCGGAGCGCCGCGAGTTCCTCGAATACGCAAGGGTCCACGGCCACTGGTACGGCACCGCGGAGGCTCGGGTGCGTGGGGGGCTCGACCGCGGCCTGGACATGGTCCTCAAGATCGATGTCCAGGGCGCGGCCTGGATCCGTCCGCGGGTGGAGGGCGCGATCTTCGTCTTCCTCCTGCCGCCGAGCCTGGAGGAGCTGCGCCGCCGGCTCACGGAGCGGGCGACGGAGAGCCCGGACACCCTCGAGCTGCGCTGGCAGAATGCTCAGCAGGAGATGGCGCAGCAGGACCTCTACGACTACCGGGTGGTCAACGGCGACGTCCGCGAGGCCGCCCGCGCCATCCTCGACATCATCGAGCGCACCCCCCGTCCGGGGGATGCGGCCAGAAGCGGCGGCGGCGCGCCTCCGCTTGCCACCGAGGTGACCAACCCATGAGCCCCTCCGTCCCGACCCCGGCCGGCCTTGACGGCCGCCGCATCCTCGTCTGCGTCGGCGGCAGTGTCGCCGCCTACAAGAGCGGCGACGTCATCACCCTGCTGCGCCGGCGCGGCGCCGAGGTGAGGGTGGCCATGACCGATGCGGCGACGCGATTCGTCGGTCCGGTGACGCTGCAGAGCCTGTCCGGGCATCCCGTCGTCGCCGACCTCTGGCAGAGCCCGGAGGATGGCCACGGCATGGAGCATCTGAGCCTCTCGGCATGGGCGGAGCTGCAGCTGTGCGTCGCCGCGTCGGCGGATCTGATCGCCCGGCTGGCGCTGGGCCTGGCCGGCGACGCGGTGACGGCGACCGCGCTGGCCTGCCGGGCGCCGCTACTCATCGCCCCGGCCATGGAGACGGCGATGTGGGAACACTCCGCCACGGCCGGCCACGTCGAGACGCTGCGCTCACGGGGCGCCAGCTTCGTCGGGCCGGTGCCCGGCCGGCTGGCGAGCGGCCGGGAGGGGATGGGCCGGATGGCCGAGCCGGCGGACATCGTCGAGGCGGCGGTCTCGTCCCTCCGCTGAGGGCGGCGCACCCCATCGCCATGAGCGCTCCCCAATCCGCCTCGACGGCGGCCCGGCCACGCCTCGACGGCGTCTCCGTCGTGGTCACCGCGGGGGGCACGCGCGAGCCCATCGATCCGGTCCGGTTCATCGGCAACCGCTCCAGCGGCAAGATGGGCAACGCCCTCGCCGCCGCCTGCCTGGAGGCAGGCGCCGGCGTCGAGCTGATCACCGCCGCCCCGCCGCCGGCGGCGGCACCGTGCCTGCGGGTGACCGAGGTGGAGACGGCGGAGGAGATGCGCGAGGCGGTCTGGGCGGCCCTCGAATCCGCCGACCTGCTGTTCATGGCGGCCGCCGTCGCCGATTACCGCCCGCGCCAGGCGGCGGAAGGGAAGCTGAAGAAGGACCCGGCCGGGATCAGGCTCGACCTGGTGGCCACCACCGACATCCTGGCGTCGCTGCGCCACCATCCCCGGCGTCCCCGCCTCCTCGTCGCCGGTTTCGCCGCGGAGACCGACGACCTGGTCGCCAACGCCCGGGACAAGCTGCACCGCAAGGGGTTGGACCTCATCGTCCTCAACGACGTCGGAGCCCCGGGCATCGGCATGGGGGCGGACGACAACGCCGTCACCGTCCTGGACGCCGAGGGCGTCGTCGCCGTGGTTCCCCGCAGCCCCAAGCTGGAGGTGGCGCGGCGGATCGTCGAGGTGGCCGCTGCTCGCCTTCCCCACCTGCGGGACTGAGCGGAGCCGGGGCACGGGCCGGCGCGCGGGACCGCCGCCGCGGCCGGTGCGGGCCGACCCCAACGGCTACGATCCGACGATGGCAGGATCCCCGCCCTCGATCTCGTGTGTGGTCATCGACTGCTCGGACCCGGAGCGGCTGGCCTCGTTCTGGGCCGCCCTGCTCCAGGGGACCGTCGGCGGACGGACGGGCCCCTATGTCTGGCTCACCCGGGAGCGGGGCCCGATGCTGGTTTTCCAGAGAGTTCCGGAGCGCAAGAGCGTCAAGAACCGGGTGCACCTCGACCTGGCGACCGCTGACCCGACGGTGGAGCAACGGCGGGTCGAGGAGCTGGGCGGGCGCCGCGCCGCGGGATACGAGGCCGGAGGTTTCCTCGTCATGGCCGATCCGGAGGGAACGAGTTCTGCCTCATCCCCGACGGCCAGTTCGACGTCGACGGCACCGGGCGTGCCACCTACCCGGATGAGGCGGGCCGGCCTCACGGCGCCTCGTGAGCTCGGTCCGGCCACTGGGGGCTAGAGCCAGCGACGCACCCGAGAGCGGTACCGGCTGTATGCGTCCCCGAAGGCGCCCAACGACGCCTCCTCGACGGGAATGACGAACCATCTGACGTAGACGACGGCGAGGACGAGCAGCGGCAGGGGCCAGACCTGGACGAGGAGGCCCGCCTCGCCGAGGTAGGCGATGGTCAGGCCCAGGTACATCGGGTTGCGCGTGAAGCGGTACGGCCCGCCCGTCACCAGCCGGCTCGGCGCCTCACCCGGGGTGGTGGTCGTCTTCGCCCGGTGGAAGGTCAGCAGTCCCCAGCCGGCGATCCACGCGCCCGCTGCGAAGAGCAGAAGCCCTGCCGCCTGCGCCGTCCAGGACAGGGCGGACGAGGCGAACGTCACGGGGAACAGGAACTGCAGACCCACGCCCACGAGGTACGCGAGGAGGTAGACCCAGGGCACCGGCAAGTGCAGGAAGGGCGTCCGCCCCCTGCTCTTGGGCTGGCCTGGTGCCGGGCTCATCTCCCTCGGCTCTCCTCGTGACCGGGCTCCGACCCCGACGCCAGGGTGGCTCGCGCATCATGCTCTTGGTGAGCGCCGCCTTCGTCTCCGTCGTCCCCGACACCACGGCGATGCTGCCCCACGAGAGCTACACGTACTCGGTGCCGGAGGAGATGCGCGAGACGGTGGCCTCCGGGATGCGGGTCCGCATCCCTTTCGGCACCAAGACGCTCATGGGCATGGTCGTCGCCATCCTGGCCGAGGCGGACCAGCCCGGCGTCCGGCCCATCGAGAGTGTTGTGGACGCGGAGCCGCTGCTCTCCAAGGAACTGGTGGACCTGGCCGCGTGGACCGCCGCCCGCTACTGCGCCCCGGTCGCCGAGGTCCTCAAGGCGATGGTGCCCAAGGGGGTTCGCGGCGCCCGGCCGGAGACCGCCGGCCGGCGCAAGCCAAGGTCCACCTCGGCCGCCCTCAGCGCCGCCCGGCTGGTGGCCCCGGCCCTCAAGCCGCCTACGCTCACCGCGGCCCAGCAGGCCGCCGTGGCGCCCCTGCTCGAGGCCATCGCCAGCGGGACGCACCGCCGCGTCCTCCTCTACGGCGTCACCGGCAGCGGCAAGACCGAGGTCTACCTCGCCGCCATCGACAGCGTCCTGGCCAGGGGCCTCCAGGCCATCGCGCTTGTCCCCGAGATCGCCCTGACGCCGCAGATGATCCGCCGGTTCGCCGCCCGCTTCCCCGGCCGTGTCGCCGTCATCCACTCGGGTCTGACCGACTCCGAGCGTGCGGTCGAGTGGCACCGCGCCCGCTCCGGGGACATCGACGTCGTCGTCGGCTCGCGGAGCGCCGTCTTCGCGCCGCTGCCCCGCCTGGGCCTGATCGTCATCGACGAGGAGGACTCCTCCGCCTACAAGCAGGACCGCGTCCCCCGCTATCAGGCCGTCGACGTCGCCCTGGAGCGGGGCTGCCGGAGCGGGGCGCCGGTGGTGCTGGGCAGCGCCACGCCCCGGGTGGAGACCTACTACCGAGCCCACACCGGGGACCTGGAGCTGGTCACCCTGCCCGATCGGATCACGGGCAGGGCGCTGCCGCCCATCGAGGTCGTGGACCTGCGCGAGGAGCTCCGCGCGGGCAACCGCGGCCCGCTCTCCCACAGCCTGGTCCGCGCCATGGAGGAGTGCCGCCGCGACGGGGGCCAGGCGATCCTCTACCTCAACCGCCGCGGCACCGCCACCGTGGTGCTCTGCCGCAACTGCGGGGAGCCGCTCACCTGTCCGAACTGCAGCGTCTCGCTCGTCTATCACGCGGGCCGGGCCCGCTGCAACTGCCACTACTGCGGAGCCTCGCAGCCCGCACCGGAACGGTGCCCGAAGTGCGGCTCGAACGCCATCCGGGGGCTGGGCATGGGCACGGAGCGGCTGGAGGCGGAGGTGGCCGAGCGCTTCCCGGGGCTGCGCCTGCTGCGCATGGACCGGGACACGGTGCAGCGCCGCGACGCCTACTTCGAGATCTACGAGAAGTTCCGCAGCGGCGCGGCCGATTGCCTGATCGGCACCCAGATGGTCGCCAAGGGCTGGGACCTGGGGCGGGTCCGGCTGGTCGGCATCGTCAACGCCGACACCTCGCTGCACTTCCCCGACTACAGAAGTGGCGAGGTCACCTTCTCGCTGCTCACCCAGGTGGCGGGCCGGGCGGGCAGGGGTGACGAGCCCGCCCGGGTCATTCTGCAGACCTACACCCCGGAGCACTACGCGGTGCGCCACGCCGTCGGCCATGACTACAGAGCCTTCGCCCACGACGAGATCCGGCTGCGCAAGGCGTTTCGCTTCCCCCTTACAGCCGGCTGGTCACCTGCACCGTGAGCCACACCGACGACGCCGCCGCGGAGGCGGCCGCACGGTCGTCCGCTGAGAGCCTCTCTGCTATCCTCGCCCCGGGTGACGGGCTCGACGTCCTCGGTCCGACGCCCGCCTTCCTGCACCGGCTGCGCGGACAGCACCGCTGGCAGGTGACCGTCCGGGGGGAGAGGATCGAGAGGGCGTTCCCCCACCTTCCGAAGGGCCGGGGGTGGAGCATTGACGTCGACCCGGCGATGTGAGGGTTCGTGATCCGTGGCCATTCTCGAGATCGTCACCAATGACCATCCGATGCTGCGGCGCAAGGCGCCGCGGGTCGCGGTGGTTGACGACTCGGTGCGCCGCCTCATGGACGACATGACCGAGACGATGCTGGATGCGCCGGGGGTGGGCCTTGCCGCCACCCAGGTGAACGTGGCCCTGCGGGTCATCGTGATGAAGGTGGACAACCAGCAGTTCCAGCTGGCCAACCCGGAGATGGTCAAGGCCGAGGGCGAGCAGATCGGCTACGAGGGCTGCCTCTCCGTCCCCGGCATGGTGGGCGAGGTGGCCCGTTTCGAGAGGGTCATCGCCAAGGGGCTCAACCGCCACGGCAAGCTGGTGCGCATCAAGGGCAACGGCCTCCTGGCACGCTGCATCCAGCACGAGATCGACCATCTCGACGGCATCCTCTTCACCGACCGTCTGACCCACGGATCGACCTTGCGCCGCGTCAACGAGCTGACCGAGGAGGAGGTCGAGCTGGTGGGAGGGGAGGTCGTCCCCGCCTAGGGGCCACTCCCGGCAGTAACGTGCGCATCGTCTTCTGCGGCACAGCCTCCTTCGCCCTTCCCAGCCTCCGCGCCTGCGCCCTCTCCCACGATCTGGCGGCGGTGGTGACCCAGCCGTCCCGCCCGGGGAGCCGGGGCCGGCCCGCCCCGCGGCCGGTGGCTGACGCGGCACGGGAGATGGCCGTTCCCCTGCTCCAGCCGGAGCGGATCCGCGCCCCCGAGGCCATCGCCGGCATCCTCGGCCTGGCCGCCGACGCCCTGGTCGTCGCCGCCTACGGCCAGATCCTCCCCGCCGCGCTGCTCGACGGCCACCGCTTCGGCGGCGTCAACGTCCACGCCTCGTTGCTGCCCCGCTGGAGGGGAGCCGCCCCGGTCGCCCGGGCAATTCTCGCCGGCGACCTGGAGACCGGGGTGTGCGTCATGCGCATGGAGGCGGGCCTCGACACCGGTCCCGTCTACGCCAGCCGCCGCCTCGCCGTCGAGAGGGGCGCGACCGCTCCCTCTCTGACGGAGGCGCTGGCCGCCGCCGGGGCCCAGGAGCTGGTGGAGGTCCTCGGCGCCCTGGAGCGGGGAACGGCGACGGCGACGCCGCAGTCGGAAGCCGGGGTCACCCTCGCCCCCCGCCTGGGCCGCAACGAGGGTGGTGTCGAGTGGGCGGACCATTCCGCCCTCCAGGTGGACCGCATGGTCCGCGCCCTCGACCCCTGGCCCGGGGTCACCGCCCCGCTGGCCGGCGTGCGGGTGCGCATCCTGCGCGGCGACGGACCGGTGCCCGACGGCGCCGCCGGCGGCGCGCCCCCCGGGACGGCCGTCCGCTCCCAGGGTGAGGCGGTCCTCGTCGCCACCCGCGACGGCCTGTACCGCATCGAACTCGGTCCAGCCCCCCGGCCGCCCGCCGATGACGGCAGCCGCCTTCCTGCGCGGGCGCCGGACCATCCCCTCCGCCTGACGGGCGCGCGGGGCCGGGGCCGCGCTTCAGCCCTTCGGCGACGACGCCGCCCCGGAGCCGTCGTCACTGACCGGGAGCCGACCTCGAGGGTCGGCGGCGACCCGGGTGGGTCCGGCTCAGGCCGCCGCGGGCGCCGTCGACGGGAGGTGGAACTCCAGTCGCGACCACGGGTCGATGACGATGGTGACGTCGCCGCCCACGTGCTCGAGCAGGCCCTGTCCCTGCACCTGGAGCACCGCCAGCGTCTGCCAGTCGGGATTGCGGGCGAGCGCCTCGCGCATGACCTCGGGACGCGTGAAGACGGGTAGCATGACCCGCTCAACTCCGCCCGCGTCATCCAGCGTGAAGTGGAGGAGATCGGCCTCGTTCCCCATCTGGGGCGTGGACATGCGGCCCGCGGGCTGGCCCAGGCAGTACACCTCCGCCCGGCTCAGCTCATCGCGGATCTCGACGGCGGAATCCGGCCTGTCGCCGCGCAGCGCGATGGCCAGCTCCAGTGGGTTCACGGCTCCCTCCTGCGCGCGACAGCATAGAGAAACGCTACAACGGCGCACATGCCCGAGCCGATGCGAGCAAGGAAAGGCGATCCCGTCCTGGCCCGCCACCGCCAGGCCAGCCACGAGTACCACCTGCTGGAGACCTTCGAGGCCGGCATCCAGCTGACCGGCACCGAGGTGAAGGCTCTCCGCGCCGGGCGGACACAGCTGCGCGAGGGCTACGTCCGCATCGAGCACGGCGAGGCCTGGCTGCTCCAGGTCCACATCGGCCAGTACGAGATGGGCAACCGCCAGAACCACGACCCCGAACGCCGCCGCCGGCTGCTGCTCCACCGCCGCGAGATCGGTTACCTGGACGCCAAGGTCAGCCAGGGAGGGCTGACCCTGGTGCCCCTGCGCCTCTACCTCAAGGGCAACAGGATCAAATGCGAAGTCGCCCTGGCGCGCGGCAAGCGGCAGTGGGACAAGCGGGAGGCGATCGCCGAGCGCGACGCCAGACGCGACGTTGACCGGGCGATGTCCAGTCAGATCCGGGGCCGGACCTGAGCCTCAGCTCGCGGCCCTGGTGCCCTCAGGGCCCTCCGCCCCGGTGGTCTTTGCCCGTGCCCCCGTCATCCATTCCTGCGCCTCGGCGTCGGCTGCCAGGTTCGGCCGGTTGGCCCGGGTCTCGGCGACCAGGCCGGCCGCCAGCACGTCGATGGCGGTGCGCAGCTCGCGCATGCCGGTGCCCCTCAGGGCGGAGATGCGCAGTGCGCGGCAGTCGGCGACCCGCTCCAGCCGCTGCACCGCCTCGTCCAACAGGGGGGCGGCGAGGCGGTCCACCTTGTTGGCGACGAGCAGGGCCGGCTGCTCGCACTCCATGGAGGCGAGGGTGGCGAGGACCGTCCGCAGTTGGGATTCGCACTCCGGGTGGGAGACGTCCACGACGAGGACGAGGAGGTGGGCGCGGCGGACCTCCTCAAGGGTGGCGGCGAACGCCTCGACCAGCTCCGTCGGCAGCGCCTGGATGAAGCCGACCGTGTCGGTGACGATGACGCGGCGGCCCGAGCTCAAGCTCAGCAGCCGCGACGTCGGGTCGAGGGTGGCGAAGAGCAGGTTGTCGGCCAGGACCCGGGAGTTGGTGAGGTGGTTGAGCAGCGTCGACTTGCCGGCGTTGGTGTAGCCGACCAGGGCACAGGCGGCGAGCGGCACGTCGCTGCGCGCCTGGCGCCGGGTGGTCCGCTGACGCTCCAGGTCCTTGAGCCGGCGGCGGAGCTTGCCGATGCGCTGGCGGATGAGGCGGCGGTCCACCTCGATCTGGGTCTCGCCGGGACCGCCGCGCAGTCCGACACCGCCGCGCTGCCGCTCCAGGTGGGACCAGCCGCCGGCGAGGCGGGGAAGGAGATGGTCGAGCTGCGCCATCTCCACCTGGATCTTGCCCTCGGCGGTCACCGCCCGGCGGGCGAAGATGGCCAGGATGACCTCGGTGCGGTCCAGCACCGGCACGCCCCACGCCTCCTCCAGGTTGCGCTGCTGGCGCGGGGTCAGCTGGTCGTTGACGAGCACCGCCGGGTTGCCCACCTCGGCGAGGTGGGTCGTCATCGCCTCCACCGCGCCACCCCGGAAGAAGGTCGCCGGGTGGGGCTGGCGGACCGAGATCGAGCTGCGCTCGACGACGGTGGTGCCCAGCGTGCGGGCGAGCTCCTCCATCTCGTCCAGCTCGATCTCGGCGCGCTCCCGGCCGTCCCGCCCGCTGTGGGAACCGATGATGTAGACGTCGTGCAGGGTCTGGCCGACGCCGGGGTCGGCGCCGGAGTGGCGCTCCGCAGAGGGCATGCAGGGCTAGCTTACCGGCAACGTCCCGATAACCGGTGCCACCTCCGAGTTGCCACGCCGACAGTGCATCATGGGGTGAGATGCGCAATGACCCGACGATCGCCGGTGACTGGGACGAGGCGAGGGCCGAGGCGGTGCCGCCGCGGCGTCTGCGCCTGGCTCTGATCGCCCACGACGGCAAGAAGGCCGACATGCTCGCCTTCGCCACCTTCAACCGGGGCACCCTGGCGCACTTCCAGCTCGTCGCCACCGCCACCACCGGCCGCCTGCTGCGGGAGAAGGTCGGCCTCGACGTCGAGTCCCTGCAGTCCGGCCCCATCGGCGGCGACGTGCAGATCGCCAACCGGGTGGTCGAGGGCCAGGTCGACGCGGTGATCTTCCTCGTCGACCCGCTCGACAAGCATCCCCACGACCCGGACATCCAGACGCTGCTGCGCATCTGCAACGTCCACGACGTCCCGCTGGCGACGAACGTCGCCACCGCCGACATGGTGATCAGCTCGCCCTTCCTCGGGAAGCGCGGGCCGATCGGCTCGCTGACCGCCATCGACTGACGCCCGCCGGGCGGGCGCCGTCACCGGGTCAGGGCTGCGGGGCCTCGTGGTCGGGGGCGTCGAGCACCGAGCCGAGCAGGCCGGGGTAGCGGTGCTCCATGCCCTCGCGGTCCAGGCTGGTCATCCGCCGTGTCCCGTCTTCGCGCTGGACGATGAGGCCCGCGGCGCGCAGGACGTGGAGGTGGTGGGTGAGGGTGGACTTGCTCACCGGCACGCCCAGCGCGCCGCAGGCGCACTCGCTGCCGGCGGCGAGGCGCCGGACAATGGCCAGGCGCACGGGGTCGGCCAGTGCCTGGAGGACCCCCATGACCCCGGCGTGCAGGTGAACCTCGCCGTCATGGGGGTGCTCGACGTGGTCGCCGAAGGCGCTGCACGCCTCCGGCGGACGGGCACAGCCCTCGGCGTCCCCCAGGACCGCGGCATCTGCGGTGCCCGGGCCGGTGGCGTGGAGGAGGCTTTCGGTCCCGGTTGGTTTGACAGTCATCGAACTTTTATTGTACGCTCCACATCGAACGTTACCACGCAGGCGAGGGAAGGGCTGCCATGGAACCCCTGGGACACATCCGGCCGCACGTGACCGGTGGAACGCGCCGCGAGCGCGGGGCTCCCCGGCTGCGGGTGGCGCCGGGAGTGATTCTGCTCCTCGTGTGCCTGGGGCAGTTCATGGTCATCCTCGATGTCTCGGTGGTGAACGTCGCCCTGCCGTCGATCCGCACCGACCTCGGCTTCTCCGCCGGCGGGCTGCAGTGGGTGGTCAACGCCTATGCGCTCACCTTCGCCGGATTCCTGCTCCTCGGCGGCCGCGCGGCCGACCTCTTCGGCCGCCGCCGCCTCCTTCTCGCCGGCCTTGCGCTGTTCTGCTTCGCCAGCCTGCTCGACGGGCTGGCGGTCACCCAGGGGCAGCTGGTCGCCGCCCGCGCCCTCCAGGGTCTCGGCGGGGCCGTGCTCACCCCGGCGACGCTGACCATCCTCATCGCCACCTACCCGGAGGGACGCGCCCGCGCCCGCGCGCTGGGGGTCTGGAGCGCCGTGGCGGCCGCCGGAGGTGCCTCGGGCGCCCTCCTCGGCGGCGTCATCACCCAGTTCCTGAGCTGGCGGTGGATCTTCTTCATCAACCTCCCCGTCGGGCTCGTCGTCCTTGCCGGCGCCACTCTCGTCGTCGCCGAGTCGGTGGGCACCCAGACCCCGCGCCGCCACCTCGACGTCGGCGGGGCGGTCACCGTGACCCTCGGCGTGGTCGCCGTCACCTGGGGCATCGCCCGCAGCCAGGCCGTCGGCTGGGGGTCACCCGAGGTCCTCGGCGCCTTCGCCGCCGGCGCCGCCCTGCTCGCCGTCTTCGTCCTCCTCGAGGCGAGGGTGAGCCGCGCGCCGCTGGTGCCGCTGCGGCTCTTCGCCTCACGCTCCATCACCGGCGCCAACCTGGTGAGCTTCGGCGTCGGCGCCGCCATCTTCTCGGTCTGGTACTTCCAGTCCCTCTACCTGCAGAGCGTCCGCGGGCTGAGCCCGCTCGCCGCCGGCCTCACCTTCCTGCCGCAGACCCTGGCCATCGCCATTGGGGCGCAGATCAGCTCCCCGGCTGATGACCCGCTACGGGGCCCGGCCCTTCCTGGTGGGCGGGTCCGCCCTCATCGGCCTCGGCCTGCTCTGGCTGGCGCAGATCTCGGTCCTGCCCGCCATCTGGTCGGCGGTGATCCTCCCCGGCTTCGTCATCACCCTGGGCGCCGGGCTGGTCTTCCCCGCCATCACCGTGGCGGCAACCTCTGGCGTGCCGCGGGGGGAGGCAGGCCTGGCCAGCGGCGTCGTCAACACCAGCCGGCAGGTGGGCGGGTCCCTCGGCCTCGCCGCCCTGGCCACGCTTGCCGCCGACCACGCCGCCAGCCTCGCCTCGCTGGGACACCCGATGCCCGTCGCCCTGACCGGTGGCTTCGGCCTGGGCCTGGCGGGCGGAGCCGCCATCGCCCTGGCCGCCGCGGCTGCCGGGCTGCTCGTTCCCGGCCGGGCCCGCGCCCCGCAGCGCGAGCGCCTGACGGTCATCGTCGACGCCGACGAGCCGGAGGCGGAGGCGGTCGCCTGACCCTCTCCGGGGTGCTTGCCGGCGGCAACTCCGCCCCTCGGATACAATCGGGCCACGCCTCGGCGCCGCCGGCGCCGCGGGCCTCACCTCTCATGGGGGCGTATGGATTCGACGGGATCGTGGGTCGTGCGATGGCGGGCCGAGCCCCGGGCTCGTAAAACCGGGAAACATATACGTGCGAACAACAACGCACAGCTCGCTCTTGCTGCGTAAGCGGTAAGGACGGCAAAGCTCAGGCTACGGCCTGACGTCGACCAGTTCCTCGGTCGCGGGAGCGGGACCCGACGCTAATGTGAGCGGCCTTGCCGTCCGGTGGCGTCGCGGCGCCGGACGGGACATCCACCGTGACTGGCTCCCGGCAAGCCTGGTCCCAGGGCGTGCCGGTGGCGAGACGAAAACCGGGACTACGCTCGTAGAGGTCGTGCGGAACGCGGTTTCGGACCCGGGTTCGATCCCCGGCGCCTCCAGTTCGCCCGCGCCATGATCCGGCTGTGACAGTTGCGGGTGGAGGCGGATTCCCCCGGTCTCGACCGACCGCTTCTTGGCGGCACCTTCATCGGCTGTCGGGGCGGCCCTCGAGGTCCCGCCCCCCGGCGCGGGAGCGGGACACGGTGCGGACGCTCTTCCCTAGGCCTTGCCTCCCACCTTCGCCACCAGGGTGGTCAGCAACTCGTCCTGCTCCTTCAGGTGCGCCTGGATCTGCAGCGCCTCGTGCAGCACCGCCTCGGAGTCCTTGTAGGTGTCCTCGGCCCGCTTGTCGCTGGCCGCCGACTGGATGTTGGTGCCGACGATGATGATGGAGAGCAGGACGAGCTGGAGGAAGGTCTGGGCGATCCACGCTACCGGTCCCTCGCCACCCTTGGCCAGCGCCGAGGGCAGGCCGATGAGGGCGAGGATGCAGAACAGCCAGGCGCAGGTCATGCTGCCCACGCCTCGGGTGATCTTCACCGCCAGCCAGCTGTTGGCCCGCGAGTAGAGGTTGCCGCGGGGCAGCTGCTCGAGGGTCTTCACCGGGTGCACGCGCCCCTCCAGGATGTCGAGCGTGCGCGCATGGGGTTTGTGCTCGAAGGCCATGGTCTGGTGCTCCTCTTCTTTGGGGGGTGAGCGGGGACGGCGGCGGGAGTGCCGCGCCGCCGTCCCCCGCGCGTCAGTCGGCGAGCGTGCCGTGGATGTACTGGTCGTAGGCGGAGAGGTCGAGCAGGCCGTGCCCGGAGTAGTTGAAGAGGATCACCTCTTCCTTGCCCCTCTCCTTGGCCGCCAGCGCCTCGTCGATGGCGCCCCTGATGGCGTGGCCGGTTTCGGGAGCGGGGACGGGGCCCTCCGTGCGGGCGAACATCATCGCCGCCTCGAAGACTGCCGATTGCGGGTAGGCCTTGGCCGTCATCCGGCCGGACCGCACCAGTGAGCTGATGATCGGCGAGTCGCCGTGGTACCGCAGCCCGCCGGCATGGATCGACGGGGGCACGAAGTCGTGTCCCAGCGTGTACATGGGGAGCAGCGGCGTGAGGCCGGCGGTGTCGCCGAAGTCGTACTCGAACTTGCCCTCGGTCAGCGTCGGGCACGAGCTCGGTTCGATGGCGACGAGGCGGATGTCCTTGTCCTCCACGAAGGGCAGGCTAATGCCGCCGAAGTTGGAGCCGCCGCCGCAGGACCCGATGACGACGTCGGGGCGCTTCTCCCCGGCGAGCGCCATCTGCTGCTTCGCCTCGAGGCCGATGATGGTCTGGTGCAGGAGGACGTGGTTGAGCACCGAGCCCAGCGAGTAGTGGGTGTCGGCTCGGGTCACCGCGTCGCCCACCGCGTCGCTGATCGCCATGCCCAGAGAGCCAGGATGGCCTGGCTGGTCGACCGGCGAGGGCACCACCTGCCCGCCCCAGGTCTCCATGAGGATGCGCCGGTACGGCTTCTGGTCATAGGAGGCGCGGACCATGTAGACCTTGCACTCCAGGCCGTAGAGGCCCGCCGCGAAGGAGAGGGCGCTGCCCCACTGGCCGGCCCCGGTCTCGGTGGTCAGGCGCTTGACGCCCTCCGCCTTGTTGTAGAAGGCCTGCGGCACGGCCGTGTTGGGCTTGTGAGAGCCGGCGGGGGAGACCGACTCGTCCTTGTAGTAGATGCGGGCCGGCGTTCCCAGGGCCTTCTCCAGGCGGGTCGCCCGCACCAGCGGGGTGGGCCGCCACAGGCGGAGGATGTCCAGCACCTCCCCCGGGATCTCGATGGTGAGGTCGCCCGACATCTCCTGGGCGATCAGGGCCATGGGGAAGAGCGGCGCCAGGTCGTCCGGTCCCACCACCTCACGCGTTGCCGGGTGCAGCGGCGGCTGGAGCGGCTCCTCGAGCCGCGGGAGCACGTTGAACCACGCGGTGGGCAGGTCGGCGGGCGGAAGGTTCCAGCGCATTGGCGTTCCCCGTTGTGGATGCAGGTGGATCGGGCGGCCCGGCGACCCCTGGCGGGGCCTCCGCGCTTGGACGGCATCCTAGGTGATGCGGGTCGCGTCCGTCATCCCGGCGGATTCTCAGTCCGCTGAGACGGTCCGGGCGCGGGCGGGGCCGGATGCTCTGAGGAGCCCACGACCTTGTGCGTCGCGCCCAAGGAAGTGGCGCGCCGATTCATGCGTGGCGGACCCTGATTGTCCCGATCGCGTCCCGTTAGCGTCTTGGCCGCAGGATCAGATCAGGCACGGAGATCGTCCCTTGCGTCTGTACGCGCGCGTCCGCCTCGGCAGCAGTCTCGCCCTCGCCGCCGCCACCCTCCCCCTTCTGACCCACGCCGCCGGCACCTCTGTCGGCCAGCGGGCGGGGAGTCGCCGTCGATACCGTCTGGGTCGTGGTGGCCGCCTGCCTCGTCCTCTTCATGCAGGCCGGCTTCGCCATGCTCGAGGTCGGCTTCACACGCATGAAGAACGTGGGGACGGTGGTGGCGAAGATCATCGTCAACCTCTCCATCGCCTCCATCGTCTACTGGGCCGTCGGCTTCGCCGTCGCCTTCGGCGCTGCCAGCGGCTTCCTCGGCCACCTCATCGGCGGCTCCGGTTTCGCTCCCTCCTTCCTGCCCGGATCGACCATGAACCTGCCCGCCCTGCACGGCTCGGACGCGCCGGCGGCGGCCAAGTTCTTCTTCGAGTTCGTCTTCTGCGCCGTGTCGCTGGCGATCGTCTGGGGGACGATGCTGGAGCGAACCAAGTTCATCGTCTACATCCTCTTCGCCGTCCCCTTCTGCGCCTTCATCTATCCCATGATCAGCCACTGGCTGTTCGGCGGCGGCTGGTTGGAGACGAGCTTCGGCGCCCAGGACTTCGCCGGCTCCACCGTCGTCCACCTCACCGGCGCGACGGCGGGCTTTGCCGGCCTGTTGCTGCTCGGCCCCCGCATCGGCAAGTACGGTCGGGATCGCAAGCCCAACGCCATCCCCGGGCACAGCATGCCGCTGGCCCAGCTCGGCGTTCTCATCCTCTGGTTCGGCTGGTTCGGCTTCAACCCCGGCTCCACCCTGCAGGCCATGAACTTGCACTTCGCCGACATCGTCGTGGTCACGAACATCGCCGCCGCCGCCGGCGCGCTGGGGGCGATGGCCACCAACTACCTCTGGCAGAAGAGCCTGGACGTCGGCATGATCGGCAACGGCGCCATCGCCGCCCTGGTCGCCATCACCGCCCCCTCCGGCTATGTGCAGCCGTGGGCGGCGATCATCATCGGCGCCATCGCCGGCGTCATCGTCGTCTTCGGCGTGCTCCTCATCGACAAGATCCTCGACGACCCCGTCGGCGCCCTCTCCGCCCATGGTCTGGCCGGCATCTGGGGCACGCTCTCCTGCGGCCTCTTCACCGACCCTGCGCTGGCCCGCTTCAACGGCGTCGGCCACGGCGGTCTCTTCTACACCGGCAGTTTCACTCAGCTGGGTGCGCAGGCGGTGGCGGTGAGCTGCAGCTTCGCGACCGTCTTCTGCCTGTCGTTCGGCATCTTCTGGGTCATCAAGAAGACGGTGGGGTTGCGTGTCAGCGAGCGCCACGAGATCGACGGCCTCGACATCAGCGAGCACGGCATGTGGGGCTACCCCGAGACCTTCATGCCGGTGCCCGGAGGCGCCTACATCCATCCCGACGCGGTGGCCGGCGCCGCCCGGCGCATCGCCGTGGTCGGGGGCGAGTCGGTGCGATGACGAAGGTTCCCTCCGGGGCCGGCCTCACCGGTCCCGGCTCGCGCTCAGCTCAGACATGATCGCCCCCAGGGGCTGACCGCTCGCGGCCAGGTCGGCCATGCGCTCGAGGTGGGGGAGGGCATGCTCGAAGAACCGCCGGTACCCGGCGCAGAGATGGTTGAGCCCCGGCTCCCCCTCGGGGGTCGAGTTCAACCGGTCCTTTGGGCAGCCCCCCCGGCAGAGGAACAGCACCGGGCAGGTCACGCAGTGTGCCGGGAGCGCCTCCTGCTTGGCGGTCCCGAAGGCGGTCTGCGCCGCGGATTCGAGGAGGGCGCCCAGGGAGTTGCTGCGCACGTCGCCGAGCCGCCGCGCCGGCTCGACGAAGTGGTCGCAGGCGTACACGGCGCCGTCGTGTTCGACGACCAGGGCCCTGCCACAGGTCGGCGCCATGACGCAGAGGTTGGCCGGTGCTCCGGCGACGACGAGGAGGGACTCGAGGAAGTTCTGGATGCCGATGCGGTCCACGTCGCGGCGCACCCACTGGTCGAAGACGGCGCAGAGGAACTCGCCCGCTTCGTCGGACCCAACCGACCAGGGGGAGAGTGCCCCCGCGGCATCCCGGGTCACCACGGGGAGGAACTGGAGCCACAGCACGCCCTGCTCCAGGAAGGACTCGTAGACCTCCAGCGGTGCCGTCGCCGTCATCGCGTTCAGCGTGCAGAGCACGTCGGGCTCGACGCCGTGGGCGCGCAATCGGCGCAGGCCGCGCAGGACCCGCTCGTGGGTGGGTCGGCCCCGGCGGTCGGGGCGCCCGGCGTCGTGGATGCGGGCCGGACCGTCGAGGCTCAGCCCGACGGAGAAGCCCTTCTCGGCGAGGAAGGCGCACCACTCGTCGTCGAGGAGGCTGCCGTTGGTCTGCAGGTTGTTGAGGCAGGCCCAGCCCGGCGGGAGGTGACGCTCCTGGAGGGCGACCGCCTCGCGGTAGAAGTCGATGCCCGCCGCCGTCGGCTCCCCGCCGTGCCAGACGAAGTGGACGACGGGGCCGGGGCTCGAACTCGATGAAGGACCGGACGTACGCCTCCAGCACCTCCTGGCTCATGCGGAAGGTCTCGCCGCTGGGAAAGAGGTCCTGCTTGCGCAGGTAGTAGCAGTAGCCGCAGTCGAGGTTGCACACCGGCCCCACCGGTTTGGCCATGACGACGAACGGCTCGGCGACGCGCGGGGACGGTGCCGCTGACCGGGTGGAATCACTCATCCCATGACCTCAGGGAGCCCGCCGTGGCGGGGTGGCGAGCGCGGCCAGGCGCAGGTCGGTGATGCGCACCGCCTCGGGGTTGCTGTCCACGGTGAGATAGCGGCGGCCGAGACGCGACGCCGCCACCGCGGTCGTTCCTGAGCCCCCGAAGAAGTCGGCCACCAGGTCGCCTGGATTGCTGGATGAGCGCACGATCCGCTCCAGCAGGCGCAGCGGCTTCTGCGTCGGATAGCCGGTGCGCTCGTGCCCCGAGGTGGGCACGATGGTCATCCACCAGACGTCGGTGGGCAGCTTGCCACGCGCGGACTTCTCGGGGCCGACCAGCCCCGGGGCGAGGTAGGGGAGCCGATCCACCTGGTCGGGGTTGAAGGTCCACCGCGGCGACTTCGCGTACCAGAGGATGTTGTCGTGCTTGCGCGCCCACCGGTCCTTGGAGCGGCCGCCGAAGTCGTACGCCCAGATGATCTCGTTGAGGAAGCGTTCCGCGCCGAAGACGTCGTCGCACAGCAGGCGGGCGCGATGCACGGCGTGGTGGTCCAAGTGCAGGTAGAGGCTGCCGTGATCGGTGAGGACACGGTGCATCTCCAGGAGGCGGCAGCCCAGGAACGCCAGGTAGCCGTCTGGGTCCAGGGCGTCGTCGTACTCGTGCGAGGACACGGTCCGCCATCGGTAAGTGCGGCCGCCGAAGCCGGTGCGCGTGGCGGTGCCGGACCCGGTGCGGATGAAGTCGAGGTGGCGCCGGGTCCCGGTGCCGAAGGGCGGATCGACATAGATCAGGTCGATGCAGGAGTCGGGCAGGCTGCGCAGGACGTCGAGGTTGTCCCCCAGGACCGAACCTTCCAGCTCGCCCGGGATGTCGGCGGCCCCACGCATGCTCACCGGCTCACCTCCTGAGGCTCCTCCGCGACCCATGGTAGCCACGGCGCGCCCTGTTCGTGAGGGAGAAAGGCCGCGCTCTGCGAACCCGACGGCCACGCCTCGCCCGCCGCGCGACCGAGGGCCGAACGGGGCAATGCTTGAAGTGACCTTGGACCTGGTATACCTGGGGACAGCGCCGACCACCGACCAGCCCAGAGGATTGCCGTGCCCGCCGTCACAGCTCCCGACCTTCTCGTCCTCCCCGCGGACCCCGAGCCCCGACCCGGGCCCGTGGCCACGGCCCGCCCCGTCGTCTCGGTGACCTCCGCGCCCAGCGCGCTGGAGGGGGAAGGATTCCCCGTGCGGCGCGCCTTCGCCGGCGTGGACCTCGCGAGCCTCGACCCCTTCGTCCACATGGACCAGATGGGAGAGGTGGAGTACGCGCCCGGTGAGCCCAGGGGCACCCCGTGGCACCCCCATCGCGGCTTCGAGACCGTCACCTACATGATCGACGGCACATTCCAGCACCAGGACTCGATGGCGGCGGCGGCCTGATCACCAACGGCGACACCCAGTGGATGACCGCCGGCGCGGGATCTTGCATATCGAGGCCCCGCCCGAGGAGCTGGTCGTCTCAGCGGCGGGCTCTTCCACGGCATCCAGCTCTGGGTGAACCTGCCCGCGCGCCGAGAAGTGGGTCGTCGCCGCGCTACCAGGACCTCGGCGCCGGCGAAGTCGCCCTGCTCGCCTCGCCCGACGGCGGCGCGCTGGTGCGGGTCATCGCGGGCGACGTCGCCGGTCAGGCCGGGCCCGGCTCGACCCACACCCCGATCACCATCGTGCATGCCACGCTGCCCCCGGGCGCGTCCTGACGCTGCCCTGGGGCGCCGAGCTACAACGCCCTCGTCTACGTCCTCGCCGGCATCGGCTCGGTCGGCGCGGAGGCCGTCCGATGCGCACGGGTCAGCTGGCCGTCTTCGGCGCCGGCGACTTCTTCACGTGACGGCTGCGCGCGGACTCAGGAGAGCCGGGCCCCGAAGCTGGATGTGCTGATGCTCGGCGGGCGGCCGATCGGCGAGCCGGTCGCCGCCTACGGGCCCTTCGTGATGAACACCCGCGACGAGCTGATCCAGGCCTTCGAGGACTACCAGGCCGGGCGGCTGGGCACCATCCCGGCCAACCACATCGGGCACTGAGCGGGCGCCGGGTCAGGCGTCCGGGGGTGCCCCGCCGTCAGCCCGTGATGGTCAACCACCCTCCGATCGCGTGATGCAGCGGTCCACGTCGGCCGCCAGGCGTCGCTGGGAGTCGCCCAGGTCATCGAGGATCTCCGAGCGCATCGCCGCATTACCGAGCTCGACCACGCGAGGCTGATCATCTCGAGCTGAGCCAGGACCGTCTGGCTGCGGAGCGCACGTCGTGGCGGAGGTCTCGGAGCGGGTCGGGCGTGCCGCCCTGGGGGTGCAGCGAGACGGTGTGGGCCTCGAACCGCCGGAAACTCCGCACGGCGGCGGCACCGGCGTGCGCAACCAACCCTGCTGCCGCGGGTCCGCGTCGGGGACGCCGGCCATCGCCAGCCGCCGCTTGGCCGAGCTCCTGCAACTCCGCCACCTCGGACACGGCGTGATTGTGCCAGGGTCCCGCCGGTCGCGTGCGGAACGCCTACGCTTATACCGAGATGGCCCTTCCGCCACGGCGCGCCTCCCCCTGCCCCAGCCCGCCAAGCGGGCGCGAGCCCGCCTCCGCCGCTGGATCATCCCCGCCATCGGCAGCGTGACCCCGGTGGGTCTGATCGTCGTGAACATCGCCGTCTTCATCGTCAAGCACCTGGCCGCCTTCCGCTGGTCGATCACCATCCTCGCCTTCGCCAGCGGCATGATGCTGAACAGCTGGATCGGCCTGAAGATCTACCGGATCTTCCAGCAGCGTCCGCGGAACATCCCCCTTGGCCTCCGAGGGCAACCAGGACGTGGTGCTCATCGCCGGCATGGCGGTGATCATCGCCGTAGCTTCGTCACGGCCCTCTTCTGCTCCTGGGTCTCTCCGACAGCACACCCTCCCCAACGCCACCACCTTCCTCACCGGAGTTCTCGCCATCTGCGTCCCCTTCGGCCTGCAGTTCATCTTCCAGCGTGTGCTCGGCCCGGGGAGCGGCAAGGGGGAGGTCGAGCAGCTGCCTCCGCCCTCAACGACGGTCCTGCCGCCCCCGGTGCCCCCTCTGCCACAATGGGCTCAGCCCTACCGCACAAACTCCCCAGCGGCGCCGCTGATCTGGCGCAGGTTTGGGGCTGGCGCCGCCTCCCCGCACCTGACACAATCACTCGCCAGATGAGGGGCCAGCGCAGCCGTACGAAACCGGCTGCGTCGATCCGGCAGGGGATCGCCCTCGAGGGAGGACCCAGCCCATGAGCTACGCGCCGATCCCACCCCAGGCAGGGTACCCGGCACCGCCCCAGGGGCCTCGCAGCATCCGGTCCAGCTGACGATCGAACACCACCCGTGCTTCGCGCAGCCTCGGCTGCCTCGGTGCCCTGTTCTTCCTGGGAAGGGTCATCCTGGCCATCCCGGCGCTCATCATTGCCGTGATCCTGCTCTACATCGCACTTCGTATTGCGGGCGAAGGCGCTGGTGGCGTTTCCCGGCGGAATCGGCACGCTCGACGAGTTGTTCGACGCCCTGGCCCTGCGCAGACCGGCCGCATGCAAGCCATCCCCATTATTCTCTTCGGCCGGGAGTATTGGCAACGGGTGATCGATTTCCAGTTCCTCGCCGACGAAGGCACCATCGCCGACGAGGACCTTGAACTAATGGATTTGCCGAGACCACCGAGGAAGCCTGCGGCGATCATTCAAAGAGGGGCAAGGGGCGAGGGGTCGGGGATCAGGGGATGAGGAAAGTATGAATGATAAATGATGAATGATGAACTGAGGGCGCCGTGCCGTCGGTCAACGGTTTATGCTGTTCGCATTCATCATTCATCATTCAGACTTCATCATTTCTCATGAACCTTTCGGCCGAAAAAGGGGAATCACGAGCAAGGTGGACATACACGAGGAGACCATCGTGAGCTCATTGGTCGTGCCCAGGCGGGGGAGACGCTGCCTTCGAGCGGCTCGCCGAGCTCCACGCGGCCCAGCTGTGGCGCTCTGCGATGGCCCTTGGCAAGGATCGTCATTGGGCCGAAGATCTCATGCAAGAGACGCTGATCGAGGCGTGGCGGTGCTGGGGCGCTCTGACGGTCGCTGCCAATTCTCCACGTGGCTATACGGCATTCTGCGGCACCGGTTCTTGAAAGGGCGGCGACGGAGCGCGCTCAGCTTTCCGTATCGGATGCTCTTGACAGTGATCGCGATGCGGCCTGCTCGACCGATCGTCGCCGAGACGTCCGAAGATGCCCAACGAGTTCGCCAAGCGGTGGCGAGCCTGCCGGAAGAACATCGCCTGGTCGTGGAGCTTCGTTTCTTCGCGGGGGCGACGTTGGACGAGATTGCCACGGCGCTGGACTGTCCGTTGGGTACGGTCAAGTCGCGATTGCATCACGGCCTGGAGAAATTGCGGCGGATGAATCTCGCCGTGAACCTTTTCATGGGGCCGGGGAAACCGGGAGAGAAAACCATGAACGATCCCCGTCACCGCTGCGAACCTTGGGCCGAACAGATCAGTCTGGCGGCGGCCGGTTGCCTATCGGCCGACGAAGAACGAGAAGTGCATCGGCACTCGAGATGTGCTCCGACTGCCGCGGGCGTTTCCGGCAACTCACGCGGCTGTGGGGCGCGCCTGGCCGAAGCGATTGCCGACCGACAGCGGGGAGGCTGCCGTCGTCGCGCGGGTCATGTCGGCCGTTGCCGCCGACCGGTGATTCATCCGGCGTTTGTTCGCCGTTCTCTCGACGCATGGAGATGGATCATGCGATCCCCCATTTCCCGCGTCGCGGCTGGACGGCCAATTTTTCGTTCTACCATCGCAGGCGTCGTCTGTGGTTCCATAGCGGCGGCGCGACACCGGCCTGGCCGACTTCCTCCAGCCGATCCTGGAAGCCAGGACCGCCAAGTTCAAGATGACCTGTGAAATCGAGGGCCACCGGCCGAAAAGCCTCGAGGCGATGTACTTGGCCCCTCTATACGACGCGTACGGAGTATAACACACGCGGGAACGGATGTGGAGTCGTTTGCGTGTTCCTCGATTACTGGACGCGCGGGTACCTGGAACTCGCGAACAGATCCAGGTCGACAGCGATTGAGGACGCAAGACGGGGAAGGCTCTCTCGTTGCATCCGGACCAAAAGTTGGCTGTGATCAACGACTGTCCATAAACAGACCCGACCGAATGGCAACCGTCGGGCCCGGGCTTCTTCTATTGAAATGCGGTCGCGACTGCTCGAGGCCCGTAGCAACCCGGATTTCAAACGCGAGCCGCTCGGCGAAAAAGAGATCGACGGACACCAAGCCGTCGGATACTGCCTCAGTGGTCAGACCGCTCGGCTTACCCCTTACATGGTGTTCAACTTCTGGGCCGATCCCAGAACCATGCTGCCGGTCCGTATCGAATTCGACAGGGAGGGATCCGGAAGGAAACAAGTGGATCATGACCGACTTCGTATTCAACGTAGATATTGGACCCATCGCTGTTCAGCCTCGAACCACCGGCCGATTATACAAGTAGGACCGTCACAAGGAACCGCTCGCCGGGCGAGGAAAAGGATCTAGTCGAGACATTTCGCCGTTACAGCCTACTGTGCGGCGGCACTGTTCCCAGATGTACTCGATTCATGACGCGGTCCTGAAACCCCTCAACAAGCGTTGGGGAGATACTGCACCGGCTTGCGTGGTATGAAACGGTGGTGGAAATGGTTGTTGAACGAGCCGTAGAAGTCGAGGAGGAAACCCACAAGAGCTACTCGATGAACGGGAGCAAGCTAACCAGAGGTGTAAAGTTCGTCTCCGTCGAACTGCCGCGGGAAGCCGACGCACATACGCGGGCAAAGGGGTCTCGCTGGGCGCGGCCGACACGCCCATCTTCTGGTATCGTCCGAAAGATGCCAAAAAGTACCGCGTGTCTACGCCGATCTTTCGGTCCGCGAGGCCGATGCGCCGCCAACGCGCCCCAATGCGAAGCCGGTGCCGGCCCCATCTG
>CAWEEP010000014.1:0-13808 GCA_963808125.1 Candidatus Dormiibacterota bacterium
ACAAGGTCAACAAGGCCGTCATCACGGTGCCGGCCTACTTCAACGATTCCCAACGGCAGGCGACGAAGGACGCCGGCCAGATTGCCCGCCTGGAAGTCGCCCGCATCATCAACGAGCCCACGGCCGCGTCGCTGGCCTATGGTTTGGACAAGAAGAAGGCGGAGAAGATCGTGGTCTTCGACTTCGGCGGGGGGACGTTCGACGTCTCGGTCCTGGAAGTGGCCGATGGCGTCTTCCGCGTCATCAGCACCAACGGCGACACGCACCTCGGCGGCGACGACATCGACAAAATGCTCGTCGACTACGTGGCCGACGAGTTCAAACGCGAGCAGGGAATCGACCTTCGCAAGTACCCGATGGCGCGGCAGCGTCTCCAGGAAGCCTGCGAAAAGGCCAAGAAGGAGCTCAGCTCGACCCAATCGACCGACATCAACCTGCCCTTTATCACCGCCGACGCCTCCGGCCCGAAACACCTGCAAATGACCCTGCCCGGGCGAAGTTCGAGCAACTGGCCGATCCCTTGATCGACCGCTGCCGCGGACCGGTGAACCAGGCCATGAAAGACGCCCACCTGGGCGTCAACGAGATCGACGAAGTGGTGTTGGTGGGCGGTTCCACGAGCATTCCCAAGGTCCAAGACGTGGTGCGGACTCTCTTCGGCGGCAAGGAGCCCCACAAGGGCGTCAACCCCGACGAGGTCGTGGCCGTCGTCGCCGAGATCCAAGGCGGCGTGCTTTCGGGCGAGGTCCGCGACGTGTTGCTGTTGGACGTGACTCCGCTCAGCTTGGGCATCGAGACCCTCGGCGGCATCATGACCAGGCTGGTCGATCGCAACACGACCGTTCCCACCGAGCGAAAGCAGATTTCAGCACGGCCGACGACAACCAGATGGCGGTGACGGTGAAGGTCTACCAGGGCGAGCGGCAGATGGCGGCCGACAACCGGCTGCTGGGCCAGTTCAACCTCGAAGGTCTTCCGCCCGCCCCCCGCGGCGTCCCCCAAATCAAGGTCGGGCTCGACATCGACGCCAACGGCATCCTCAACGTCTCGGCCAAGGACCTGGGCACCGGCAAGGACAGACCGTCCGCATCGAACAGTCCAGCGGCCTGGCCGAGGGCGAAATGGACCGCATGCGCGACGATGCCGACTCGCACGCCGAAGAGGACAAGCGGAAGCGGCAACTGGCCGAAATTCGCAACCAGGCCGACTCGATGTGCTGGCAACTGGAGAAGCTGCTCAAGGAGCACGATGCGAAGCTCGTCGCCGCCGACAAGGAGGCGGTCAACAAGGCGATGGAGAAGACCCGCACGGCCGCCAAGGGCGAGGACATCGAGACCATCAAGGCGGCGGTCCACGAGTTGGAGCAAGCGTCTCACGCGCTGAGCCGGACGCTTTACGCCTCGACCGCGCCAAGCCGGGCCCGGGCGGTCCGACCGACGGCGCCAGCACGGGCCGACCGGCCAACCCAGCGGCGCCGCCAGCGGCGGCGGCGGTGGGGAGGATGAGGCCATTGACGCCGAGTTCGAGGTGAAGGAGTAGCTCGCGGCCCGCTAGCCCTCCTGAGGAGGGGTGTGGTCAATGCCCTCGAAATAGTCGTAACTGCCTGATATACAATGTGTTACGGCAATGCGTCGCGTCCACGGGCAACCCCAGTAACACGGAGCCCGATTTATCGGGCTTTCCGCCGAAGGCGGTATTCGGCCCGGCGTTTACGCCGGGTGAAGGGAGCGGCGTCTTACCCATCTTGTCAGCCCGGTTCACCGGGCTCCTGCTGCTGGAGGCGAGAGGAGCCGCGTAAACGCGGCTGACCTTGCATGAACAATGGAAAAAGGAACAAAACCTCGATCCCGTCCGAACCCGGCGTAAACGCCGGGCCGATTACCGGCTTCGCCGGGATTTACAATTGCAACGCGGACACCGCCGCCGCCGCGGTCGCCGTCGCTTTGAAAGCCAGACGGCTGGTCTTCATGAGCGACGTCCCCCGGCCTGCTGCGCGATCCGAAGGACCCCGCCACGCTCATCGCCCGCCTGCGGGTCGGCGAGGTGGGCGCATTGAAAAAGTCCGGCGTGATTGATAAGGGGATGCTTCCAAAAGTGGACGGGGCCGTCGAGGCCCTCCGGGCCGGCGTGAGAACGTCTCCTTCTTGGAGGCCGAACCCCACGCCGTGTCTGGAGATGTTCCAGTCCGCCCCCGTCGGCACCCAAATCGTCTTGTAAAGGGAGATTCACTCCACCCCAATCGCCGTCATCTTCGCCATCACCTATCTCGGCATCGCCCTGGGGCGTGTGCCGGGTTTGAAGCTCAACCGCGTCGGCATTGCCTTGCTGGGCGCCATCTGCATGATGATATTCGGCCGCGTTTCCACCCCGGGACGCCGTTTCCTTCATCAACTGGCCGACCATCTTTTTGTTGTTCGGTTTCTTTGTCATTTCCGCCCAACTCCGCCTCTCCGGTTTTTACGACAAAATCGCCAACAGCCTTTCCGCCCGCCTCGAACATCCCGCCCGCTTCCTCCTCGTCTTGATGGTCGTCACCGCCGGCCTTTCCGCCTTTCTCAACCACGACATCGTCTGCTTCGTCTTCGTGCCCGTCGTCGGCGTCGCCCTCCTGCGCAAAGGGCTGAATCCCGTCCCCTTTCTGGTCGCACTTGCCCTGTCGAGCGACATCGGCTCCGCCGCCACCATCGTCGGCAGCGCCCAGGACATGATGATCGGCCAGGTCGCCCACCTGGATTTCGGCCCTACATCCTCTGGAGCATTGTCCCGGTTCTGGTGGCGCTGGGCGCGGCCTATGGAATCATCTGGCTATTGTCAAGTAAAAACATCCAGTCCGCCGCCCCCGCCCGCGCCGCGTCCGCAGGCCGCTCCTATTCCTTCAACCAACCCCACACCATCAAGGGCCTGGTCATCCTCGCCGTGGTCATCGCCCTGTTTTTTTCCAACGTGCCCAAGGAGGTCGTCGCCCTGGCCGCCGCCGGCCTGCATCTCGCCAGCCCCAAATTCCGCACCGAAGACCTCCTCCGGCTGGTGGACTGGCCGATTCTGGTTCTCTTCATGGGCCTGTTCGTTGTGACCGGCGCCTTTCAATCCACCGGCTGCGGCGCTCAGGCCGTCCAATGGCTGGCGCGGAGCGGATTTGACCTCAACATTCCCCGCAACCTGGTCTTGGCGACCGCCGCCCTTTCCAACCTGATCAACAACTCCGCCGCCGTCATGCTGCTCCTCAAAATGGTGGACCTCTCCCATCCAACCACGGGCTACATACTCGCGCTGGCCAACAGCTTTGGCGGCGGCTTCATTATCCTTGGCAGCGTGGCCAACATCATCGTCGTCCAGCAGGCCCGCGACATGGGCATTACCATCTCCTTCCGCGATTTCGCCCGTCTGGGCGTCCCCGTCACCCTCGCCGCCCTGGCCGCCCTCCTCCTCTGGGTCGCCCTCGTCCCCTGACCTTTGTTCAGCGCTTGCAGGGTGGAGCGGACCAATTCGGTTTCCTCCCAAGTGCCGTTGAAGACCAGAATGCCGGCTTGCGCATGAACCTTGATTACCGGACCGCCCGGCGCGTTGGCCTTCGCGTGTCCCGGCTTTTGAAGGTCGTCCAAAGCCGCCGCGATCGTGTCCTCAAGATTGTCCGCGGGTTGCTTGTCCAAATCCGGACCAGACCCACACAAGATGTCCGGGATGGGAAACACTGTGTCCCCTGTTTTTTCCGCCCCGGCCAATGGCGTGGGGGCGGCTTGGGGCTTTTCCATTCCCAGGACGGCGGTGGGGCGGCCACCGTTGAGCGTCAATTTCCAACGCGCCGGAAGCTTTTGCGCCTCAAAATACAAATTCATGGCATTGAACATCTCGATGGCGCCAACATCCTTGAGTCGCATTTGCACAGCCATCGAGGATAGGTCGGGTTCGGCGGGCGGCAAAATGAGGTCAAACTGGTTTTGGAATGTCTTGGCGGTGTTCCACGCGACTTCGTTCAACGCCCTCCCTTCGATGATGACCTCGGGTTGCCGCGGGCCGATGCTGCTCCACGCCTCCAACGCCGCCTCATCCGTGACGAGGTTTTGGAATTTGCCGGGTGGGCCGCCGTTGTCCCGCGGATGCGAGTCTTCGCCCGCCTGACATGGGTTGGCGCAAACCGCCACCGCGCCCATCAGAGCCACTGCCGCTCTTTTGAGGAGGTTCATTGATTTGTTCGATCTCATGGTCGTTAGACGGTGTTTCCGCAAGATACTCCCAAAGCAATGGGAGAAGCAGGCCGGAAGCCATCACTCAAGAACCCCAACAATCAAAATCACATTATCAGCTATGTTCTGGTGCTGGCGTCCTTGCCGCCCGACTTTACTTCCGGCATGGCTGGGGTCATATTTGCCGCGCTCCGCGATGGAAAATGCCGGGGCGGTTTTGACCCCGATGTGTCAGTGACAGGTTGCGTCAAGGCAGGGCGGCCCGCACACGTGCGGGCAAGCCTGCTGTTGTTCCATCGGGCGCTCCTCTGCCCGCCGCGGCGCGCGCGGAGTGCTCGCCATGCCACAAAAGACGGACGCCTTGCGTTTTGTTGTATGAAGAAGACGGTGAAATGGATCTGCCGGCGCGCTGCTGGCGGCGGTCGTGGCGCAGTTTTTAATCCGGCGCTGACCAATCCACCGGTCGGGGCGGGAGAGGGATTTGATGGCCGCAACGCCCCGCCGGCGGAGATCGCGGCTCTGCTCCACAACGCCTGTTATGATTGCCATTCTTACGCCACGAAATGGCCGTGGTACAGCCATGTCGCGCCGGTTTCCTGGTTTGTGGCCGGCCATGTCAACGACGCCCGCGAGGCGATGAATTTCTCCGAGTGGCCGCACGACGACGCGTACAAGGCGGGCAAGCGACTGAACCAAGTCGGCCGCCAGGTGCAGGACGGGCAAAATGCCGTTGCCCAGCTACACTTGGATGCACCCGGCCTCGCGCCTGACCACCGAACAGCGCAAACAGTTGAGGGATTGGGCGGGCAAAACGGCGGACGGAGTTGAAGAACTGACGCACTCTGGTCGCTCCAGAATTCCAAGCTTGCTCGGATTGCCGAAAGTTGGCGTAGTTAGGAGGCGATATGTCCAAGCCCATTTCTCCATTCGCAACGGTTCGAACGCCGGTTACCACTCTGCCGGATCAACCGCCGGCGGTTTATTTATTCCACCGCGCTGGCGGCGGGGGCGCTGGCCACGCGGCTGACGCCCGCCGCCGCCGGCGTCAAGTTGAAATCACCCAATGAAAAACTCGACATCGGCTGCATCGGCGTCGGGCGGCTGGCGGGGCGGGCAGGATGTGGCGGGGCTGGCGGACTGGATGAGAAAGGGGTGCCGCAACGAGAACATCGTGGCGCTGTGCGACGTGGACGAGAATTATTTGAAGGCGATGGCGCAGAAATTTCCGGGGCGCGGCTTTATTCGGATTACCGGGAGATGCTGGACAAGGAGAAGACGCTGGACGCGGTGAGCGTGACGATACCGGATCATCAACACGGCGCCGGCGGCGATGATGGCGATGGCCGCTGGGCAAGCATGTCTATTGCGAGAAGCCGCTGACCCACTCGGTCTGGGAAGCGCGCCAAGTTGACGCTGGCGGCGCGCAAGTACGGAGTGATCACGCAAATGGGCAACCAGGGGCATTCCGGCGAGGGCAACCGGCAGCTTTGCGAAATGGTCTGGGCGGGCGCGATCGGCGCCGGTGCGCGAAGTTCATTGCTGGACGGACCGGCCCGTCCATGTGGAGGGCGGCCGGGCTGGGTGCAGGGCCACGACCGCCCGCCGGGTTCTGATCCGGTGCCGGCCACTTTGGATTGGGATTTGTGGCTTGGCCCGGCGCCCAAGCCGTGCCTTTCGTGGCCGGCTGGCCGGAAGACAAGAGGGTCCGGTTTATTGCCCGCATGTCTGGCGCGGCTGGTGGGATTTTGGCTGCGGCGCCATCGGCGACATGGCCTGCCATATCATGGACGGCCCGTATTGGGCGTTGAAGCTGGGCGCTCCGTCCACGGTGGAGTTGGTCAAGTCTTCCAAGCTGATGCCGGAAATGGCGCCGTGGGCGTCCGTCATTAAATTTCAATTCCCGGCGCGGGGCGACATGCCGCCGTGCAGCCTGACGTGGTACGACGGCGGCCAGAAACCGCCCAAACCGGCCGAAATGGAGGCGGCGCAGCTGGAGGACAACGGCGCGCTGCTGATTGGCGACAAGGGCAAGATCGTCGCCAGCACCTACGGCGAGAATCCGCATTTGCTGCCGGAGTCGCGCATGGTGGAATACAAGTGGCCCGCTCAGACGATCCCGCGCGTGCCGGGGAACAGCCCGCACAAGGATTTTATCCGGGCGTGCAAGGGCGGCCCGGCGGCGTGCTCGAATTTCGACGTTTCCGGCCCCTTCACCGAAATGGCGTTGCTGGGCAATGTGGCGTTGCGCCTGGGCAAGAAAATTGAATGGGACCCGGTCAATCTCAAATGCCCGGGCGCGCCGGAGGCGGACGCCATCCTCCATCCGACTTTCCGCGAGGGCTGGAAGGTCTGAGTTTTTGAGGACTCGTTTCTTCCGCTCCTTCAAATAATCGGGCCGCGGATCAACGGTCCTGGCTTGGAATGTGCCGATCACGACCGCCGGGAAGCTCCAGTTTTCCCTCCGCAAACGGACTACGGCGGACTCCATCCGTCGCGCGGCTTCCGGGGTGGCCCCCGCCCCGTCGTGGCGGATGTAACGGAACCCCGAATACTCGGTCGGCTTGCCGCGGGCGCGCGGCCACCGGGTCATCCTCACCACCACCGATCCCGCGGCCCACGTCGCGGGCGCGCTGCCCGACCCGCCCGAGAACCTGACCGTCACCCGCATCGATCCCGCCGCCGAGACGGCCGCCTACACCGCGGGTGTGCTGGCGGACGCCGGCAGGGAGCTGGACGCGCACGGCTACGCACTTCTCGAGGAGGACCTGCGCTCTCCCTGCACCGAGGAGGTGGCTGTCTTCTACGCGTTTGCGCGCACCGTCGCCGAGGCCTCGGGCTGCTACGTGGTCATCGACACGGCTCCCACCGGGCACACGCTGCTGCTCCTCGACTCCTCACGCAGCTTCGCCCGCCAGGTCGCCGCGCAGGCGGGCGCCCTGCCGGAGGCGGCCTCGTCGCTGCTCGACACCCTCGCCGATCCCGATCGCACCCGGATCCTGCTGGTGACCCTGCCCGAGGCCACGCCCGTCCACGAGGCTCGCAAGCTCCAGGCCGATCTGGCGCGGGCCGGCATCAGCCCGTTCTCCTGGGTGGTCAACGCCAGCCTTGCCGCCACCGGCACCTCCGACCCGGTGCTGCGGTCCCGCGCCGCTCAGGAGCAGCGGTGGGTCGCCGAGGTCAGCGACCTCGCCCACGGCCGGCTGGTGATCGTCCCCTGGGCACCGCGGCCGCCGGTCGGTGCAGCGCGCCTTGCGGCCCTCACCGCGCCAGCGGTCTGAGGTCGCCCGGTCGGGGAGAGCCCTCGACGGTCACGGGCATCGTGCCGTCGTGGCTGGCCCCCGAGCCTGTGGAGCCGATGCGGCGGCTCCTGCCCCGAGCGTGCGCCGCCGCCCCGAGCCGGAGGCTCAGCGGCGGGCAGAGACCTCCCTGACCCAGGTCTGGGCGCCGGCCTGGACCGCGTCCCAGGGGCTGCCCAGGGGTGGGGTGTAGGCGAGGTCGAGGTCGCTCACCGCGTCGACGGTCATGCCGTGGAAGATCGCCACCGCCGCGATGTCGATGCGCTTGGCGATCTCGCTGTGGCGGTGGCCGAAGAGCTGCACCCCGAGCAGCCGCCCGGAGCTCCGATCGCCCGTGTAGCGCATGGCGATGCGATGGCTGCCCGGGTAGTAGGCCTTGTGGTCGTCGGCCTCGTGGCCGACGCTCACCGGGTCGAATCCGGCGGCGATCGCCTCGTGGTCGCGCAGCCCGGTGCGCGCCACGGCCATCTCGAAGACCTTGACGACCTGTGTGCCCAGGCTGCCGGCGAACTCACGCTGGCCGCCGAGGGCGTTCTCTCCGGCGACCCGCCCCTGCTTGTGGGCGGTGGTCCCGAGCGGGAGGTAGGTGGTCCCCAGGAGGCGGTGATGGGTGGTGACGCAATCGCCGGCGGCGAGCACGTCGGGCAGGTTGGTCCGCATCCGGCGGTCCACGCTGATCGCGCCCTTGACCCCGAGCTCGGCCCCCGCCGCCGCCGCCAGCTCGGTATCGGGGCGGACGCCCACCACCACCAGCACCAGGTCGGCGGAGAATGTGCGGCTCCCGGCGTCGCCCTCCGTCGCCACCTCGAGCCGGCCGGTTGCGCCGCGGGGAGCGCGGCGGATGGCGGTGACCCGGGTGGCGGTCTCCACCTCCACCCCGTGGTCGACGAGCTGCTGGTGGACGAGACCGCCCAGCTCCGGGTCGACGGTGGGGAGGACCTCCGGGAGCTGCTCGATCTGGGTGACGGCGAGTCCGCGTGCGACCAGGGCCTCGGCCATCTCCAGTCCGATGTAGCCGGCCCCGACGATGACGGCCCGTGCCACCGAGCCCTCCTCCAGCGTTCGCATCAGGGCGAAGGTGTCCCCCATGGAGTGGAGGAGATGCACGCCGTCCGCGGGTCCGAGCGGGTCCGGGCCGGTGAGCCCCTCGATCGGGGGCCGCACCGGGACCGCTCCGGTGCCGATCACCAGGGCGTCGTAGCCGATCAGCTCCTCGCGGCCGGTGGCGTCGGTGACCGCCAGGCGGCGCCCGGGGACGTCGATGCGCCGGGCCGTGGTGTCGAGGCGGAGCCTCATCCCGGTCGCCTCGAGGTCGGCGATGGTGCGGTGGGCGAGGTCCTGCCAGCGAGCCACCTCGCCGGCGACGTGGTAGGGGATGCCGCAGATCGAGAAGTTGGGATAGCGGTCGGCGACGACCACCGTCACCTCGGTCCCCGGGTCGAGCTCGCGGGCCCGGAGCGCCGCGCTGATCCCGGCGTCGCTGCCGCCGACGGCCACCAGGTGCATTGGCAGTCCTCCTCCTCTCAGTGGGTGCGCGCCCTGCGGCTACGACGGGGTGGTCGCGGGGACGAGCTCGGCGAGCAGAGCCCGGACACGGGCCTGGATATCGTCGCGTATCCGGCGCACCGTCGCCAGAGGCTGGCCGGCCGGGTCGTCGAGCTCCCAGTCCAGGTATCGCTTGCCCGGGTACAGGGGGCAGGCATCCCCGCAGCCCATGGTGATGACGACGTCGGCGGCCTGCACCACCTCGTCCGTCAGCGGCTTGGGGAACTCCTTGCTGAGATCGAGGCCCAGCTCCGCCATCGCCTCGACCACCGCCGGGTTGAGGCGGTCGGCGGGGTCGGATCCCGCCGACCGGACGTGCACGGAGCCGTGGGCGAGCTGGTCGAGGAGGACCGCCGCCATCTGGGAGCGCCCCGCGTTGTGCACGCAGACGAAGAGCACCTCCGGCACCGTGCTCGCCACCTTGCTCTCGGCCTGACCCATCGCTTCGAGGCGCTCGCGGGCGAATCGCTCGGCGAGGATGGTCAGGTAGTTGGTGACGGTTGCGGTGGCGGTGAGACGGTCGAAGGAGTCCATCACGCACTCCTCGACGGTCTCGAGGCTGAAGACCCCGGCGAAGTCACGCGAGATGCGCCGGGAGGCTCCCTCCAGCTCCTTGCGTTCTCCCGGCGTGATCATGGCTGAGCGGCCCGGACGGCGGCGAGGGAGGCCCTGGCGTCGTCCCCCCGGAAGCTGGGCTTGATGGCGGCTCCGGACATCAGTTCATCTCCATGAGGTCGTACACGAGCAGCTGCACCAGGAACGGCATGCGGACGGCGAGCTCCGCCGCGGTGCGTTCAAAGGCCGGATACGTGGCCTCGTCGGTGTCCCCGCTCTCGACGGGGTCGGGCATGCTCCAGTGGATGGTCCTCGCGGCCCCGGGGAACTCGGGGCAGACCTCCCTGACCCGGTCGCAGACGGTGACAACGCAGTCGAAGCGCTGGTCGAGGAACTCGTCGTAGTGCTTCGCGTAGCGCCCGTCCAGGTCGACCCCGTGGGCCTGCATCACCCGCGCGGCGTTCGGATGGACACGGCTCGGCTGGCTTCCGGCGCTGAACGCCTGCACGCGACGGCTGGTGAGCTGCTCGAGGAAGGCCTCCGCGATCTGTGACCTGGCGCTGTTGGCGGTGCAGAGGAAGAGGACGCGAGCCGACAACCCCGCCGAGGAATGGGCAGGATGCGGAGCGAGGCGCAGCGCGGGGTGGAGTGCCGCACCGGCTGCGCCCAGCGATTCGCCGCACTGGGTGAGGTCGGCCGAGTAGTAGTTGTCGCGGCGATCCGCCGAGCTGCGCCGGGCCGAGATGAGGCCGGCGGAACGGAGCAGGCCGAGATGGTAGGAGACGAGGCTCTGCCGCTCTCCCAGCATGGCCGTGAGCTCCCACACCCGCCGGTCGCTCTCGGCAAGCTCGCGGAGCAGCCGCCAGCGCAGTGGATGTCCGGCCAGCGCCAGGAACTTCGGCGGCTTCGTCGTGGGGTTGGTCGCGTCCGCGCTCACCACCCGGCCAGGATACATGGACCGCAAGGCTCCGCTGGCGAGCCGTCCCGCCCCCGCTGCGGCTTCGCCTGTTCTTAACGCGTCTGTCCTTATCTCTTAACGACTTCAGCTGGCGCGGCGATGCTCGACGGAGCACAGCGCGGTGCAGCATGAGGAAGGCGACGATCGCCACCCGTGGGCTGTCGAGCACGACGCGGTCCATGGCCACTGCTGGCCACCACGAGGACTCGGCGTTGAGGAACGCCAGGACCGCGAGGACGCGCCGGTGATCGTCGGCGCTGTCCGGGAGTGCGAGCTTGGCGAAGATGGCGGTGATGTGCTTCTCGACGCCTCCCTCGGACATGTGGAGTGCTGTCGCGATTGCGGTGTTGGTCCGGCCCTCAGCGATGAGCCCCAGTACCTCACCCTCCCGCGGGGTCAGGGTATCCAGCGGGTGAGAACGGCCGCGTGCGATCAGCTGAGCCACCACCTCGGGGTCGAGCGCGGTGCCTCCGGCGGCAACACGGCGCAGCGCATCGACGAACTCGCCAACGTCGGCCACGCGATCCTTGAGCAGATACCCGGTCCCACCCCCACCGCCTCGCAGCA
Source organism: Candidatus Dormiibacterota bacterium (assembly GCA_963808125.1). Taxonomy (GTDB): domain Bacteria; phylum Chloroflexota; class Dormibacteria; order Aeolococcales; family Aeolococcaceae; genus CAWEEP01. The sequence goes on from CAWEEP010000014.1 coordinate 11,106, forward strand.
GCTCGGACGCGTACGACTGCTCGACGTACTGGGAGAGGATCATCACGGCGGTCTGAGGCGCCTGGCGTCGTGCCTCGAGGGACGCCCGGAGGCCCTCATCGCGGAAGGTCGGCGGCATGCGCACATCGACAACGACGACGTCGGGGCGATGCTGGACGACGGCGGCCACGAGACTGGGCCCGTCGCCGACCGCGGCCGCCACCTCGAATCCGCGGCCGTCGAGGAGACGGGTCAGACCCTCGCGGAGGAGCGCGTTGTCCTCCGCGATCACGACGCGCATGGGATCTCCGCGCGGACGACCGTCGGCCCGCCGACGGGGCTGCTCACCTGGAACCAACCGTCCAGCGCCGCGACCCGCCCGCCCAGCCCGGCAGCCCGCTGCCGCCGAGGGCGTCGGCGCCGCCGCGACCCTCGTCGGAGACCTCCACCGTGGCGATGCCACCGCTCTCGCGCACCCTCACCCGGCACGCCGCAGCGCCGCTGTGCTTGGCGACGTTGGCCAGAGCCTCGGAGACGACGAAGTACGCCGCGGTCTCGACGGCTTCGGGGAGGCGGCGCGGAACATCCACGTCGAGGGAGACCGGGACCGGGGAGTTGGCGACGATCGCCGAGAGCGCCGCGTCGAGACCGCGATCCTCGAGGACCGTGGGAGCGATGCCCCGCACCAGCTGGCGCAGGTCGGCCAGGGCGAGCTTGGACTGTGCGTGGGCCTGCTCGACCAGTCGTCGTCCCTCCTCGGGCTCGGTGCCCAGCTTCTCCAACGCGATCCCGAGATCCACGGCCAGGGCCACCAACCGCGCCTGGGCGCCATCGTGCAGGTCGCGCTCGATTCGACGGAGCTGGCCGGCCTGCGCGTCGGCGGCCGCGGCCCGGCTCAGCGTGAGCTGGGAGACTCGGCTGATCAGGCTGGTCCAGCTGTCCGGGCCCACCAGGACCCGAGCGGCGGCCAGCTGGAGGGCGGAGAGACCGCGCACGATCCAGGGACCTGCGCAGAGGCACGATAACCCCAGGACGACGACGACGGCCCGGCGGGGGCTGGCGGGCGGGAAATACAGCGGCACCGCCAGGAACAGCGCGGACAGCATGGTGCTCACCAGCGTCAGCGCCAGACTGGCAAGGCCGAGCGGGGCGATGACCGCGGACCACAGGACGTCACGCCACGTCGCCGGATCGGTGACGAGCACCCGCACCTTGCCCAGCACCGGCAGCCCATCCGTCGGGTGATACCTGGCCCCGATCGGGTTCCCGTCGACGACCAGCGCTCGGCAGCGTTCGAGCCAGGAGAGCAACCGGCAGCCGACCAGAGCGCAGCAGAAGAGCGGTAGGCCCACCGCGAGCAGGCTCAGCGCCCCCGAGGCGACGCAGAGGCACACCATGGCGGCCGCCACGACGGCGACCGGGCCTCCGGTGAGGATGTGGGCGACAGCGCGCCAGGTGCGGCTGTCGGCGTAGGCGAGGGGCACCCGGAGGAGCAGCTGGGGCAGGGTGAGCGGGGGAGAGTTGAGGGGCCGGGACGAGGGCGCGGTGGCGGCGATCATGGGGCGCCTCCAGTCGATCGGGCAAGCGTTGGACGAAGCCTACGGCCACGTGCGGCGGACGGCCACCCGGCTCTCCCGACCGCCGGATGTGGGGCCAGCCCCACCCACCGGGCCCGTTGGGTCCCCGGGGGTCCATCAGCGCCGGTCGAGCAGCGCGGTGACGTTGCGCTGGTGGGCTCCGTGACCTCGCCCGGTTGGTCGGTGCTGCCAAACGGTGCCGGGCTTCCTCCAGTGGCCTCAATAGAGATAGAATGAGGCCACAATGGAACTGGAAGTGCGGGCCTTGAAGGGCGGCGAGCTGAGCCGGGCGATGAAGCGCGCGAGGAGGGGAGAGGACGTGGTGGTGACCGACCGGGGTCGACCCGTGGCCCGGATCGTCGCGTACCAGCCCGGCGGTGTCCCGGCGCCCATCGCGGCCCTGGTGGAGAGCGGCGGCATCGAGTACCGAGCGCCACTGCTGGATGGCGACGAGCCGGTGGCCATGACCCGAGGGACTAAGACCGCGGTCGACTTCGTCCTGGAGCAACGCCGCTGATCGTCTACGCCGACACCAGCGCGCTGGTCAAGCTGATCATCGCGGAGGAGGGGTCGGCCGAGATGGCGACGCTCAAAACCGACCTCGAGGTGCTCGCCTGCGCCCACATCGGCTATGTCGAGCTCCGGGCCGCGATCGCCGCGGCACAGCGAGCCGGACGGCTTCCCGATGCCGCCTTCACCAACGCCAAGCGGCGACTGGAGCGGGTATGGGCTGCCACCTCACCGATCCTCGTCGATATGGCGGTGGCGAAGCGCGCCGGAGGGCTCGCGGAGAGCCACGGCCTACGGGGCTACGACGCGGTTCATCTCGCCGCCTTGCAGCGCCTGGGAACGCCACGGCGAGTGGACCATGTGGCCTGCTGGGATGACGACCTCCGTCGCGCCGCGTCCGCCGCTGGCTACAGCGTCTTCCCTGCGTAGCTGCATCCGAGATCTCAGGATCATCGCCGCGCGTGGGCGGATATCGTGCCGAGGCCCAGAATCGAACTGGGGACACCGGGTTTTTCAGACCCGTGCTCTACCAACTGAGCTACCTCGGCACGGTAAGGGTTTTCCACTGCGAAGGTGTCAGCAAAGACACCTTTCTGACACCTTCAGACACCTTCCGTGCTACGATCTGGAGTCCTCG
>CAWEEP010000015.1:0-16940 GCA_963808125.1 Candidatus Dormiibacterota bacterium
GCTGCGGCCGCGTCGCCGCCCTGCCTCCAACGCCGACGAAGCCCGGCGGAGCAGCTCGATAGCGCTCTCGGGGCCACCGCCGTTGATGGCGATGCCGACGTGGGCCTGCATGGACAGGGGGATGTCGGCCTCCAGGACGAAGGTCGTCCAGTTCCTCGACCAGTCTTCGGCGACCACCACGGCATCGGCGGCGCTGTCGAGATCGTCGAGGAGCCCGCCCACCTGGTCGTTGCCCAGACGCGCCAGGGTGTCGGCGGACCGCACCCGGCGCTGCAGCCGTTTGGCGACCTGGATGGTCAGTTCCTCCAGCGATCTGGGGCCCATGCCGTCGCCGACCGCGGTGATCGCCCCGGCCAGGTCGATGACCATGACGGCCACCGGTGGACGCATCGGGCGCGCCGGTGGAGGGCATGCTCGATCCGGTCATGGAAGAGCATCCGGCTGGGAAGGTTGGTCAGCGCGTCACGCAGCGACTCGTCGGCGAAGGCGTCCTCCGGATTGGCGGAGGAACGATGGTCACGCTCGGGGTGGCGCTGAGGGGGAGCACGGCACTAGGCTAAACGCACTGGTCCGCTCAGACGCATCTATATCACCTAGCTGTCATCCCGTATCGGACTCTGCGTACAGACCGTCAACGGGCCGACGAAAAGGTCACCGGAGCGTGACCTCGCCGGCGAGCTCCACGGACTGGCCCGAAGCGGGTGCCGGGGCGGCTGATACCATCGCCAGCCGATGGAGGATGCGGCTGCGCCGGTGAACCAGGTCGGGGATGGACGTGCCGATATCGAGGCTGCCGCGCGCGCTCTCGCGGAGCGCCTCCCCCAAAAGCTGGCCCCCTTCGCCCGCGTCGCCTACAACTACCGCTGGTCGTGGGATCCGGAGGCCGCCGACCTCTTCCAGGCCATCGACCCCCGGCGCTGGACCCTCTGCCGGGAGAATCCCGTGCGCCTGCTCACGGAGACGTCGGCGGCCGCCCTGCAGCGGGCAGCGGACGACCCGGCCCTGATCCGCCGCGCCGAGGCGATGCTTCGCCGGATCGACATGGAGCTGGCCCGGCCCGCCATGCCCGGCCGGGCGTCGGCCGAGCACCCCGTCGCCTTCCTCTGTGCCGAGTTCGGCATCCACAGGTCACTGCCGATCTATGCGGGCGGGCTCGGTGTCCTCGCCGGGGACATCCTCAAGGAGGCGTCTGACCAGGCTCTGCCGCTGGTCGGCGTCGGCCTCCTCTATCGCGAGGGCTACTTCCTCCAGCGCGTGGACTCGGGCGGGTACCAGCACGAGTACTGGCACGCCGTGGATCCGGAGCGGATCCCCGCCGCACTGGTGCACGGCCCGGACGGCGGTCCGCTGACCGTCAGTGTCCCCCTGCGCGGCCGCGACGTCATCGTCCAGGTGTGGCGCGTCGACGTCGGCCGGACGCGGCTGTATCTCCTCGATGCCGACCGCCCGGAGAACAGCCGGGTCGATCGCTGGATCACCGGGCGTCTCTACGTCGCCGACCGAGCCATCCGCCTCGCCCAGTACGCCCTGCTCGGCATCGGATCGGTGCGGGCGCTGCGGGCCATGGGCATGGACCCGTGCATCGTCCATCTCAACGAGGGCCATGGAGCGCTGGCGCCCCTCGAGCTGGTGCGCGACGAGATCCTCGCCGGCCGCGATCACGCCTCAGCCTTCGCCTCGGCCCGGGAGAGGACGGTCTTCACCACCCACACGCCGGTCGCCGCCGGCAACGAGGGGTACGACGTCGATGAAATCGAGTCGGTGCTCGGCGACTATCCCGCCGAGGTCGGCCTGGATCGGGAGGGCTTCCTTCAGCTGGGACGGACGCATCCCGACAACCCCCACGAGCCCTTCGTCATGACCCCCATGGGCATCAAGATGAGCCGCTTCGCCAACGGCGTGAGCCGCCGCCATGGCGAGGTGGCCCGCCAGATGTGGCAGCCGCTCTTCCCCGAGCGTCCGGCTGCGGCAGTTCCCGTCAGCTCCGTCACCAACGGGGTGCATGTGCCGACCTGGATGTCGACGCCGATGCGCCACCTCCTCGACCGGTACCTCGGCGAGGGCTGGGAGGGCCGGGCCGCCGACGCCAAGACCTGGGATGGCGTCGACGCCATCCCCGACAATGAGCTGTGGGCGGTGCGCAACCAGCAGCGTGTCGCGTTCGTCGGGCTGGCCCGGGACATGACCATCGCCAACCGCCTGGCGCGCAGCGATTCCCGGGAGGACGTGGAGGCGGCTGAACGCGGCTTCCAGGACGGGGCTCTGACCATCGGATTCGCCCGCCGTCTGGCCACCTACAAGCGGCTGTACCTGCTCACCATGGCCCCGCAGAGGATCACCGACCTCCTCGCCAGCACGGGTCATCCCGTGCAGCTGTTCGTCGCCGGCAAGGCGCATCCCAACGACGAGGAGGGCAAGCGCTCGCCACAGGGGCTCTTCGCCCTCACTCAGCATCCTCCCGGCGCCGAGCGCATCGGCTTCCTCGACAACTACGACCTCGGCATCGCCGCCCAGATGGTGGCCGGGTGCGATCTCTGGATCAATCTGCCCCGCCCGCCGCTGGAAGCGAGCGGCACCAGCGGCATGAGTCTGCCCTGAACGGCGGGCTCAACCTCTCCATCCTCGACGGCTGGTGGGCCGAGGCCTTTGACGGCGAGAACGGCTGGGGCCTGCCGGGAGAGGTCGTCTTCGACACGCACATCCAGGATGAGCGCGACAGCGCCGCTCTCTTCGACGTCCTCCAGAACGAGGTGGTGCCCCTCTTCTACGAGCGCGACGCGGCCGGCGTCCCCCACGGCTGGACGGCGATGATGAAGCACTCCCTGAAGACGGTGGGGCCGACCTTCTCGGCAACCCGGATGCTTTTCGACTACATCGACGAGGCGTACGAGCTGCGCCGGCCGTTCGCGTGACCGCTGCCGTCGTGCGGCGAAAGGAGCCCGCCGTCCCCTGGATCGCCAGGACGCTGAACGGCTGGATGGGATCGAACTCCGGCCCCAGGGCCGTCCCGCGGGTGCATCGCTGGATGTACCAGCGCAGCGGCGGCCGTCTCGGCCACGGCGTCATCGGCGTCCCCGCCCTTCTCCTCCACACCACGGGGCGCCGCACCGGCCTCTGGCGCACCGCGGCGCTGGTCTACGCCCGCGACGGAGATTCGTTCGTCGTCGCCGCCTCCCCAACTACGGCGGCGAGCACGATCCGGCCTGGGTCGGCAACATCCGCGCCAACCCGCGCGTCGAGGTGCAGGTCGCCCGCCGTCACCTGGTGGGCGGGCAGACGCGCGCGTGGTCGAACGCGGCGCGGCCGGGTACGGCGATCTCCTCGCGCTGATGAACGGCATCAATCGCGACCGCTACGACCGCTACCAGGCCGGGACCCAAAAGGCAGATCCCCCTGGTCGTGATTCAGCCCTGCCGTGGGCGGGTAGCAGCCCGCTCCGAGGCGGCCAGGGGGGTGCCGAGCGAGGCCCGTTTCTCAGCTGGAGATGCCGGCCGAGGTCGCCGCGTGGAGCTTCCCAACGCCGGCATGCGGCCCGTCCGGGTCGCGGAACACCGCCGTCCCTGCCACCAGCACGGTAGCGCCGGCGGCGGCGCAGGCGGCGGCGGTCAGCGTGTCCACGCCGCCGTCCACCTCCAGCTCGACGGGGACGCCCTGGGCGTCGATCTGACGGCGCAGCTGGGCCACCTTGACCAGGGTGCGGCGGATCAGCGTCTGACCGCCGAAGCCGGGGTCGATGGTCATCACCAGGGCGAGATCCATCGCCTCCAGCACGTCCTGGAGGACCACCGTCGGGGTGCTGGGGTTGATGGCGGCGCCGGCCCGGCAGCCCAGTTCGCGAATGGCGGTCAGCGTGCGGTGGAGATGCGGGCAGGCCTCCCAGTGCACCGTCATCGCGTCGGCGCCGGCGTCCGCGAAGGTGCGCAGGTGCCGGTCGGGCTCCTGGATCATGAGGTGGACCTCGAAGGGCAGCTCCGTCTCGCCGCGGAGCGCGCGCAGGGTCTCGGTACCGAAGGTGAAGTTGGGGACGAAGGCGCCGTCCATGACGTCGATGTGCAGGCGGTCGACGCCGGTCCCCTCCAGCGCGTGGACGGCGTCGGCGAGGCGGGCAAAATCGGCGGCCAGCAGCGAGGGGGCGATGGCGACACCGTGAAGGCACCGGGGGAAGGTTCGGGGCATGGCCGAAGGGTACTGCGAAACGGCCGTCCGCCACGCGCGGCGGTCAGATGCTGGCGGCCGCCTGGGCGTCGAGGAACCAGCGCAGCTCGCCGCCCTCGGGCCGCACCAGGGCGGCGGGGGACGTCCCCTCGAGAACGCCGCGCAGCGCGTCCCCCTTGGCGGAACCCGTCACCAGAAAGGCGACGTGACGGGCGGCGTTGAGCACCGGGTAGGTGAGGGTGATGCGGTCGAACGGCTGGTAGTCGGCAAGGCCCCGGGTGGCCCAGCGGTCGCGGACCCGGAGCGCCGTCGTGCCGGGGAAGAGCGAGGCGGTGTGCCCGTTCTCGCCGAGGCCGAGCAGGACGCAATCGAGCTGGGGCACCGCCGACAGCCCTGACGGCGGGCACGTTTCCGCCAGAATCGTCGAATACTCGACGGCGGCGGCGTCCAGGTCGGCAAGCTCGGCGCGCATCCGGTGCACGCGCATGGCGGGGATGGGCACGTGGTCGAGGAGGCTGTCGCGGGCGAGCCGGTAATTGCTGCGCGGATCGTCGGGTGGGCAGGCGCGTTCGTCACCGAAGAAGACGTTCCATCGCCCCCACCGGGCCCGATCCCGCCAGGGCGCGGCGGCCAGCGCCTGATACAGCGGCCGGGGAGTGCCGCCCCCGGTCAGGGCGATGCGGAATTCGCCGGTGGCTGTGATGGCGGCGAACTCCGTGTCGAGAATCCAGGAGGCCGCGGTCTCGGCGAGGTCGGCGGGGTCGTCGGCGACGGTCACATTGCCGGGCAGCGGGGCGGCCTCGCTCACCGCTCGGCCCGGGGTCCCGCCCCTCTCACAGCCGGTGCCATTCCCGGCCGTCCCGGCGTATGAAGGCGTCGGCCTCGGGCGGGCCCCACGTCCCCGCCTCGTAGTTCGGACAGTTGACCCGGTCGGGCGGGTGGGCGCGCCAGCCATCGAGGATCGCGGTGCAGATCCGCCAGGCCTCCTCGACCTCGTCCTCGCGGGCGAAGAGGGTGGGGTCGCCGAGCATGCAGTCGAGGAGCAGGCGCTCGTAGGCGTCGGGGGATTGCCGGGGGAAGCTGGAGCCGTAGAGGAAGTCCATGTTGACGCTGCGGATGCGCATGGACTGGCCGGGCACCTTGGCGCCGAAGCGAAGCGTGATTCCCTCCTCGGGCTGGATGCGCAGCATCAGCATGTTGGGCTCGATGGCGTCGGGCGCGCCGAGGCCCTGCGGCGTCGCCCGGTGCCCCCCGAGGGGGAGTGCGGCACGCGGCGGAACTGGATGGCGATCTCCGTCGCACGCCTGGGCAGGCGTTTGCCGGTGCGCAGGTAGAAGGGCGTCCCCGCCCAGCGCCAGTTGTCGATGTCCACCTTCATGGCGACGAAGGTCTCGCGCAGCGAGTTGGGGTCGACGCCGGGCTCCTCGCGGTAGCCGGGCACCGGCTCGCCGTCGATCCAGCCGGCGGCGTACTGGCCGCGGACCGTCTGGCTCAGCGCGTCGGCGGCGTGGATGGGACGGATCGCCCGCAGCAGCTTGACCTTCTCGTCGCGCACCGTCTCCGCCCCGAAGTTACTGGGCGGCTCCATGCCCACGATGGCGGTGAGCTGCATCACGTGGTTCTGGATGACGTCGCGCAGCGCTCCCGACTCGCCGTAGTAGGCGCCGCGGCCCTCGACCCCGAGCGTCTCGGCGACGGTGATCTGGACGTGGTCGATGTAGCGGCGGTTCCACACCGGCTCGAAGATGCCGTTGGCGAATCGGAAGACGAGGATGTTCTGGACCGTCTCCTTGCCCAAGTAGTGATCGATGCGGTAGATCTGCGACTCGTCGAAGGCGCTGTGCAGAGACGTGTTGAGGGTGCGGGCGCTGACGAGATCGCGGCCGAAGGGTTTCTCCACGATGAGGCGTCCGTAGCCGCCCTCCGGGTGGCTGAGCCCCGCGGTGCCGAGCCGCTCCGCCAATGGGGCGAAGCCGCTGGGAGGGATGGCGAAGTAGAAGATGCGGTTGGCCGCCGCCGCGGGCTCCCCCTCCAGGCCGTCGAGCAGCCGGCGCAGTTCCTCCAGGCCTTGGTCCGCGTCGCTGTAGGCGGAGAAGTGGAGGCGGGCGGCGAAACGGCTCCACACCGTCTCGTCCAGCCGGACTTTGGCGAACCGCGTCACGGCGTCCCGCATGGCGGCGCGGAAGGTGTCGCCGGACATCTCCTTGCGGCCCACTCCGACGACGGCGAAGTCCGGCGCCAGCAGCCCGTCCGCGGCCAGGGCGTACAGCGCGGGCATCAGCTTGCGCTTGGTCAGGTCGCCGGTGGCACCGAAGATGACAAGGGTGCAGCGGGCGGGCACGGGCACCGCGTCGCGCGCGAGGCTCAGCGGGTCGCTGTCCACCGTCTCGGTATTGATGGGACTGGCTGTCTGAGCCGTCGCCATGACGCGCGCCTCCGGCTCACCGATCGGTCGGGGACGGCACTGCCGCCGCGTCGCGCACCCACCCCGCGAGCTGCGTGATCACCTCGGTCACCTCGCCCTCCGCGTGGATCCGGATCACCCTCCGCCCGTGGCTTCGCAGCGACCGCAGATCGCCCTCCGCCTGCGCAGCGATCAGCGTCCCGAAGCCGAACGCCTGCCCGGGGATGTCGACCTTGGCGCGGTCGTCCGTCGTCAGCTGCAGGTAGACGCCGGTGTTGGGTCCGCCCTTGTGCAGCTGCCCGGTGGAGTGGAGGAAGCGCGGCCCGAATCCGACCGTGGTGGCCACCCGGTGGGCGTCCCGGATGGCGGTGCGCAACTCCTCGAGGGCGGCGTCATTGCGCGCCGTCGGATCGATGTAGGCCATGGTGGCGACGTAGTCGCCGGGGCGCACCTGGCCCAGGTGGGCGAGGAGCGCGTCGCGGACGCCGGCCCCCGGCGCGCCGCCGTAGACGCGGATCCCGGCCGATACGGCGGTGGGCCCCTCCTCGGAGAGCTTGCCCGTGTGCTCGAAGGCGGCCAGCACCGTCTTGGTGTTCTCCTTCGAACTCCTTGACGTTGGGCTCGTCGAAGGGGTCGATGCGCAGCGGGACGGCCGCCACCGCGGTGGCGAACTCCCAGCGGAAGAACTCGGCGGCGATGTCGTAGACGTCGCGGAGTTCGAGGATGACGACGGGGAGGCCGGCGCCGACCAGCTTGTCCACCTCGCGGTCGAAGTCGGGAGCCTCCGCCCCGAGGCGCAACGCGACGAAGAGCCGGTCCTCGCCGTAGACGGCGGGATCGCCGACCGGCTCGCCGCCGATGGGGATGAGCCCCCGATCCTCCTTTCCGGTCAACTCGGCGATGAGCTGCTCCGCCCAGAGGGAGAAGGCGGCGATGCCGGGGGGCGTGAGGATGGTCACCTTGTCCTGATGGCGCGCCCTCCCGAGGCTGAGGGCGCCGCCCAGGGTGAGCCCGCAGTTGAGACGGGCGGGTGTGCCCACGGAGCAGGAGGCTCGCATGGCCATGGCGCGGTCGAGGAGAAGGGCGACGTCGAGGCCCATCACCGCCGCCGGGACCAGTCCGAAGAAGGACAGCGCCGAGTAGCGGCCGCCGATGTCGGCAGGGTTCTCGAAGACGCGGCGGAACTTGCGCTCGGCACCCGTTGCCACCAGCGGAGAGCCGGGATCGGTGATGGCGACGAAGCTCAGGCCCGGCTCGGCGACGCCCGCCGCGCTCACCGCCTCCCAGAAGCGGGCGAGGTGGGAGAGGGTCTCCAGGGTGGTGCCCGACTTGCTGGCGACGATGAAGAGGGTGTGGTGGAGGTCGAGGCGCTGCTGCAGCGCCGCCACCGCCTGGGGATCCGTGGTGTCCAGCACGTGGAGCACGGGGAAGCCGGCGGCCCTGCCGAAGGAGGTGCGCAGTACCTCGGGGCAGAGGCTGGAGCCCCCCATGCCGAGCAGCACCGCTGCGGTGAACCCGGCCTCGCGAACCTCGGCAGAGAATGCGGTCAGCTCGGCGACGTGACCCCGCATCGCCACCGGGGAGTCGAGCCATCCGAGACGGTTGCGGATCACCGCCGCGTGGTCCGCGTCGCCCGGCTTCCACAGGTCGGGGTCGCGATTCCAGATCCGCTCCACGATCTCCCCCGCCCGGACGGCGACGGTGTCGTCGGCGGCGGAGCCGTCGCCCAGGTGCAGCTGCTGGCGCGTCCCGAAGCCGCCGCGAAGGGCGTCGACCTTGCCGGCGATGCGGTCGATGAGCTGGTCGTACGAGGCGGCGAAGGAGTGGACCCCGGCGTCGAGAAGGCCCTGTGTGACCGAGTCCATGCTGATGCCCGCGACCCGGAGCCGCTCGACCACGGCCCCGGCGCCGGCGGGGTCGTCCATCACCGTGTCGCCCGCCACCACGCCGTGGTCGGCGAACGCCTCGATGGTGGCCGGGGGCATGGTGTCGACGGTGTCGGGGCCGATGAGGGCCTCGGCGTAGACGACGTCGCGGTAAGCGGGGTTCTTGGCGCTGGTGCTCGCCCACAGGGGCCGCTGCACGGGCGCGCCGGCTTGGCGCAGGCGAGCGAAGGCGTCGCCGTGGAAGGAGCGCTCGAAGGTAGCGTAGGCAAGACGGGCGTTGGCGATGGCCGCCTTCCCCAGCAGCTCCCTCAGCGCCGCGTTGCCAGCGTCGCCGGCGAGCTTGGCGTCGAGCATGGGATCGACCGCGGTGTCGACGCGGCTGACGAAGAACGACGCCACCGAGTGCACATTGACGGGCTGCCCGGCGTCGAGGCGCCGCTCCAGACCGCGAATGTAAGCCTGGATGACCCTCTCGTAGGCGGTCAGGGCGAAGATCAGGGTGACGTTGATGTTGATTCCGGCGGCGATGAGCTCCTCGACGGCCGGGATGCCCTCCGGCGTGGCCGGAACCTTGACCATGAGGTTGGGGCGGTCCACTCGGCGCCAGTACTCGCGGGCCAAGGCGACGCTGCCGGCGGTGTCGTGGGAGAGCGACGGCGGCAGCTCCAGGCTGACGAAGCCGTCCGCTCCGTGGCTGCGCTCCCAGGCCGGCCGGATGATGTCGGCCGCATCCCGGATGTCGTCGATCGCCAGTCGCAGGAAGATCTCGTTGGGGTCGTTGAGCCCGTCTGCGATCAGTCCCCTGATCTGCGCGTCGTAGTCGGTGCCCTCCGCGATCGCCTTCTCGAAGATCGTCGGGTTGCTGGTGAGGCCCGTGACGCTGTCCTCGGTCAGCAGGCGGCGCAACTCGGGACCGGTGACGAGCTCGCGGCTGATGTAGTCGAGCCATACCGACTGGCCGTGCTCGGCGAGCTTCTGCAGGGGATTGGCAGGCATCACTGGCCTCCCTGGAAGGTCTGCGCGGCATGGCGGGCGGCGCTGACGATCGCGTCGGTGTCGATCCCGGCGGCGGCCATGACCTCGGCGGACGTGCCGCTGCCGGGGAGATCGCGGACCGCAAGATGGAGGATCCGGGGCGGGTGCTCGCCGCCGGCGAGGGCCTCCATCACGGCGCCCCCGAGTCCGCCCTCGGGATAGTGATCCTCGACCACGACAAGGGTGTTGCCGCAATCCCGGGCCGCCTCGGCGAGCACCTCGACGGCGATGGGCTTGACGGAGTAGCAGTCGATGACCCGGGCCCGGATCCCCTCCGCGGCCAGCCGCTCCGCGGCCGCCAGGGCGTGGTGGACGGTCACTCCTGCGGCGACGATGGCAACTCGGTCCGAGTCGTCGCCATGTGCCGGCGTGGCGCCGCCGACGGGGAACTCCTCGCCGTTGGCGTAGATGACCGGCGAGGCGGCCTGGCCCGGGTCGCCGCGGTGCAACACCTTGGCGCCGCCGACGGGGAATTCCTCGGCGTTGTCGTAGAGGACAGGGTAGGCACCCCGCGTGGTGCGGATGTAGGAGATGCCGGGGCGGTCGGCCATCTGCGCCACCAGCTTGGCCGCGCTGACGGCGTCAGAGGGATAGAGCACGGTCGACCCCTGAACGGCGCGCATCGCCGCCAGATCCTCCAGGGCCATCTGCGAGGGGCCGTCGGCGCCGATCTCGCAACCGGCGTGGGAGCCGCAGAGCCGCAGGTTCGCCTGCGAGATGGCGGCCATGCGCACGAAGTCGTAGGCGCGCGACGTGAAGGCGGCGAAAGTTGAGGCGAAGGGGACGTAGCCCCTGACCTGGAGGCCGACGGCGGCTCCCACCATCTGCATCTCGGCGATGAACATCTCGAAGAAGCGGTCGGGGTGCGCCGCCGCGAATTCCTCGGCGTAGGTGGAGTTGCCCACCTCGCCGTCGAGGGCGACGATCTCCGGCCGGTTGCCGATCGCGACGAGGGCGTCGCCGTACGCCTTGCGCGTGGCGACCTTGTCCCCCAGCGCATACGTGGGCAGGGTGACCTCAGCAGAGGCGCGATCCGCGCCTGGCGCGGCTGGCGCCTTTCCCTCGGGGGGGCGGACGCGGATGTGAAGGTCGCGCTCGCCGCCCAGCTCGGCGATAGCCCGAGCCTCCATGTCCGGGGGCAGCGTCTTGCCGTGCCAGCCGTTCAGGTTCTCGATCTCGGAGAAGCCCTTGCCCTTGATCGTCCTGGCCAGGATCACGGTGGGACGGCCAGCTGTCTCCTGGGCGTCCACGTAGGCGGCGTCGATCTCCTCCAGGTTGTGGCCGTCGATGACCAAGGCGCGGCAGCCGAAGGCCTCGACCCGGCGGCGGTACGCCTCCAGGTCCCAGCCGAACTCCGTCTCCCCGCGCTGGCCGAGGCGGTTGACATCGACCATCACCGTCAGGTTGTCGAGCCCGTAGTGGGCCGCCTTGTCGAAGGCCTCCCAGCACGACCCCTCGGCCAGTTCGCTGTCGCCGCAGAGAACCCAGACCCGGTACGAGAGGCGGTCCAGGTACTTGCCGGCGAGGGCTACTCCGACTCCGATGGGGAGCCCCTGGCCAAGAGAGCCGGTGGCCACGTCCACCCACGGGATGGCCGGGGTGGGGTGTCCCTCAAGGCGCGACCCCAGCGTCCGGTAGGTCATCAGCTCGGCGTCGGTGATGGCTCCGGCGGCCTTGTACAAGGCGTAGAGGAGGGGTGAGGCATGCCCCTTGGAGAAGATCAGGTGGTCGTTGGTGGGCAGGTCGGGGTGGGCGAAGTCGTAGCGCAGGTGCCTCCCGGCGAGAACCGTGATGAGATCAGCCGCGGACATGCTCGAGGTGGGATGTCCGGATCCCGCCTTGCTGCTGGCGCGGATGCCGTCGACGCGGATCTGCTGGGCCACGTCGTGCAGCGTCTCGAGGTCCATCCGGGCTTCAACCCGTCCCGTCGCCGCCATGCTCGATCCTCCTAACCGGTACCGGTCGCGTGCGCGTGGGGGCCGCGACCGCTGGCTCTCCCGTTCCACGTTTCCGCCTCCCATCATGATCGCAGGAGCCCGCCAGCCGCGTAGCCGGAGAGCGCCCGGCGCCAGCGCGAGGCGGGCGTCCGGGCCCTCTCCCGCCTCCCCTCCGGGTCGGGCACCGCCGCCACCCGGTGTTAGGATCGTTGGCACGCGCCTATAGCTCAGTCCGGATAGAGCGTCTGACTACGGATCAGAAGGTCGGGGGTTCAAATCCTCCTGGGCGCGCCACTCCTCCTCCTTGGCAGGTCGCGCGACGGTGTCGGCACCCAGACGTCAGGGTTGCCCCCGATACGCTCAGGGGGGAGCGATGCCACCATCGATGCGGTGGCGCGTTCTGCAGTCGCGCCGGCAGCAGGGGAGAGGCCAGTGGACGAGATGGTCCGGGACGCCGAACCGGTGAGGGAGCGCTTGATGCCCCGGCTTGCCGACGGCGGCGCCGAGGTCCTCATCGTGGCGGAGGTGCTGGGGCTCTGCTTCTGCGCCGCGCTGGAGTGGACCTTTAGGGGCTTCTATCTGGGCCCGCCGCAGCCCCCGCCCAACCAGGTGTTCGCCGGAACGGTGCTGTCGGTGGTCCTGTACGTTCTGGCGGGGCTCAACCTGTTGGGCGGGATCGCCCTCTTCCGTCGTCGCCCGGTCGCCGTCGCGGCGCAGCTGGTGGATGTCGCCGCTGCGGTGATGGCGATCTCGGTCGGCTGGGAGGCCGGTCTTGGCGCCGTCGTCATCCTCACCGCGGCGGCGGTGATCGCCCTCCTGCTCGTCCGGCCCGCTCGTGTCGCCGGGGTGCCCCGGTATCTTCGGAGGTGGGTGATCCGCGTCGGCGGCCCCGCGGTTCTCGTCATGTTCGGGATCTCACTGGTCGGGTGGCTCGCGCTGCGACCGCTCACCGATGGCTACCCGGCCGTGCTGCTGCAGCGCGTCGTGGACCTGGTCGGCGCCCCCCCCGGGGTCAGCATCGGCCCGGGCGGCCCCGGGATGCAGGCATATGGCGGGACGGCGGCCGAGGACGACTACGACGGGTACCTCGGGACAACGGACTTCTACACAGCGACGGACGCGGATTCCGTCCGGTCGTGGGTCACCGCGAGGCTTCACCAGCTCGGCTTCACCACCGTGAGCTGGCATGGGCTGGGGTCGTCCGACGACTATCAGTGGGCCAGCGCATCCTGCGGGCGCCTTTACCTGGAGGTCGACCTCACGTTCACTGAGCCCGAGTGGGGAGCGTGGGGGGCATACCATCCCGCCCTCCAAGTGGTGGCCGAGAGCCCGCTGGACCAGGCGGCGCCCAGCTGTCCCCCTGGGCTTGTGGAACCCTGAGGGTCTCACGGCTGGGCTGCCACGCCGTCATTGCCGCGCGACGGTGCCTCCCACGCGGGGCCGGCTCCGTCCCGCTCCCGGGGCGGCCTCTTCTTCCTCTGGCTACCGACGCGAGATGTCACGGCGGGCCTCCCACAGCGCCATATGGAGGCGCCATGATATGCAGTGCCGGGAGGGGATGACCGGCAGCGCCGAACTCGGTCGAGTTGCCGGCCGGCCGGTCACCGGTGGGACGCCCCGCCGTAACCTTTGACCCACCTTTCGCCATCAATCTGGGCAGCATGAAGCGCACGCATTTCCTCGGGCTCAGCACCGCCGCCGCCGCCGCGACCGCCGCCACGGCCGCCGTCGTGCTGCGCGCCCGGGGCATCCGCAAGCAGAAGGCGGACGCCGATCTGCTGGGTGCCGGCGGACGCCGTCACCGCCGCTCCACCGACCTGATGGGCAGCGCGGCCAGGCATGGCCGCGGCGTGGACGCCGCCCTCCTGCGGCGTATCGAGGAGGCGCTGGGCGCCGCCCTGGGCGCGGAGAGCGCCCTCCTGACCGTGTTCGCCGAGGACGGTGGGGTCGTCGTCCGCGGCGAGGTCGCCACCCTCGACAGGATCAGCCGCGCCAGCGAGGCGCTCGCCCCCTTCGACGAGGAGGTCGAGATCACCAACCTCATCCGCCTCGCCGTGCCCTCCGTCCGCATGGCACCCGCGAACTGAGTTTCGGGCCGGTCGCCCTACCATTCGGTCTCGTGGCGCTCCCCAGCCTCCGCTCGAACCCATGCTCTGCCGGCCCGAGGCCGAGATCCCCCGGACCAGGGGACTGGTCTTCGAACCCAAGTGGGACGGCTTCCGCTGCATCGTCTTCCGTGATGGCGAGACGCTGCGCCTGGACAGCCGGAACAGCCTGCCCCTCCAGCGCTACTTCCCCGAGTTGCTCGACCCGCTCCGACGGGCCCTCCCGGAGCGCGCGGTCGTCGACGGAGAGATCGTCATCGCGGGGCCCCGCGGGCTCGACTTCGACGCCCTCCAGCAGCGCCTGCATCCCGCCTCGAGCCGGGTGCAGCTGCTGGCGGGCGAGACGCCCGCCACCTTCATCGCCTTCGACCTGCTGGGCTCGGAGACACCGACCTGCGCGGCGAGCCGCTGGAGGAGAGGGCGCGGCAACTCCACGCGGAGGTCGCCCCCAACCGGCAGGTCGCCCTCACCCCGCAGACCGCCGACCCCGACGTCGCCGCCTCGTGGTTCGAGCTGTACGAGGCGCTGCTGGACGGCGTGGTCGCCAAGCCCGAGACCTCGCCGTACCGGTGCGGCGAGCGCGGCTGGATCAAGGTCAAACACCTCCGCACCGTCGACTGCGTCGTGGGCGGGTACCGGAAGGACCTGAAGATCGAGGCGGTCGCCTCCCTCCTTCTCGGCCTGCACTCGGCCGACGGCGTCCTCCACCACGTCGGCCACACCTCGTCCTTCTCGGAGCGGGAGCGGCGCGACCTGTTGGAGGCACTCCGGCCCCTGGAGGGCGGCACGTCGTTCGGCGCCGGCCGCACCCCGGCGGACCCTCCCGCTGGACCAGGGGGCGTGACGCGGACTGGGTGGCGGTGCGCCCGGAGCTGGTCTGCGAGGTCGCCTTCGACCACCTGCAGGGAGATCGCTTCCGCCACGCGGCGCGGTTCCTCCACTGGCGCCCCGACAAGGCGCCGGACCAATGCGGGTACGCAGCTCCTGCCCCCGCATCCCTTCGACCTGACCGGCATCGTCGACATCGGCGCGGGCTGAGCTCAGTCCCTCTTGGCCCGCGACGGCGCCACGCGGCGGGGCTCGCCCTGCGCCTTGGCGAAATGGGGCGGCCACGGGGCATCCCCCAGTCCCTCGCGTTCGTCGCGGGCGGCGAGCTCCAGCAGGCTGTCGAGGCGGTGGGCCGTGGCGTCGATGGCGGCCCCCGGGTCGCCCCTCTGGGCGAAGCGCCGCGGTACCGTCTCCAGGGTCAGATCGGCCGGCTCGACGGCGGCCACCTCGTCCCACTCCAGTGGGCAGGAGACCCTGGCGTCCGGGGTCGGCCGCACCGAGTAGGCGCTGGCCACCGTGCGGTCCCGCGCGTTCTGGTTGTAGTCGATGAAGACGCCGTGGCGCTCCTCCTTCCACCACTTGCTGGTGGCCAGGGCCGGCACCCGTCGCTCCACCTCCCGCGCCAAGGCCAGGGCGGCCCGGCGGACGCCGGTGAAATCCCACTCCGGGGCGATGCGCACGTTGACGTGGATGCCACGCGAGCCAGAGGTCTTGGGAAACCCGGCCAGCCCATGGTCCGTGAGCACCTCGCGGACGACCAGGGCCACGCGGCGGATGTCGTCGAAGGGGACGCCGGGCTGCGGGTCGAGGTCGACGCGCAGTTCGTCGGGATGGTCGGTGTCACCGCTGCGCACCGGCCACGGGTTGATGTCGATGCAGCCCAGGTTCACCGACCAGATGAGCGCCGCCACCGAGTCGATGACGAGAAGATCGGCGCTGCGGCCGCTTGGGAACTGGACCGTCGCGGTGCGGATGAAGTCGTCGTGGGAAGACGGCGCCCGCTTCTGGAAGAAGTGCTGGGTGCCGGCGCCGTCGGGGAACCGCTTGAGGACGCAGGGTCGGTCGAAGCAGCCCGTCAGCGCCCCCGAGGAGACAGCCAGGTAGTAGTCCACGAGCTGGCGCTTGGTGATGCCGCGCTCCGGGAAGAAGACCTTGTCGGGGTTGCTGATGGGCAGGACGTGCCCATCCACCTCGATGTGCTCGGTCGTGGAGCTCACAGCAGGATTCTCCGGCATGCGGGGGCGCCGACGGCTCGGGCCCGCGATCGCCCCTGTCCGGGGCTGGTTTCAGAGTGGCGGCCGATCCGCCCGGGGCGGCGCTCCGCCCACCCCCGCGGCGCCCGTCCGCTCTTGCCAGGCCTCGAATCGCCCCATGATGAGGCGCTCCGCCTCCACCCAGTCGCGAGCCCGCTGCTCGGTCGGGATGTCCATGTGGGTGTTGGCGGAATGCGTGAAGACGATGACGTCGCGACGGTTCCCGAGCAGGGCCGCCACGTTGTCGGGCGAGTTGTCGATGTAGAGGTCGGCGCTGACGTCGCCCTTCTCCCCCATGAAGCAGAGGTCCCAGTAGGGGATGCCGTGGAGGTCCAGCCATTCCACCGTCTGCGACACGGCGATGCGGTGGAAGTGCTCGATGATCAGCCGGTGGGTGATGATGCGGATGCGCAGCCCCAGATTGGAGAGGCGGCGCAGCGCCGGTCCCGCCCCGGGGATCATCCCCATCTCCCGGAAGAGGTTGCGGTCGACGACGGCGAAGCGGTGGATCTTGTGGAACTCGCCGGGCCCGACCCCCCACTCGGCCATGTCCCAGCCGACCCCAGGGGGAGGCTCTCCACCGCCTCGCCCAGCCACTCCGCGACCACCCTGCGCATGAACGGGTAGTAGTCGGCGCAGACACCGTCCAGATCGACGCCCAGGACGAACTGTCGGGGTTGTGCGTCGCTCATGGCGGTGATTGTCGCAGCCGCGGACGCCCCCCGCATGGCCGCGCGGGGCGCCGTGAGAGGGCCGGATGTCCCAAGTCGGGCTGCGATTGCCCATTGCTGGGCGGCTCAGCGTGGCCCATCGTGGCAAATGGAGCGTTGAGGCCCCGACCGGCGAATTCGCCGGAGGCACAGAGGGACAGATGATCATGTGGACAGCAGCGCGGATTTCCCGGCGTCTCGGGGCGGGCCTTGCCGGTGCGGCGCTCGTCGTGGCGGGATTCACCGTTGTCGCCGCCAGCAACCCCAGGTCCAAACGGGCCCCTCCTCGGGCTACCCGGTGCCGCCGGCGAGCTATGACATCAGCGGCGGGCCGGCCACGGTCACCTTCACCTACACCGTCACCAACCTGACCCAGAGCACGATCGACGCTCAGGTCGAGTTCGACGCCTCGCGGATCATCACCTACGAGGGGACCGACGTCAGCACCGGGTACCCGGCGATCTCCGCCGCCGATCTGGCGGCGAACTACGCCGACACCGTGCAGCTCTTCGACATTCCCAAGCAGTACCAGACCATCAGCGTGAGCACCACGAACCCGCTCACGGTCACCTTCAGCCTCGTCCTCGACGAGTGCGGCTACTACCAGCTGGACAGTGCGGGGAGACG
>CAWEEP010000016.1:0-15817 GCA_963808125.1 Candidatus Dormiibacterota bacterium
TGGCCACCCGCCCGCCATGGACGGCGGGCCTGCCTATACTCGCGACGTGTCCACGATCTTCAACCTCATCTCCACCATCCTCAACATCCTGGCGCTGATCGTCCTGGTGCGGGTCTTTCTCTCGTGGTTCCCCAACGTCAATCAGCGCAACCCGCTGGTGGTGGTGATACGGGCCGTCGCCGACCCCATCATCGCCCCCTTCCGCGGCCTGCTGCCGACCTTCGCCGGCATGCTCGACCTCTCGCCGCTGATCGCCATCATCATCCTCGAGTTCGCTGGCCCAGGTCTTCCAGTCGCTGGCATACGACTACGGGCTGTCGATCGGCTTCGTGGTGGTCAGCGCCGTGGAGCAGCTGGTGCTGACCCTGATCATCATCGTCTGCATCATCGTGTTGCTGCGGCTGGTGATCTCACTCTTCCATGCTGACCCGTGGCATCCCCTGACCATGGCCATCCGGGAGATGTCGCGCCCCTTCATCCGTCCCTTCACCGGCATGGTCAACCGCAGCGCGTCGGTGGACATGGCGTCACTCCTCGCCTTCGTCGCGTATCTCATCCTGTACTTCGTCGCCCAGGCAGCCCTGAACCAGCTCGCCCAGCTGCTGCTCTGACAGCCCCCGTCGCGGGACCGCCCAGGCGCCCGCCGACCCCGTGTCAGCGGCGCCTGGCACCCTCGCGTTCGGGCGCCTTCTGCCGTTCCACCTCGACGCGGTACGCGCCGTCGCCGAGCAGGAACTCGACAGCCCGCTCCAGTGCCGGGCTGGGCTCGACGCCCCACCGCTCCCCGAGCACCACCTCCTCGACGGCGCGGGGGCTCTGCACCTGGAGCGTCGTCGGCGCGTCGCCCCGGTGGCGCTCCAGCAGATCTCTCAGCGCGGGGAGGAGCTCCTCCTGGCCGGGGTGCAGGCGCAGCCGGACCCGGCTGTTGCGCCGCCACGAGGCGAGCTGGGGATCGTCGAAGGCGTAGACGGCCTCGGCGATGATGTTGACCGGCTCCTGGTCGCCGTGTTCCTCCTCGTCCTCCGGGGCGCCCGGCGTCGATCGCCCACCGGCGGCGAGGCTGCCGCGGCCGGTCTGCACCCGGCCGCGCACGACCACCACCTGGTCGAGACGGAGCAGCTCGGAGCACTCCTCGAAGGTGCGCGCGAAGACCACCACCTCGCAGGCGCCGCTCAGGTCCTCCAGAGTCATGAAGGCCATGCGCTGGCCCGAGCTGCTGCGCCGCGGGATGAAGGAGCGGAGGTCGCGGATGGCCCCGCCCACCTGCACGTAGAGGCCGTCCAGGTGACTGCCCAGCTCACCGATCGTGGTGTCGACGCGCTCATTGAGCTTCTCGGCGACGCGGCGCAGCGGGTGGTCGCTCAGGTAGATGCCGAGGTACTCGCGCTCCCAGCGCAGGCGCTCGTCGGCGGGGACCGGCGGCACCTCGGTGGCGGCTCCGAAGCCGTCGGTCGGCATCTCGGCGACGGCCCCCTCGACGGCGACGCCATCCCCGAACAGCGAGCCCTGGCCCAGCTCGCGCTCGCGGCGGACCTGGGTGGCCTGGTCCATGACGCGGTCGACGACGGCGAGGAGCATGCCCCGCTCGCCGAGGGTGTCGCAGGCGCCGCTGCGGATCAACGCCTCGAGCAGGCGCCGGTTAAGATCGCGGCCGGCGACACGCAGGCAGAGGTCGTAGAGGCTGCCGAACGGTCCGCCGCGGCGGCGCTCCTCGACCAGTTGCTCGATCACCTTCTCCCCGGCGTTCTTGATGTGGGCGAGGCCGTAGAGGATCTTGCCGCTGGCGGGGTCGCCAACCGAGAAGCCGACCTCGCTGCGGTTGACATCGGGCAGCCGGACCGTCAGGCCGCGATTGTGGGCGTCGAGGATGGTCTGCTTCAGCTTGTCGAAGTCGCCGGCGCGGCTGTTGAGCAAAGCCGCCATGTACTCCAGCGGGTAGTTGGCCTTGAGGTAGGCGGTCTGGTAGCCGATGAGCGCGTAGGCAAAGGCGTGTGACTTGTTGAAGCCGTACCCCGCGAAGAATCCGATGAGCTCGAAGATCTCGACGGCGGTCTTCTCCTCGACGCCGCGGGCGGCGGCGCCAGCCAGGAACTTCTGCCGCTGGCGGCCCATCTTCGCCTTGTCCTTCTTGCCCATGGCGGAGCGCAGCAGGTCCGCCTCGCCGAGGCTGAAGCCGGCCACAGCGGAGGCGATCTGCATCACCTGGTCCTGGTAGATCATGGTCCCGTATGTTTCAGCCAGAACTGTCTCCATCTCGGGGAGCTGGTAGCTGACGGGCTCCTCGCCCCGCCTGCGCCGGATGTACATCTCGACGACATGGCCCTCGATGGGGCCCGGGCGGTCGAGGGCGTTGGCGGCGGCGATGTCCTCCAGGGAGGCGGGCTGCATGTCGAGGAGGATTCGCTTGGCGAAGGTCGCCTCCAGCTGGAAGACGCCGTGGGTGTCGGCCTTGCAGAGCAGCTCGTAGGTGGCGGCGTCGTCGAGGGGGAGCGTCTCGATGTCGACGTGCACCCCGCGCACCCTCTGGATGTTCTCCACCGCCTCGTCGATGACGGTGAGGTTGGTCAGCCCCAGGAAGTCGATCTTCAGCAGCCCGATCTGGCTGACACCCTTCATGTCGAACTGGGTGACGACGCCCTCGCTGCCCGAGGTGGAGCGGGCCAGGGGGACGATGGTGCTGAGCGGCTCGGCGCCGATGACGACGCCCGCGGCATGGGTCGAAGCGTTGCGGGAGATGCCCTCGAGCCGCCGCGCGATGTCGATGACACTCTTCGCCCACGCCTCGCCGTCATAGAGGTCGCGAAGCTCGCGGGACTCGGTCATGGCCCGATCCAGGGTGATGCCGACCGAGGCGGGGACCAGCTTGGCGAGCCGGTCCACGTCGGGCAGGGGGACGTCGAGGACCCGGCCGACGTCGCGAATCGCCGCCCGCGCCGCCATGGTGCCGAAGGTGATGATCTGAGCGACACGGTCCTGGCCGTATTTCTCGGTGACGTACTTGAGGACGCGGTCGCGGCGGCGGTCGTCGAAGTCGATGTCGATGTCCGGCATCTCGACGCGCTCCAGGTTCAGGAATCGCTCGAAGATGAGGCCGTAGCGGAGGGGATCGATGCCGGTGATGCGCAGCACGTAGGAGACCAGGGAGCCGGCGGCGCTGCCGCGTCCCGGTCCCACCACGACGCCGTCCAGCCGCGCGGCGCGGATGAGGTCCCAGACGATGAGGAAGTAGGCGGCGAAGCCCGTCTGGTGGATGACGTCCAGCTCCATGTGGAGCCGCTCCAGCGCCGTCGCCGACGGCGCCTCGCCGTAACGCTCGCGCAGGCCGCGGTCGCAGAGCTCGGCGAGGTAGGAATCGGCGTCGTACCCTTCTGGGATCGGCGAGTAGGCGGGGAGGTGGTGCTTGCCCAGTTCCAGCTTCCAGTCGCAGCGGGCCGCCACCGCCACGGTGTTGGAGGCGGCCTCGCCGTAGGCCTGGAATCGCTGCCGCATCTCGGCGGCGCCGGCCAGGTAGAAGTTGGGCCCGTGGAAGCGGAGCCGCCCCACATCGTCACGACGCGAGCCGGTCTGGAGGCAGAGGAGGATGTCGTGGGCCTCGGCGTCCTCGGGATCGATGTAATGCGAGTCGTTGGTGCAGATCAGGGGGAGGCCCGTCCGCCGGGCGATCTCGATGAGCCCCTCGCGGACGGCGGCTTCTTCCTCGATGCCGTGGTCCTGCAGCTCCAGGAAGTAGTTGTCGGCGCCGAGCATCTCCTGGTGCTGCCGGGCCACCCGCTCGGCGGCGTCGAGGTCGCCGGCGAGGATGGCCTGGGGCAGTTCCCCGCTCAGGCAGCCGGAGAGGCAGATCAAGCCCTCGGCGTGCTCGGCGAGAAGCTGCTTGTCGATCCGCGGCCTGTAGTAGTAGCCGTCCAAGTGCGCTGTGCTGGAGAGGGCGATGAGGTTCTGGTAGCCCTTGGCGTTGCGGGCGAGCAGCACCAGGTGGTGGGGATCGCGGTCGGCCCTCCCCTCCTTGTCCCGGTGCGATCGCGGCGCCATGTAGACCTCGCAGCCGATGATCGGCTTGATGCCCGCCGCGCGCGCCGTGCTGTAGAGCTCGACGGCGCCATAGAGAACGCCGTGGTCGGTGACGGCGACGGCCGGCTGGCCCATGGCGACGGCCCGGGCCACCAGATCGGAGATGCGGGAGGCACCGTCCAGCAGCGAGTACTCAGTGTGGGAGTGGAGGTGGACGAAGGCGCCAGATCCCGCTGCCGCCGCCTCCTCGTCCGCCATCGCCTCCTGCCGTCCCGCCTTCGAACACCCGTACGGTACCACCGCCGCCGGATGACTCGGGCTGCGGGGCTGGACGTATTCTGAGGGTGATGTCAGGGGCGATGCGGAGAGCCCTGGTCGCCACGGCAGCCGTCCTGGTGGCGGCGATCGCCGGCTGCGGTCAGGCGCCCGCCGAGGGCGGCATCAGCACCCCCACGCCGATCGCCCTTGGCGAGCAGCTCGGCGCGACGACCGGCGCGGACGGGTGGGTCACGGTGGTCACCGGCCGGGGGGACGGCGAGCTCCAGGTGACCGTCACCGTCACCGGCCCGCTGACCGTCGAGGGCGGCTGCATCCCCTCCCTGACGGCGTGGGTCGACGCCAGTGACGGCTCGCCGGTGCCGACGCCGACGCCCTCCGGCCTCCAGATGCACTGCATGGCCATCGCGCTGATCCCGGTCGCCGCCGGTGCGACCAAGGCGTTCAGCGCCGACGTCCCGATGCCCCCGGACCCCGGCACCTACATCACCCACGGCCTGCTGCAGACGCTCGGCGGCGAGGCGATCCCCGCCGTCACGATCACGCTCTGAGCCGCCGCCTCAGCTCTCCCGGCGCAGCGCCACGACGGATTCCACATGGCTGGTCTGCGGGAACATGTCGACGAGGTCGAACGAGTCGATGGCATAGGGGCCCGTGGTGACGAGGACATGGAGGTCGCGGGCCAGGGTGGCGGGGTCGCAGGATATGTAGACGACGCGTGGGGGCCCGGCCAGCGCCAGCCAGCCGGTGACCTGGCCGCCGCAGCCGGCCCGGGGCGGGTCGATGACGAGCCGGTCGACGGGCGCCGACGCCGCCACCCGCGGCAGTGCCGTCTCCACCGGTTGGGCGACGTAGCTCAGTCGGTCGCCGACGTCGTTGATGCGGGCGTTGAGCCGCCCCATGCGCACCGCGCCGGGATTGCTCTCGATGCAGACGACCTGCCGCGCCCGCGCGGCCATGACGACGGCGAGTACCCCGATCCCCGCGTAGCCGTCGATGATGCGCTGCCCGCCGATGTCTCCCAGCGCGTTGAGGACGCAGCCGTAGAGGGTGTCGAGATGGTCCCAGCTGACCTGGATGAACGAATCCGGGGACACCCGGAAGGACCGCCCCCGCCAGTGCAGGGTGGTCAGGTTGGTGCTCCAGCGCTCGGGCGCGGGGAGTTCCGCCACCAGCCGGTCGATCACCGCCCTGTCCAGCGCCGCCTCCGGCTTGGCGCGCAGCAGCAGCTCGTCGCCGTCCTCCCCGGCCGTGACGTGGAGGACGGTCATGGCCTCAGAGCCGCCGCCGCGGACGAGCTCACGGAGCTGTGGAAGCCGGTCGGTGATGCTGCGGTGGTGGATCAGACAGCTCTCGACCGCGATGGGGTGCCAGCTGCGCGCCCGGTTGAAGCCGAGGCCGGCGGCCTCCGTCCCGCCCCTCCCGCGGACGACGTGGAACTCGCCGCGCCACCGGTAGTGCCACGGGTCGGGCATGCCGTGGAGCCGCAGCGTGGGGACGGCGACCCGCTCCCGTCGCAGGGCGTCGAGGACGACGTCCCGCTTCAGCAGCAGCTGCCTCTCGGGCGCGATGTGCTGGAGCTGGCAGCCGCCGCAGTCGGGGACGTAGGGGCAGGGTGGGACGAGGCGGTCGGGAGACGCCTCGACCACCCGCTCGACACGGCAGAACCAGCTCCTGCCCTTGGAGAAGGTGAGCGACACCTCCACCAGCTCGCCGGGGATGGCCCCGCTGACGAACAGCGTCCGCTCATCTGAGTGGGCGAGGCAGAGACCGCCATGGACCATGCCCTCGCAGCGGACCACCCGGCGGTCGCCGCGGCGGAGGACGCCGTCAGCCGGCGAGTCGCTCACGGAGAAGCCGGTTCACCAGCCTGGCGTCGGCTCTCCCACGCGTCGCCTTCATGACCTGGCCGACCAGGCTCTGCAGCGCCGGCTCCTTGCCGCCCCGGAAGTCGGCGGCGGCTGCGGCGTTGGCGGCGATGACGGAGTTGACGATGCGACCGATCTCCTCCGTGTCGCTGACCTGGGCCAGCCCGCGCTCCCTGACCACCGACTCCGCGTCGCCGCCACTCATGTAGAGCTCCTCGAGGAGTTGCTTGGCAGTGGAGCCGTTGATGCTGCCCGCCTCCACCAGGCCGATCAGGGCCGCCAGCCCCTCCACACCGAGGCCGCTGCGAGAGACCGGCGTGCGCGTTTCGCGGCTGAGCCGGGCCACCTCCCCCATCAGCCAGTTGGCCGCCGCCTTGGCGGAAACCCCCGCCGCCACCAGGGCCTCGAAGCTGCGGGCGTCATCCCGCTCGGCGGTGATGATGGCGGCGTCATAGGCGGAGAGGCCGTGCTCCTTGCGCAGCCGCTCGACGAGCTGCTGGGGCAGCTCGGGCAAGCCGGCGCGGACCCGCTCGACGAAGTCCCGGCTCAGCTGCAGTGGCGGCAGGTCGGGCTCCGGGAAGTAGCGGTAGTCGTGGGCGTACTCCTTGCTGCGCTGGCCGATGGTGGCGCCCCGCGCCTCCACCCAGCCCCTCGTCTCCTGGGCAATGGTCTGTCCCTGGTCGAGCAGGCGGCCCTGGCGGACGATCTCGAACTCCAGCGCCCGCTGCACGGCGCGGAAGGAGTTCATGTTCTTCACCTCGACCTTGACGCCCAGGCCCGTCTCCCCGCGGGGCCGCAGCGAGACGTTGGCGTCGCAGCGGAACGACCCCTGCTCCAGGTTGCCATCGTTGACACCGATATAGACCAGGATCTGGCGCAGCCGGACCAGGTACTCGCGCGCCTGCTCGGGACTGCGCAGGTCGGGCTCGCCGACGATCTCCATGAGGGGCACGCCGCAGCGGTTGAGATCGACCAGGGAGCTCCGCGCCTGCTGCAGGATGTCGCCGGCGTGCTGCAGGGTGCCGGTGTCCTCCTCGAGGTGGACCCGCGTGATGCCGCAGCGCACCTCCTGCCCGTCGACGGCGAAGGTGAGGTGGCCATCGTGCGACATCGGCATGTCGAATTGCGAGATCTGGTAGCCCTTGGGGAGGTCGGGATAGAAGTAGTTCTTGCGGTCGAACTTGGTGAACTCGGGGATCTCGCAGTCGAGGGCGAGAGCGGTGCGCACGGTGTACTCGACAGCGACGCGGTTCATCACCGGCAGCGCCCCGGGGAGCCCGAGGCAGACCGGGCAGCAGTTGCTGTTCGGCGGCGCGTCGATGTACTCGGCGCTGCAGGTGCAGAACATCTTGCTGCGGGTGAGCAGCTGGCCGTGGACCTCCAGGCCGATGACCGGCTCGAAGCGTTCCAGGATGGAGTCGATGAGCCCGACCGCGCTGGTCTGGGTCATGCCGTCACCCCCGGAACGGGCTCCGGCAGACGGCTGTGCCAGTCCGTGGCCTGTTCATAGGCACGGGCGACGCGCAGCACCCGGCCGTCCTGGAAGCGCGGCCCGATCACCTGCAGCCCGACGGGCAGGCCCTCGCTCACACCGCAGGGGACGGAGATGCCGGGGAGCCCGGCCAGGTTCACCGGGATGGTGAGGACGTCGCACAAGTACATGGAGAGCGGATCGCTCTTGGCCCCCTTCTCGAAGGCGACCACCGGCGAGGTGGGGCAGACCAGCGCGTCCACCGTCTCGAACGCCGAGTCGAACTCCGCGGCGATGAGGGTGCGCACCTTCTGCGCCTTGCGGTAGTAGGCGTCGTAATAGCCGCTGCTCAGCGCGTAGGTCCCCAGCATGATGCGGCGCTTGACCTCGGGCCCGAAGCCCTGGTCGCGGCTCTGCAGGTACGTGTCGGTCAGCGAGGCGCGGTCGACGTGGAGGCCGAAGCGCACACCGTCCATGCGCGCCAGGTTGGCCGAGCATTCGGCGGGGGCGATGATGTAGTAGGTACTGAGGGCGGCGTCGGTGGTCGGCAGAGACACCTCCACCAGCGTGGCACCCAGCTTCTCCAGCTCGACGAACGCGGCCTCCACCGCCTGGCGGACGCCCGGCTCCAGGCCCTCGCCCACGTACTCGCGGGGAATGCCGAGGCGCATCCCCTCGACGCCGCGCCGCAACTCGGCGGAGACAGGCTCCACCGCCGACGGCGAGGGAGGTGCTGTCGTGGGGGTCGTGGCCGGCCATGGCGGTGTAGACGCTGGCGGCGTCCTCCACGGTGCGGGCGAAGGGTCCGATCTGGTCGAGGGAGGAGGCGAAGGCGATCAGGCCGTAGCGGGAGACGCGGCCGTAGGTCGGCTTGAAGCCGGCGACGCCGCAGAAGGAGGCGGGCTGGCGGATGGACCCTCCCGTGTCCGAGCCCAGGGAGAAGGGGACGGCCCCGGCCGCCACGACGGCCGCGCTGCCGCCGCTGCTGCCACCGGGCACGCGCCCCGGGTCCCAGGGGTTGCCCACCGGGCCGTAGGCGGAGTTCTCGTTGGACGAGCCCATGGCGAACTCGTCGCAGTTGGTCACCGCCAGCGGCACCGCGCCGGCGTCGAGGAGGCGCTGCAGGGCGGTGGCCGTGTAGGGGGGGACGAAGCTCTCCAGGATCTTCGACCCGGCGCTGGTCCTCACCCCCTCCAGGCAGATGACGTCCTTGTGGGCGAAGGGGATGCCGCAGAGCGGACCGGCGGCCTCGGGCGTCTCGGAGAGCACGCGCTCCGCCCGCTCGGCCTGGCGCTCGGCCACCTCGCCGGTGCGGCGAAGGACCGCGTTGAGGCCGCCGAAGCGGTCCAGTTCGCGCCGTGCCGCCGCGACCAGGTCCTGTGGTGACGCCTGGCCCGACCGGAGCATCTCGCCCATGGCGGTGACCGACAGGCCGGCCGTCGTCAGCTCGCTCATTCCTGGATGGCCCCGACCTCGAATTGATCACCAGCTCGCCGGGGTGCGTTGCGCAGCGCCGCCTCCTTGGGCAGGCACTCCCCGGTCACGTCCTCGCGCCAGGCGTTGACGAGCCCTCCGATCTGGGCCGTCTCCGCCACCTGTGAGGTGTCCACCTGCTGGAGGCGGTCGACGTGGGCGAGGATGGCGTCGAGCTGCTCGCGGAAGCGCTCCGTCTCCTCGTCGGAGAGGCCGAGGCGGGCGAGCATGGCGACGTGGGCGACCTGTTCTCTGGACAGCGTCATCTCGTTCTCCGGCCGGTCACGACCGGTGATTATCCCCATCGGGCTCGCCGTCGGGGTCCGCCTCCCCCGGCCGCCGGCGGGCAGGGGTAGCCAGGTGAGCACCGCCTGCTCGGTGGGCCGGAAGCCGTGACGCCGGTAGGTGGCGAGGGCCGCCGCGTTGTCAGGTCGGGTCCACACGGAGGCGAAGCTCACCGCACGGTCGCGGAAGAGCCGCATCGCCTCCCCCACCAGGGTTCCCGCCAACCCCCGGCCCCGGGCCGCGGGCTCGACGTAGAGCTCCGCCACCTCCCCCTCCAGGCCGGTGCCCGGGTCGAAGATGACGCACCAGCAGAGGCCGACGACATGGCCGCCCGCGTCGCGGGCGACGAAGACCCGGTTCTCCCCGACGAAGCGCCGTGCGATGGGGCCGGTCCTCTCGTCGATCTCCTCCGGTGACTCCGCGGGGTGGGCGTACCCCTCCCGGTCCTCCACGGCGAGTTCGACGAGGAGGCGGTGGACGTCGGCGTCGTCGGGGCGTTCGAGGATCTCGATGCGGATCGGGGGCGTCGTCACCGGTCGATCCAAGCACACAACAGGGCGTCCCCGCCGCGGAGGCCGGGAGTACCGCGGCTTGGAACGGCTCAGACCCCGGGCGCCAGATGGAGGTGGATGAGGTTGTGCGGGAACATGAGCACTCCGACAACGCCGCAAGGCCCACGCTGGGACAGGTGGCGCGGATAAAGTCGCTGCGATGCCCGACCCGGCCCACCCCGCCAACCCCGAGCGCCTCGACCTGCAGGAGCTGACGCGGCTCCAGCCCGGCCTCGCCCGGCTGATGCCCGAGATCGCCAACCGCCTGTGGCGCGCCGTCTACGCGGCCCGGGCCGGCAACTGGAGGCTGGCCCGGTGGCAGGTGTCGGAGATGCGCAAGCTCTTCCGCCTGTGCACCATCACCCGGCCCAAGTACACAGACGACATCGACGAGTACCTTCGGGCGGACGTCGAGCCGCTGCTCGCCGCCATCGCGGCCGCGGACCTCGAGGCGTTCGAGCGCGCGGTGTCCGAGGCGGTGGACGCGGCCAACGAATTCCACCGACGCTGGGACAAGGGCTTCATCGTCTGGAAGCTCCCTGACACGGCACCCCCCGACCTCGACCTGACACCCCACTGACCGCCGGGCACGCCGCTCGGGAACGGGCTATGCTCGGACCATGATCGTCACCACCACCGAGAACATCCCCGGCACCCAAGTCATCCAGACGCTCGGAGAGGTCTTCGGCCTGACCGTCCGCACGCGCGGCCTCGGCGGCAACATCGC
This sequence comes from Candidatus Dormiibacterota bacterium, assembly GCA_963808125.1. GTDB lineage: Bacteria > Chloroflexota > Dormibacteria > Aeolococcales > Aeolococcaceae > CAWEEP01. Next base: position 10,663 of record CAWEEP010000016.1, read on the forward strand.
CGCCGGCTTCCGCAGCATCGTCGGCGGGGAGGTCGGCTCCTACGTCAAGCTGCTGGAGGACGCTCGCCGCCAGGCTGTCGATCGCATGGTCCAATCGGCGACCGCCATGGGAGGTAACGCCGTCGTGATGATGCGCTTCGACTCCTCGGAGATCGGCCAGAACATGAGCGAGATCGTCGCCTATGGCACGGCCGTCGTGGTCGAGCCGGCCGCACTGGCCGCGGGGTGAGCGCGCTGCGGCCATGAGCCTGGAACGGTGATCGCCGACGTGGGTCTGCTCTTGCCGATCGTCTTCTTGGTCCTCCTCGTCTTGATCGGGGCAGCTGCGTTGTTCCGCTGGGAGCGCTACCGGGGCGGGCCACGAGGAGCGAGCACCGTCCCGCCGTCACCGACCGCCAGGCCGACCTCGGAGGCCTTCATCGATCCCGAGACCGGCTTGCGGATGCGGGTCTGGTATGACAGCCGCACGGGGGAGCGCACCTACCGCCAGGAGTAGCCCGGCAGGCATGAGCGACGTCGAGATGATGCTGCGGCTCCGCACCGGCGGGGTCACCGACGAGCGCGTGCTGGCGGCGATGGCGGCGGTGCGGAGGGAGGAATTCGTCCTACCCGGCGACCGCATCGAGGCGTATGCCGACCGGGCGCTGGCCATCGGCGGCGGCCAGACGATCTCCCAGCCTCTGATGGTCGCCATCATCGTCCAGGCGCTGGAATTGCGCGCTGGCGACCTCGCTCTGGACATCGGCACGGGGAGCGGCTACCAGGCGGCGGTGATGGCCGCCGCCGGCGCCCACGTCATCAGCGTCGAACGCCTCCCGGGATTGGCCGCCGAAGCCGCGACACGGCTGGCGCGGCTCGGCGTCGACGTCGAGGTGATCGACGGTGACGGCAGCGTCGGCCTCCCCCGATCGCTCCCCCTTCGACGCCATCGCCGTGGGCGCCGCCGCCCCCCGCCTGCCCATCGCCCTGGCTCGCCAGCTCAAGGAGGGCGGGCGCCTGGTGGTGCCCATCCACACCGGCCCGGACGGCGAGGAGCTGACCCGAGTGCGGATGACCGGGGGACGATGGCTCAGCGAGAACCTCGGCCCGTGCCGCTTCGTCCCGCTCATCGGCGAAGACGCGTACCGGGCGTGACCTCCGTTTAGCATGAGCGGCGTTCGCGGTATACCCACCTCGATCGCACCGGGTGGACGCCCCGTCCGACCCCGACATCTGACGCTATCCAGCTTCTGGAGGGACCCGACCCATGGCCAAGACCGTCGGAATCGATCTCGGTACCACCAACAGCGTGGTGGCCGTGATGGAGGGCGGCGAGCCCGTCGTCATCGCCAATGCCGAGGGCGGTCGCACCACCCCATCCGTCGTCGCCTTCACCCGCACCGGCGAGCGGCTGGTCGGCACCCTGGCACGGCGACAGGCAGCCGTCAATCCGCAGAACACGGTGTATTCGATCAAGCGCTTCATGGGGCGCCTCCTCAGCGAGGTCAGCACCGAGGCGCGCCAGGTGCCCTACAAGGTGGTGGCCGGCAAGGACGGCCGCGTCGAGGTCGACGTCGCCGGCAAGCGCCACACCCCCGAGCAGATCTCGGCGATGATCCTGCAGAAGCTCAAGACGCGACGCCGAGGCCTACCTCGGCGAGAAGGTGACCGAGGCCGTCATCACCGTCCCCGCCTACTTCAACGACGCCCAGCGCCAGGCCACCAAGGACGCCGGCCAGATCGCCGGCCTCGAACGTTCTGCGCATCATCAACGAGCCGACCGCTGCCGCCCTCGCCTACGGCCTGGACAAGAAGGAGAACGAGACGATCCTGGTCTTCGACCTGGGCGGCGGCACCTTCGACGTCTCCGTCCTCGAGGTGGGCGAGGGCGTCTTCGAGGTCAAGTCCACCAACGGCGACACCCACCTCGGCGGTGACGACTACGACCGCGGCTGATGGACTGGCTGGCGGACGAATTCAAGAAGAGCAGGGCATCGACCTGCGCAGCGACGCGCATGGCCCTGCAGCGCCTCACCGAGGCCGCGGAGAAGGCCAAGATCGAGCTGTCCGCAGCGCCAGGAGACGCAGATCAACCTGCCCTTCATCACCGCCGACGCGTCCGGTCCCAAGCATCTCGACATGACGCTGACCCGGCCGAAGTTCGAGCAGCTCACCGCCGACCTGACCGAGCGCTGCCGCAAGCCCTTCCTGGATGCGGCCTGAAGGACGCCGGTCTGACGGTCGAGCAAGCTCGACGAGGTCATCCTCGTCGGCGGCACCACCCGCATGCCGGTGGTCCAGGCTCTGGTCAAGGAGCTGTTCGGCAAGGACCCGCACCGCGGCGTCAACCCCGACGAGGTGGTGGCCGTCGGCGCCGCCATCCAGGCGCGGCGTCCTCAAGGGCGAGGTCAAGGACGTCCTGCTCCTCGACGTCACCCCGCTGTCGCTGGGCATCAAGACCGAGGGCGAGGTCATACACCAAGCTCATCGACCGCAACACCACCATCCCGACCGCCAAGTCGCAGGTCTTCTCGACGGCGTCGGACAGCCAGCCCAGCGTGGAGATCGTCGTCCTCCAGGGCGAGCGGCCGATGGCGCGCGGACAACCGCATCCTCGGCACCTTCACCCTGACGGCATCCCCCCGCGCCCCGGGGGCCTGCCGCAGATCGAGGTCACCTTCGACATCGACGCCAACGGCATCCTCAACGTCACCGCCCATGACCGCGGCACCGGCAAGCAGAACAAGGTGACCATCACCGGCTCCACCACGCTGCAGAAGCAAGAGGTCGAGCGCATGGTCAAGGAGGCGGAGGCGCACGCCGAGGAGGACCGCCAGCGGGCCGAGGCGGTCGGAGACCAAGAACCGCGCCGAGCAGCTCGCCTACCAGGCCGAGAAGGCCCTCAAGGACGCCGGCGACAAGGTCCCCGCGGACCTGAAGGCCGACATCGAGGCCAAGGTCGCCGCCATCAAAGACGCCATCGCCAAGAACGACGCGGCCGCGACCAAGCTCGCCTACGACGCCCTGCAGTCATCGATCCAGAAGATCGGCGAGGCGGTCTACGCGTCGGCGGGCAGTGGCCCGACCGGCGCTGAGTCCGCACCGGAGCCCGAGGGCGGCAGCGCGCCGCCGGAGAGCGGCTCAGGCGGCGGCCCGTCAGGCGGCGACGACGTCGTGGACGCCGAGTTCAAGGAAGTCTGACCCGGGAGTGCCGAGCGGGGCGGCGGTGGCTGCTCCGCTCGGCGCCAACTCCCTCCGTACGCGCCGCCGGTTCCCTATCGCCCTCAAGGATCCGGGCGCTGCGCTCATCACGCGCAAGGCGAGAAGAAACCTCCGCACGCACCGTACATCAGGTCGCTCCGCGCGATTCGTACCTCCACCGAGCACCGCGCCCGATAGTCAGTCAATCCCCGTTCGGCATCCGCGGCTTTCAGGGTCCAATGTCAACGCTGTTCCCGTTGGCTGCCGGTGATCTGCAGCGGAGGCGCCGCGAGCGACATGCCACGACCATCTCTCGATCCCGCCAACCGTCCGACTAGTCGTGTGACAGCACACCAGGAAGACGGGACCCAATGAGCCGCTTCTGTCGTCCCATGGTGAGCGCCATGCAGCCCAAGTCGGTTACCGCAGTCGTCGGGAGCGGCCAGCCCATCACAGTGAGACAACGATCAGGACAACTCCGATTGCCACACCGCCAAGGGCGGCGCCGGGGCCAGGGCCGAGCCAGGACGAGATGAAGAGAACGATGGTTGCGCTGGAGCGACCTCGCGAAAGCCCGCCCGCCAACCCGCCTGGGGCACAATCGACCCCATGCCCAGCGTCTTCAGCCGGATCATCGCCGGGGAGCTTCCCCGCCCACTTCGTATGGCAGGACGATCAGTGCGTCGCCTTCCTGTCGAACCGGCCGCTGCAGTCGGGCCACAGCCTCGTGGTGCCGCGCCTCCGAGATCGATGATTGGCTGGACCTGGACCCGGCCCTGCTCAAGCACCTCACGGAAGTCTCGCAGCGGCTGGGCCGCGCCCTCCAGCGCAGCTTCGGGACGCCGAGGGTGGGCGTGATCGTCGCCGGTTCAAGGTGCCGCACGTGCACATCCACCTGGTCCCGATGCGCACCGAGAGGAACCTCACCTTCCGAGGCCAGCTCACCGCGCCCAGACGAGATGGAACAGGCGGCGGAGACGATCCGGGAGACGCTGGCAGCGCTCGGCGCCGCCGGCACAGACGGCCGGCCGGAGTGCCTCTGGTACCGGGCACCGCCTGAGCGGAGCCCGGGGACGGGCGACGCCCGCCGGCACGCTGCCGGCGGACGCCGCTGGTCAGTCGGTCAGGCCCCGATGCCGAAGCCGGGGTACTTGTCGGTGAGGCCGAAGATCCACGCCATGCATCGGACGTAGAGCCGCAGGACCCCCGTGATGAAGCCGTGGACGCCCTTGGGGTAGTGGCCGCTGAGCACCACGACGATCTCCATGATCCAGCCCACGATCTCGGCGATGTCGAGCAGGATCACGGCAATGATGAGCGCCGGGATGGCCAGGATGACCCTTCCCAGGAAGAACAGGGCACCGAGGCAGCCCAGGCCGCGCGAGTACTGGGCCTGGTGTTCGATCAGTAGCCAGCTGGACCGGATGCTGCGAGGCCCCTGGGGGCGGTGCCGGGTACCCTGCCTGGGTGGGATCGGCGCGTAGCTCATGGGCTGGGTCCTCCCTCGAGGGCGATCCCCTGCCGGATCGACGCAGCCAGTTCCGTACGGCTGCGCTGGCCCCTCATCTGGCGAGTGATTGTGTCAGGTGCGGGGAGGCGGCGCCAGCCCCAAACCTGCGCCAGATCAGCGGCGCCGCTGGGGAGTCTGTGCGGGGAGGGCTGGAGCCCATTGTGGCAGAGCGGGAACCGGGGGCGGCAGGACCGTCGTTGAGGGCGGAGGCAGCTGCTCGACCTCCCCCTTGCCGCTCCCCGGGCCGAGCACACGCTGGAAGATGAACTGCAGGCCGAAGGGGACGCAGATGGCGAGAACTCCGGTGAGGAAGGTGGTGGCGTTGGGGAGGGTGCGCTCGTCGGAGAGACCCAGGTAGCAGAAGAGGGCCGTGACGAAGCTGACGGCGATGATCACCGCCATGCCGGCGATGAGCGCCACGTCCTGGTTGCCCTCAGGAAGCAGGGGATGTTCGCGGAAACGCCG
>CAWEEP010000017.1:0-49568 GCA_963808125.1 Candidatus Dormiibacterota bacterium
ACGGTGGGTCCTAAGGGGGGCGCCGCGCCACCCGCGCCTGACCCCGCAGATGCGGCGCCTGTCCGCAGCGGCAAAGAGGCACCAGAGCGCTCGGTCTCGGTCCGGCGCGCCACGCCGCGGATCGGCGGCGAGCCGACGTGCGGCCCAGTCGGCAGCTCGGCCGGCGTCGACCTCGAGCAGGTGAACTGGGGGCCGTCGGCGCCCATGCGGACCCTCGTTCGGTCCGGTGTGTCACTGCTCGCAGGTGGCGGCCCCGCGCCGGAAGGCGACGTCCCATGCCGGTGCAGGACGTCGAGGTTCTCGCCGCAGCCTTCGAAGGCGACGGGGATCGTCGCGTGCCGGGGCGGGTCAAGCCGGACGCTCCCCAGTCCCACTTCCTGGCCCCGGCTCGCCGCGGATTACACGCGGGCACCCGCAGGCGGAGGCGAGGAGCTGGGCGCCAAGGCACACGCCCAGCACCGGCAGTCCCGGGTGAGAGCCTCGTGGAGCAGCGCCACCTCGGCGCCCAACCTCGGCTCGCCGTCGCAGACCGACATCGGGCCGCCCATCACCACCAGGGCGGTGGCCGTATCGAGCTCGGGGAGCGGGTCAGAGGCGCCGACACGCCGGATGTTCATGCCACATTCGTCGGCAACCTGGGCGATCAGCCCCGGCCCCTCACTCTCCACGTGCTCGATGACCACCAGGCGAGGCGGTTCCACGGCCGGCCTCACTCCTCGCGGACCAGGGCCTCAGGGATGGAGACGGCGCGGTAGGGAAGGTCGGAGATGTCGTAGTACCGGATCGGCTTGCGCAGCCGCTTGGCGATGCCAACCTGCACCTTCACGCCCAGCGACATGGCGCCGAACACCCACATCTCGTCGCTCTTGACGATGAGGTTGTTGAAAGCCTCGCGGACGGTCTCCTCGGGGACGGTGTGAAGGAGGTAGTAGTCGAACAGCATGAAGGGGACGATGGGGACTGCGCCCTCGTCGAGGACGAACTTGCTGATGTGCTGCCGCCAGTAGAAGTTGCGATTGCTCAGCGCACAGTAGACGAGGCGCTTCGGCCGCCGCAGAGCCCTCTCCGCCTGCTCCGCCGGCGTGGCCTGGGGCCGCGGGGTGAAGATCCGTTCCAGGATTTCCTCGGGGTCGTGAACGGCTTCGGCGGCGCTGGGGGTCTGTTCAGTGGGGTCGGGCACTGTGGCCCCCTGATCCTCGCTATGCAAAGACACAAACAGTCGATGGATCATACCATCGGGTCGCGCCAGGATCCCGGCCAGCCGGCCGTGCGCTCACGGCGTCTCCGCCCAGGCCATCAGGCCGCCGAGGCGGGTGAGGGCCGCCTCCAGCCGCGCGGCGTGCGCGGCGTCGTTGAGCCAGCGGCTCTGCCCCGACGGATGGGGCAGGGGATAGACCGCGGAGGATCGCCGGCCGCCTCGATCTCGGCGCCGGAGGCGTCGAAGAGGCGCCCGACGCACTCGTCGAGGCCGCGAACGCCGAGGAAGCGGCCGATGGCGAGCGTGCCAACGGGGAGGACGAGACGTGGGCGCAGCAGGCCGATGACGGAGTCGAGCCAGGGGGAGCAGAGGGCGACCTCGCGGGCGCTGGGCCGCCGGTCGCCGCGACCATCGGCAGTGCGTCCGGGGAAGCACGTCGTCATGGCCGTCATGTAGACACGGCGCCGCACCTCGTCCTCGGCGGCGACGCCGGCCCGCGCAAACCACCGCATGAGCTGGCGCCCCGCACGCCCCGCGAAGGGTCGCGTGAGGTCGTGCTCGACCGGGCCCGGGGCCTGGCCGACGAGCAGGATGCGCTGCCCGACGTGACCGCTGAAGACGGGATTGGCCACGCGCAGGAGGCCCGCGTCGACACACCGCGTGCAGGCGCGATGCGCGCTCTGCGCCGCCGCCAGAGCCGTCTCCGGCGCTCCGCCACCGCCCCCGACCACCACCTCTCGGAGTCTACGGGAGCGATGGAAGCCGGACGGCGCCCGCGGCGGGCGGCCTTGTGCGAATGGAACCGGCGCGTATCATCGAAGCAGGGCCGCCGGCGCTCCACGCCTCCCCGGTCGGCGGTGCGGACGTGGTGTGCAGTGGGAACGAATGCCTGACGACAACTCCCGTCCGACCCACGGGCTCTCCCCGGATCAGCGGTCCACCGCCGCCCCGGAGTGGTGGCCGTCGCTGGCACGGGACGACCTTCCCAGGGGCGGCACCGCGGGGGCCGGAACACCGGAGGGATGGGCCCCCAGCGCCGAACCTGACACCACGCTGACCGGCCGGCGCCCCGCGTCGCGGGGCGCCTCGGGACGCACGTGGCCGCGGCTGCTCGCAACGGTGGCACGGATCGTCTGGCGTGGCGGCCGTTAGCCGACTGGCGGTGGAGGAGCCGGACGGACGGAGGCCCCGCGCCCACTTGGACGCGGGCGGGGCCTCCGCCGACGACCTGCTGGCGCGCGGCGCCGTCCCTGAGGATGCCCGCACCGCCGCGGAACGGTTCCGGAATGCGGCCGGCGACCTCGCCTCAGTGGCCCCCTCCGCCGACGCGCCGGTCCTGGACCATCTGGCCACGGGCGCAATCGTTGTGGCCGGCCAGGTGATGCGGGCCAGCAACGCCGTCTTCCTCCTGGAACTGGAAGCCCCGGACCCGTACGTCCCGGACGAGCCCATGCGCGCCATCTACAAACCGTCCCGGGGGGAGCGCCCGCTCTGGGACTTCCCCCGCCACACCCTCCACCTCCGCGAACGCGCCGCCTACCTGCTGAGCGCCGCGCTGCGAGCGGAGGTGATCCCACCCACCGTGCTCCGCGAGGGTCCTCATGGCCCGGGCAGCGTCCAGATCTACATTCATCCCCGAACCGAACCACTGGACGCCGGGGCCGCCGCCGGCATCGAGGCCCAGCTGCGCCGGCTGGCCGCCTTCGACGTGCTGGCCAACAACGCCGACCGCAAGGCGACCCACCTCCTCGTCGACGCGACGGGGCATCTGTGGGGCATCGACAACGCCCTCACCTTCCTCCCCTATCCCCGCCAGCGCACGGCGCTGCTGGAGTTGGGGGGAAGCGACCTCGCCCCCGATGACGCGGCACTGGTGCGGCGACTGCGCGCGGGCCGGACCCGCGCCGCACTCCGCGCCGCTCTCACGCGTCTGCTGACCGCTGGGGAGGTTGCCGCGTTCGAGGGAAGGCTGAAGGAACTGGCCGACGCCCCGTGGTACCCCCGCCTCGACGGCTGGGACGGCCGCCCCTTCGAGTGGTGGTAGCGGGTGGTACGCCCGGAGGGAACTCGAACCCCCGCATCCGGCTCCGGAGGCCGGCGCTCTATCCAACTGAGCTACGGGCGCGCGCGACCGAGTATAGGGCGCCGGCCGGACGGCCCCGGGAGGCTTCCCAGTCTGGGACGGTGCCGTCAGTCGATGTCGTCCTCGCCGGGAAGCATCAGGGTGTCCTGGAGGTCGTACAGCGCCTCCATCCAGTCCGCGATGGGGATCTCCGCAGCCTCCCGCTGCGCCAGCGGGTGCGCGGTGTCGGCGATGACCCGGACCGCCCGGTGCCGCAGGTGGCTCGGCACGGCCACCTCCTCAGCCAGGTTCAGCATCTCGAACTCATTGATCAGTTGATCGATGAGCCGGATCATGTTCCGGCGCGCGTATCGCGTGCGGTACTGGGCGTGGGCTTCCTGCTTGAGATCGGAGATCTCAAGACAGGTTTCGCGGATCACCATCCGTGGCCCCCTCCTGCGTGGTTGAGAGGCTGGTAAATCCCCCCAGACAACCGCCAAATCCTAAGCCGGGACACGGGAACCGTCAAGACGGGCCAAACAGCCCGCCCACGGCGGGTCGTGACGTCATGAGCCGGGATCCCGGCCTCGAGCGGCAGGGATCGGGCACGGCGTGGCGGGCGGTGGAAGACCTGGCGGCGAGTCAGCCCTCCCGGCCCAGGCGGCGCGACGACGCGATGGCGACGCTGCCACCGAGAACCAGAACGAGCGCCGCCGGCAATGCCAGGCCGGTGTTCGCCGCCCCGGTCGCGGGGACCGGGACGCTCGGCGCGTTCACGGTGACGGCGAAGATCTCGGTGGTCCCCGCGAACGGCTCGGGCGGATCGGGGACGAAGTTGAAAGTTGCGGTGACGTCGTCGGTTCCTGCCGGCAGCGCCGTGGTGGTGCAGGTGGCGGTCCCGTCCACGCCGACGGAGGCGTCGCTGCAGAGGGTGGTGCTCCCCAGGGTGAACGTCTCAGTGCCCGCATCGAGGTCATTGGGTACATGGGAGGTCAGGGTCACCGATCCTCCGGCGGTGATGCTCGGCGCGGATGACGTCGTCCAGTAGATGGTGGCGCTGCCGTCGCCGCCGGGGTTGTCGGCGCTGACGAAGACGCTGCCGCTCGGGCCAGAGCTGCTGCCGCCACCGCCTCCGCTGCCGTTGGAGGCCGACGAACTCGCCGCCGCCGCCACCGCCGTAGTAGCCACCGCCTCCGCCGCCACCGCTGCCGTCACCGGCGCCGCCGCCGGCACCGGAGCCCGCGGCGCCGCTGGCCTCGGCGAAGGTGCCCGTTCCGCCGGCGCCCGCAGCGCTCTGGGTGCCGCCGCCTCCGCCACTCGTCCCGTCGTCGAGCCCGCCGCCGGGGTTACCGACGAAGCCGCCCGGACCGCCCGGAGCCGCGTCGCCGAGTCCGCCCGCGGTACCGCCACCGCCACCGGCGACGATGACCCGGTACGTTGTGTCACATCCGAGCGTCGCGGCGCACGAGCCACTGCGAATATCGGTGGCACCGCCGCCTCCGCCACCCCCGAATGGGACGTCGTACTCGGTGCCGTAGGAACCGGCCCCGCCGCCGTTGTAGCCGGCGCTTCCCGGAAAGTCGTCAGGAATGTTCTTTGCCGGCCCCTGCTCGGGTCCCAACTCGAGCGGGAGGCCGGTGCCGGGGCCACCAGCCCCACCGACGCTGACCTCGAGGGTCGAGCCGGGCGTCGTGGCGAGCGAGCCGACGGCGCGCGCGCCGGCGGACCCGGCCCCGGTGTCATCCGCGACGGCATCCCACCCAGCGCCGCCACCGGCGCCGGACAGGTCCAGGAGGACCCCCGTCACCCCGGCGGGCACGACGAACGGCTGCGGCGAACCCGTGGCCGCGAAGACCGCGGTGCCGGCACCATCGGCCTGGGCGGGCGTCCCCCCGCCGGCGATGGCGAGCGCGGCGGCGGCGAACGGAACAGCACAGATGAAGCGGCGCAGTCGCATGGAACGCCTCCGGTCGCCGGCTTCTCTGCGCGACCAGAACGACCGCGCTGACGGCGCCTGCGGGCAGTCTACCCCGAGCGCTGCTCGACGGATGGCGTGGCGGCGCAGGGCACCGACCCCACTCCCATGCGCGCCAGGCGTGCCCATGCCGGCACGGGCGAGATCGGGGATGCTTCACGCATGGGCGCAGAGACGCCGGAGACGGCAGGGCGGGCGGGTGCGGCCGCGTTTCCCGGCTTCCGCCTGCGCACCGTGGCGCGGACCCCCAGCACGCAGGATGTCGTCCGGGCCGCCGCCCGCGCGGGGGCGGCCGAGGGCTTCTGCTGCCTCGCGGCCGAGCAGACCGCAGGGCGTGGACGCATGGGGCGGGCGTGGCTGGCGCCGGCCGGCACATCCCTGCTGGTGAGCCTTCTGCTACGGCGACGAGCGGCGATCGCGTCCGCCGTGCCGCTGGCCGCCGGCCTGGCCGTGGCCGACGCCGTCGCGGGGGTTGCCGGCGTGTCCTGCCGGCTGAAGTGGCCGAACGACGTCCTCGCCGACGGGGGGAAGCTGGCGGGGATCCTCGCCGAGCTGGAGCCGGGGGGCGCGGTCGTCCTCGGCCTCGGCCTGAACCTCACCGTGCCAGCCTTCCCGCCGGGCATCCCGGGGGTCAGCCTGCACACGCTCAGCGCCGTCCACGTGGAGCGCGACGCGCTGCTGGCTGCCTACCTGGGCCACCTCGCCAGGCGGCTCGCACAGGTGGAGGCGGGGGGCATCCCGGCGATCCGCAGCGAGTGGACTGCGGTGGCGGCGGGACTGGGAGGAATGGTCCGAGCTGTGATCGGTGACCACACCGTGGCGGGGACGGCCCTGGGCATCGACGACGACGGTGCGCTGCTCGTGGTCACGAACCGCGGCACCGAACGGCTCGTGGCGGGCGAGGTCCACCTCACGGGCGAGTATCGGGTATGAAAGTAGGGCCCCCGCTATCCTGGCAGCGCCGGGACGGAGGGCAAAAGGTGACACCAGGGATGGGCAGGCCGTTTAGGCGATGGCCTCCGAGGCCGAGCGAGTATGTGGCCGCCCTTGCGACCAGCCCGGTTGCGCCACGAGCGCGGATCCGTAGTTGTCGTGTTGCCCGCTCGGGTGTCTTCAAGGAGGATCGGGATGCGATCGATCGGTCTCGACGTCCACCGCCAGTTCGCGGAGGTGGCAGTGGCCCAGGGCGGGCAAGCAGTTCCGAGCGGACACCGCTTCGAGGCGACGCCGGCAGGACTACTTGCCTTCGCGAGGAGCCTCGGGAAGGAGGACCAGGTGGTGCTCGAGGCCACCGTCAACACATGGGCCATCGTCGACGTTCTGGCTGCCCACGCTGGACGAGTCGTCGTCTCGAATCCGCTTCGCACGCGCGCCATCGCGTCCGCCAAGGTGAAGACGGACAAGATCGACGCCGCCACGCTTGCGCAGCTGCTCGCCGCGGACTTCCTCCCCGAGGTGTGGATCCCCGACCCAGAAACCCGATCGCGGCGCGCCCAGGTCGCGCATCGGGCCGGACTGGTCCAGCAGCGCTCCCGGCTGCGCAACCGAGTGGAGGCCGTCCTCCATCGCAACCTGTTGGAGTGTCCCTGGACCGACACCTTCGGGAAGAGGGGCTGTCAGTGGCTTGCCCACCTGAACCTCCCGTCCGCTGATCGCGAGCAGCTGGATAGCACACTCCGCCAGCTGGACTGCATGGAGGCGGAGGTCGCCCGAGCGGACCAGCTGATTGCCGAGACGACGCTTGGTGACCCGCGCATCCAGCGGCTCATGACGATCCCCGGCGTGGGCGTCACCACCGCGGCCGCGCTCGTCGCCGTCGTGGGGGACGTCGCGCGCTTCCCCCGGCCGAACCAGCTCGTCGGCTACCTCGGCCTCGATCCCCGTGTCAGGCAGTCCGGGAACAAGCCCGCGTACACCGGCCACATCAGCCGGCAAGGCCAGGCACACGCTCGTGGCCTCCTCGTTGAGGCGGCCCACGCCGCTGTCCGCAGACCCGGGCCGCTGCGCGCCTTCTACCTCCGCATCCGCGCCCGCCGCGGCAGCCAGGTGGCCCTCGTCGCTGTGGCTCGGAAGCTCGCCATCCTGACCTGGCACCTGCTGACCAAGGGCGAGGACTACCACTGGGCCTCGCCGACTCGCACCGCCGAGAAGCTGCGCGCGGTGGCCATCAAGGCCGGCGCGCCGAAGCTTCCGAACGGTCGCCCCGGGGTCCCGCGTGCCCGGCGCGGCGCCGGCGAGGAGCTCCCGAGCGCCCACCGCTCGGTGGAGGCGCTTCGGAAGCGGGCCGACGAGGATGCCCTCGCCCTCGAGGCAGAGCAGGTCTACCGCTCGCTGGTCGCCGGCCAGGCCCGGGTTCGCCTGGGCTCAGGAGCCGTCGGACGTCGCCTGCCGGATGAGGCGGGCCCGATGGTAGGAGCACCGCCTGACCCGCCTGCGCCGACTGTCAGGGGATCCGTCGGCGGATCGCTTCCATACCGCTAGCAGACCGAGCTGCCTGACGCGCAAGGCCAAGGCGAGCGCGCCTCCGGCGCGGCCTTGCGCTGGTCGCCCGGTCCGCTCGAGACGCGGCATCGATCCACAAACGGATCGACGTGGCTGACAGAGCGGCTCCACGGAGGGCACGGCAGTCCCCAATGGAGGACATCCCGATGGCCCGGAAGCCAGACGGTTAGACGCCACTTAGCGTCGCAGCATCCGCCTTGTCTTGAGCATCGCTTCCAAGCCCACCGCGAATGACACGATGCCGACCAAGCCAACCGCAGCCCAGAGCAGATGAAAGACGCGTGGTCCGCCGTTGATTGAGAGGCCAACGAAGAACACTAGCAACCCGACTCCCCAAAGCCCGACCAGCTCCGAGGCAATCATGGCCACCGCCAGAACGCCCCGTTTCGCTGACTGCGACATCCCAGTATCACCTTCCTCTAGAACTTTCGGATCTAGGCGTTACGGACGAAGGTTACATCGGAGTCGACTCTCCGGAGACCTTGGCCGCGGATGGCGCTTTCGAACTCGGGAAGCCCGGCCTCCAACTGAGCGAGGGTCAGCGCCTCGCGGTGGGCCGGCGGGGGATCCGTCGGCGGATCGTTTCAATACCGCTAGCAGACCGAGCTCCCTGACGCGCAAGGCCAAGGCGAGCGCGCCTCCGGCGCGGCTTTGCGCTGGTCTCCCGGTCCGCTCCGAGACGCGGCATCGATCCACAAACGGATCGACGTGGCTGACAGAGTGGCTCAACGGAGGGCACGGCAGTCCCCACCGCAGGCACGGACTTGACACTTTCATCCGTATCCTGGGATGCCGCGCCACCCGGGGTGTCGACGGCATCCTGGAGGCTGTCCTGTGGGGCGCCCGGTGCTCAGAGGATCGCCCGGTGCACTTCGACCTCGCCGTCGGCGTCGCCCTCATCGAGGGTCTCCTCCCGGGTGGGGAGGGCGAGGAGCGCCAGCAACCCGCCCACCAGCGCGACCAGCGCGCCGGCGCGCAAGGCCACGTCCATGCCGCCGATGAATGCCGAACCCGCCTGGCCAGCCAGCAGCTGGCCGAGCATGCCGCCGGCGTGACGGGCCACATCCAGAGCTCCGCCGATGGAGCCGAGGATGGTGCTCTGCATCGCCGCAGGGAGATGCAGCGGCACCAGGAACGGCGTCATCTGGTTCTGGTAGTGGGTCGACAGCAGGCTGCCGATGACGGCGACGCCGACGGCGCCGCCGATCTGCAGGAAGGCCCCGTTGGTGGCGGAGCCGATGCCGGTGTAACGGCGGGGCAGGGAGCCCATCACGGTTCCGGTGACGGCCGGGATGGCGAGGCCGGCACCGACGCCCAGCATGATCATCCCCGGCAGCGTCCCCCAGTAGGTGGAGGTGACGGAGGCGGTGGAGATCTGCCAGAGGCCGGCGGCAACGATGAGGAGGCCGGCGGAGACGATCAACCTGGTGCCGACGCGCCGATGGAGCAGCGTGGACAGCGGGGCGATGACGGCGATGGCCCCGGCCGCCGGGATGATGCGCACGCCCGTCGCCAGGGCGGTGAAGTGCAGATAGAACTGGAGGTACTGGGTCAGGATGAAGAGGGCGCCGAACAACCCGAACATGACAAGGCTCAGCGACAGGATCGCCGTCGAGAAGCTGCGGTTGCGGAAGAACTCCAGGCGCAGCATGGGGTGGGAGGTGAGGCGCTCCCAGACGGTGAAGATGGCGAGAATGCCCACCCCACTGATCCCGGCGCCGATCACCACCGGCGACGTCCAACCCTCGACTGGGGCGTCGATGATGGCCCAGAGGAGCAGCCCGAGACCGGCGATGGAGAGGAGCGAGCCGAGCAGGTCGGGGCCGAGAGCGTCGGGATCCTTCGAGTCCGGCACGAGCCAGAGGGTGCAGCCGACGGCGATGACGGCGATGGGCACGTTGATGAGGAAGACGGAGCCCCACCAGAAGTGGGCGAGCAGCAGGCCGCCGACGATCGGACCGAGGGCGACGCCCGCACCGCTGGTGGCCGCCCAGAAGCCGAACGCCTGCTGCCGTTCGCCGGGGTCGCTGAAGACGTCGGTGATGATGGCGAGGGTCGACGGCATGATCAGCGACCCGCCGACGCCCATGAAGGCGCGCGCCGCGATGAGCATGCCCACCGAACCGGAGTAGGCGGCCCAGGTCGAACCCGCCGCGAACAGGATCAGGCCGGCCAGGAAGGTGCGCTTGCGGCCGAAGCGGTCGGCCAGGCTCCCCGAGACGAGGATGAGACCGGCGAAGACGATCACATAGCCGTCGACGATCCACTGCAGCTGGCTCGACGTCGCCCCAGGATCCCGGACCAGGGTGGGCAGGGCGACATTGAGGACGGTGTTGTCGAGGGTGACGATGAGCAGCGACAGGCAGAGGACGGAGAGGGCCAGCCAGCGCTGAAGGGGGGACCGGCGCGACGGCCCGACGGGAAGGACGGAGCATGGACGCCGGACCTCTAACGCCTTGAGGGTCGCGTTAAACTTACCACCCCCTGCGCCAGGAACGCAAGTCAACTCAGCGATAAAAAGGGAGAGGGCACGCTAAGATCACGGCGTGAGGATGGGAACGGTCGGCCTCGGGCCCGTCGCACCGGGGGCAGGAGCGCACGGGTCCGCGAGGCGGTGCTCGATGCCACCATCGACGTGCTCTCCGGCAATGCCGAGACCTCTCCATCGCCGAGGTCGCCCGCCGCGCCGGGGTCACGAGACGTCGATCTACCGCCGCTGGGGGAGCAAGGCGAACCTGGCGCTCGACGCCGTCGTCAGCCGCACCCAGGAGGCGATCCCGGCGCCCGACACCGGATCGCTTCGCGGCGATCTCCTGGCCGTGCTGCGCGGCTTCGCCGCCTTCGAGCTCGACGCCGCTGGGATCGACCCTGCTGCGGCTGGCGCCGCTGCAGGATCTCCAGAGTTCGCCATGACCCGGTCGGGCTTCTGGGCTGAGCGGTTCGAGCTGGTGGGCAAGGTGCTCGACCGCGCCGAGGATGCGCGGTGAGCTGGGTCCAGGCATCGACCGCCGGCTCGCCCTGGAGGCGCTGATCGGCCCGCTGCACGTGCGCCTTGTCCTCACCAAGGAACCGCTCGACGACGCCTTCCACGAGGCCGTCGTGGACCTGGTGCTGGCCGGCATTGGCGCGCACCCGCGCGCTCCGACCGGCCGTTGAGCCGGGGATCGGCGCTCCACAGACCCGGCCCCGCCGGCGTCATCGCCGGAGCTGGACGCGGCTCAGCGATCCGAGAAACTGAGGATCCCTGCGGGGTTGAGAAGGGCGAACGGGCGCTGGACGGCGTTCGTCTCCCTGGAGAGGGCCGTCACCCAGAGGGCGGAGACGTTGGTGAGGGGGAGGAAGGCACCCGGATGGCGCTCCAGGTGTTCCAGCAGGGTCTGTCCTGCCTCGAGATGGATGTCCGCGACGAGGGAGAAGGCAATGGTGTTGATCGCCACCTGATGAGCCACCTTGGCGCGGCGCAACTCGGAGACGGCGTTGCCCCCGGCTCGTCGAGGGGACAGAGGAGGAGCACCGCCGACCTGGCGATGATGGTGCGCGGCTCGACGCGGCTCAGCACCGGGTAGTTCACCGACAGGGGCTCGGCCGTGGCGTTGCGCAGCTGGAGGTAGCGGCGGGGGCCATTGACGCTGTCGCTGAGCCGGTCGGGCCGCACCACCTCGAGCTCGCCGGTGAGCTTCATGAAGGTGGCGTAGACCTCGACCTCGGCCCAGCCGCTCGTCTCTCCACCCGGCTTCCGAGGTTCAGCCGCCAAGCTGCTCATGGCGTCGAAGGCTAGCAGGACACCGGGCCCAGGGTCCGATGTGTTCAGGAGTCCCTGAACTCACGCAGGCGGCCGTAACCATCGCCAGGTCGCGGCGCTTCTGGGCATGCACATGGCGACCCTCCCCGCCGCTCTGACGGCTGCCCAGACAGCCGGTGGGGAACGCCGCGCCGGCATCCTGGCCGTCGGCGCGTGCCTTCCCCAGGGCACCCTGACCAACGCCGATCTCGAGGCGATGGTGGACACCTCCGACACCTGGATCATGGAGAGGACCGGGATCCGGCTCCGCCACCGGGCGACGGCAGGCGAGACCACCTCAGAGATGGGGGCGACGGCCGCCCGCCGCGCTCTGGAGCGGGCGGGAAACCCAAGCGTGGACGTCCTGGTCGTGGCCACCGTTACCCCGGACACCCTCTTCCCCTCGACCGCCTGCCTGATCCAGCGGCGCCTGGGCCTCGACGGCATCCCCGCATTCGACGTCAATGCAGCCTGCAGCGGGTTCCTCTACGGCGTGACCGTGTGCGAGGCCCTGATCCGATCCGGGCTCGCGGACCGCGCGCTACTCGTCGCCGCCGATTCCATGACCAGCCTGGTGGACTGGGAGGACCGCGCCACCTGCGTCCTCTTCGGCGACGGCGCCGGCGCGGCGGTGCTCGGCTCCGTGAGCGAAGGAGGAATCGCCGCCCGCCGGCTCGGCGCCGACGGAGGCCATGGCCACCTCATCTACTATGGGCCCAAGGTGGACGATCCCGACGGGCGCGACCGTCTCCGCATGGCCGGCAGGGGCACCTTCCGCCTGGCGGTGGAGCGCTCTGCGACATCACCGTCCAGGTCTGTTCCGACGCGGGATGGAGGCCCTCTGACATCGATCACTTCGTCCCCCACCAGGCGAACCTCCGCATCATCGAGGCGGCCGCGAAGCGCCTGGGCCTGCCCATGGAGCGGGTCGTCCTCAACGTCGAGGAGACCGGCAACACCAGCGGCGCCTCCATCCCACTCGCCCTCGCTGACGCCGACGCCAAGGGGCGCTTCAAGCCCGGCGACAAGATGGTAGCGGCGGCCTTCGGAGCCGGGGTGACCTGGGGCGGCCTGGCCTGGGAGTGGGGGGGCGGCTGATGCTCAGCCGTTCCGAGGCGGCGCGCCAGGCCCGGGAGCGGCCGCTGCCGGCGCCGGGGCCCCGTCTCCGCCCGGCGGCTCCGACCGGGAGCGTGGCCTGCAAGGGGTGCGCTCGCCGCTTCGTCCTCGAGCGCTATGAGCGCGCCCTCCGCGTCTGCCCGTGGTGCGGGCACCACGGCCAGGTGCCGGCTCTCGCCCGGGCCGCCCAGCTCGCCGACGCGGACACCCTGCAGCCGGTGGACATGGAGGTGGGCGACCGCGATCCGCTGGGCTTCGACGACGGCCGGTCCTACCCGTCGCGGGTGGCGGAGGCCCGCCAGCGCACCGGGCTACCCGAGGCGTTCCTCATCGCCCGGGCCGAGCTCGAAGGGACCCCGGTGGTGCTGGCCTGCATGGACTTCGGCTTCCTGGGCGGCTCGCTGGGTTCGGCCGCCGGCGAACTGTTCACCCGCGGCTGCGAGCTCGCCGCCGCCGAGAGGCGCGCCCTGGTCGCCGTCGCCAGCAGCGGCGGGGCCCGGATGCAGGAGGGGATCGCCTCCCTCGCCCAGATGGCCCGCTGCACCGCTGGCGTGAGCGCCGTGGCCGACGCCGGGCTCCCCTACATCTCCATCCTCACCGACCCCTGCTTCGGGGGGGTCACCGCCTCCTTCGCCGTCCAGGCCGACGTCATCCTCGCCGAACCCGGGGCCCGCATCGGGTTCGCCGGCGGCCGGGTCATCGAGCAGGCGGCGCACGAGGCCCTCCCCGACGGTTTCCAGACCGCGGAGTTCCTGCTCAGCCACGGCATGGTCGACCAGGTGGTGGACCGCCGCGAGCTCCGGTCGCTGGTCGGCCGCCTGCTGCAGGCGATGAGCAGCGCTCGCAAGGGGACGGTGCCGCCGGTGTCGGTCGATGCCGCCGGGGCGGGCGAGGGGGCGCGATGACCACGGAGGACCCTGTCGCCACCGCCACCCGCGAGCGCGAGGCCTTCGGCGCCGTCGAGCTGGCGCGGCATCCCGGCCGGCCGCGGACGGTCCAGATGATCGGCAGCCTCTTCCACGACTTCACCGAGATGCGCGGCGACCGTCTCTTCGGGGACGACCGCGCCGTCATCGGTGGCCCGGCGCGGTTGCACGGGTCAGGTCCCACTCCGGAGCAGGACGTCTGGGTCATGGTCATCGGCCAGGAGAAGGGGACCGACGCCACCACCCGGGCGCTGCACAACTTCGGCATGCCCCACCCCGAGGGCTACCGCAAGGCCACACGGCTGATGCGCCTGGCCGAGAAGTTCTCCATGCCGGTCATCTGCCTCGTCGACACCCCGGCGGCGCATCCCGGCGTCGGCGCCGAGGAACGGGGCCAGGCGTGGGCCATCGCCGAGTCCCTGATGACGCTGCTGCGGCTGCGCACCCCGACCATCTCCTGCATCCTTTCCGAGGGCGGTTCCGGAGGAGCCCTGGCGCTGGGCATCGCCGACGTCGTTCTGGCCCTTGAGAACGCCGTCTACTGCGTCGCACCGCCGGAGACCGTCGCCGCCATCCTCTACCGCGACGCCGCTCAGAAGGGTCGCGCCGCAGCGGCCCAGCACCCCGGCGTGGCCACGGCGCACCGCTTGGGTCTGGTGGACGAGCTCATCCCCGAGCCGCCGCCGGGAGCCCACGCCCACCCCCAGGTCATGGAGGCGGCGCTCCGCGGCGCCTTCGTCCGCCACCTCGCCACGCTGCGGGCGATCCCCATCGACGAGTTGCTGCGGCGGCGCGCGGAGCGCTACCGCCGGGCCGGAGACTGAGCGTCCGCCGGCCGGGCAGGGGGAGACCGGGCCGATGATCCGCATCCGCGAGATCGGCGCCGACCAGTGGCGAGAATGGCGCGCGCTGCGTCTCAACGCCCTCGTCGGGGCCCCCGACGCCTTCCATTCCACGCTCGCTGACTGGCAGGGCCAGGGCGACACCGAGCAGCGCTGGCGCGGCCGCCTGACCACCGTCGACCACAACCTCATCGCGGACCTGGTCGGGGTGGCGGCGGGGATGGCGAGCGGATTCCGCGAGGGCGGGGACGCGGAGCTGATCTCCATGTGGGTGGAGCCGTTCGCCCGGGGCCGCGGCGTCGGCGACGCGCTGATCGAGGCGGTGTTGGGCTGGGCGGCCGCCGCCGGCGCCCCGAGGATTGTGCTCTGCGTCATGGAGGCGAACCATGACGCGCTGGCCCTGTATCGTAGCCACGGCTTCGTCGACGCCGGGCCGGCGCCCTCCCAGTCCGGCGCGCCGGCCGAGCGCCGGATGCTGCACCCGTGAGCCCAGGACGGAAGGCGGGGCCGGACAGAGAGAATCCGTCCCCGATGGACCGGGAAGCAAAGAAGGGCGAGGCTGCCCTCCACGTCGTCTGGGACTGGAACGGCACGCTCCTCGACGACGCCGCCGCGGTGATCGCCGCGACCGTCGCAGCCTTCGCCGAGGCGGACCTGCCCGAGGTCACGGAGGAGGACTACCGACGCCATTTCACCCGCCCCATCCGGAGCTTCTACGAGCGCCTCATCGGCCGCAGGGTCGGCCCCGACGAGTGGGTCCGGCTCGACCACGCCTTCCACGACCGCTACCAGGCCCTCTGCGACGCGTGCAGCCTCACCTCCGGGGCCGTCGAGGCCCTCGAACTTGTCCGGGAGCGGGGATGGACCCAGTCGCTCTGCTCGATGCTGCCGGAGCAGTACCTCCTCCCCGAGGTGGAGCGACATGGGATCGCCGGCTATTTCATCCGGGTGGATGGGCTGAGAGGCGAGGAACGCGGCGGCACCAAGTCGCGGCACCTCGCCGTGCACCTCAACGGACTGTCGCGGCGGCCGTCCCGCGCCGTGCTCATCGGCGATACCGTCGACGATGCCGTCGCCGCGCGGGACGCTGGAGTCGATTGCATCCTCCTCGACGGCGGCGGTGGCCTGCACACCTCCGGCGACCTGGCGAGCACCGGGGTTCCGGTGGTGGCGACGCTGTCGAAGGCGATGGCCCTGGTGGCGGTGGCGGAAGTGCCCGTGACGCCCGGGTAGGTGCGGCGCGGCGCCCCTGCGTCGCCTGGCACCCGTCCGGGGGCGCAGGCGTTCTTGACCGCTGCGGGCGCCGCCTGGTAGGGTGTGAATTCGAACTGACGTTCGACCACGGCCGGACATGCCCGGGCGCACCCAGACCACGATGCCGCTCCGCCTCCTCCACCTTGCCGACCTGCATCTTGATCGCCCGTTCGCCCAGATGGGCTGCACGGGGGACCTGGCCCGGCGCCGTCGCCAGGGTCTGCGGGACGCGCTGAAACAGGCCGGCGAGATCGCCCGGGACCGCGGCTGCGTGGCCGTGACCATCGGTGGCGACCTGTACGAACACGAGCGCGCCGGTGTCGCCACCGCCCAGTTCCTCGTGCAGACATTCGCCTCCTGGCAGCCGATGCGGGTCCTGCTGGCTCCCGGCAACCACGATCCGCTGGTGCCCGGCAGCATCTACCTGCGCACCCGCTGGCCGGAGAACGTCCACCTCTTCCGCACCTCCCGGCTGGAGCCGTTCCCCCTCGGCGCCGGGCTCACGGTCTGGGGTCTTGGCCACGAGGAGCCGTCCTGGATGGGAAACCCGCTGGCGCGGAGCGCCCCCGCTCCGGCGGCCTCCGGCACCGGCGTCCACATCGCCCTCTTCCACGGGGCGGAGATGAGCTCCCGGCCCGACGGCAAGGCCGTTCACGGCCCCTTCCTTGCCGCTGACATCCGGAAGAAGGGGTATGCCCTCGCCCTCTGCGGCCACTACCACGGCCGCCGCGTCGACCAGAAAACCGGACTCGTCTACCCGGGCAGTCCCGAACCGCTCGCCTTCGACGAGACCGGCGCCCGCGGCCCGGTGCTCGTCGAGGTGGACACCGACGGAGGCATCCGCTGCACCGCCCTGGACACCAACCAGTGGCACGCGGGGTCCGTCAGCTGCGAGCTCGGGGGGGCGGCCACGGTGACGGCGGCGGTCGACCGGGTCAGCGCCGAGGTGCTGACCGCCACCGCCGGCTGGCCGCTGGAACGGACGACGCTGCGCGTCGACCTGGTGGGATCGGTGGCTCCCGGCCTCGGCGTCGACCTCTTCGACATCGAGAGCGCTGTCCGGGAGATCACCGGGCTGACGGCGTTGCGGGTCCGGGACCTGACCCGGCCGGCCGCGGACCTGGAGGCCCTCGCCGAGGAGAGCAGCACCCGTGGCACCTTCGTCCGCATGGCCACCGAGGCGCTGGCCGCCGCCGGGTCCCATGAGGAGCGGGCGGTGTTGGAGGACGCGCTCCGATACGGCCTCGAGGCCTTCGCGGGGAGCGAGGTGGGCCTCCGGTGAAACTGGAACGGCTCGAGATCACCGGGTTCGGCCGGCTTCAGCAGCGGCGCTTCGATTTCGGTGGAGGGGTCACGGTGATCCTGGGCGCCAACGAATCGGGCAAGACCACGATGCACCGAGCCGTCCGCGCCGCCCTGTACGGGCTGGAGGCGGGTGGGCCGGGACGCCCCCGCGAGCGCAGCGAGTGGGCGCGCTGGCTGCCCTGGGCAGCGGGACGGTATGGCGTGGTCCTCACCTACCGCCTCGACACCGGTCAGCGCTTCCGCGTGGCGCAGAGCTTCGACCGGGGCAAGATCCAGGCCCAGGTCCAGGAGGTCGGGGGCGGGGACGTCACCAACCAGTTCCGGGTCGGGCGCCTCGTTGCCCCGGGGCGCTTCCACCTCGGGGTCGAGGAGAGCGTCTTCTGCGCCGCCGCCTGGGTGAGTGAGGAGGGTCTCCGCCTCGGCGCACCCGACGCCGCCCCCCAGCAGGCCGGCCACCTCCGCGAGGCGCTGGAGCGCCTCGTCGACAGCGGCCCCGACGGGGTCACCGCCGCCGAGGCCGTCGGCCGCCTCACCACGGCTCTCGACAGGGTTGGCTCCGAGCGCCGCGGCACGAGCCCGCTGGGCATCGCCACGGCCCAGCTGCGCCGCCTCGAGACCGACATCGACCAGGCGCGGCGGCGACTCGACGCCTTCGCTTCCGAGGAGGAGCGGCTGCGGCGGCTGGAGGCCGTCGCCGCCGAGAGCGAAACGGCGGCGCGAACCGCGGAGCGGTCATGGCTGATCGGCCGGATCGCCCAGCTCGGCGCTCAAGCCCAGGACGTGACCGAGGCGGACAACGACGTCGCCACCCTCACCGCCCTGATCCAGGAGGAGGCCGCCTTCGCCGCATTCCGCACCGACGACGAGGAACGCATGATCACTCTCGGCGCCGAGCTCCACCAGGCAGAGCGCGCCGCCGAGGAGGCCGAAGCCCGGCGCAAGGGAGCCGACGGGCCGCTCGGTGACGTGCGCCGGCGCCGGGGCGAGATCGCCGCCGGGCTCCGGGCGATGCAACAGATCCCCCCCGCCGCCGAGGCCGTCGGGGAAACCGCGCTCAATCTTCGCCAGCACCTCGCCGTCGCCGCCGCCGTCGACCGGCGGGGCGACGACCTGACCGCCGCGACGGCCCGGGACGACGCCCTCCGCCGCGAGATCGCCGCCACCGGCCTGGGCGCCGTCGAGCCAACCGCCCTCGACGAGGTGGCGGGGGACATTCAGACGGCACGTGCCGGCGCACGGCGGTGGCACGCGCTCGCCGAAACCGGCGCCGTGGTCCTGGTTGTCGGGGCCTCCGCGTCGGCGGCGCTCGGGGCGGCCGGTCGGGGAGGGCCGGCGCTGGCGTTGGGCGTCGCGCTGGCGGCGGTGGTCATCGCGGTGCTGGCCTCTGCGGTGATCGCCCATGGGCGCGCCGGCCGAGCGCGGGAGGGTCTCGCTCTCCGCCTCGCCGGCCTCGATCTCGGCGCCGACGGGCTGGATCGGCTGGCCGCTGGCCTCCCCCGGGTCCGCCGCCTTCATCAGGAGCGGCTCGACCTCCAGACGATCTTTGCGGGCCACCGGGCCGAGCTGGAGCGCTCCCGCCGCGATCTCGAGGAGACGGTCGACCGCTGCCACGCCGTCGCCCTTCAGGCGGGGGCCACCGTGCCTCCGCGACCGCCACGGGGAAGCCGTCCCGAGCTGCTGATCGATTCGGCCGGGGCAGCCCTGGACGCGGTCGACGAGGCGGCCCGGCAGGGGCGGCGCCGCCGCGAGCTCGACGTGGAGGACGCCCAGCTCACCGCCCGCGAAGCCGACCTCGCCGAACTCGGGGCTGAGGCTCGCCGCCGGCGTGACCAGGTGACCTCCGTCGAGGCGCGCATCCGGCAGATCTCCACCGCCGCTGGCGTCGATGCGGGCCTGCCTCCCCTCGCCGCCGTGGCAGCCTACCGGGAGGCCTGCCGTCACCGCCATGAGCACGACCGGCTCGCCGCCAGCCTGGCCGAAGCGCACCGCCGCCGCCGCATCGGCGGGGACGCCGGCGTGATCGACCGGCGCCGGACCGAGCTGGAGGCGGAGCTGCGACGCCGCGGCGCCGCCTCCGACGCGTCCGCCGTGCCGGCCCCACCGCATGCTGCCGAGCTGGTCGAGCTGGAGCGCGCCGCCGTCTCCGCCCAGCAGCGAGCCGCCAATGCGAGGTCCGAGAGCCAGACCCTGGGAGCCCGGCTCGAGGGACTGACGGCCGGGCTCCCGTCGCTGGCCGATCTCGAGGACGAGCGCCTGGCCGTGAGCGCGGCGCGTGACCGGGCACTGCACCAGCAGGAGGCGCTTCACCGCGCCACGGAGATGATCGAGACGGCCGGCCGTGGCGTCCACGGACGCGTCGCGCCCCGGCTGGCGGCCTCCGTGTCGCGGCGTCTGGCCCTCCTCACCGGCGGCCGGTACGGTGAGGCGAATGTCGACATCGAGCACTTCAGCGTCTCCTTGGCCTCTGCCGAGCGCGAGGGACTGGTGCCCCTCGACCTGGTGTCGCACGGCACCCGCGACCAGGTCGCCCTGCTTCTGCGGCTCGCTCTCTGCGAGGTGCTCAGCGACGGCGGTGAGTCGATACCCCTGCTCCTCGACGATCCCCTGGGCTCTGCCGACCCGGAGCGGCGGCAGAGCCTCCTCAAGTTCCTGGCACAGCTGTCAACAACGAACCAGGTGGTGCTGACGGTGAGCGACCGGGAGGTCGCCGAGGCGCTGGCGGGCGTCTGCGATGCCGGGACGTCCTCCGTCATCGACGTGGACGCCGACACCGTGGATGTCAGCGTCGAGGCCCCGGAACTCGAGGTCTGACCTCAGAGTTCCGCCGCCACCCGCGCCAGGCCCTCGAGGTCGTTCACGGACTGGGGGATCAGCGGAACCTGCGTCACGTCGACGCCGGCGAGGCGGCGCAGGCCAGCCAGGCGGCGGGCGTCGCCCTGGGCCAGCCCGGCGAGCAGGTTGTATGAGCGTCCGGTGGCGGAGAGGGCGGCGGCGTCCACCGGCAATCCCAGGGCCCTCCCCAGAGCGGCGGCGATCCGGCGATCCTCCGCGATTGACTCGGCGGCCCTGATCGCCCCCTCGTCGACCAGGCAGTCGGGCCAGACACGGTTGACCACCAGGGCGCGGAGCGGCATGGAGAGCTCGTGGAGCTGGGAGACGAAGTGCTCCGCCTCGGCGAAGGCGGCCTGCTCCGGGGTGGTCACGACGACGAAGCCGACGCGCGAACTGCGCAGCAGCCGACCCACCGCGCGGGCCCTCTGCTGCACCCCGCCGTGGAGCGATTGGAGGTCGTTGACGAAGTCGGCCAGCTCGCCGACCACGTCGCCGCCGAGCAGCCGGTCGGCGATGTGCAGCAGCGGGGCGGCGGCCAGGTTCATGGCCCGGAAGCCGAACCCCGACGGCCGGGCGAGCCAGGAGATCAGCCGGGCTCCAACGAAGTCGGAGAAGCGCTCCGGCGCCTCGAGGAGGTCGAGCGTACTACGCGAGGGCGGCGTGTCGACGACGACGCAGTCGTACTCGCCGGCCTCATGGAGCTCGTACAGCGACTCCATGGCGATGTACTCTTGGCTGCCGGCGAAGGCGTCGCTGATGCCCTGGTAGAAGCGGCTGGCGAAGATGCGCCGGGCCGTGCGCCGGTCGGGAGCATACCGCTCGACCATCCTGTCCCAGGCGGACTTCTGGTCGAGCATGGCCGCCGACAGCTGCCCCCGCACGGGGATACCCGCCCGCCGCAGCTTGGCCGCGGGCACGATGACCGGGTCCGGTCCCCCCGGGTGAATGCCGAGGGCGGCGTGGAGGCGCCGCGCCGGGTCGACGGTGAGCACCAGGACCCGCCTGCCGGCGGTCCGGGCCATGGCTGCGGCGAGCGCCGCGCTGACCGTGGTCTTGCCCACCCCGCCGCTGCCGCAGCAGATGACCACCTCGAGGCCGCCCAGGGAGGTGGACAACGGTTTCGCCGCGGCCGCCGCCCCGCCGCCACCCGCCTGGGCCGCGTTCACCCGGCCCCCTCCAGGCCGGCGGCCACCGCGCGCGTCATGGCGAGGCCGGGACGGGTCGCCACCAGAGGGACACCGAGGACGGGAACGGTCATGCCCAGGGCCAGTTGGCGGGCGTAGGGCTGAGCCTGACGGCTCAGAGCGTCGGCGAGGCCGATGCCCGCAACCAGGGCCCCCACTCCCTCGCCGAGCACCGCCTCCACCGCCTCCCGGTTCGAGGGCTCCGAGAGGCGGTCGAGGAGGCTCTGCTGCCGCGGCGAGAGCGCGGCCTCGAGGGTGCGGTTGAGGAAGCAGACCCCCAGGGCGATGCCCGTCCCCTCCACGACCTGGTCGTGGAGATCGAGCGCCTCCGCCACCGGCATCTCCTCGGGGAGCGCCGTGATGCAGAGGGCGGTGCGGCGCGGATCGCAGACCATGGCATCGACGAAGTCGATCTGGGATCGGATCATCCCGCCGTGGACCAGGGCCTTCATCGAGCGGGCCGCCGTCAGCTGGGGGAGGATCTGGCCGGTCGAGGTGCAGTCCACGACGATGAGGTCCCAGACGGGGCGTCCGCCGCCATCCCGGCGACGCTCCTCGTAGGCGATCTTGCCCACCATCAGCATGTCTCGAGGTCCCGGCACGCCGGTGGCCACGAAGTCGAAGACGCGGGCCAGCGAGGTCATCTGCGCGAGCCGGGGGACCTTGAAGAAGATCCTCAGGTACTCGTGGAAGGCCTCCTCGGCGTGCAGGCCCATCACGGAGAGGCCGGTCTGCACCATCTCTGGCTCGAATCCCGCCGGCCGGTGGCCCAGCGCCTCGGACAGGTCGCCCTTGGCATCCACCTCGACGGCGAGGACGCGCCGCCCCCGCCGGGCGGCGAGCAGGGCGAGGGCGGCACTGACGGTGGTCTTGCCACTGCCTCCCTTGCCGGTGATGAAGAGGACGCGGCGCTTCAGCAGGTCGTCGAGGGGGGCGCGCCCACCGGCGCGCGCGGGGGAGGCCAGGGCGCCTCAGTCGCCGGTGGCGGCGGATTCGACGGCGGCGAGCACCTCGGCGGCATGCCCGCCGGGGCGGACTGCCCGCCACTCCCTCTCGATGCGGCCGTCCGCTCCGATGAGGAAGGTGGAGCGCTCGACGCCCATGTACGTGCGGCCGTACATCGACTTGCTGCTCCACACGTGGAACGAGTCGATGAGTCGGTGATCGGGATCGCTGACGAGGGGGAATCCGAGATCGCACTCGGCCACGAATTGGTCGTGGCTCTGCGGCGTGTCCGGGGAGACGCCGTAGACGCTCACCCCGTGGCGTTCCAGATCAGCGCGCACGGCGGTGAACTCCCTGGCCTCGACGGTGCAGCCGCTGGTGCTGTCCTTGGGATAGAAATAGAGGACGGTATGGCGTCCCAGGAGGTCGTCCCGGCGCAGCCGTCCGCCGCCGCTCACCTCCAGGTCGAAGTCGGGGAGCTCGGGTTTCCTGTCTTCCATCACTCTCACATGGTACGAGGTGGGCCGCGAAATGCCGGGCTGCCGGGGCGTGCGGGAGGCCCGTTCTGGATGACCGGCGAGCGGACCGGCAGCTAGACTGGAGACGATGCTCCTCGAAGAGATCACTTGCCCCGAGGACCTGCGGGAGCTGGGCGCCCACGACCTCACCCGTCTCTGCGCCGAGATCCGCGACTTCCTGGTGGCGGCGGTGTCGCGGACCGGAGGCCACCTCGGGCCCAACCTGGGGGTGGTGGAACTGACCGTCGCCCTGCACCGCGTCTTCGTCTCCCCCCAGGACGCACTGGTGTTCGACACCGGGCATCAGGCCTACGTCCACAAGATGCTGACGGGGCGCCTCAAGGACTTCGACCACCTGCGCCAGCGGGGCGGCCTCTCCGGCTATCCCAGCCGGGCGGAGTCCGAGCACGACATCGTGGAGAACTCCCACGCCTCCACCGGCCTCAGCTACGCGCTGGCCCTGGCGACCGCCCGCCAGCTCACCGGCGAGCCCGGCAAGGTCGTCTGCGTCGTCGGTGACGGCGCCCTCACCGGTGGCATGGCCTACGAGGCGCTCAACAACATCGGCCACCTCCAACCGGAGATGGTGATCATCCTCAACGACAACGGGCGCTCCTACGCGCCCACCATCGGGGGGCTCGCCGAGAACCTCGGCCAGCTCCGCCTCTCTCCCCGCTACGAGGCGGCCAAGGACGCCACCAGCCGGACCCTCCGCCATCTGCCCCTGGTCGGCGGCTCCGCCTACCAGGCCGCCAAGCGGGTCAAGGAATCGCTGAAGCAGCTGGTGGCGACGACCTCCATCTTCGAGACCCTCGGGCTCAAATACGGCGGTCCCATCGACGGCCACGACATCGCCGCTCTGGAGAGGGCTCTGCGCGACGCGGCCGCGTACCGCGGCCCGGTGGTGATCCACGTCGTCACCAACAAGGGCAACGGCTACGCTCCCGCAGTTCAGGACGAGATCGACAAATACCACGGGGTCTCGACGTTCAACCCGGAGGACGGCAGCTTCGCCGTCAAGGGGACCTCCTGGACCGACCACTTCGGCGAGGCGCTGCTGGAGGCGGCCGAAGCGGACAGCCGGATCGTGGCCATCACGGCCGCCATGGCCTCGTCCACCGGGCTGCTGGGGTTCGCCGAGCGCTTCCCCGACCGCTTCTTCGACGTCGGCATCGCGGAGCAGCACGCCGTCACCTTCGCCTGTGGGCTGGCCATGAAGGGGCTCCGGCCAGTGGTCTGCATCTACTCGTCGTTCCTGCAGCGCGCCTTCGACCAGATCGCCTGCGATGCCGCGCTGCACCGGCTGCCGGTCACCTTCGTGCTGGACCGTGCCGGCATCACCGGCGACGACGGACCATCGCACCACGGCATGCTGGACCTCGCGTACCTGCGCTGCATCCCCAACATGGTGGTGGCGGCACCGAGCAGTCCCGACGAGATGCGCCGGATGCTGGCCACTGCGCTGGCGCACGATGGGCCCTTCGCGCTCCGATACCCGCGCGGGACCGCGCCCTCTCTGGCCACGGTGCCCCTCGAACCCATCCCCATCGGCCGCTCGGTGACACGGCGGGAGGGCAGCCAGCTGCTCATCCTCGCCGTCGGCAAGATGGTGGGGGTGGCCCTCGAGGCAGCCCGCAGGCTGGAGGCCAATGGTGTGTCCGCCACCGTGGTGGACGCCCGCTTCGTCAAGCCGATCGACCCGCGCATCGCCGACCTCGGCGCCTCCCACAAGGCGGTCCTCACCGTCGAGGACGGCACGCGGGTGGGCGGGTTTGGCAGCGCCGTCGTCGAGCTCCTCGGCGATGCCGGCGTCGCGGTGCCAGTGCGGCGCCTGGGCATCAACGACCGGTTCGTCGAGCACGGTGCCCAGGCCCTGCTGCTCTCCGAGCTGGGACTCGACGCCGATGGCGTCGCCAGGTCCGCCAGGGAGCTGCTGCTCTCTCTCCGGCCGGAGCGTGCCCTGGCCTGAGGCCGGCGGCTCCGACCTACGAGTTGCTGACCACGACGGGGGCGGTGTCGGGGATGACGACCCGCTCGGTGTTCTGGTCGGCGATGACCTGCGCCCCGACCGGGTAGGTTCCCAGGGCGCCGGCGTCGGTCAGCACGTCGGCCAGGAAGACGATCTGCAACCTGCCCGGCGTCGCGCCGCTGCGCGGCGGGATGGTGAAGCTGTCGAAGTAGGGGAGTTCCGTGCCCTCGACGGGGTCGGATCCTCCATCCCTCGCTGCGCCGCTGATGCTCACGGTCTGCGCGAAAACGAACACCGGCGGCAGAGTGACCAGCACCGCGACCGCCGCCGCCGGGCCGTTGCCATCGTTGAAGACGTTGATGGTGTACGTGACATCGGCGCCCGGTCGCACCGAGCTGGGGGTGGCGGCCACCGACATGGAGAGCACGGGAGCCTCGATGAGGGCGAGATCCAAACCGGGACTTCTGGAAGTCCCCGGCGGTGCTGGTGCCCGACGCTGCGGCCGTCAGGGTGTAGCTGCCGCCGTCGCCGGCTGCCACAGTGTCGAAATCCACGCTCACCGTGTCGCCGTGATTGACCATGTTCCAGGTCCCCCACTCCGGCTCGGCACTGTTGCTCTCGGCGTCGACCGGCTGGGTGCGTACCGCGGTCGTATTCGTGTCCAGGGAGCGGGTGTCCTTGTAACGGAACTGGGCGGGCAGGTTGGCGCGGACGGTCACCCCGGCGGTGCCCCCATAGCCGATGTTGGTGACCGTGATGATGAACTCGACGACGGACCCCGGGGCAATCTGGGGCGTGTTGGACGCCTTCCCGACGCCGTCGGCGAACCCCTGACCGGGGGCCATGACCACCTTCACCCCGAGGGTGGTCTTGCCGGCGCCGCAGCCGGCCGCGCCGACGCTGGCGGCGAGGAGCGCGACACCGACGAGCCAGGGCGTGAGGCGACGCGAGAGGAGACGCAGTCTCATCGATTACGGCCCGGCCGGGATCGGCGGGGAGACGCCTGCCCGCTGGGCGAACTCGGCGGTCACACCCTCTGAGCGGCGCGCATCGGCACCAGGGGACGCCGCTCGCGCCGCGGAGGGGCGAGGGGGATGTCCGTCGGCTTGGGCAGCGGGTCAGGGTAGCCGGCCTCCGCCAGCAGGCGCAGGGTGAGGGCGACGTCGAGGCCCACCACGGTGTCGACACGGCCGTTCACCGCCTCGACGAGATCCCCGCCTCCGCCCTGCACCGCGTAGGCGCCGGCCCGGTCGAGGGGTTCGCCGCTGGCGACGTAGGTGAACATCTCCTCGTCGGAGAAGTCCCGCATCTTCACCAGGGAGCGCGAGACGGCGAGGGCCTCCACGTCGGCACCGGCGACCAGCACGCAGATGCCCGTCAGCACGGTGTGGCGGCGGCCCCGGAGGTCGGCGAGCATGCGCCGCGCGCGCTCTGGGGTGCCGGGCTTCCCCAGGGGTCCGTGGGGACCGACGACGACCGTGTCGGCGGCGATCACGAAACTTCCCGGGGCCACGCCCGCGGCGACGACGACGGCCTTCTGTCGGGCGATGAGCTGGCAACCCAGGTCGGCGCACATGCCCGGGGGCAGGTCACCGTCCTCGGGCGGCTCGACGACGGCGACGCGGATGCCGGCTCGGACGAGAAGCTCGCGGCGGCGGGGGCTGGAGGACGCGAGGACAATCCGGGGATGGCTCGTCGCCGGCCGGGGAACGGATCCCGGCAGCGCGGAGGGTGCGGGGAAACGACCCCGTCCGTCAGTCATGCGCTCCCGAGCACGTCACTTCAGTTGCCATCCTCTCCCCCCTTCAGCAGGCCCGTGGCGTACCCGCTCATTGGATCGTACCACCCGCACCAGGGGTGTGCCGATCGCCCCGAGGGGCACGGCTACCGCGGCGGCCCGCACCGGCTCAGTGGACGAGGGCGAGCAGGAGCGAGGCTGCGGCGGGGAGGGCCGCAAGGGCGCCGAGGCGGCCGTCCGCCGCCGGCAGGAGACGGCGGCCCAGGCCGAGCACCCCCGCGAAGAGGACGACGAGGGCGGCGCAGCCCGCGTCCACCACGACGGGAGCGAGGTTCGCCAGCGGAGCGAGCGTGCCCAGGGTGGCGGCGAGCAGCCCGCCGGCGGCGAAGAGAGCGGCCCGGCTGGGCCGCGAGCTGCCCTTGTCGAACGGCCGGACGATGGCCGGCAGGGCGATGACGACGGCGGCGACTGCGCAGTAGCGGGCGGCGCCGACCGCCGTGCCGGGCAGCACCGCGATGGTCTGCAGATCGAGGGTCATGGCCGCGGACCCCAGCCCCAGGAGGGGCACGACTGCGGACACGGCGGCCACCACGCGGTGCCACGGCCAGCCTCCCGGGCTGCCCCACGCGACCGCGCCCGCGAAAGCGATGAGCAGACCGGCGAGACTGACACCGAACGGCACGGTGGAGAGCGGCGAATCGGGGAGGGCGAGGAGACCGCAGGCGACGGCGATGCCGGCGGCGGCGACCGCCTCCTCGAAGCGCAGCGGGAAGGCTCCTCGAGGCAGGCGCCCGATCCAGAGAACCAGCAGGGTCACGGCGCCGGCGTAGGCGGCCCCCGGGAACACGGCCAGGGCGGCGACGGATCGCAGGGCGAGGGTGACGCTCACGCGGCGGCCCCGAAGACGGCGTGGACGGCGAGGAGGGGCGCCAGAGCAGCGGCGATGGCGACCCCGCAGAGCCCCCACGCGAGCACGACTTGCAGGGGGACGGCCGGTTCCCCGCCCTCCCCCTCGCCCCGAGCCACGACGAGGACCGCGGCCAGGGCCAGCAGGCCGCAGGCGGCGAGGCAGGGGACGAGGGCGGGACCGCCGATCCCGGCGCAGGCCCGGAGAACCAGGAGGCGGCCCCAGAATGCCGGGGAGGGAGGGAGGCCGCTGACCGACCACCAGAGCAGCCGGCGCGGAGCACCCAGACCGCCCCTGGGCGGCTGGAGGAGCAACGGGCCGGCGACGAGGTGGGTGACGATGAGGAGGAGGCCGCCGGTCATGGCGACCGTCTGGCCCGTGCCGATGGCCGCCGCCACGAGGGACAGATCCCCGGCGGCAAACCGTCCCGTACCGCGCGGAAACCCCGGGGCGCAGGCTCTGCACTCCGGCCCAGATGGCGCTGAGGAGACCGGCGACCAGGATGGTGTCCCGGAAGGCGAGGCGCCCGCTCCCCGGGAGCGATGCCGGGATGAAGGCGGCGGTGATCAACATCGCCGGGGCGAGGAGGAACGCCCAGGCGGCGGTGTCGACGGCCCGGAGCCTGGCCATGGCGCCGGCGACCCACCCCCCGACGGGGACCAGGGCGACGAGGACGATGACGCCGGCGACGAGGAGGCCACCCACCAGAGCCGGTCCCGCGCGTGTCGGGACCTCCTGATTAGAGACGGGGAGGAAAACGCTGGCGGCGATGAGGGGAGGCAGCCCCCACGCCGGCCACCCTGCCGGCGGCGAGGGTGGCCGCCCCCGGAGCCGCCGCCATCCAGCGGAGGCTCAGCGCCATCACGGCGAGGAACGCGGCCACGCCGTAGAGAAGGGGCGAGGTCGTCGAGACGACGAGGACGACCGCCGCGCCGACGGCCCCGATGCCCACCACCTCGAACCCGTCGACCGTCTCCGCGAGGAGCAGGCAGAGGGCGAGGGCCACGGCGGCGGCGACCAGCAGACCTCCGCCCTCCCGGGAGAGATAGGAGCCGGTGTCGATGAGGGGCGAGCGGCCGGCACCGGAACGGGTGGCGAGGAGAACGGCCCCGGCGAGCAGCAGGAGGGCGACCACGCTCACGGCCCGCCGGCCTCCGAGGCGGCGCGAGATCAGACCGGCCGCGGTGCCAACGCAGAGCCAGATGGCGGCCAGCCAGGCGGCGCTCACGCGGCCTCCTCCAGAACCGGACCCGGGCGGTCACGACCGCCCAGCCACTCGGCAACCACCGCGGCCACAGGGGCCAGCGCGGCCACCCCCGCCGCCACCGGCAGGGGCGCGCCGCCACCGCGGAGGAACCAGCCGACGGCCACGGCCAGGGCGATGACGGAGACGCCGACGGCGAGGTCCCTGACACCGCGCGCCAGGAGGAGCCGGATGGCGCCGCAGAGGAAGGTGTAGGTGGGCGGGAAGAGGAGGCCCTGGACGCCGGCGACCGCCCCGACCGAGGCGTTGAAGCTGATCCACGACGCCGCGGGCAGAGCCACGAGGGCGGCGATGGCGCGAAGGCTCCGGGGTCCGAAAAGGGAGTCGGCGGAGGCCGCGACCGGCATCCGGGGGCCGGTGCTGTGTCGCGGAGCCAAGCTCTCCCTGAGGCGGCCCGCCAGTTCGCCGGCCAGGCCCGTGGCGACGGCGGCCACGCCGAGGACGAGCGCGGCCCAGCCTCCGCCGAGCGCGGCTGCAGTGGGTGCGAGACAGACGGCGACGGCCACACACGCGAAGAGGACGGCCCGCCGCTGGTCGACGAAGACGGCGACGAGGGCGCCGACGAAGGCGAGGCTGTCGAGCAGGGGGTCGTTCATAGGTACCCGAAGACCACGATGGCGAGCGCGGCGGCACAGACGATGAAGGCCAAGCCTGGTTGGGTGCCCAGCCAGTTATCCGTGGCGGCCAGCGCGGAGGAGACAGCGCGCAAGACGGGTTTCATGGTCCGCCGGGGACCGAGCAGGCTCAGCCAGGGCGATGGCGGTCGAAGGTTTGCCCGCCTCGCCCTGGGACGGGGCAGCCACCAGCCCAGCAGAGCCGCGGTGCTGGCGGCGGTGAGCACCACGACGAGGAGGGCCAGAGTCAGGTACCCGCCCGGCCAGGATCCGCCCGGGATCTGGAGACTGGCGGCGTCGACGGCGACGGGCGCCTCGCTCCCCGACAGGGGGCCGAGGACGAAGACGCCGACCAGGCCGGGAAGAAGCGCGGCCACCGCCCCGACGACGAGTGCGACGGCGGCAGCCCGGGCCGGCCGTCGCGAGGCGGCGCCAGCGTTCGGGTCGGCGGTGGGGCCGACCACCAAGAGGGCGTGCAGGGCGGCGGCGAGCCCGGCCGCCGCGGCAACCAGGGCGGCCGTCCCGAGGGCGAACAGGAGAGGCGCGTAGGCCGGACCGAGGGCGGCGATGGGTCCCAGCTCGAGGACGACGGCGGTGGTCCCGAAGCCGATCGGAAGGCCTCCGGCGGCGGCGAGCGCCGTGGCGCAGAGAAGCCGTCCGCGGCGGCTCACCGCCGGCTGACGGCTCCAGGCGGGGGCAGCTAAGAGGGCCAGTTCGAGGGCGACCAGGCCGGCGGCAAAGCCCCCGAGGCCGCCGGGCAGGCCGGCAAGCACGATCACCGGACCGGTGGCGGCGACGAGGAGCGCCCGGCCGGCCAGCCTGGGTTCCCGCTGCCAGCGCCAGGCGGCCATGCTTCCCCAGACGGCGGCACCGGCACCCATCAGGCCGAGCACCACCGTCATGCCGGAGCCGACCTGCCCGCCCCCGGCCTCGACGAGGCGGACCAGGATGGCCGCGCCAGAGGGCACGGCCGCCGTCGCCAGCCAGGCGCGGCTGGCGTGGCCACCGGTTCCGCCGGGCCAGAAGCCGACGGCGAGCAGGCGGGCCGCCCCCGCCAGCCCCCAGGGCAGCGCCACCGCCACCGTGACGGCGGTGGTGGGGAAGGCTAGCGGATCACTCGTCCCCGTGGCCGCGATCAGCTGGACGGCGGCCAGCAGCAGCCCGAGCCCGAAGGCCAGCTGCAGACCGTAAGCGATGAGGACGCCGCGGCTCGCCCGCCCGCGCTCGGAGGAGAGCAGGAAGAGGCTGCCGGCGTTAGCGATCTCAGCGCCGGCGAAGAGCAGCACCGCATTCCCGGCAAAGCCGGCGACGGCGACTCCCGCGGCGGCGACGAGAAGGGCGGCAGCGGCGCCGGGGGGGGGATCACGCTCGATCAGTGAGAGCAACCCGGCCCCCAGGGCGGCGATGACGATGACGAGGCCGGCAGAGTCGGCGCGGAGGAGAAGGTTGACGCCGGGGACGGCCTCGCCGAAGGACCGCGCCAGGGTGGCCCCACCGGCGGTCAGAGGCACGATGGTGGCCGCGGTTGCGAGGGCCAGAACCATGGTCACCGCAGCGATCAGACGGCGGCTTCCGCTCCGCCTCTCGGGGAGCAGGGCGACGAGCAGCGCCCCGAGGAGGAGCATCCCGGGGATGAGGGGCAGGCGGTCCCCGGCGGTCAGCACAGCGTCAACCTGGTCACGCCGACCTCACCGGTGCCGCCGGAGCATCCCCGGCAAGGTTCACCGGATCGGCGGCGGCGACACTGCCCTCGGAGCCGGTTGGGGCAGGCTGCGCCCGCCCACCTCGGCGCCGCAGAAGGGGCAGACCGGCCAGCCGAGGCGGAGGGTGTGTTCGCAGGCAACGCACCGGCGCGCGAACTGGGTCCGGCAGTACGGGCACATGACGAAGTCCTCCTCGATGTCACGGCCGCAGGTGGGGCAGGGGCGGGTCGGCTTGTCGACGATGACGGGCTCCGCAAGGATCTGCGCCTCGGCGGCCAGGGCCCGCTCCTCGTCGAGAGGCCGCGGGGGGCGGATCACCACGTAGACGATGGCTCCCAGAAACGGAGGGAGGAAGGCGAGCAGGAAGGCGAAGATGGCGAAGATCCACGAGTGCGACCGGCGCCGGGCGTCCCGCACCACGTTGAAGGCCACGGCGATGGCGAGCAGGGCAACGTAGGCGACGGCGATGCCCACCCCCAGGGCGATCAGGCTGCCTTGGCTGATGCTGGCCAGTAGACTCATGGGGACATCTCCAAACGGCGGCGCAGGGTTGCCGCCTGCTGCTCCGCCTCGCGAAGTTGGGCCCGCGCCCTGTCGACGACGGGTGCCGGGGCGCGTTCCACGAAGCCGGCGTTGGCGAGTTGCTCGCTGAGCCGGCCGAGCTGGCTCTCGAGGTCGCCGAGCTGCCGCCGCAGATGTTCGACCCCCCCGGTGCCAAGGTGCAGTTCGGCCTCGAGACTGCCGGCGACGACGACCTGGGTGGGCCCGGCGTCTCCTGCGGCGCTGAGGCGCACCGGGACGAGCGCCTCGAGGATGCGGCGCCGATCGGTGTCGTTGAGAGCGGCGGAGCCTCCCCGCACCACGACGGGGTGCCGTGTGCGATCGGCGGCGCTCACTCCCGCCTCCTGGCGGCGGGACCGCAGCTGCGTCACAAGTTCCAGCAGCTCGTCCACCGCCCGCCGTTCGACGTTGTGCGCGGGGTCGGTCCAGCCGTCCTCGACAGCGGGCCACGACCGCCGCTGCAGGCTGTCGGCGGCACCGGGGAGGCGCCCGGCGCATTCCTCGGTGACGAAGGGCATGAACGGGTGGAGAAGGCGCAGGAGCACGTCGAGGGCGGTGACCGCAGTGGCCGCCGCTGCCGACCGGTCGGGTCCCTCCGAGGCGGCGAGGCGTGTCTTGGCTATCTCCATGTAATCGGAGCAGAAGTCCTGCCAGACCACGGCGTACAGCCGGTCCATGGCGTCGTGGAAGCGGTACTGGGTGATGGCCTGGTCGACGGTGTTCACCGCGTCCGCCACCCGGCCGAGGAGCCAGTGGTCCTCCGCGAGCAGGGCATCCGGGTCGACCGGTGCGGGCTGCGCGGCGATGCGGTCGCCGTCGCCGAGACGCGAGACGAGGAGGCGGGTGACGTTCCACAGCTTGTTGGCGAAGCGCTGGTAGCTGGCGAGTTGCTCGTCGTCGAAGCGCACGTCCTGGCCGCTGGTGCCGACCGCCGCCGCCCAGGCGCGCACCGCGTCGGCACCGTAGCGGTCGATCATCTCCAGCGGGTTGACGACGTTGCCCCGCGACTTGCTCATCCGGGTGCCGTCCCGCGCCTGGATCGTCGAGGTGATGACGACGTCGCTGAAGGGGCGGGAGCCGGTGAACTTGAGCCCGGTCATGATCATCCGGGCGACCCACAGGAAGATGATGTCGCGCGCCGTGACCAGCACGTCGGTGGGGTAGAAGCGGCGCAGATCCTCGGTCTGGTCCGGCCATCCGAAGATGGCGAACGGCCAGAGGGCGCTGGAGAACCAGGTGTCGAGGACGTCGGGATCGTGCTGGAGCTCGGCGTTCCCGCAGGTGGGGCAAGCCCCGGGGGGCTCGACCCAGGCGAAGCGGTGGCCAGTGGCGCAGGTGCTCACCGGGATGGCGTGTCCCAACCAGATCTGGCGGCTGATGCACCAGTCTCTGATGCCGCGCATCCAGCTCAGGTACTGCTCTCCGAACCGCTCGGGATGGAAGCGGATCTCGCCGCTCTCCACCGCGGCGATCCCCGGTCCGGCCAGGGTGGCCATGCGCACCCACCACTGCTCGCTGACGAGGGGTTCGAGGACGTGGTGGCACCGCTGGCAGAGGCCGACCTGGTGGTCGTACGCCTCCTCCCCCACCACCGCCCCGAGCTCGGCGAGCGCCTCGGTGACGGCGACCCTGGCCTGCTCGACCGTGAGCCCGTGGAAGCGGGGGAGGTCGGGCACAGACATGGTCCCATCCGCAGCGATGACGGTCAGCACCGAGAGCCCGTGGCGGGCGCCGATCTCATAGTCGGTGGGGTCGTGCCCCGGGGTCACCTTGAGAGCGCCGGTGCCGAAGTCGATGCGCACCGCGGCGTCACCGATCACCGGCACGCGCCGCCCGCTGAGGGGGAGGATGACCTCGCGCCCGATGAGGTCCCGGTGACGGGGGTCGTCGGGATTCACCGCCACGGCGGTGTCGCCGAGCATGGTCTCCGGCCGCACCGTCGCCACCACCACCTCACCTCCCCCCGAAAGCGGGTAGCGCAGGTGGGTGAGGGTGTCGTGGCGGTCGACCCATTCGACCTCCTCGTCGCTGATGGCGCTGCGGTCGTGGGGGCACCAGTTGACGATGCGGGGGCCCCGGTAGATCGAGTCCCTCGTCGAAGAGGGTCTTGAAGACGACGCGGATGGCCCGGACGTAGCCATCGTCGAGGGTGAAGCGGGACCGCGACCAGTCGAGGCTGAAGCCGAGGCGGCGCATCTGATCGTAGATGCGGCCTCCGTATTCCTCGTACCAGGCGTCCACCCGGACCTGGAATGCGGCGCGGCCGACGGTCTCCTTGGTCGTCCCCTCGGCGATGAGCTGGCGCTCGATGACGGCATTGGTGGCGATGGCCGCATGGTCCGTACCAGGGCACCATTCGACCTCGTGGCCGGTCATCCGCCGGTGGCGGGAGAGGATGTCCTGGACCGAGAACCCCATCGCCTGTCCCATGTGGAGGGCGCCGGTGATGTTGGGGGGCGGCAGGGCGATGGTGAAGCCGGGACGCGGCGCGGCCCGGTCGGCGCGACCGAGCTCCAGCTCCTCCCAACGCCGGCGCCAGCGCGGCTCGACAACCGCCGGATCGAACTTCGCCTCCATGAGTGCAAGCGAGTATACGGGGGCGGTTCATGCCTCACCCGTTCCCGCCCCCCGAAGCCGTGCGGGGCGGGGATTTCCGGGCCGGAGGGCGGTCGGAGTGGGCGCGGCGGAGGGCGGGAGGCGTCCCGCTCCGGGCTAGGCCGTCTTGTCGGCGACCACCGCGGGTTCGGTGTCGCGGGGGCGGGGCTCCTCGGTGAGAAGCAGGGGCTCGACGCCGTCCTGGATCGACTGTTCGGTGATGACGCACTTCTTGATGTCGGGGCGGCTCGGCACCTCGAACATGCTGTTGAGGAGCACGTCCTCGATGATCGACTTGAGCCCCCTGGCGCCGGTGCCCCTGGCCAAGGCCCGCTTGGCGATGGCGCGCAGTGCGCCCTCATGGAAGGTGAGTTCGACATCGTCGAGGGCGAAGAACTTCTGGTACTGCTTGACGAAGGCGTTCTTGGGCTCGGTCAGGATGCGGACGATGTCCTCCTCGTCCAGGTAATCGAGGGTGACCACGATGGGCAGCCGGCCCACGAACTCGGGGATCAGCCCGTACTTGAGCAGGTCCTCGGGCTGCAGCTCACGGAGCAGTTTCGTGGACTCCTCGTCCGGCCCTTGCGCACCGGTTCGCTGGTGAAGCCAATGGCGCGGCGGCCGGTGCGGTGCTCGATGATCTTCTCCAGACCGTCGAAGGCGCCACCGCAGATGAAGAGGATGTTGGTGGTGTTGATCTGGATGAAATCCTGGTGGGGGTGCTTGCGGCCTCCCTGTGGCGGCACGTTGGCCACCGTCCCCTCGAGGATCTTCAGCAGGGCCTGCTGGACGCCCTCGCCCGACACGTCGCGGGTGATGGACTGGGTGTATCGGCCTTGCGGCCGATCTTGTCGATCTCGTCGATGTAGATGATGCCCCGCTCCGCCCTGGGGATGTCGAAGTCGGCTGTCTGGATAAGCTTGAGAATGATGTTCTCGACGTCCTCGCCGACATAGCCGGCCTCGGTGAGGCTGGTGGCGTCGGCGATGCTGAAGGGGACGTCGATGATCTTCGCCAGCGTCTGCGCCAGCAGGGTCTTGCCGCAACCCGTCGGCCCGACCAGCAGCACGTTGGACTTTCTGCAGCTCGATGTCGCTGTTCGCCTTGATGTTGGCGATGCGCCGGAAATGGTTGTAGACAGCGACGGGAGGACTTTCTTGGCGTGTTCCTGGCCGACGACGTGCTGGTCGAGGGAGGCCATGATCACCTGCCGGGG
Source organism: Candidatus Dormiibacterota bacterium (assembly GCA_963808125.1). GTDB lineage: Bacteria > Chloroflexota > Dormibacteria > Aeolococcales > Aeolococcaceae > CAWEEP01. Next base: position 35,008 of record CAWEEP010000017.1, read on the forward strand.
TGGGCATCATCCCGGTCTTCGGTGCGCCGCTGCGACGTCGAGCGGTTGTCCTCTTCCAGCACCTCCTGGCACAGGTCGATGCACTGGTCGCAGATGTAGACGCCAGGGCCGGCCACCAGCTTGCGGACCTGCTCCTGGCCCTTGCCGCAGAAGGAGCAGCGCGTGTGGCGGCGGCGGTCTTCGCGGTCGGTCATGTCCTCGCCGCCTCCCGCCTAGCGGGTGGCGGCGCCTCCGCCTGCCTCGGGGCCTCCGCCCGGGTCACCCCGAGCCCGTCCACCGGAGCCGCCGCTGACCCGCGGGGGCATCTGGGCGCCGTCACCGGCGCTCTTGGGGCGCGCCTGAATGATCTCGTCGATGAGGCCGTAGTCCTTGGCCTCGTCCGAGCTCATGAAGAAGTCCCGATCCAAGTCGCGGTGCACCACCTCGATCGACTTGCCCGTGTGGTGGGCGAGGATCTCGTCGATGCGCCGGCTGACGCGGAGGATCTCCTGGGCGTGGATCTGGATGTCGGCGGCCTGTCCGCTGAACCCGCCACTCGCCTGATGGATCAGGACCCGGGTGTTGGGAAGGGAGTAGCGGAGCCCCTCGGCGCCCCCGGCGAGCAGGACGGCGGCCATGGAGGCGGCCAGCCCCATGCAGATGGTGCCGACCCGCGGCTCCACGTACTGCATCGTGTCGTAGATGGCGAGCCCCGCATACACCGAGCCCCCCGGGGAGTTGATGTAGAGCCAGATGTCCTTCTCGGGATCCTCGCCGGCGAGGAAGAGGAGCTGCGCCATGACCACGTTGGCGACCTGGTCGTCGATGGGGGTCCCGATGAAGATGATGCGGTCCTTGAGCAGGCGGGAGTAGATGTCCATGCCACGCTCGCCGCGGTTGGTTGTCTCGATGACGTAGGGGATCAGGGCCATTTGCGACCCAGTATACCCACGGGCTGCCGCCGTGCCCTTCGGGGCCGGCCGGTGCCGGGTGAGGCTCAGACGTCCCCCCTGGCGATCTCCACCGCCCGCCCGACAGCGGCCTGACGAAGCAGATCCTGGCGGGCGGCGGCCCGGAGCCGTCGGCGCTGGTCGGGGGTGACCCGACGGCCCGCGGCGATCCGCTGGGCCTCGCGCTCGACCTGGGATTCATCGACGTCGAGCTGTTCCGCGGCCGCCAGAGCGCTCAGCGCAAGGTCGAGGCGCACCCGCTGGACCGCGACCGGGCGCCGCTCCTGACGGAACTTCTCGGCGGTCGTCCGCGAGTACTCGAGGTAGCGGTCGAAGGGGATGCCCACCGCCGCCATGCGCACTTCCATCTCCGCCACCTGGCGATCCAGGTCGCGCTCGATCATCAGCTCGGGGATGTCGACTTTGACCCGGTCCCGCAGCGCCGTCAGCACCTCGTTCTGGAAGTTCTCCTCGTCGCCCCGAGCCGCCGCTTCGATGAGCTCGCCGCGGTGCAGTTCGCGCATCTCCTCGACGGTCGTCCCGGTCTGCGCCCGCTTGGCCAGCTCGTCGTCGAGCGGTGGCAGGCGGCGCTCGCGCACCGCCACGAGGCGGACGTCCGTCTGCACCGTCGCGCCTCGCAACTCCTCCTGCGGGTAGTTGGCGGGTAGCGTCAGAGGGAAGGTCCGCTCAGCTCCGGCCTCGAGACCGAGCAGGGCGTCGACCAGGCCCGGGATGAGGCGCTCGCGATCCAGTTCGATGTCACGCTCCTCGGTGCTGCCGGAGAGCACCTCATCGCCGCGCCGCATCACGAGCACGCAGCGGAGGACGTCGCCCGACTGGGCGGGACGGCTGACCTCCTCCAGGTCGGAGAGTTGCCGCCGCACCTCCTCCAGGCTGAGGTCGACGTCGTCCTCGGTCACCTCGGTCGTCGTCGGGTCGAGACGCTGCGTCAGGTAGTCACCGAGATCGACCTCCGGACGCACCGTGACCTGGGCGGTGAACTTGACGGGCTCGCCCCGCTCCGCCGTCTCGACAGTCACCTGCGGGTCGCCAACGGGTTCCACGCCCGTCTGGGCGACGGCCCGGGTGAAGAGGTCGGGGATCAGGTGATCGATCGCCTCTTTCCGCAGCGTCTCCCAGCCGACGGCGCGCTCGACGATCGCGGTAGGCGCCTTCCCCGGCCGGAAGCCGGGGATGCGGAGACGCGCGCTCACCCTCTGGCCGGCCGCCCGCAGGGCGGCGTCGAGCTCCACGGCGGGGGCCTCGACGCTCAACTCGACGATCCAGCCAGGTTTGCGGTCGACGAAGACGGAAAGATCGGCGTCGGCGGGGGTCACGCGAAGCTCCTCCAATGGGGCATGAGGGGATGTGACAGCGAGAGCGTCGCCGTCCCGGCCAGGCGGCCCGACTGCGCGGACCGAGACTCGAACTCGGACGGGTCACCCCACGGGATCCTAGGTCCCGCGCGTCTGCCAGTTCCGCCACCCGCGCCCGGTCAGCGCCCTTCGGCCGCCGCGAGTGTAGCACCGGCATCTTGAGGCGAACGACCCTGGACAGCAGGGGCGAGAACGCCCTAGGCTAGGCGGTGACGCGGCTTCACCGCGCCGAGGCACCGATGGCCGAAAGCACGGAGGTCACCGTATGGAGCCGAGCCAGTGGGCAGCAACGGTCGGACAGCCGCAGGAGACCGTTGCGAAGATCGATCAGAAGGCGCTGCGGTTGTCTGCACTGCTGCGGGAAATCGACAACCACCCCATCGAGCTGGCCCCGGATCTGATCGAGAGGCTCGACGAGATCCTGGAGATGCTGGCGTGCCGGATTTCCGCGACGCGCGCCCTTCTCCGCCAGACCGCCGACCCACTGCGGGGCATCGGCATAGCCTGAGCCCCCCGCGGGGTTGAGCGGTGCCGCGCCGGGCGGGCGGCAGCGGCACCGCTCGGCGCGTGCGGGCAGCAGCCGTCAGGCCTCTTCCGGTTGGCCGCCGTGCGCCCTGACGGCGACCGCCTCGCCCGGACGCACGCGCAGTGCGCGGCGCCCGGGCGGGCGTCGGCCTGGGGCACGCCCTAGGGCGTGCCGGGCCTCGCTCCGATCACGCGTCGTAGTACAGGAAGAACTCGTAGGGATGGGGCCGGAGCGCCACCGGATCGACCTCGCGCTCCCGCTTGTAGGCGATGTAGGTCTCGATGACGTCCGGGGTGAAGACATCCCCCTTGAGGAGGAAGTCGTGGTCGGCCTCCAGGGCGTCGAGGACCTCGGGCAGGGAGCCGGGGAGATCCTTGACCTGGGCGGCCTCCTCGCCCTCCAACTCGTACAGGTCCGCCTCGATGGGCTTGGGCGGCTCGGTCTTCTTGGCGATGCCGTCCAGTCCCGCCATCAGCATGGCGCTGAACGCGAGGTAGGGGTTGCAGGTCGGGTCGGGGGAACGGAACTCCAGGCGCCGCGCCTTGGGCGAATCGCTGTAGGTCGGGATGCGCACGCAGGCACTGCGGTTGCGGGCGCTGTAGGCGAGCTTGATGGGGGCCTCGTAGCCCGGCACCAGGCGGCGGTAGGAGTTGGTGGTCGGCGCCGCCAGGGCCAGCAGGGCCGGGGCGTGAGCCAGCAGGCCGCCGATGTACCAGCGACCGATGTCGCTGAACAGGGCGTACCCCTTCTTGTCGTAGAAGAGGGGCACGCCGGCCTTCCAGAGCGACTGGTGCACATGCATGCCGCTGCCGTTGTCACCGAACAGTGGCTTGGGCATGAAGGTGGCGGTGTAGCCGTTCTTCACGCAGACGTTCTTCACGATGTACTTGAACTGCAGGACGTTGTCGGCCATCGACACGAGGGGACCGAAGCGCATGTCGATCTCGGTCTGACCGGCGGTGCCCACCTCGTGGTGATGCACCTCGATGTCCAGGCCCGATTCGAGCATGGCGAGGACGATGCGGCTGCGCAGGTCCTGCAGCTGGTCCGCCGGCGGGACGGGGAAGTAGCCTTCCTTGTACTTCGGGCGGTACCCGAGGTTGTCACCGGCGCGGCCGCTATTCCAGATGCCCTCGTCGGAGTCGACGTGGTAGTACCCCTCGTGGGAGTTCTGGTCGAAACGGACGGAGTTGAAGATGTAGAACTCGAGCTCCGGACCCCAGTAGGAGAGGTCGGCCACGCCCGACTTGGCCAGATGGGCCTCCGCCTTGCGGGCGATGTAGCGCGGGTCGCGCGAGTACGGGCCCTTGGTCAGCGGGTCCCGGATATCGCAGACGATGGCGAGCGTCGGCACCTCGAGACAGGGGTCGACGAAGCAGCGCCCCGGGTCGGGGATCAAGAGCATGTCGCTCTCGTGGATCTTCTGGAAACCGCGGATCGAGGAGCCGTCGAAGCCGATGCCCTCCTCGAAGAGGGACTCGGTCAGCTCGCTCACCGGGATGCTGAAGTGCTGCCACGTCCCGGGGAGGTCCGTGAAGCGGACGTCGACGAACTGGACGCCCGCCTTCTTGGCCCGGGCGATGACGTCCTTGGGCGTTGCGGTGGTGGCTAGGGTCTCGTCGCTTGCCATGCAATCCCCCTTTCGGAGTGCGGTTCCTGCCGGCGCGGGCGTGCAGCCCAGGTCGGCCGATCTTCAACGGCGTGAGCCTACCGGCTTTGTGACCCTGCCCGCCATGGACGGCGAGGCCGAGGGGTACCCCCGGCCCTTAGGGCGCAGAGCACAAGATGGCGGCACCCGTTCATCCCCACTGCACAGGGGTGCTGCGGCGGGGCGCCGGCGGCGACCAGGCCGGCGAGGGACCGGCCTCAGGCGAGGGGCTTGACCTCGCCCACCTTCGCCCGAGCGGCGTCCCTGTCTGTGAAGTACAGCTTGTTGATCTCGACGAAGGCGACCTGCGCGGTGGGGACGTCCTCCTCCGCGAAGATCGCGTCCACGGGGCATGGATCGACGCATGCGCCGCAATCGATGCACTCATCGGGATCGATGTAGACCATGCGGTCCTCGTCGGTCTCGTGGATGCAGTCGACAGGGCACACCTCGATGCAGGACTTGTCCTTGAGGTCGACGCAGGTCTCGGTGACGATGTAGGTCATCGCCCCAGGAGTTTAGTGTCCCGGCGGTGCCGTCTGTCGAGATGGGGGGCCGACAGCCGCGTCAGCCCTCCCCCACAGCCTGGCGGGCCCGGTCGTCCACCGTGCCGCCGCGACGGAGAGGGAAGGAGTGGGCCCTCGCTGGCACGGTGCGAGGACCCAGGCGGTCAGCCTGGCACCGCGGCGCTCGAGAGTCACAGGGCTGCGCGCCCGAATTCCGGGGCGTCCGCCTCGGTCGTCCCGCACGAACGCCGCCGGCCGGGTGGCCGCAGTGCCGGCTCGACCCGCAGTTCGGTCAATGGCCCCAGTGCTCGGCCTCGAGGTGGCGGATGGTCTCGTCGCCCCGCTCGCCGGTGCGGATGCGGACCGAGTCGTCGACCGGCAGGATGAAGATCTTGCCGTCGCCGATCTCCCCGGTCCGGGCCGCCCCACTAATGGCGTCCACCACCTTCTCGACGATGGCGTCGATCAAGACGACCTCGACCTTGATCTTGCGCTGCAGGGAGATGTTGGCCCGCGCCCCCCGGTACGTCTCGGTGTAGCCCCGCTGCTTGCCGCAGCCGAGCACCTCGGTCACCGTCACCCCGGAGGATCCCAGGGCGTCCAGGGCGTCCTGGACGGCCTGCAGCCGCTCCGGCCGGATGATCGCCTCGACCTTCTTCATCGTGTCGTCTCCAAATCAGGCGCCGGCAGCGCGCTGGCGCGCCGCCCCGGCGATTGCGTCGGGGTGAATGTACGCGCCTCCGGGCACCGGCATGAAGGACTCAGGATAGCCCCACATCCCGTGCTCGCTGATGTCGAGGCCGTCGATCTCGTGGCGCTCGCTGACGCGCAGCCCCACCGTCTTCTTGATGACCCAGAAGATGCCGAACGACAGGCAGAACACGGTGGCGAAGATGGCGACGACGGCCACCGCCTGCGCCCCCAGCTGGGTGAAATTGCCGGTGTAGACCAGGCCGCCATGGCCGACGCCGTTGAAGCGGGCCAGCGCGGGATCGGCGAAGAGGCCGCAGGAGAGGAGTCCCCAGACACACGACAGACCGTGGGCGGAGAGGGCGCCGACGGGGTCGTCGAGGATCTTGTCGATGAGCAGCACACCGTAGACGACGATCACGCCGGCGACGGCGCCGATGATGAGGGCGGCCCATGGCTGCACATAGCCGGAGGGGGCGGTGATGGCGGCCAGGCCGGCGATGGCGCCGTTGCCGATCATGCCGACGTCGAGGCTCTTCTGCCGCAGGTAGATGACGGTCATGGCGGCGAGGGCCCCACTGGCGGCGGCGAGGTTGGTGACGATGACCACGTCGGCGAAGTGCAGGTTGAGAGCCTGTAGGGTGGAGCCGGGGTTGAAGCCGAACCAGCCGAACCAGAGGATGAGAACGCCCAGCTGGGCCAGTGGCATGCTGTGCCCGGGGATGGCGTTGGGCTTGCCATCGCGGCCGAACTTGCCGATGCGGGGCCCGAGCAGCAGGAGCCCGGCGAAGCCCGCCGTCGCGCCGGTGAGGTGGACGACGCCGGAGCCGGCGAAGTCCTGGACGCCCAGGTTGGCCCCAAGCCATCCGCCGCCCCAGACCCAGTGGCTGATCATGGGATAGATGACGGCGCAGAAGGGGATGGCGAAGAGGATGTAGACGATGAACCTGGTCCGCTCCAGCATCGTTCCCCAGACGATCGCCAGGGAGATGGCGCAGAAGACGAACTCGAAGAAGAACTTGGCTGCCGAGGGGACGTCGGAGCCGGCCAGGGCGGGCAGGTTCATGGTCGATCCGGGCAGGAAGGAAGGGGCGAAGGCCGAGCCGCCGCCGATGAGGTGGCCGAGGAAGCCGCTGCCCGCGCCGAAGGCGAGTGCGAAACCCACCGCCCAGTACAGGATCGAGCTGATGGAGAGGTTGACGATGATCTTCGCCACCACCGTCCCCACGTTCTTCATGCGGGAAAAGCCGACTTCGAGCATGGCGAAGCCGGCCTGCATGAGGAGGACCAGGGCCGCCGCCATGACGACCCAGACGGTGTCGACGGCGACGGCCGCCTGCCGGCCAACCAACTCAGTGGCGGCGTGGGTCACCAGGGGGAGGGCGGCGGCGGCGAGGGCGAGACTGCTACCGAGGCGGACGCGCGCGTACAGACGCAAGGGAAGATCTCCGTGCCTGATCTGATCCTGCGGCCGGGACCGTATCGCGGCGGAGGCAGGAAAAGCCTCACCCACGACGCACGAAGACGTTCCACCCCGCTTGTGCCGCGCGCACAGAGAGCCCCCCTCAGGCCCCCCACCGGCGGTCGATGGGAGGCCTGGAGAGAGGCCCCGAGGAGAGTTGGCTGCGCAGGATCGACGCGTCGATCAGGCGTCGCGCGGTGTCAGGCGGCTGGCACCGCGGCCTGGTCGTGGTGCACCCTGGCAGGACGACCGAGGCGCCGGCTGTTCCAGGCGAACCAGGCCGCCCCGATGACGAACCAGACGGCGACGATGCCCACCGCGGTGAGGGCGTCGCTCTGGGTCTGCGAGCCCACCACGGGCACGCCGTTCACCTTGAGGTTGCCGGCGGTCACGGCCAGGTAGAAGACGCCGAGCAGCATGGCGAAGTTGGCCACCGCCCCCAGCACCGGCACGAACGTGTGCTTGAAGAAGCCTCGCTCATGGGCGCTCCAGAAGGCGACCAGGGCGATGACATTGGTGGCGCCGTAGACGAGGAAGGTCCCGATGTTGGAGCCGTAGATGATGACGGCGAGGTGGTCGGTGTTGACCACACCGTAGATGCCGAGCAGTGCGCTGACGCCGCCCAGGATCCAGACACCCGTGTGCGGTGTGGCAAAGCGTCCGTGGAGCATGCCGAGGATGGACGGCATCTCCTTGTCCCGGCCCATGGCGTAGGTGATCCGGACGCCGGTGTTGAGGCAGGCGAGCATGGTCCCGAACAGGGCGATGAGGACGGTGACGGCGACGATCAGGGCCAGCACCGTGCCCACGCTGCCGCCGAAGACGATGTCGCCCATGTGCTTGATCATGGTGCCGATCGGTGCCGAGTTCCCTCCGGCGGCGGCGTAGCCGGTGGCGCTGCCACCACTCACCGAACTGCCCACCACCATGTTGGCGGCGAAGTACTCGAACATGTACATGACCAGGCCCTGGATGGCCAGGGACAGCAGGATTCCCCGGCGAATGTCCTTCTTGGGATTCTTGGCCTCGGCCCCCAGCGAGGTGATGGACTCGAAACCGACCAGGAGGAGGATGGCGATGGTGCCCTGGCCGAGGATGCCCGTGAAGCTGTGATTCCCGGTGAGCACGCTGCCGATGGTGTTGTCGAAGTGGAGCCCCGGGTGTGTGACCCGGAAGACGATGGCGAAGATGGCGAAGGAGACCAGGGCGACGAGCTGGATGACGTTGATGACGATGGCCGTCATCGTCGACCCGCTGATGCCCCGGTAGGCGACGTAGGTGTTGAGCAGGGTGAAGATGAGGACGACGGCGACGAGCAGCCCCGTCGAGGGTGCGTGCCCGCTGGCGACACTGTAGAGGTAGCCGAAGAGGATGCCGCCGAAGGCGGCCATGATGCCCGGGTAGATCCAGTAGTAGAGGTGGGCGAGCCAGCCCACCGAGAACTTGGCCATCCTGGCGAGACTTCGGTGGTGGGCCTTCTCCTTGTCGAGGAGCGCGGCCTCGGCGAAGTAGTAGGAGGATCCAGTTCCGGCCCTGGGATATCGGTTGGCCAGCTCGGAATACGAGTACGCGGTGAGGAATGCCAGCAGCAGGGCGAAGGCCAATCCGATCCACATGTCGGTGGCGGTCGACTTGCCCCCCACCGACTGGCCCGCCTGGCTCTGGAACGTGGTCCAGAGGAAGGCACCGGGCGCGATCAGCGCCATGGCGTTGACGGTGACACCGGTCAGGCTCAGCGTAGCCTTCATCCCCCCGGCGCTGCCAGCCACCCCGGAGGCAGCACCACCCACGTGTCCGGTCTCGATCGCCACCGTCAGCCCTCCGATAGACCCGGATCACAACGGATCCGGCTGCGTCGAGCGTAGGGGGACACGCCATTCCGGAATAACGCCACGATCGCCCCATCATCTGGACCGGTTTCTTAGGCGGCGCGCACAAGATCTGTGATTCTGATGTCGTCGGCATGGTGCGTAGAGCACCAAGCGTGGCCACGCCACCGCCGGTCAGAGGTGGTGGCGGGTCACAGGTGGCGGGTCAGAGGTAGCGGGTCAACTCCCAGTCGGTGACGTGGGCGGAGAACTCCTGCCACTCCAGCCGCTTGGCCTCGGCCAGCCGCTCGACAAGCTCGCCGCCGAGGGCGTCGACGATGACCTCGTCGGCGACCAGGGCCGACACCGCCTCCCCGAGGGAACTGGGGAGGGAGCGAACGTAGCGGCTCTCCACCGCCTCCGGATCGAACTCGTAGGCCTGCTCCTCGAGGGGAGGCGGCAGGGGCAGTTCGCGTTCGATGCCGTCGAGACCGGCGGCGAGCATGGCGCTGAAGGCGAGATAGGGGTTGCAGGCGGCGTCGGGGCAGCGCAGCTCCACGCGGGTGTCGGTGCTCTCCGCCTGGCTGACGCGGGGCACGCGGATCAGGGCACTGCGGTTGCTGTGCGCCCAGGTGACGTGGGCGGGCGCCTCGTAGCCGGCGACCAGGCGCTTGTAGCTGTTGACCACCGGGGCGGTCACCGCCGCCAGCGCCGGGGCGTGCTCGAGCTGGCCGGCGATGAAATGACGGGCCAGCGGCGAGAGGTGGTAGCGGTCAGCGGCGTCGAAGAAGAGGTTGGCGCCATCTCCGCCACGGAGCAGTTCCTGGTGCGTGTGCAGACCGCTGCCGCTCAGCCCGGCGAGGGGCTTGGGCATGAAGCTGGCGCGCAGACCGTATGCGGGCGCCACGGCGCGGGCCGCGATGCGGAGCAGGACGACGGCGTCGGCGGCGGCCAGCGCCCCCTGGGTGGCCAGGTCGACCTCGTGCTGACCGCCGGCCACCTCGTGGTGGCTGCTCGCCACCCCGATGCCGAGTTCCACCAGCGTCCCCACCAGCTCGTCCCGCACCCGAGCGCCGGCGTCGAGGGTGTCGTCGAAGTAGCTGGCGGTGTCGCTCGGCTTGGGGCGCCCGCCCTCCGCCATGTCGAAGAGGAAGAACTCCACCTCGCAGCCGACGTGGTAGGAGAAGCCGAGATCCGCGGCACGCTGGAGCTGGTCGGCGAGCACCGCCCGGGTGTCGCCGGAGAAGACGTCGCCCTCCGGCGTCCGGACGTTGCAGAAGACGCGCATCACCGGGCCGGTGCCCGCCGCATCCCATGGCACGGCGGTCAGCGTGGTGGGGTCCGGCACCAGGTACATGTCGCTCTCCAGCACCCGGGCGGCCCCCTCGATGGCGGAGCCGTCGAACCACGCGCCCCGTTCGCAGACCGCGGCGAAGCGGGAGGCCGGGACGTCGACGCAGTTGACCGTCCCGAAGAGGTCGACGAACTGGAGCTGCACATGCCGGGTGCCGGCCTGCTCGATACGCCGGACACTGGCGGTGATGACGTCTGGCTCGATCATCGGTGCTCCAAAAGCATGGTGATGACAACGGCGAGGACGATGAAGAGGGTGAAGCCGACGCCGATGAGCCCGCCGAGGAGCAGGAGGCGCCGGTCGGAGGGCATCGACCCGGCGCGCTCTGGACCGAGGACGAACTGCGCCAAGTCGATGTCGTCGAGGTGCTCCAGGTCGTGGAGCATCTCCTCCGCCGACTGGTAGCGCTCCTCGGGCGCCTTGCGCATCGCCTTGTGCACGACCGCCTCCAGCGGCGGCGGCACCTCCCGGTTGCGTTCGTGGAGAGGCACCGGGGCGTCGTGGACGGTCTGGCTCATCACCGCCAGCGCGTTGTCGCCGACGAAGGGGACCTGGCCGGCCAGGAACTCGTAGAGCATGACGCCGAGAGCATAGACATCGGTCCGCTGGTCCCCCCGCTTGCCCTCGATCTGCTCGGGCGCCATGTAGTCGGGGGTGCCGAGGCGATCGTTCAGGTACCGCCAGGTGACGCGGCGGGCGCCGGCCATGAGGGCGATGCCGAAGTCGAAGAGCTTGAGCTGCCCGTCGGTGGTGACCAGGACGTTCTCCGGCTTGAGGTCGCGGTGGGCGATGCCATGGGCGTGGGCGTGGGCCAGGGCTCCCGCGAGCTGTGTCCCGTAGCCCACCGCCTCGTCGACGCTCAGCGGCAGCCGGCCGCGGAGGCTCTGGCGCAGGGTCTCCCCCTCCACGTACTCCAACACCAGGTATGGGCGGCTGCGATTCTCCCCGACGTCGAGTGACCGCTGGACGTTGGGATGGTCGAGGCGGCGCGCGATGGCCATCTCGCGGCGGAACCGTTCGAAGGTCTGCGGGTCGCCGATGATGGCCAGCGACGGCAGCTTGAGCACGACCCGAGCCTCGGTGCGCTCATCGATCGCCTCGTAGGCCTCGCTGAAACCGCCCTCACCGAGCCGCCGCACGATGCGGTAGTGGTCGATGACGGTGCCGGCGCCCAGTTGGCCCTCGGATGTCACGGTCATCGCCAGGGCAACCAGCGTCGCCCATGCGTCGCGGGGGGGGCCTCCACGGGCCCCGCGACCCGAACGACAACCACGCTGACATTATCCGCAGCCCCTCGATCGACGGCAATCCGGATCAGCGACGACGCGACGACGTCGGGGTCGGGTCGGCCTCGGCCTCGGTGGCGATCTCGTCGCGGGTCACCTCGCTCCAGAGGCCGTCGCTGCAGAGCACGAAGACGTCACCCTGCTGGATGGGTCGCCGGCTGACGTCGACGTTGAGGAAGAGCTCGGCTCCGAGACTGCGTGTCAGCTGGTTGCGGGCCGGGTGGCGGACCGCCTGCTCGGCGGTGATGATCCGCATGCGCAGCATCTCCATGGCCTGGGTGTGGTCGTTGGTGCATTGGGTGATGACGCCGTCGCGGAGCAGGTAGATCCGGCAGTCGCCGACATGGCCGATCACCGCCTCGGCCCCGGTGAGCATGAGGGCAGTGGCGGTGGACTGGAGGTTGAAGGCCTCGGGATGGCTCTGCGAGTGGTTCCAGATGGCGAGGTTGGCGGCGTTGAACGTCTGGCGCAACCACCGCTCGGCACGCTCCAACGAGGGCCGGCCCTCGGCCAGGGTCTCGACCACCATCCGGCTGGCAACCTCCCCGGCCCGGTGCCCGCCGAGGCCGTCGGCAACCGCAAAGAGGTGGAAGCCGGCATCCGCATCGCTGCGCACGAGAACGGCATCCTCGTTGTTCTCGCGGTTGGGGCCCTGGTCCGTCCGCCCGGCGGCGCGGACATCCGGCACCCTGGCCACGGCGTCCGCGGGCGTCGCCGATTCCGTGCCGGGAGCGAGCCGCATCCCGCCGAGACTATCGAGCGGCTCCCCCGGCCACCTACGGGCATCCCGTCCCATCAGAGGAGGCGCGGAGGTGGGCGTCGCGCCCAACTCCCAGGGCGGTGAGGGGCCCCGGTCACGCCGATCACCCCGCCGCCTGAAGCACGTCGCGAATGCGCAGGCAGAGCTGGAGGTTGAGACGGGTGGCTGCGTCAGCGAGGTTCAGCCGGCCAACCTCCTCGATGCGGCGAAGCCGGTAGAGGACGGTATTGCGGTGCAGCTTCAAGCGCTGGGCGGTCTCCGTCGGCGAGCCGTGGCAGTGGAAGAAAGCGTCGAGGGTGCGCAGCAGGTCGCCGCTCCCCTTCTCGTCGTAGGCGATGAGGGCGCCCAGCGAGCTTCCCGGTAGAAGTCGTGCAGCTCAGGGTGCTGGGCCATCGAGTAGAGCAGGCGGTGGAGGCCGAGGTCGGCGAAGCTGACGACCGCCGCAGGCCCGAAGAGGCGCAGCCCCATCCCGATCGCCTGCTCCGCCTCGCGATGGGATGCGCGGATGCCGCTCAGGCCGTGCTTCGTCCGCCCGATCCCCACCGCAATGTCGGCGCCGCCAGCGGCCGAACGGCAGTCGGCGGCGATCTCCAGCGCGGCCCGCCGCGGATCGACGAGATCGGTGGCGACGATGACGGCCGCCGTGTTCTGGTGGGCGGCGGCCAGCACCGGCAGATCCCGGCGCTTGGCCCAGCGCTGGACGGTCCGGACGCCGCTCTCCGGCCATCCCTGCGGGTCGCCCGCGGGGCCGGGGGGGGCGGCGCGCACCACCATGACCACGGCGTCGTCGCCGATTGTCGCGCCGAAACGCCGGGCCCGGTCGAGCATCGCCGTCTCCGAGCTGTAGGCACCGGAGAGCAGGGCGGCGACAAACTCGCCCTCGAGGTCGTCGCGCGCGGCGAGGACGGCCCTCTCCCGGTCCAGCTCGATGGCGCAGGCCGACGCGGCACGAGCGCAGCCGAGGCGCGCCAGTTGTCCCAAGTCGGCCTCGGCGCCGAGTACGGAGATGAAACCGCCAATGCCGCTGCGCAACGGGATGGGTGCGACCAGCTTGGCAACCCCCTGCCGCCCGACGGGGAACTCGCGGACGGGGGGGTCGGCGGCGAAGGACCGCGGCGGAATCGGCGAAGCGCCGGATCGCCGCCACATCGGTCGACCAGGGGTCCGCCCCGGCGCCGGGCACGTCTGGCCCGGCGGCGTGGCGGACCTCCCCCTCGTCGTCCTGCCAGGCGACCGGCAGGCCGAGCAGCTCGGCGAGCCTCTCGACGATTCCGACGGGCCCCGCCCCACCGAGAGCCAGTTCCATCAGGTCGGTCTGCAGTTCCTGGGCCCGGTCGTGCAGCGCGGTCCGCTGGTCGAGGATGAAGCGGATGGTGGCCTGCTGGACGTCGGCGAGGTGCGCCTGCTCGGGCAGGAGGAGGAGGGGCAGCATGAGCCGGTCGGCGAGGCCGATGGCGTCGGCGGGGATGGCGCCGATCACGGCCGCGGCCACTCCGCCCTTCTCGGCGAAGCTGTCCAGGACCCGCGTCAGGTCGAGGCGCTCGTCGAGCAGCTTGATGGAGCGCACCGCGATGAAGGCGATCTCGCCCCCCTTGATCGCCTCGAAGGCGGGCGGGCGCGTCCGAAGCGAGGTCGCCCATTCGACGCGCCGCTCCAGGCCGGCACCGCCGCCCACCAGTTCCGTGTGCGGCGGCAGTGCGCTCCGCCAGACGTCCTTGACGGTGATCACGGCGGTCTCAGGCGCGCTCCAGGAACTGGTCCACCTCCCAGGGGGTCACCTGGGCGCGGTACTCCTTCCACTCCAGGACCTTGACCTCGAGGAAGCGCTCCGCCAGGGTGTCGCCGAGGGCGTCGAGCACGACCTCGTCTGCCTCGAAGGCGCTGATGGCGTCCTTCAGGTTGTCGGGCAGCAGACCGACATTGCGCCGCTCCAGCTCCACCTCGTCGAAGCCGTACAACGACTCCTCCACCGGCGGCGGCAGGGCGAGACGCCGCTCGATGCCGTCCAGGCCGCAGCGGAGCATGACAGCGAAGGCGAGGTACGGATTGCAGGACGGATCGGGGCTGCGCAGCTCGATCCGGGTCGCCTCGGGGCGCCCCACATGCGGGACACGGACCAGTGCCCCCCGGTTGGTGCGGGCCCAGGACACGAAGACAGGGGCCTCGAAACCGCGAACCAGGCGCTTGTACGAGTTGATCAAGGGCGCCAGCACCAG
>CAWEEP010000018.1:0-3792 GCA_963808125.1 Candidatus Dormiibacterota bacterium
CTTCGGCGTGAGCGTCCGTGAATCCACGATGTCCCGAGACAGGTGTCTAGCCTGTTTCGAGACATCACGTCGGCGGAGAGGGCGGGATTCGAACCCGCGGTGGCTTTCGCCACACCGCTTTTCGAGAGCGGCACCATCAACCACTCGGACACCTCTCCGCCCGCGAGTATACGGAGAGGTCCGAACCGTTCATCCGTGGCTACCGCCGCAGGCGGGAGCCGCCTTGACGGCAGCGACCTGGGCCTGCGCGGGGTGGAATCGCCCGCGGCGCCCGAGGCGGAGCGCCGCCAGCAGCGCGAGGATCGCCACCAGCTGAGCCTGGGGGGCGATGCGTCTCACGTCCGCGTCGGGCGGCCAGGGGCCCTCGCGAATCAAATGGACCCCCAGGGGCCCGGGATGGGCGCCGAGGCCGCCGCCCCCGCGAGGCCGTCCTTCGTGGAACCGTCAGACGTCAGGCTGGCGCCTCCCTCCGACCGCACTCGGGGGCGCCCGGCCGTATCTCCCCGCCTCGGGGAGCGGGGCGCCGTGGCCCCGGGCACCGCTGGCTACAATCGCTCCGGAGCGATCGCCTAGTTGGTCGAGGGCGCCGCACTGGAAATGCGGTATACGGGGTCAACTCGTATCGAGGGTTCGAATCCCTCTCGCTCCGCCATGTGATGTCTCACCCTTGGATTCAGGGGGTCCGTGCACCAAGCCTCAGTGAGCAGCAAGCTGCAGTTGCCATGAGGAGGTGCCATGAGAGGGGTCGAGGTTCAGATCCCGAAGCCTCCACGGTTCTGTTCACCTTGCGTTCCCGGACAGCCCGGACCAGGGCGAAAGACCGTCATGGGCGATGACGTATGGCCCTTGCACGGGGGTGATGCGATGGCTTCCTATTGCGGCGTTGCGAGGGGCGGGGATGCCCTCGGGCGGATAGGGCGGCGGTCACCGTCACCTGAGAGGGACACGCCCGTGGCTCGACCCGCCGGCCGGAAGATCGCACTCGTCATGACCGCCGTCATCGGCCTGGGGCTACTGGGAGCCCAGGCGCAGTACGCGGCCGCCTCCGGCACGGCGCATTCGGGTGGGCACACCGCATCCAACATCGAAACCCTCGCAGCCACCACCAACGGGTCGGGGTTCACCAACGCCAAGTCGCTGTTCGCGGCATCGAACCCCTACGACTGGTGCAGCCTCGGAGCCCAACTCCCCGCCAACTTCAGCGGCTACTGCGAAATCGGCCCCGACCAAATCTTCACCAACCTGGGCACCGGCAACTGCGGCCAGGTTCAGGGAGCCCCGGAGGACGCCGAGATCGACGGCACCGCCGTCGCCATTGACTGCCCCGACCAGGGTGGCATTGCCGAGGGTGGGGGCTACATGGGTATGCCGACAGCCGGGTACGGCAACAAGGGCGGTCCTGGGGCGATCTGCATCTGGGCCATACCCACCGCTGCCACCAACGTCATGGAAGGGGACCAGGGCCAGAACCCCGCCATTCTCACCATCGGCAGCGACGCATCCGCAGCGTTCACGTTCAACGGCCTCACCGTTGATGCACCGGCCGGAAGCGTCCCCCTCGACACCTGGACCGAGCTCTGCGGCTACACGAACTCGGTGTTCGGCGGAACTCAGTACTGCATCATGCTCGACGACTACACGAGCTGCGACAGTGCCGGGCAGAACCTCGTCTCCTACGACGAGAACTTCACCCAGAACATCCAGACCCTCTGGGGATACGGCTACTGGATGAGCAGCGCCGCCGAGGCAGTGAACGAACCGCCCACGTACGCCATGTACGGTTCCTCCGGATGCCCGGGCCTTCCATCGGCGAAATGCGTCGCCATCAGCGACCCCAGCACGGGGACCTCGGTCCTGCCCGCTCTCTGTGGCAGCCCCGGCACGATCAGCGCAGACAGCGCCGGCGATTGCACCTGGGCCAATCTCCCCGCCTTCTGGTTCGCGGTGATCTCCGCGGAGGAGAGGGCGGCCCAGAAGCCCCTCAGCGGCGGGCCGATCAGGTCCCCGGAGGAACCCGCATACAACCAGTGCCTGGCGTGCTCGCAGCAGGAGCAGGGCCAGAATTCGCAATCGGGCGACCCCGTGAACCCGGAGTTCGGTGACCTGGACGAGTCAAACACCGACATCTCCCTTCCCCGGGCGCGGCATCCCACTGCAGGTCACCCGCACGTACAACTCCCTCAACGCCGCCACGGGCGGCCCATTCGGGTACGGCTGGACGTCGAACCTCTTCATGTCTCTCAGCCAGCCCGGTGGGACGGGACCGGTCACGATCACGCAGGAGGGCGGAGCGCAGGTCGTCTTCGACCAGAGCGGCTCGGTCTACACGCCGGCGGCGCCCCGGGACATCGCCACCCTGACCCAGAAGCAACGGACCTGGACCTTCACGCGGCAGGCCCAGGACACCTACACCTTCTCGAGCACGGGCCAGCTGGTCGGCGAGACGGACCTCAACGGCTACACCACGACATTCAGCGACAACGCGAGCGGACAGCTGTCGACGGTCACCGATCCGGCCGGGAGAACGCTGGAGATCGGCTGGACGGGCGGCACCATCACCAGTCTGACCGACCCGAACGTCAGCCCGGCTCGGGTGGTGACCTACGAGTACGACAGTGCGGGCGACCTGACCGATGTGATCGACGTGAATGGCGGCGACACCCATTACACCTACAACTCCGCCCACCAGATGACCAACCTCTTCGACCCTGACTGCGACGCGGCGGGCAGCGCCTGCAACGGGGGCAACGGTGTGGTCACCAGCTACAACGGTGCCGGCCAGGTGGTCTCTCAGGAGGATCAGCTGGGCCGGACCACCACCTTCGCCTACGCTGGCGATCCGACCTCGACGGCGGCCCTGGACGGGACCACCACCATCACGGATCCGGCCGGTGACGTCACCGTGGATGTCTACGAGTACGGGGTGATGGTGGAGCAGATCGCCGGCGACGGCACCCCGGAGGCGGCGACGACGTCGTGGACGTACGATCCGACCACGGCGGCGATGATCTCGGAGACCGATCCGAATGGCGGGACGACCCGCTACACCGTCGATTCGAGCGCTGAGTTCAGCGTGGTGAGCAGCCCGCAGATCTCGATGGCCGGATCGCGGCGCAGGACGTGAAGCGTCCACGCACTGTCTTTGCCGCTGCTCCAGGAGAGAAGTACGCGCTTCATAGAGTGATGATAGCGGTCCACGCTCCCCAACTTGCTTACTTCGCGAAGAGCGTGAGGTCGATACTGCCGGCCATCGCCTTGTAGCCGTCGTCCTTGGGGTGCAGGTGATCGCCTGAGTCGTAAGCCGGATTGAAGTGGGTTGGATTCGCCGGGTCCTGCGTGGCCTTGTCGAAGTCCGCGAGGTCGAAGGTGCGCTGAGCGAATCCAGTCATTGACCGCCTCGCGGACCTGTGTCCTGGTGAGGCAAGGCAGCATCCTGGCAGCCACCTTTCACCCGGAACTTTCTCAGGACCGCCGGGTGCACAAGCTCTTTGTCGAGATCGTCGCCGGCCGTAATGTCCAATAGACCCAATAAACTCTGGTAGATCGGGGAGTTTAACCTACTGCGACCACCTTGAACGAGCGGTCGGAGGCCGCGCAGGGGCTGACACGCACTTTTTTGATTGTGGGTGCGTCCAAACGAAAGTGAGTGTAACCTCTATCTCACAGAGGCCGATCATGCCCTCCATTTTCACGCCGACCCCAGCGGAAACGGAACGGAAAGAGCCCGACACGGCGGCCGACCGCCCGTGGACCGACGCCCGACCGGCGGCGGCGGCGGTGGGGGCGACGATG
>CAWEEP010000019.1:0-34781 GCA_963808125.1 Candidatus Dormiibacterota bacterium
GGCGAGCAGGCGGTGCGCATCAGCGGGGTTCCGTACACCGTCATCCGCTCCAGCGTCATCTTCGGCCCGGGCGACGGATTCTTCACCAAGCTGGCCACGCTGGTCCGGCGCGTGCCGCCTTTCCGTCCCCTGCCCATCGCGGGGATGGGCGCGCCCTCTTCCAGCCAATCGCGGCCGCCGACGTCGCGCGCTGCATCGCGCTGGCGCTGGAGAGGGGGCGGAGCCGCGGCGTCGTCTCCATCGTGGGCCCGACCACCTCAGCTACGAGCAGATCATCGACATCATCGCGAGCCAGGTGGTCTCTCTGCCCCGGTTCAAAGTCCATGTGCCGGCGATGGCCGTCAAGCCGATGGTCGCTATGACCGGGGCGCTGAGGGCCGACCCCCTGGTGACACCGGCACAGCTCGACCTCCTCAAGCTGAACAACATCACCCGGCCGGATGCGGTGCTCGACGCCTTCGGCTTCGCCCCGGCGGGATTCGCCGCCGGCGCCGCCTACCTGCGCACGGGCAGGCGGGCCCGGAAGCCCGCCGCGGTGCGCGAGGCTCCCGCCCGAGTGCCGCTGAGCCGCCGCCTCGCCGAGCTGGGCATCCGCCTGCCCGAGCCGGCGGCACCGGTGGGAAGCTACGTCCCCGCCCGCCGCAGCGGCGACCGCCTCTATCTCCGGCCATCTCCCCCGCCGCGACGGCCAGGTCGTCACCGGCCGCGTCGGCGCCGACGTCGACGTGCCGGCCGCGCGGGAGCTGGCGAGGCAGGTGGCCCTGGGCATGATCGCGACGGCGGCGGCCGCGGCCGGCGGGGTCGACGGCCTGAGCGGCGTGATCAAGGTGACCGGGATGGTCCGCAGCGCCCCGGGCTTCGACCAGCAGCCGGCCGTCATCAACGGAGCCTCGGACTGCCTGGTGGAGATCTTCGGCGAGGCCGGGCGGCATGCCCGGAGCGCCATCGGTGTCAGCGAGCTCCCGCTCGGGGCGGCCATCGAGATCGAGGCGATCTTCTCCCTGAGCTGAACGTGTCGGGCAGGTCGCGGTTTCGCGCCGGTACCCCACCATGTCGGTCATAGAACGGAAAGGTGGGCCCCGTACAGTGTTGCTTGAACACGAGGTTCACGAGGTACAGCAGACGTGAACGACAAAGAGATGACACCACCCGATTCCGTCACCCCCGATCCCAGCGGCACCGAACCGGGCGGCCCCGATCCGGCGTCGATGGTCCAGGCGGGCTGGACGGATCGGCCGCCCTACTACACCGCGCCCCCCGTCCAGCAGGCGTGGACCGGTTGGTCCCCACCGCCGTCGGACCCGGGCCCGCCCGGCTGGGGGTACCCCGCATGGGGACCGCCGCCCGGTTTCTCGCCACTCGGCTACCCGGCGCCCCCGCCCCCTCCGCCGGCTCCGCCCCGGACGTCGCGGACCCTGTCGGTCTGGACCTTCCTCGCCATGGCGGCCGCCATCGTCCTCCTCGCCGGAGGCGGTGGCACCGCGCTGGGATTCGCACTGCGCGGCGCGCAGACCACGACGGCACAGTCGCCGTCCGCAACCGGTGGGACGAGCCTCACGCCCTCGGGGAACAGCGGCTCGACGACCACACCGTCGAGCGGCTCGTCGGGAGCCAACCTGAGCGGCATCGCCGCGACCATCGACCCCACCATCGTGGACGTCAACGACGTCCTCGAGGGCAACCAAGGCACCGCCGCCGGCACGGGGATCATCCTCACCTCCAGCGGTGAGGTGCTGACCAACAACCACGTCATCGAGGGCGCCAGCAGCGTCACCGTCCAGGTGGACGGCCAGGGGACCAACTACACGGCGAAGGTGGTCGGCTACGACCCCGCAGATGACATCGCCGTCCTGCAGATCCAGAACGCCTCCGGCCTGACCACGACGCCACTGGGCGATTCCTCCAGCGCCAAAGTCGGCGACTCCATCGTCGCCATCGGCAACGCGCTGGGCGCGGGGGGCACACCGGCGGCGGTGTCCGGCACCGTCACCGGCCTCGACCAGTCGATCACCGCCACCGACGGCCAGTCGTCGGAGGCGCTCTCCGGCATGATCCAGATCGCGGCGAACATCCAGCGCGGCGACTTGGGCGGCCCGCTCGTCAACGCCGCCGGCAAGGTGATCGGGATCGACACCGCCGGCTCCGAGAACGGAAACGGCTTCGGCACCCAGTCCACCGGCACCACGGGGTTCGCCATCCCCATCGACACCGCGCTCTCGATCGCCAATCAGATCGAAGCCGGTGACGCGGGTGGGAACATCCACGTCGGATCGAGCGGTCCGTTCATCGGCGTCAGCGTCGAGGACGTCGGCGCCTCCCTCAGCGCCCCGGTCACGTCCGGGGCCCTGATCGCGGGCGTGCAGGCCGGCTCGCCGGCCGCGACGACAGGGCTGGTCACCGGCGACGTCATCACCACTTTCAACGGGTCCACGGTCACCTCGACCGGGGATCTGGCCACGGCCCTGAAGCCGCTGCGTCCGGGCGACACCGTCCAGATCGGTTGGGTGGACAGCTCCGGCCAGTCACACACCGCGTCGCTCAAGCTGGCCAGCGGAGCCCCGCTCTAGTCGCAAGCTCGCGACCCAGCGCCCTGCCCGATGAGGCCCCGGCGGCTCGCCGCCGGGGCCTCGGCCGAGGGCCCCCCTCGACAGCCGCCACGACGACGACCAGCCCGACGCCCTCATCCCGGCAGTAACTGAGCCCCACCATCGGCTCCGAGCGTGTAAACACCGCGGTCACGATTCCCGTCGCTCCCGGATGAGTGGCGAGCACCTGACCCGTCGACAGGTCGATGACAGCAACTGCAGACGGAGAGCCGGTGGAGGTGTTGCCTTCGACAACGACCGCTCGCTCCGCCTCGGGGCCGCACCCCGGAACGTCGAGCAGGGCCGTGCCCGCTTGCGAGACAACCTGGGTCGCCCTGGTGAGGTTTGTCTCAACGAGAGCATCGCCCGAAGCACTGACGCCGCAGACGTGGTCGGAGTTGTCGCTCCATACGGTCCCGGTCAGTCCTGCGGCAGCGATGTCACCGATATCCGTGCCCTGGATGCTCACCACGATGCCATTGCCGAGGAGGACCTTGGAGCCGTCGGGTGCGACCAACGGGTAGCCCCACCACTGCGCGAAGGCGGGTGAAACGGAGAACTTCCCCACGATATTGCCCTGATACTCACGCGCTTCGAGGTCGCCGATCTCGCCCGCGAGCGGATAGACGATCAGCGGCGGTTGGGGCAGTGATGGTGGACACCACGCCGGCCTCGGTCGGCGGTGTCCCGGCAGTTCTCGAAGTCAATGGCGTCGGTTTGGCCACAGGGGACGTTTGGCCTGCGGTGCCAGGAGTGGGAGAGGAGATCCCGCTCGCGCCGTGCGACCCACCGTGGTGCAAGACCAGACTGACTGTGAGTACCGATCCGGCCAGCGCAGCAACGAACACGATGACGACGGCTGTCGCCGGCCGGTGCCGCCTGGGGGCCTCCACACGAAGGCCAGCGAGGATCTGCCGACGCTGCTCGGGGCTGAGGCGGACCCCAGCGAACGCACGCCTCACCCGGTTGCGCAAGTCGTCGTCGTTGCTCACCGATCTTCCTCCGTGGCAGCAAGAAGCCCGCGCAACCGTCCCGCGGCCGAATGCTCCGGGCCTTGATCGCCGGCACAGAGATACCGAGCGGCATCGCACCGTCTTTCAACCGAAGTCCAGGAGATAGCGAACGGCCAGTACCTGGCGGTCGCCGGCGCTCAACGAGGCGAGGGCTCGCCGAACGTCGGCGTCGCCCTCAAGGCTCTGGGGCCACTGCTGAGCGGCCTGGTCGGTGGCCAAGGGCAGAAGGCGCAGGTGCCACCGGCCGCGACCAGCACTCCTGCACTGGCTGACCACGATCTTGAGGAACCAGCAGCGGAAGGTCTTCTCGTCGCGGAGACGATCGAGGTGTCTCCAAGCCTTCGTCGCCGCCTCCTGAAGGGCGTCTTCCGCGCTCGCACGGTCCGGCGACAGGGCCGCGGCGAGCGCGAGTGCCTGATCGAGGCACGGCGTCACGAGCGCCTCGAAGGCGTCACTGTCGCGGCGCAACTGGTGATCGTTCACGGCTGCCGGAGAAGACGCCACACTCCATCGACGCTTGCACCGTGGCAGGAGGATGCACACGGACGCAATCCGTCGGCGGTTGGCACTCGCCGCGGGCCTTTGGCGAGCACAAGTGCCGCCGGCCTCGGTGGCGTGGGCCGCGCCATGCGGAGGCGTGCTGTGAGATTCACGGTCGCCGGGTTCCCCGCTTCGTTCGGTGCACCGCTGGCGTCAGCGGAGCAAGCACCCGTGACGGCCCAAGCGAGGAGAAGACATAGCATTGCTCCCAGCGCCGCCGCCAGGCGGGAGGGAGGTGTCATGGACAAGGATCTGGTCGACCAAGTCATCGATGTCGCCCAACGGGTCGTCGCCAGCGGAGCAATCTCAGCGAACGGGCACGGGAACGTGAGTCTCCGGGTTCCCGGAGCGAACGAGATGTACTTCACCGGGGGCCCGTCGCTGCGGGGCCACGCTCCAGCCGCCGTGGTGCGGGTGGGCCTGGACGGCACTCTGCTGGAGGGCGACTTGCCTCCCATCCAGGGTGCCGTGGTCGCCATGCACACGGCTATGTACGAGGACCACCCAGACGTCGGCTGCGTCCTGCACACCCATTCGCCCTATGCGACGGCCTACGCGGTGGCCCGTCGTCCGATTGGGTGCTGGATCGAGGCCCTGGCGATGTTCGGGCTGCCGACCGGGGTCCCGGTCGCCGGCTACGGGCCGCGCGGCTCCGCCCAGTCCGTGGCCAACATCCGATCCTCGGTCGTGCCCGGCGTTCCCGCCATCCTGCTGGCCAACCACGGGGTCCTGGTGTTCCACCGGTCTCCCGAGCTGGCCATCTTGGTGGGCGGGGTGGTCGAGGAGGCCGCCCAAGCCGGCCTCAATGCCGCCAGCATCGGCGGCCCCGTCGAGATTGCCGAGGAACTCCGAGCGGCTGCTCTGCAGCGGGCCATGACCTTCGAGAGTTCGGGCACGGTGCGCGCCTAGACGGGAATCGGCAGGCGCGTCACAGCGGGGGAGGTCCGGTGGTGAAGGGTCGCCCCCATCGGGCGTGACCGGCCGCTCCAGCCCGCCACCCGCCTATCGGGTCCGTGGTCCCAGGGTGGCCGACGCTCCGCCTACCCCGCTGCGGGTCGCTCCACGTGGCCGCCGAACTCACGGCGCATGGCGGAGAGGATGCGGTCGGCAAAGTCCGCCTCACCCCGAGAGCTGAAGCGCTCGTACAACGCGGCGGTGAGAACGGGAGCGGGGACGCCCTCGTCAACCGCGGCGAGGACGGTCCAGCGGCCCTCACCCGAGTTGGAGACACGACCGGCCAAGTCGGCGAGATCCGGTGACTTCACCAGCGCCCCCGCCGTCAGGTCGAGCAGCCAGGAGGCGATGACGCTGCCCCGGCGCCACACCTCGGCGACGTCCGCCACGGGGATGTCGTACCGGTAGTACTCGGGATCGCGGAGCGGGGTGGTCTCGGCATCGGCCTCGCGGAGGGTGGCGCCGGCGTTGGCGTGGTGGAGGATGTTGAGGCCTTCTGCGTAGGCGGCCATGACGCCGTACTCGATGCCGTTGTGGACCATCTTGACAAAATGTCCGGCTCCCGCAGGGCCGCAGTGGAGGTAACCGTTCTCCGCGGGCGGGACGGCACCCTCGCGTCCCGGGGTGCGTGGCGCCGCCGCCACACCGGGGGCGATGCTTCGGAAGACGGGCTCGAGGTGCTCGACGATCGGCGCCTCACCCCCGATCATCAGGCAGTAGCCGCGCTCCAGGCCGTAGACGCCGCCGCTGGTGCCGACATCGAGGTAATGGATCCCCAGCCCGGACAGCCGGCCGGCTCGCTCGATGTCGTCGCGGTAGTAGCTGTTGCCACCATCGATGACGATGTCGTGCTTGGCCATGCCCGCCGCCAGCGCGTCGACGGTGGCTCCGGTCAGCGCCGCCGGCACCATCACCCACACCGACCTGGGCGGCGTGAGCCTGGCGACGAACTCCGTCAGGGATGCGGCACCGGTGGCGCCCTCGGCGACAAGTTGCTCCACGGCGCCGGGATTGACGTCGTAGACGACGCAGTCGTGGCCGTCGCGCATCAGCCGACGGACCAGGTTGGCGCCCATGCGCCCCAGACCGACCATTCCCAGCTGCATGGTTCGGGTCCTCCTCAACCGCCGCCGGTGGTCGTGATGGGAGCGACGGCGGGCCGGACGTTCATCACCCGGCTGGCCCGTGTCGCGGAGAGGACGGCGGCGACGGCCATGATGGCCATTGACGCGTAGAAGGCGGAATGCAGCCCCGAGGCGAGCGTGGCGGCGAGCCGCGCATGGAGCGTGGTCGAGCCCACGAAGATGGCGAAGGCGAGACTGCGGGGGATGGAGCGGGAGGCGATGACGATGGCCATGGAGAAGGAGAACACCATGCCCACGTTGGCGAAGGTGCGCAGCATCCCTGAGGAGATGCCGAACACGGCGGGTGGCGACGCCTTCATCACCGCCGAGTTGTTGGCGGGGAAGAAGGAGGCCGATCCGGCGCCGTTGATGACGCTGGCTGCGACCACCACCCACAGGCCGGTGGTGAGGCTGAGATGCGCGTAGATGAAGAGGGCGACCACCTGCACGGCGAGCCCCGCCGTCGCCGGGATCACCGGGCCGACGCGATCGGCGAGGCGGCCGGCGAGGGGCCCAATGGCGCTGCCGATGACATAGCCCGGGACCAGCAGCAGGGAGGCGTCGATGGGGGCGAGACCGCGAGCGCCCTGCAGATACATGATGACCAGGAACAGCACGGCGAAGTTGGCGAGCCCCTGGAACAGCGCGGCGAAGAGCGAGGGCGCCATCGCCGGGATGCGGAACAGGGAGAGGCTGATCATCGGCTCGGGATGAGCGCGTTCGATGAGCGCGAAGACGGCGATCATGACGACGCCGCCGCCCAGGAATCCGGCGATGGCGGGGTCGAACGACGAGGTGGCCAGTTCGGTGATGGACCAGAGCACCCCGAACAGCCCAAGGCCCAGGGTGAGCATGCCGAAGACGTCGAGGCGCCGCTGCCGCCGGACTCCCTGGTCGTGGAGGACACGCAGGGCCAGAGCGACGGCGCCGAGGCCAATCGGCACGTTGATCCAGAAGATCCACCGCCAGTCCAGGTAGGTGACGATGACGCCGCCCAGCACGATGCCGAGCACAGCGCCGACGCTCCAGCCCATGCCGTTGAAGCCGTATGCCCTCCCCCGCCTCTCCGGAGGGAACAGGTCGGCGATGACGGCTCCGCTGTTGGCGGTGACGAAGGCCCCGCCGACGCCCTGGAGGAGGCGGAAGGCGATGATCGACGCCTCGTTCCACGAGAGGGCGCACAGCGCCGACCCGACGATGAAGACGATGAAGCCCGCCTCGTACATGCGGGCCCGTCCGTACATGTCGCCGAGGCGGCCGACCTGGGTGGCCAGCAGCGTCACCACGAGCAGGTAGCCGATGACGACCCAGATGACGTTGGAGACGCTGACATCGAGGCCCTTCTCGATCTCGGGGAGGGCGAGCACCACGATGGTCGTGTCCACCGCTGTGATGAGCACGCCGATCATGACCACCAGGAGACCAAGCCCCGGATGGGCCGGAGCCGGCTGCCTCTGCCCGCCCTCGACGGCGCGGGTCGGGCTGGCGGTCACGGCATGACGGCTTGGAGGCGGCTCACCTCCCCAGTATCGCGGACACGGCCTGGGGAGCGGCGGCCCTGAGTTATGGTTGGCGCCCGGGTACCACCTCTCAGAATCCACGGCGGAGGACAGCGGCATGGCGACGCAGGGGGCGAGCGGAGAACCGCTTCGGGGCGGCATCGACCTCGGCGGGACCAAGATCCAGGCCGTCGTCGTCTCCGCCTCCAACCAGGTCCTCGGCGAGGCCCGCACCGCCACGCCCACCCAGGGCGGCCCGCCGGCCGTCACGGCGGCGCTGATCTCCACCCTCTCGGACGCAGCGAAGTCGGCCGGGGTGACCAGCCAGGAACTGGAGGGGGTCGGCGTCGGCTCGCCCGGCAGCATCGACCAGGCGTCCGGAACAGTGAGCAGGGCCGGCAACCTCCCCGACTGGGGGGCACGTTCCCGCTCGGCGAGCGGCTGCAGCGCGCCCTCGGCTGCACTGTGCGACTGGGCAACGACGTCCATGTCGCCAACCTGGCGGAGCAGCTGATCGGCGCGGGACGGGGGCACCCCTCCTTCCTCGGCGTCTCCTGGGGGACCGGCGTCGGCGGCTGCGTCATCCTCGAAGGCCGGCAGTGGCAGGGCCGCGGTGCCGCGGGCGAGATCGGACACATGGTGGTGGTCCAGGACGGGGCCCCCTGCACCTGCGGACGCAACGGCTGCGTCGAGGCCTACGCCGGGCGGGCGGCCATGGAGCTGACGGCCCGGCGGCGCAATGGCTGGGGGGAGAAGACCCGCCTCTTCCGCATCATGGAGAGGCAGGGCCGGCCGCGCCTCACCAGCGGCGTCTGGGCGCACGCCCTCGATGAGGGCGACGTCATGGCGTTGGACATCATGAACCAGGCCGTCGCCGCCCTCGGCACCGGCATCGCCTCGTCCATCAACCTCCTGGACATCGACACCGTGATCGTGAGCGGAGGTCTGGGCATCCGCCTGGGCCAGCCCTACGCCGACCGCATCGCCGAGGCGATGAACCCCCACCTCTTCCTGGCGGAGCGCGCTCCCCAGGTCAAGGTGGCGTTGCTCGGCGACCACGGCGGGGCCATCGGGGCGGCGCTCCTCGTCCTGCCGGCGCCAACGCCCACCCGACGCCTGTCGGACCTCGGCACCGCCAGGTCCTGACGCGGCCCCAGCCGGGCGTGGTGCCCGCGAGCCATGACGGGCAGGTCGCGGCGCGCGCTCGCCGGGGGCTGACCCCGGGCGGTCTTGATTTCCTGAGGCCACCTCCCGCAGAATTCACCATACGTTGAATTAGCCGGGATGCCGGGGAGGCCAGCCATGTGGGCGATGATCGTCAAGGAGTTCCGGCAGCTGCGGCGCGACCGCAGGACGGTCGCCATGATGGTCGCGCTGCCCATCCTGCTGCTGGTCGTCTTCGGCTACGCGGCCAGCTTCAACGTGACCAGCATCCCCACCACCGTGTCCGGTCCCGAGGCCCGACTGGTCGCTGGCCTGCTGCGCCCGCCGTTCGAGGTGACTTCAGTGGACGTCTCGGGCACCAGGACGCAGGCGGTGACGGCGCTCACCGACGGCGACACCGCGGTCGCCGTGGTCACCGGTCCGCAGGGGGCCACGGTGTTCCTCGACGGCACGCAGCTGTTCACCGCTGAGGCCGCGCTACGGGCCGTCGACGAGGCCGGCGCCCACCTTCCGGCCGGTTTCACGCTGCAGACGCAGGTGCTCTTCAACCCCGGGCTGACCACCTCGACGGTGATGGTGCCCGGCCTGGCGGCCATGATCCTGCTCTTCATCGGCACGGTCATCACCAGTCTCGGGGTCGTCCGGGAGCGCCAGGCGGGAACGCTGGAGCAGCTGGCGGTGATGCCCTTCCGGCCACGCGACGTGTTCCTCGGCAAGATCGCCCCCTACTTCGCCGTCGGGGCCGTGGACATGATCCTGGTCGTCGTCGTCGGCATGGCGCTCTTCAACGTGCCCTTCCGCGGCTCGCTGCTGGTGTTCGGCCTGGGGGCGCTGCTCTTCCTCTTCGTCGCCCTCGGCATCGGCGTGCTCATCTCCAGCGTGTCGCAGAACCAGGGCCAGGCGATCCAGCTCGCGCTGATGACGCTGCTGCCCCAGATCATGCTGTCGGGGCTGATCTTTCCCCTGCAGTCGATGGCGGCCGGCGTGCGCTGGATCGGCTACCTGCTGCCGCTCACCTACTTCGTCGAGATCGCCCGGGGGGTGATGCTGCGGGCAACGCCGATCACCTCGCTGTGGCAGCCCTTCCTCTACCTCGCCGTCCTCGGCGCCGTGGTGGTGACGCTGTCCACGCTGCGCTTCCGCCGCCTTCTCGGCGCGTCATGAGCTGGGGGGTGACGGACCTGACCGTCCGCTTCGGAGCCCGCACCGCCCTCGACGGCGTCTCCCTCGACGCCGTGGAGGGACAGGTCACGGCTGTCGTGGGTGGCGACGGCGCCGGCAAGACGACGCTCCTGCGCGCCCTGGTGGGGGCGGTGGCGCCCGCCGCCGGCCGGGTCCGCCGGCCGGACGTGCACGCCATCGGCTACCTCGCCCCCACCTCCGGCATCTACCCCGACCTCACCGTCCAGGAGAACCTCGCCTTCGCCGCCGCCGCATACGGTGTACCTCTGGAAGAGGCGGAGGGCCGGACGGACGCCTACCTGGAGCGCACCGGACTGGCCGCGGTGCGGGGACGCCTCGCCGGGAACCTCTCGGGGGGGATGCGCCAGAAGCTCGGTGTCATCCGCGCCCTGGTCCACCGCCCCCGCCTGGTGGTCCTCGACGAGCCCACGACCGGGGTGGATCCGGTGAGCCGGGCCGACCTCTGGTGGCTGCTCGCCAGCGCGGCGGCGGGGGGCGCCGCCGTGGTCCTGGCCACCACCTACCTCGACGAGGCCGAACGGTCGGCTTCGGTGTTGGTCCTGGATGCCGGCCGCACCCTCGCCGAGGGCACCCCTGAGGCGATCGCTGGGGAGGTCCCGGGCCGCATCAACGAGGTGGCGGAGCTGCCCCGGGGCGGCGCCGCCACCCTCTCCTGGCGGCGGGGCGCGCTGTGGCGGGTGTGGGCCCCCGAAGCCGGCCCCGGCTCGGGGTCGGCGCCGGACTTCCAGGACGCGGTGATGGTGGCGGCGCTGCGGCGGGAGGCGGCCGGCGCCGCCGGCGTGGGGATCCGGCCGTGACCGGTGCGCTGGCGCAGAGCATCGAGGCCAGCCGCAGGTTCGGCGCCTTCCTCGCCGTGGACTCGGTGACGCTGCGCGTGGAACCGGGTGAGGTGGTCGGTCTGCTCGGCGCCAACGGCGCGGGGAAGACGACGTTGATCCGCCTCCTCCTCGGCCTGCTCGCCGTCTCAGGCGGCGAGGTCCTCCTCTTCGGTGGCCCGCCGTCCCGCGGGACCCGGCGCCGCATGGGCTACGTCCCGCAGGGTCTCGGCCTCTACGACGACCTGACGGCGAGCGAGAACCTCGCCTTCGCCCGCGCCGGGTTCGGGGGCGCCGCAGCGGCCCAGCAGGCCCCTGCCGGCGTCCCTTCCGACGTCCCGGTGGGCCGGCTCCCGCTCGGCCAGCAGCGCCGCATCGCCTTCGCCCAGGCCCTGGCCCACGAGCCGGACCTCCTCGTGCTCGACGAGCCGACCTCGGGCGTCGACCCGCTGGCCCGGGCCCGCCTCTGGGAGACCATCCGGGAGACGGCGGGCCGGGGCGCCGGCGCGCTGGTCACGACCCACCACATGGACGAGGCGCAGGAGTGCGACCGCCTCGTCGTCATGGCCGGAGGCCGCGTGGTGGCAGAGGGAAGCGTCGCCGAGATCGTCGGCAGCCGCCGCGTCGTCGTCGTCGAGACAGCGGAGTGGACGCGGGCCTTCGAGGTGCTGGATCGTGCCCGGGTGCCGGCCGCCCTGGTGGGCCGCACGCTCCGTGTCCCCGACCTCCCCATGGCCCGGGTGGCCGCGGTGCTGGGCGGCATCGACACGCGCCTGACCGAAGCGCCCGCCACCCTGGAGGAGCGTTTCCTCCAGCTCAGCACCGGCGGTGGGGCGGCGGGCCGGCTCGGGGGCCACGCGTGAGCCCGAGGACGGGGCGCCGTGCCGGCGGCGGCGACACTCGGACGGCGATCGCCGCGGCGGCCCGGGAGGAGTTCGCCCGCAGCGGCTACGACGGCGCCACCATCCGGGCGATCGCCCAAGATCGCCGGGGTGGACCCGGCCCTGGTCCACCACTACTTCGCCACCAAGGAGAGGCTCTTCGTCGCGGTCATGCCCTTTCCCGCCGTGCCCAGCGAGATCCTGGCGGAGGTCGTGGCGGCCAGTCCCGACCGCTGGGGGGTGATGATCGCCCGGATCGTCGTGGGCCTGTGGGACAGCCCCCAGGCGAAGACGACGATGCTCGCCCTGCTGCGCTCGGCGATGTCGACCGACACGGCGACGAGGATGCTGCGGGAGTTCGTCACCACCGCCATCCTCGGCCGCCTGGCGGAGGCGCTCAGCGTCCCCGACGCCGCCTACCGGGCCTCCCTGGTGGGCAGCCAGATCATCGGTATCGGCATGGCCCGGTTCGTCATCGGTCTCGAACCGCTCGCCTCGGTCAGCGGCGACGACCTCGTGGCGGCGATCGCCCCGACGCTGCAGCGCTATCTCACCGGGGACGTCCGCGCCTCGAGTCGGTCCGGCCGCGCGCCTGGTAGCCTTGCCCGGTGCGTCCCTACCGGCAACTGGGCGAGGTGCCACGCAAGCGCCACATGCTCTTCAGCGTGGACGGCGCATCCCTCCACGAGGAGCTGGTCAGCCGGGAGGGCTTCAGCGGCCCCTCTTCCCTCCTCTACCACCGCCACCTGCCCGAGTCCGCCGCGGATGTGAGCGAGGGGCCGGACGACGAGATCGCCATGGAGTCGGAGCAGGTGCATGAGCACGCCCATCTCGAGGGCTTCCGCCTCCAGGCACACGGCGACATGATCACCGGCCGGCAGTGGCTGCTGGTCAACGACGACGTGCGCATCGGCCTCGCCGTCCCGGCGCAGGAGCAGAAGGCCCTCTTCGTCAACGGCTCCGCCGACGAGGTCTTCTTCGTCCAGCAGGGGTCGGGCAGCCTCCACTCCCAGTTCGGCCTCCTCCCCTTCAGCCGGCACGACTACCTGGTGATCCCGAGGGGAACGGTGTACCGGGTCGAGCTGGACCGTCTGCAGGACACCCGCATCCTCTGCATGGAGGTCGGCGGGCTGGTCGACTGCCCCGACCGCTACCGCTCGCACAGCGGCCAGCTCACCGAGAACGCTCCGTACAGCGAGCGCGACTTCCGTGCCCCGCAGACCCTGGAGCAGGAGGAGGGCACGGCCCAGCTCTGGCTCAAACGTGGTGGCCGCGTCACCGCCTACTACCTCGACCACCACCCGTTCGACGTCGTCGGATGGGACGGCACTGTCTACCCCGTCGCCTTCAACATCCATGACTTCGAACCCAGATCGGGACGTTTCCGAATGGCGCCACCGGCCCACGAGACATTCGGGGCGCAGGGGGTGGTGATCTCCTCGCTCGTGCCCCGGCAACTCGACTGGGATCCGGAGGCGAGCCGCCTGCCGTTCCACCATTCCAACGTCGACGCCGACGAGGTCGTCTACCACGTGGACGGCACCTTCACGGCCCTTCCCGGACTGCAACCCGGGTCGCTCACCCACCACGTCGGCGGGCTGCCGCACGGGCCGCGCCCCGGCGCCGCGGAGGACCCGGCGAAGCTGCCCCCGAGACCGACGAGGTGGCGGTGCGCATCGACACGTCGCGACCGCTGCACCGCACCCAGGTGGCGCGGCAGATCGTGGACGCCGGCTATCCGTTCTCCTGGCGGGGCCGGGAGACCAAGGGGAGCAAGGGGACCAAGCCGTCGCGATGAGCGACCTCAGCACGTGGATCGCCAGCGAGGTCGAGGCGGCCGGCTGGGTGCGAGCGGGTGCCGCGGCGGCGCAGCGCCTGCGTGAGGTGCACGGCGCCGGCGCCGTGGCGGACCTCTCCCACGGCCAGCCACTGGAGGCATTGGAGCCCGTGCGCCTCGCCTTCCGCGAGGCGGCTGCGGCGCGCCGGCCGATGCGCTTCGGCTACATGCCCAACCTCGGCTACCCGGAGCTGTGCGAGCGCATCGCCGAGGACGTCACGTATCCCGGGGTCACCGCCCAATCCGTCGCCCTCACCGTCGGCGCGGCCGGCGCGATGTCGATGGCGCTGCGCACCTTCGTCGAGGGCGGGAGCGAGGTCATCGTCAACGCCCCGTACTTCTCCGAGTTCCGTCTCTACAGCGCGGTGGCGGGGCACCGCCTCCGCGTGGCGCAGACGCAGGGGGACGGCTCCCTCGACCTCGCCGCCATCGAGGCGGTTCTCGGCAAAGAGACGGGGGCGATCATCCTCAACACGCCGGGCAACCCCAGCGGCCAGGTCACGACAGAGGAGGAGATGCGGGGTCTGGCCGGGCTGCTGGAGGCGCACCGACGCCGCCACCACCGGCCCGTTCTGCTCGTCGTGGACGAGGTGTACCGCCGCCTTGTTTACCCGCCGCACGGCCGGGTGGAGCCCTTCGAGCACTACGACCACACCGTGCTCTGCCGCTCGTTCTCGAAGGATCTCGGCCTCGCCGGGGAGCGCATCGGGTACCTCGCCCTCCACCCCTCGATGACCGGTGTCGAGTTGCAGCGGGGCATGGAGCTGTGCCAGCGCGCCCTGGGCTACGTCAACGCCCCGGCCACGGCCCAGCTGGCCCTGCTCGCCCTGCCCAGTTGGGAGGTCGACATCACCCCCTACGTCGAGCGCCGCGACCGCATCGCCCGGGCGGCGGCAGATGCCGGGCTCGAGGCCGCGGAATGCCAGGGCGGCCTCTACCTCTGGGTGCGCAGCCCCTGGGAGGACACCATGGCCTTCACGGCTGCGCTGGAGGAGCGCTGCACCGTGGTCGTGCCAGGGGTCGCCTTCGGGACCCCCGGTCACTTCCGCATCTGCTTCAGCCAGGAGTGGACGGCGCTCGAGATCGGGGCGGCGGCGCTGGCAGCGGTGGCCGGCGCGCGACCTGGCGGGAAGGGGGGGATTCGAACCCCCGGAGGAGCTTAACGCCCCTCACCCGCTTAGCAGGCGGGCGCTTTCAGCCGCTCAGCCACCTCCCCGGGTGCTGGCCAGTATAGGGTGAGGCGCCGGCTGTCACGCCCCGGCCAGACTGCCGCGACCCAGTCCCCGCAGCCCATCTGGGCACGCTGGCGAGATCACGACTGAAGTTGCAGAATTCCCACTCGCAGCAATGACGGCCATGACGACTGTGCCCGCCAACCAGAGTGAGGACTTCCGCCGGCGCCTCACCGTGGTCGAGGGGCGAACTTCGAAGCGCTGTCGAACTGCCGGCTCGAGGGCCGGACCGAACCCGACAGCCACGGTGAGCAGTGGGACGCTCCCGCGCTGTGGGCGCACCTCGCCGAGGTGATCCCCTACTGGATCGCCCAGGCGGAACGGGTGCTCGCCGCCCGAACCTACGAGCCGGTGGCCTTCGGCCGGACCCCATCGAGCCCCGACCGCTTCGAGGCCATCGAGCGCCACCGGCATCGGGGCCAGATGGCCCTCTGGCACGACGTCCGCGAGGATCTCTGCGACCTCCGCGCCTTCCTCGACGAGATCCCCGCCAGCGGCTGGCAGCTCGAGGGCCTGCACCCCTCCCTGGGGCCGATGTCGGTCACCGAGATCGTCGAGGAATGCCTGGTCAGCCACCTGGAGGAGCACGCCACCCAGCTGGAGAGCCTGCGCGTGTAGCTGCGCCGGTGGCGTGACACACTGATTGCGCCGCGGAGGGATGCCGGAGCGGTTGATCGGAGCGGTCTTGAAAACCGCAAGGGCCGCCAAGCCCTCGGGGGTTCGAATCCCTCTCCCTCCGCCACATCTCTCTCCGCCAATACTCTTCCGCCGGCGGGCCGAGGCCAGTTGCGGCCCACCGGCGGAAGGTGAGGGCGCGGCTATGAGGGCGAGGTTCCAG
Source organism: Candidatus Dormiibacterota bacterium (assembly GCA_963808125.1). Lineage (GTDB taxonomy): Bacteria > Chloroflexota > Dormibacteria > Aeolococcales > Aeolococcaceae > CAWEEP01. The sequence continues at coordinate 15,686 of CAWEEP010000019.1, forward strand.
TCCCCTGTCCTGCCCCCTAGGAGAAGGGATGCCCGGTGCCGGAGGTGATCAGGTTCGGCAGGCTGTGGTGAATCAGCGAGCCCCAGGCGTCGGAACAGACGTCGAAGCACTCATATTGGGGAACCAGTCCCTGGTGAGTGAAACGGACCTCCGTCTGCGTTCCCTGGTCGACGATCTCGAAGCTGATCTTGGTGCCCACCCACTCGCTCTGGTCCTGAACGAAGTTCATGTGGTTCTCCAAGACGAGCCAGACCACCTTCCGGTCGGGATCGAGCTCGATGACGCGGAGCTTCGAGAAGTGGATGTCCTGGACGCGGTAGGTAAACTCGTCGCCCACCTTGTCGTTGCTGCCGTGCACGTCCTCCCCCCACCATCCACGCACGTCGTTGATGGCAGCGAAGACGTCCTGGGGTGACCGGTCAACCACGAAGGAATCTGCGTAGTCGCTCATGGCTCTGTTCTCCCTTGACGATCCGCCCAGCTCTGTTGGTTGGCCGGAGGCCGAACTTGGATCCGCCGGCTCGTAGCCGCACGCTCGGGCGGCTCACTGATGTAGACCAGCCAGAGGCCCAAGAATCGTCGCGGCCGGCGCACCGGTTAGTGAAGGGCCGGGCGGGGCGTCCATCCACTCCAGTCCGCCGTTCCGCAGCGCCACGCCCGCCCACCCGCTCCTACGCGGGCGCCGGCCCGGGTTCGGGCAGGCCATGCACTAGCGGCAGGCCGAACGACACGAACAGGGTCGGGTTGGCGAAGGCCACCATCCGTGCGATCCCGTCCGCGGCGACCGTGGGCGCGATTACCGCGTGCGCATGGTAAGACCCGCCCTTTTCGATCTGGTAGACGGCGAACATCACCTGTCCGTTCGCCCTCGTCGGCACCAGACGGAGGCGTCCGGGCGCGGTCAGGAATTGAACGGCGAGACAGCGCGCCACCGCCGGGCGACTGCGGAACCAGGCGAGCGCCGGGGGCATCTCTAGCGCGACATCCTCCCGCAGCAACTCCGACAGCGCGGTCAGGTCGGCGCTCTCGATGGCCGCGGCGAAGCGGTCGAGCAGCGCCTGCCGGTCCGGCTCGACGGGCTCAGCGAGTTCCTCCTCCGCGGGCAGCGCCTGGGCCATCTGGGCGCGCGCCCGCCGCAAGCCGCTGTTGACCGCAGTGGTCGTCGTGTCCAGAAGCTCTGCCACATCGACGGCCGGCCATTCCAGCACGTCCCGCAGGATCAGCACCGCGCGCTGGCGAGCAGAGAGATACTGCAGCGCCGCGACAAACGCCAGCCGGATGCCCGCGTGCGACGCGGCCAGGGCGGCCGGGTCCTGGTGTCCCCCGCCCAGCAGCGCCTCGGGCAGCGGCTGCAGCCAGGGCACGTCCGGGGCCGCAACGAGCGGCGCTTCGGGGTCGTCTGCCGGGCCACCCAGGCCTGAGGGTAGCGGCCGGCGGGTGCGGCGCTCGATCGCGGTCAGGCAGACGTTTGTCGCGATCCGATACAGCCAGGTGCGCAGCGACGAACGGCCCTCGAACCGATCGTAGGACCGCCACGCCCTCAGGTATGTCTCCTGAACCAGATCCTCGGCCTCGTCCGCAGACCCCGCCATCCGATAGCAGTGGGCCAGCAGCTCACTGCGGAACTGGGTGGCGAGATCGGTGAAGGCCCCACTGACTGTCATCGAGTGCCCCACAAGAGCCGGCTCGGAAGATGGAGACGCGGCCGACCGCGCGGGATCGTCGCCCACCTCGCAACGTCCCGCGCATCTACCCCAACGATACCCCCACGGCGACGACCTGAGATGGGATGAGGCGGCATCCAGCGACCACGCTCACGTCGTGATTGTGTTCATCGCGATAGTCGACGGTGCGCCGCAACACGTCAAACGGCGCACTTGGAAACCGAGCGCTCTCTGAATCATCTGGCCGGATTGCGTGGTCTGAAAGGACGCAATTCCCGGCCCGGGGCGGCCGCGGCGCACTCCACCGCGGCCGCACCCCAGATCCGACCGTCAGCCGGCAGCCGTCCCGGCGAATGCGTCCAGGAGACCCTGCCAGCCGTCGCGGGCCCCGACCAAGTCGCGGTACCGCTCCCATCCCTCCCCATGGCGGTCGAGCTTGCTGTGCTCGAGGACGACGCGGGTCCGGCTCGGTCCGTCGGCCTCGAACGTCACCTCGACCTCGCTCGTCCTGTCGAGATCCGTCTCGATCTGCCACCGGCTGTCGAGGTCCCAGCTGAAGACGACGCGGTTCGGCGGATCGTAGGTGAGGACCCGGCCCCAGCAACTCTCCGAGCCGTCCGCCGCCCGGTCGTAGACGCGGCCGCCCACGCGCGGATCGAAACCCATGGCGACGACACCCTCCCGCTGGTGGGAATCGGGCCACCAGGTTCCGATGCCCTCGGTGAACACGGAGAATGCGCGCGCGATCGGCGCCTCGACGGTGACGGAGGCTCGCACCGAGGTGCTCGCTGCCTGTGCTGTCATGGTTCCTCCTCCCGGTTTTCGGCGGCCTCCTTGAAGGCGCGCAAGGCGTTGGTCCAGAACCCCTCGAAGTAGTCCCGCAGCGCGTCGACGCCGCCTTGATCGACGCTGTACAGTCGCCGGTTCGCCACGGGCCGGTCGGTGACCAGCCCCGCCCGCCGCAGCACCCGGAGGTGCTGGGACACGGCCGGCCGGCTGACCGGCAGCCCGCGAGCGATCGTCCCCACCGACATCGGCCCTCCGGCGAGCCGCTCGAAGATGGCGCGGCGAGTTGGGTCGCCCAGGGCGGTCATGCGCTCTCCGTTAGTAGCCACTTACGGTAAGCATAGGCGCACATACTTGGGGGCGTCAACCCACGCCTCGAGCCGGAGGCCTGGCGGGACGGCGATCGCCGTCGTGGCGCCCCCATCTACGATTGGTTCTCGGAAAGCGGAGGAGGGCGGCAGCGCCCCCAGGAGGTGACAGGTGACGGAGACCGATTCCCGACTGTTCTCCCCGACACCCCCGCCGTCGCTGGTGCTCGAGGTCGAGCCCGCTCTGCCCGACGCGGCCCGGCGTTACTTCGCCGAGCGCCTCAGCGTCGAGACCGACGCCTCGGACGTCCATCACGACCTCGAAGTGGGAGGAGCGGGAATCGTCGTCGCCGAGATGCGCGACGCCGAGACCTACGCCCAGGAGCACGTCCCTGGCGCCATCAACCTGCCGTACCGCGAACTCACCGAGGACACCGTCGCCCACCTCCGCCGTGACGCCGTCTACGTCGTCTACTGCGCCGGGCCCGGCTGCAACGCCGGTGCCAAGGGGGCGGCCCGCCTGGCGGAGCTGGGATTCCAGGTCAAGGAGATGATCGGCGGCCTGGAGTACTGGAAGCGCGAGGGGTATCCGACCGCAAAGGCGAGGGAGGATCGTCATCCCCATCGGCAACGCTTCCCGGCCGTGAACGCCACGCCACCCAAGGTCTCTCCGGACCAACGGCGGGAGGGCATGACGCGATGACCACCCCGGTGGTGACCCTAGCCGGAGCGGCCGGCCTCGTCGCCCTGGCCGCCACGGTCGGGTTCCTCGTCTACCTGCACGCCATGCCGACCGGCCTCTCCCCTCTCCGCAACGCCGTCAGCCAGTACGGGATCAGCGCGTACCGCGGAGGCTACCGCGGGGCGACGATCGCCTTCGCAGTCGCCGGCGTCGCCCTGGCCATCGAGTTGGGTGTCGCCCTGCGCGACGACCATCCGGCGGCGCTGGTGGCGCTGCTCCTCATCTTTGCCGTCGCCCGGGCGCTGATCAGCTGGTTCCCGATGGACGCCCCCGGCGCTCCCGGCACCGGAAAGGGTGAGCTGCACCGGGCCCTGGCCTTCCTCGCCTTCGGTGCCGTGACGGCGGCCGGGTTCGTGCTCTCCACCCGGCTCACCAACGGGAACCGCTGGCAGGACCTGGCCCAGCTCTCGTCCGGATTCGGCTGGGCAATGCTCGTCTGCGTGCTCGGCATGCTGATGGCCAGGGACGCCAAGCGATCTCGCCAATGGTTCGGCGCCGCGGAACGCGCCTTCTACGTGGTTGCGCTGGGGTGGTTCGGCGTCTTCGCGGTGGCGTGCATCGCATGATCCGAATCACCACCGACCCCGCCGCCATGGATCTGCGCCTCGCCCATCGCTGGCTCGCCTCGACCCAATGGGCCGCCAACATCCCCTGGGAGACCTTCGAGCGCGCCTGCGAGCACAGCCTGCTCTACGCAGCATTCGACTCCGCCGAGCAGGTGGGCATCGCGCGCGCGGTCACCGACCACGCCACCTTCGCCTGGCTGGCCGACGTCTACGTCGCCGAGCACGCCCGGCGCCGCGGCGCGGCGGCCGCCCTCATGACGGCGATCATGGACGACCCGCGACTGCAGGGTCTTCGCCGCTTCGTGCTCGTCACCGCCGACGCCCACGGGCTGTACGAGAGGTTCGGCTTCGAGCGGATTGGCGACACCGCCGGGCGCTTCATGGTCATGGCGCGAACGGCCGCAGAGCTCGACACGGGCTGATGCGCCCACCAGCGCGAGCCCGGGTCCTCAGCGGGCGGCGAGGACCGCCGCACGCTGTGCGGCCGACAGCGGCTTGACCGCCTCGCGGACGGTGAGGCCGGCGGCGCGCGCCGCTCTCGGAAGGAGCCAGCGGTAGACGAGGTCGGGACGCTTCCTCGCCGTCTCGCGCAGCACCCAGCCGATCGCCTTGCGGATGAAGAACTCCTGTTCCTCGAGCATCGTGTCGGCGTATCGGGAGAAGCGGGCGAAATCGCCGCCACCGCGCCGCAGCGGCCCGAGCAGCGCGAGAAGAGCCGACCTGCGGATCCAGAAGTCCGGGTCCGCGGCCCAGCCGTCGAGCACGGCGCCGAGCTCGGCGTGGCGCTCCACCATCGCGCCGACGACGATGACGGCAAGCTCGTCGACCAGGGCCCAGGTCTCCGCCTCGCGGAGCAAGCGCTCGACCAGGGCGACATCCTCCGCCTGGAGGCGGTCGGCGCACATCTCAAGCAGTTCGACGGCGACCCGGCGCCGCTCGTAGACGTTCCCCGACCACAGCGCCTCCACCAGCGGGATGAGTTGCTCCCGCGTCAGCGCCGGGCGCCGCTTCACGATCCCCCGGGCCACCAAGCGCACCGCCGGGACGCTGACCCCGTAATGGTCGAGCCGGCTCTTCAGGTAGGCCTTCTCACTCGCGGCGCGCTCCGCGGAGGCCCGACGGCGGAGCTCCGCATCAATCTCGGCGGCGAGCTGCTGGATGTCCATCGGCTCGCGATCCTACCGCCTTCGCTCAACCGATGTCCCCACCAAACCTGGGCGTGGATATGGGAGTGCGCGGGCGGGACGGCCCCGCCCGCGCACTCCCGGTGCTTCAGCTGGTCAGACCCCTTCGAGTGCCGGCTCGTGGCCGGGCAGGTGGGGTGCTCCGGGATACGGATCCAGGTCCTGCGCCACCTCGCCATGGATTTCCTTGTCACCAATCTCCAGATGGCTCTCCGGCGCGCGCAGCGGCACGAAGATGCTGATGACCTTGATGACGATGAAGGTGGCGACGGCGTCGTAGCCGATGATGAAGGCGAGGGCCAGCGCCTGGACGCCGAGCTGGCGCGGGTTGCCGTAGGCGAGGCCGGTGACGGTGACCGCGGTGGCGCCCGCGGTGGCGGGGTAGACGATCATGGCGGGGTTGGCCATGATGCCGGTGAAGAGCCCGCCGAGTGCCCCGGCGACACCATGGGTGTGGAAGACGCCGAGGGTGTCGTCCACCTTGCGGAAGATGCTGAGCCGCATCGCGTAGTTGATGCTCAGCCAGGGGATGGTCCCGGCGAGCAGGCCGAGGAGGACGGCGGAGAAACCATCGATGTAACCGGCGGCGGGGGTGATGGCGACGAGACCGGCGATCATCCCGTTGATCGCACCCGCCACACTCGGCCGCTTGAAGCGGATGGCGTCCCAGAACATCCACGTGCAGAGAGCGGTCGCCGTGCAGAGGTGGGTGTTGAGGACGGCGGCGGCCGCGTCCACGTTGGCGAAGTACGTGTCACCCCCGTTGAAACCGCTCCAGCCCAGCCACAGGAGCCCGCCTCCCGCCACGGCCATCATGAGGTTGCTGGGCGTCGAATGCTGCCGGTCCTTCAGCAGCCGGGGACCGACGAGGGCGGCCGCGACGAAACCTGAGACGGCGGCCGCCACATGGATGACATAACCACCCGAGAAGTCAACCGCTCCCATCTGGGAGAGCCAACCACCGCCCCAGAGGCTGAACGCGCCCACGGAGTACACCAGGCCGATCCACAGCGGCACGAAGATCGCCCACGCCTTGAAGCTGATGCGGCCGAGCAGGGAGCCGCCCAGGATGATGACGGTGATGGCGGCGAAGACAAACTGGAAGTAGACCAGCGTGCTCATCGGGAAGCGGATCGCAGGGATCAGCCCCGTCAGCAGTGGGATGCTCGCCTGTTGCTGCAGCGCCTGCGCGGTCAGCGTGGGCTTGGGGATGCCGACCATGCTGCTGAGCGCCCCCGGCCCCAGGTGCGCCGCCGAACCGAAGCTCATGTTGTAGGCGAACAGCGTCCACACCACGAGGGTCATGGCGAACGCGTAGAGGACCATCAGCGACGAGTTGACGGCCCATTTCCGCTTCATCAACCCGGCGTAGAGGATGGCGAGACCGGGGATGCTCATGATCCCGACCAGCGTGGCCGCGGTGAGCTGCCACCCGTTGTCTCCGGCGTTCAACCAGGTTGGATCCGGCACCAGCATGTCGCTAACCCTCCCATCGTGCGACTGGGCTGAAAGTTGCATCGATGCTAGGGCGGTTGTTGCCGCCGCCCAATATGCTCGGCGCACAATCGCCACGCCCCTGGAATTGGTCGCCGAGCCCGAAAGCGGGGTGGGACGGGGCTCGGGAGCGCAGCGCCTTGACGCGGCCCGTGCCGACTGGCCATCCTGCAGCGGTGCGGATCGCCACCTGGAACGTGAACTCTGTGGTGGCGCGGCTGCCACGCCTCCTCGAATGGCTGGCGACCGCGCACCCCGATGTCCTCTGCCTCCAGGAGATCAAGGTCGCCGACGCCGCCTTCCCCTCCGCCGAGGTCGAGCGACTCGGCTATGAGGTCGCCAGCCACGGCGGCGGCGGCCGCTGGAGCGGGGTCGCCCTCCTCTCCCGGGTGGGTCTGCACGACCCCGTGCGGGGCTTCCCCGGCGAGCCGACCATCGCCGAGGCAGAGGCTCGCGCGGTGGCGGCGACGTGCGGCGGCGTTCGTGTCTGGTCGGTCTACGTGCCCAACGGACGCAGCCTCGACAGCCCCCACTACGCCCACAAGCTCCGCTGGCTGGAGGCGCTGCGGGTGGCCCTGCGCGACGAGATCGCGGCGCGGCCCGGCGGCCTGGCCGTGTGCGGCGACTACAACATCGCCCCCACCGACGAGGACGTCTGGGATCCGGCCGACTTCCAGGGCTCCACGCATGTGAGCCCCCCCGAACGCCGGGCGCTGGCGGCGCTGCTGGAAGTCGGTTTCACCGACGTGCCGCCCCGGGCCCTCAAGGGCCGGCCCTTCACCTTCTGGGACTACCGCGCCGGCAACTTCCACAAGGGGCTGGGGATGCGCATCGACCTGGCGCTGCTCAGCCCCGGGCTGGCAGGGAAGGTCACCGACGCCCACATCGACCGTGACGCCCGCAAGGGCTCGCTGCCCTCGGATCACGCCCCCCTCGTCGTCGACCTGGACCTGGAGCCCCCAGCAAACTGACAGTCCCTTCCTATTGACACTCGCTTTTCTGCCTGCTACTGTCAAATGGCAGTAACAATCAAAAGGAGGTGAGCGCCATGAACCTGGCAACGACGGCCACCACGGGGGCCAGAAGGTGGTGGGCACTCGGGGCGGTCATGCTCGCCGTCCTCGCCGTGGGGCTCGACGGAACGGTCCTCAGCGTGGCCCTCCCCACCCTGGCCTCCGCCCTCCACGCCTCCGAGACGGACCTCCAGTGGTTCTCCTCGGGCTACCTCCTGGTCCTCGCCGCGGTGATGCTGCCGGCCGGGCTCCTCGGCGACCGGGTCGGCCGCAAGCGCGTCATGGTCGGCGCGCTCCTCATGTTCGCCGTGGCCTCGGCGGGGTGCGCCGTGTCGCGGACGCCGGCGGAGTTCATCGCCGCCCGGGTGGCGCTCGGCATCGCCGGCGCGCCGCTGATCGTCATGGCCATCTCGGCGCTGGCGGTGCTCTTCACCGAGCAGGAGCGCCCCCGCGCCGTCGGAGTGTGGGCCGCCGTCAACTTCCTGGCCCTGCCCGTCGGGCCGATCCTCGGCGGCTACCTCCTCACCCATGCCTGGTGGGGATGGGTCTTTCTCATGAACGTCCCGGTCGCCCTGCTCGGCCTGCTCGCCGTCCTCGTCCTCGTGCCCGAGTTGCGCGCCCCCGAGAAGCCGGGCCTGGATCCCGTCGGGGTGCTCGTCTCCGCAGCCGGCCTGGTCGGCCTGACATACGGGCTCATCCAGGCGGGCGAGTACGGATGGGGGACGGTCAACGCCGTCGTGCCCATCGTGCTGGGGCTCGCCCTGCTCGCCGCCTTCTTCCCCTGGGAGAGGGCGCTGCAGCGGCGAGGTGCCCAGACGCTCGTCGACCTCGACCTCTTCCGCGCCCGCAGCTTCACCGGCGGCATCCTGCTTCTCGCCGTGGCGACGGTGACGATGGTCGGCGCCCTCTTCACCCTGCCCCAGTACTTCCAGGGCATCGTGGGGACGAACCCGATGGGCAGCGGCATCCGCCTTCTGCCCATGATCGGCGGCCTGATCCTCGGCGCCCTCCCCTCGGACCGTGTGACCGCACGGTTCGGCCCCAGGCTGACGATCACCGCAGGCTTCGCCGTCATCGGCGCCGCCCTCCTCGTCGGGGCGACCACCAGCCTCGGCACCGGCGGCGGATTCACCGCCCTCTGGGTGGCGCTCCTCGGCCTGGGCATGGGTCTGGTCTTCGCCCCCACGGCGTCGGCGGCCCTCAGCCAGCTCAGCGCGGAGCGCAGCGGCGTCGGGAGCGGGGCGCTCCAGGCACTGACCAAGGTGGGCGGTCCCCTCGGGGCGGCCGTGTTCGGCAGCGCCCTCAGCACGGTCTATCTGGCGCAGGTGCCAATCGCCGGCCTGCCGGCCACGCTCGCCACCGCCATGAAGTCCAGCCTCATCGGCGGTCTCGCGGTGGCACGCAGGCTCGGCTCGGCGTCGCTGGCGCACGGCGTGCGGGTTGCCTTCGTCCACGGCATGGACGCGGCCCTCCTCGCCTCGGTCGGCTTCGCCCTCCTCGGCATCGCCCTGACCTGGGTGCTCATGCCCGCCCGCCTGCCCCGCACCGGCCCCACCGCAGTGCCGTCCGCGGCTACGATCGGCGCGGCAGCGACGCAGCAGGCGCAATGAGGAACGCACCGAGATGACGTCATCAGAGCCGGTCCAAGCCCAGGCCCGCGGGCTGCGTGAGCGCAAGAGGGCGAAGACGCACGCGGCGATCCAGCAGGAGGCGATGCGCCTCTTCCGCGACCAGGGGTACGACGAGACCACCGTGGAGCAGATCGCGGCGGCGGCCGAAGTCTCGCCCAGCACCTTCTTTCGCTACTTCCCCACCAAGGAGGACGTCGTTCTCCGCGACGACTACGACACGGTGCTCATGGAGGTCTACCTGGCCCAGCCGGCCGAGCTGAGCCCGCTGCAGGCGACCCGGTCGGCGATCCACGCCATGGCGGCCATCGTCACCGCCCTCTCGGCGGAGGAGCGCGAGCTGGAACAGGTCCGGATGGCGCTGACCTTCTCGGTCCCCGAGGTGCGGGCGCGGTGGATGGAGGAGTTCACACGCGCCTTCCGGCGCCTGGCCGGCGGGGTGGCTGCCCGGGCCGGCCGCGAGCCCGACGACCTCCGGGTGCGGACCTTCGTCGGGGCATTGCTCGGGGTGATGATGGTGGCCTTCGAGCCATTGGCCGAGGACCCGCGTATCGAATGGGTCGAGATCCTCCCCACCCTCGACGCCGCGCTCGGATACTTGGAAGCCGGCCTGCCCCTCTGAGCCTCCCCGGTCCGGTTCAGATCCCGGACACGGCCACCACCCCGGAGAGGGTCGGCACGAGGGCGAGCACCCCGTCCAGCGCGGGGCTGGCGAAGTGCGGCACGGGCCCCACCGAGATCTGGCCCTGGGGCGCACCCGTGGCGGCGTCCAGGGCGAACAGGGTCCCGCTGGAGGTGTCCACGCTGAGCACGCTCTCACCGCCCAGCACTGGCGGCCCGTTGGCGCCGCTCGAGGTCTGCCAGAGGCTGGTGAAGCCGCCGCCGGGGGCGACGGAGATCGCCTGCAGCCCGTTGGAGCAAGGCAGGTAGAGGGTGTCGCCGGTGAAGGCGGTGCCGCCGAAGGCCATGGCGCCCTGGCAGGTGGGGCCGCTGGAGAGCTCGCCGCCGATCCCACCCAGCAACGCCTGCTGCAGGACGTAGCCGATGCCGCTCTTTCCGGCGATGAAGAGGTAGCCGTCGGGAAGCAGGGTGGGTGCGACCGACCCCAGATCGAGATCGTGGGCGTTGTCGTACGGCCACCGGGAGGGGGCGAAGGCGCCCACCAGCTGGAGGGTCGGGGTGAGCTCCAGCACGGAGTTGGTGTCGTCCCAGGTGCCCCCCTCGGCAGCGCCGTTGCCGGTGGCGACGTAGAGGTTTCCGTCCGACCCCAGCACCGGGCCTCCGGTGGCCCAGACCGCCCCCTCCCGAGTGGTCGGAACGACGTAGTCGAGGGTTGGTCCCTGACCGTCCGTGGGCACCGCCACCACCGCTCCCCGGTACTGGCTGCAGTCCCCGTCGAGCCCGCCGAAGCCGAAGTAGACGTCGCCGCCGTCGACGAGCAGGGCGGTGCGCTGTTGCACCGCACTGGCGTCCTCCGAGGAGAGGGGGATGTCCACGGGGCGCGACCAGCGCACGGCTCCGGTGGTGGCGTCGAAAGCGTAGAGGACGTGGATGGGACCGGTCTCCTCGGCGACGACGAAGATGGACTGGGTGACGGGGTCGTCCGCCGGGGTGCCGGTCATGCCCAGCGGGAAGATGTCACCGCAGGGGAGGTCCGACTGGGGGACCGGGGTGCCCACGTGGTCCTTCCAGACCACGGCCCCGCTCTCCGCGTCGATGGCGTAGATGGTGTCGTTCTCGGTGACCGCGATGACGTCGTCACCGACCACCAGCGGCTCGGCGTAGACGGCTCCGTCGAGGTGCGCCGTCCACCACGTGGACAGGGTGCTGACATCGGGCGTCGAGGACGACTGCCCGGTGCGCTGGGCGTCGTGGTGGTACTCCGGCCAGGAGGCGGTGAGCGCCGGAGACGGGGTGGCGGTTGGATTGGACGGCGTCACGCTTGAGGACCGCCCCGACGGCGTGTGAGTTGGAGCCGCCGCGCACGCGCTGAACCAGGTGACCGCGACCAGCGAGGCCGCCGCCAGACCGACCCTCCCACGTCGCCCTGCTGTCAGCAACTGACCAGCGCCTCCCACCACTCCGGAGCCCTGGATCCCTCAGCGGAGTTCTAGGTCGAGGGCGGCAGCGCGGATCCGCCGCCCCGCCAACTGGATCAGCGGCCAGGTGACATCGAGCGGAGTAGCGGCGTAAGGTGGGGTCATGCATCTTGCCCGCCACCCCCTCTCCGCGGTCCTCCTCGTTCTCGTCGTGATCTTCTTCGTCTTCTTCCTGCTGCCCACGATCCTGCACCTGATCTTCGACGTGCTGGTGATCCTGGCGATCATCTGGGTGGTGTTGGAGCTGGTGCGCTTCCACCACAACTACCGCAGCCACTCGTAGGGGCGCCGAAGGACGGAGCGCCGAACTCCGAACCGCGTCGTCGGATCAAGCGGGGGATCCGCCAAGCGGCACACGCCGCGCCGTGCGCAGTTGTCTGCCCAGGTGCCCCACCGTGTGGAGCCGGTACCGTGCCGCGCCTGGTACCGGCCGAACATGGGAATACAAGCCACCGGTCGGGGCGCACGCCAAACTGCCGCCCTGAGGCGCCGCACCCGGATCGCCGTCATCGCCTGATTGGCGTCTTCCCTCGTCATCTGCGCCGTCCTCAGCCTGGGGTTCATCGCCGGCATCGTGGTGCAGGCGGTGACCGGCCGAGCGACGGCGGCCTGGGTGACCGACCTGGCGCTGGTCGTCCTCGCCGCCTGGCCGGCTCTGCGTCTCGCCCACCGTCTCAGCGGAGCGTTCCGCCAGCTCCTCCTGCCCCCGGCCTGACCTCGCGCAGCCATTGCTCCACTTGACGTGAACGTAACAATCTGGTAGCGTCGGCTCATCCGGGGCGGAGACGGGAAGTCAGGCGTCCATGCGTGAAGGGGGTCCGCAGCAGTGTCGTGGTTGAAGCGGCAGCCGCATTCCGGGCCGGGTGACCTGGTCGGCACGGCCTACTGGCCGGGCAATGCCAGCTCCGACCCGTGCTTCGTGTCGGGATGCGACGGCGCCGACCGTGTGACCTGCGACTACCGTGACCGCCGCGGGGTCGCCTGCGCGACCGCCTGGTGCCGCACCCACGAGATGGTGGTGGACGGGAAGCACCTCTGCCGCCGCCACGCCCGGCTGGTCCGGGCCCTGCGCCCAGAGGAGTTGCGCGGGGAGATCGCGCCGCCCGACGTGGGCAACCGTTCCCCAGCCCTCGTCGCCTACGTCGGCGAGCAACTCGATTCGCGCATCCGGGGGCTCCTCGAGGAGTTGCGGCGACCCGAACGGGGCGAGACCGTCAGCGCCGAGCCGCTGATGCTGGTCACCCTGCCGCCGGCGATCCGGCGGTGGAACCTCAGCTGGACCCTGTACGACAACACCGGCATGACCCTGCGCGTCGGCATCGACGTGGAGGAGGGCCAGGACACCGAGCTGGCGCTGCGGGTGAACAGCCGCGTCATCGCCCGCTGCGTCCCTCCCTGGATCCTGCGCCGCAAGGCGGGGCTGCCACTGACGGGTGCCGACGACCCAGCCGACCGCGAAGCCTTCTACGACGGTCTGATCGGCCTCTACTTCCGCCCCGCCGCAGAGGCGGAGGCGCGCTGGATGCGTCGCTGGGAGCCCTCGCTCAACGCGCCCCACGCGACGCACTCGTTCTGAGGGATCCGGCTCAGCCGTCCCTGGCGGGCACTTCGTAGCCCAGGGCGCGCAGCGCCCGCCGGTACTTGGAGCTGCTCTCGGGCGGTCCGGCGCCGGCCTCGCGGAGGCGGGCCGCCACCCGGTCGGTGAGAGCCTCGCCGTCGCCATTCACCTCGACCTCCAGTTCCCGGAAGCGCTCGACGGCGACGCCATCGGGCGTGCAGATCTCGACGTCGTCGTCCACCACCTCGGCTCCCCCCGCGGAGGATCCGGCGCCCGCCGCGGGACGCACCGTGACCACGTGGCGGGCGGCGCGGAGGAGGGCCACCGGGTGGAGCGCGCCGGTGTCGATCTCCGCCGAGAGCAGGTCCAGCAGGTCCACCGGTGGAGAGGCGGGGCCACCGGGGACGACATGCTCGGTCCGGACCAGCCGGTCGCCGTCTCGGTGACCGTCGGTCTTCACCGTCCAGACGCCGGGCTCGGCGGGGAGGTCGCGCCGGCAGCGGTGGCGCAGCCCGAAGCCGCCACGCACCAGCTCCAGCGTCTCGGTGTCCCAGTACATGGTCTCGATCAGCTCCACCCCGGAGTCGTCGGCGGTCACGCCGCTCAGGGCGCCCAGATCGGGGAGCACGAACGCGCTCCCGGCGCTGAGCTTGATCTCCCGCTCCAGGTTCAACTCCACGCCCCGATTATCCCCGCCCACCGCCACCGTCGACCGGGGACCGGATGGCCGCCTCACCCCGGCGGGACGAGCCGGGTCACACCGCCCATGTACGGCCGGAGCACCTGGGGCACGTCGACGCCGCCATCCGCCCCCTGATACGTCTCCAGGAGGGCGTCCAGGACCCGGGGGATGCCCAGGCCACTGCCGTTCAGCGTGTGCACGAAGCGGGGCCGCTCGCCCGGCGCCGGCCGGTAGCGGATGCCCGCCCGCCGCGCCTGGAAGTCCCCGTAGACGCTGCAGGAGGAAACCTCCAGCCAGCGCCGCATCCCCGGGGCCCAGGCCTCCACGTCGTAGGTCTTGGCCTGGGCGAAGCCCGTGTCTCCGGTGCAGAGCAGGAGCACGCGGTGGTGGATGCCGAGACGCTGCAGCAGAGTTTCTGCATGATGTGTCAGCAACTCCAGCTCGTCGGCCGAGCTCTCCGGGGTGACGAAGCGGACCATCTCCACCTTGTCGAACTGATGCAGCCGGATGTAGCCGCGGGTGTCCTTTCCCGCCGCCCCCGCCTCACGCCGCCAGCAGGAGGTGTGGGCGACGTGGCAGACGGGCAGGTCGGCGCCGTCGAGGATCTCGTCGCGATACATGTTGGTGACCGGCACCTCGGCGGTGGGGATGAGGAAGAGGTCGTCGTCGGTGCGGTAGGCCTCCTCCTCGAACTTGGGCAGCTGGGCGGTGCCGACCATGCACTCGCGGCGCACCAGGGAGGGCGGCAGCACCTCGCTGTAGCCGTGCTCCGTGGTGGCGACGTCGAGGAGCCACGCGACGAGGGCGCGCTGCAGGTGGGCCCCCTGGCCGCGGAGGATGGCGAAGCGAGCGCCGCTGATCTTGGCGGCGCGCTCGAAGTCGAAGATGCCGAGCCGCTCGCCCAGCTCGTGATGGGGCAGGGGCTCGAAGTCGAAATGGGGCGGCTCGCCCCAGTGGCGCACCGGGACGCTCTCCGTCTCGTCCGCGCCGATGGGAACCGAGGGGTCGGGTGGGTTGGGGACATAGAGAAGCAGGGAGTGGAGGCGGGCCTCCAGCTCGCCGAGATCCGCCTCGCTGGATTGGATCAACTCCTTGAGGGCCGAGAGCCGCGCCCTCTGCTCGTCGCTGGGCTTGCCTCGAATGTCGGACGACGCCCGGCGGCGCTCCGCCTGGTCCTGTTCAACCCGGGTGCGGAGCCGCCTGGCCCTGGTGTCGAGCTCGAGGATCTCGTCGACGGGGGCGGACTGCTTCTTGTTGGTGGCACCGCGACGGAACCGGTCGGGATCGTCTCGAAGGTCCTGCAGCGGGATCATGTGTCAGCCTCGAAGTCGGCGACCGGACGCATGGTGGGGAAGAGAAGCACATCCCGGATGGTGGAGCTGTCGGTGAGCAGCATGACCAGCCTGTCGATGCCGACCCCCAGGCCGCCGGCGGGCGGCATCCCCGCCTCGATGGCCTCCAGGAAGTCCTCGTCGAGGGGATGGGCCTCCGCCTCGCCGGCGGCGCGGAGCCGCGCCTGCTCCTCGAAGCGGGCCCGCTGGTCGATGGGGTCGTTGAGCTCGCTGAAGGCGTTGGCCAGCTCCCGGCCCGCGATGACCAGCTCGAAACGCTCGACGAAGCGTGGGTCGTCCTTCCGCCGGCGAGCCAGCGGGCTGACGTCGGCCGGGTAGTCGAGGACGAAGGTGGGATCGAAGAGGAGCCGTTCCACCCTCTGCTCGTAGACCTCGTTGAGAACGGAGCCCGAGGGCATGCCGGGCTGGAGCTCCACGCCGAGGGCCGTGGCCCTCTCGACCAGCGTGCCCTCGTCCCAGGCGCGGATGGGGTCGAAGCCGCAGTGCTCGGTGATCAGGTCCACCATCCGCCGCGCCGTGAAGGGCGGGGTGAGGTCGAGGCCCCGGCCACCGTAGGTCCGCCGCAGGGGGTCCGCCGGGGCGGCGTCCTCCGCCTCTCCCCCGCCGCCCTCGGCCACGATCCGGGTGGCGGCGTCGACCACGATGGCCTCCGTGAGGTGGCGCATGTCGGTGTAGTCGGCGTACGCCTGGTAGGCCTCGAGCATGGTGAACTCGGGGTTGTGGCGCGGCGAGAGCCCCTCGTTGCGGAACACCCTGCCGATCTCGTAGACACGGTTGTAGCCGCCGACCAGGAGCCGCTTCAGGTGCAGCTCGATGGCGATCCTCAGGAAGACGTCGGTGTGCAGCGCGTTCCAGTGCGTCCGGAACGGCACGGCATGCCCGCCGCCGGGGACGGGCTGGAGGATGGGGGTCTCGACCTCCAGGAAGCCGCGCTCCTCCAGCGTCCTGCGCACCGAACGGATCACCTCGGTCCGTGCCGCGAAGTGGCGCCGCTGGGCCACGCTGGACATGAGGTCGTAGTAGCGGTGCCGGTAGCGGGTCTCCTGGTCCTGCAGCCCGTGGAACTTCTCCGGAGGTTGGCGCAGGGCCTTGACCAGGGGCCGGAGGCTGCGAGCGAGCACCGTGGGCTCGCCCCGCCTGGTCCGCATCAGGGTGCCGTGGACACCGAGGATGTCGCCCAGGTCGAGCAGCTTCACCGCCTCGAACTGGGCCTCCCCGATCCGATCGATGCGGAACCAGACCTGCAGGCGGCCGGTCTCGTCCTCCAGATGGCAGAAGCAGCTCTTGCCCTGGAGGCGCTGGAGCATGAGGCGGCCGGCGATTGCGACCTCGGGACCCTCGGCGGCATCACCGGGGCCGGCGTCCTCCCCGGAGGCCGGCGCGACGCCGGGGCGAGCCTCCCAGGCCTCGAGCCCGCGCAGGGCCTGCTCCATGGTGTGGTCGGGCCGGAAGTCGACGTTGTAGACGGGCAGGCCGAGCGCGGCCAGGGCGTCCAGCTTCCGCCGGCGTAGGGCGGTGAGGTTGTCGTCAGCCATCTGGCGCTACATGGTGCCGAAGCGGGCACCCTTTGTGTGCGTCTCGCCCATGCCCATCGCCTGCGGAGCGGTCAGGGGTGCGGGGGAGACGGCCGGCGGAGCCTGCGGAGAGGACGGATGCACCCGTGGCGCTGATGGCGGCCGGGGCCAGGAAGGCACCCGAGGACAGGACGGTGATCGCCGCGATCACCCAGATCACGGCGGTGGCGCCGATGAGCGTGGAGCGGGCCCCGGAGCCGCCACGGGCCGCGTGTCGCAGCCCCGCCACCGCCACCGCCACGGCAGCGAGGAAGGCGACGGCCAGGGCGACCGCGGTCTGCCAGTGGAGCTGCGTCAGGACGGGGGTGAAGTACTGCGTGGAGGCGCAGGGACCGGCGACGGCGCACCCCACCCCCGAACGTTGACGGGGACGAGGAGGAATACACAGGTCCCCAGCACGGCGAGCGTCGGGGAGAACACGGCGAATCGGCGGAGCCGCCGCTGGCGCGAGGTCATCTCGGCTCACCATGCCAGAGCCGGGGCCCCTTCTGCCCGGCTCAGTGGACGGCGACCACCTTGAGCTGGCGCACGCCGCCCGGGCTCTGGACGTCGACCTTATCGCCGATGCCGCGGCCCAGAAGCGCCTTCCCCACCGGGGACTCCATGGAGATGCGGCCCGAACTCACGTCGACCTCGGCGGGGCCCACGATGGTGAATGCCTGGACGCCGAATTCGTCCTTGACCTCGACGGTGGAGCCGACCTGGACCACCCCGGCGTGGTGGCCCTGCTCGATGATCACGGCGTTCCGGATCATGTTCTCCACGGTCAGGATGCGGCCTTCCAGCATCCCCTGCTCGTTCTTGGCCGCCTCGTATTCGGCGTTCTCGCTGATGTCACCGAAATCCTTGGCGTACTTGATCCGCTCGGCGGTCTCGGGGCGCCGAACGGTGCGCAGCTCGTCGAGCTCTGCCTGGAGCTTGTCGAAGCCTTCCTTGGTGAGCAGGACGGGCTTGTCCATGGGAGATCCCTGACCTTCGGTGACACGGGGCGGTCCGGCAGTGGCGGCCGGCTCGACAGAGAGGGGAGCAGGGGAGTATACGTGCTCCGGCGGCTATGGTGGCGGTGTCGGGGACGTAACAAAGTGACCCCCATCTCCGATCGAACCTGGTAACCTTCTAGCATCGTGACAGCGGTCGGAGACCGCTCCTGATCTTGCCCCCCCTCTCGGGGCGTCTCTGGTTTTCCAGGGGCGCCCTCTTTATGCCCCGCAAAAGGGGGGCCAGGCGCCGCCCGGGCGGGTCAGCCCTCGCCGCTGACGAAGATGGGCTGGAACCGAGCCCAGGGGGCCGAGCCCGGCGGCGAGGGCTCGTCGAGGATGGCGTCGAGGTCGGCCGGGTCGTCAGGGACTGCACCATGGCGCGCAGCCGGGCGGCTCCATTGCAGCCCGGATCGTCCAGGCGACGTACTTGCGCCCGACGACGAGGGCACGCCCCTCGCCGTAGTGATCGATCAGCAGGCCGAGGTGGCGCCGGGTCAGCTCGATGCGCTCGGTGAAGGCCAGAACGGGGAGCATCTGCGCCGGGTCGACGAGGTGGCTCGCCTGGCGGACGAACCAGAGGTTGCCCAGGGCGGCGCGGCCACGACGACGCCGTCGATGCATCCCGCTCTCGATGCGGCGGCTGATCTCGGCAGGCGCCGGCGACATCACCGCTGCCCATCACGGGGATGCCGACCGCCTCGTTGACCCGGGCAATATCCGCCCAGTCGGACGTCCCGGTGTACTTCTGCGCCCGCGTCCGGCCGTGGACGGTGACGATGGCGGCGCCGGCCCCCTCCAGGGCACGCGCCAGTTCCGGGGCGTTGATCAAGTCGCGATCCCAGCCCGCCGCATCTTGGCGGTGACGGCACCCCTGCCCGGGCGACCATGGCGCCGACAACCCGTACCGTGGCGGCGATGTCGCGCGCCAGGGCGGCGCCGCCTCCCCTGCTGGTCACACGGGGCACGGGGCAGCCAAGGTTCATGTCGACGGTGGAGGCTCCCCGCCCGGCGCAGATCGCCGCCGCCTCCGCCATCACCTGGGGGTCGGAGCCGACCAGCTGTGCCGCCACCGGGTGCACGGTGGGATCGAAGGTGAGTAGTTCCGGGGTCCGCGGGACGAGGCGCACGACCGCCTCGGCGGCGACCATCTCGGCGGAGACCAGGCCGGCGCCGAGCTCGTGGGCAAGCATCCGGAAGGGGGCGTCGGTGATCCCCACCATGGGGGCGATGAGCACGGGCAAGTCCAGCTCCAGGCCGCCGACCCGCAGCGGGGCCGGAGGGGGGGCGGGCCCGGGGGCGAAGGTGTCCCGCCGGCCTCCGGCGTCGCCCTCCGGCGATGCCGTGCGCCATCTCAGCCGGCGTTCAGCTCGTGGATGAGCCGGAGCCGACCAAGGTCAGCCGCTCGTCGGTGGCGTGGACACCGCTGATCAGGCCCGCCATGAGCGGGGCGGACGCCGGTCAGGATC
>CAWEEP010000020.1:0-7626 GCA_963808125.1 Candidatus Dormiibacterota bacterium
CGGACGAGGCGACCCAGGTGCTCCCGTTCCACGTCTCGATGAGGACCGTTCCGTCGTCCTCCCCCACCGCCCAGCAGTGGGTGGCGTCGGCGCACGCCACACCGCCCAGCGCCGAGTGCGAATCGCTCGGTGTCGTCGCCAGCGTCCAGGTGGTTGCGGCTCGCGCGGCGATCGGCGCGATCGCGAGGGCCGCCGCGCAGATCGTGGCGCCGAGCGCGGCTCCCTTCCACAACCCGCCGGTTCGATGCAGTCCGGGCATCGTCCGTCTCCCCGGCGCGGCTGCTCCCTCGGGGG
This sequence comes from Candidatus Dormiibacterota bacterium, assembly GCA_963808125.1. Lineage (GTDB taxonomy): Bacteria > Chloroflexota > Dormibacteria > Aeolococcales > Aeolococcaceae > CAWEEP01. Next base: position 295 of record CAWEEP010000020.1, read on the forward strand.
TTGGGCCCGACGAGCCGGCGGCGCCGCCAGAACTATTCGTGAGCGGATGGGCGCCTGTCAAGCGGCATCATGTGGAGGGCGCAGACAGGATGCCGGCATCGGGGGACCCGGCCGGCCTCCCCGGAGCCCCACGGCCCCATCGCCAGCTCTCATCATTCCCCACCATGCCCGTCGACCGAGCCCGGATCGGCAATGTCGCCCTCGTCGTCACCGCGGGAATCGGCGCGGCCGACCTTGCGCGCGCGCTCGCGGACGCGCGCGCGATTCCTCATCAAACCGACCTCACCATCTACCTGGCCGCCGCCCAGCGGCTGGCCCACGGGATCTGCGTCTACTCGCCGGCGGTGACGGCGGCGCTGCGCGGCTCCACGGTCCCCGAACCCCTCTTTGTCAACCCCCCTCCGATCGCCGCCGCGCTCCTCCCGCTTGCCTCAAGCTCGATCAGCCGCGCCGTCCTCGTCTTCGTCGCCGCTAGCCTTCTGGCCACGGCCGCCGCTGTCTGGCTCGGCGCCAAGCATCTGCTGCCGCTGCGGCTCCACCTCTGGCAGCGCCTCCTCCTCGCCGCCGTCGCGGCGGCGACGTTCCCCGCCATCCAGGTCTTCGCCTTCACCGGCTGGGACGCGTTCCTGCTCCTCGCCCTGGTTGGGTCGATGCTGCTGCTGCGCGACGGCAGGCCGCTCCTCGCCGGTCTGGCCGGCGCCGTGTTCCTCCTCAAGCCCCAGCTCGCCTGGGGGGTGCCGCTGGTCTTTCTCGTCGCCCGCGAGTGGCGCGCGGTCGCCGGCTTTGCCCTCGGTGCCCTCGCCTGGGCCGGAGGCAGCCTGGCGACCGCCTCGCCCACCTGCCTCCGGCAGCTCCTCGGCAACGTCGGCGTGCTCGCCGGCCAGGTCAACCGCAGCGTCGGCCTCCCCGGGCTGCTGGACAACGCCACTCACGTGGAGGCTCTGAGCACGGCCCTCTCGGTCCTCCTCGGCGCGGCCACGGTCGCCGCCTGCTGGCGGTGGCGGCGGGCCATTGCCGCGGACCCCGCCGCCGCCATCGGCCTGGTCACCGTCGCCGTCCTCCTCGGCGCCGTCCACGCCTTCGGCGACGACCTCATGCTGCTCATGCCCGCCCTCCTGCTCGCCGCCCGGGCCCGCCCGGCACTGGTCATCGGGGCAGTCCTCCTCCTCGACGCCGCGCTCCGCCTCGACATGCTGGTCGACCCGCATCAGAGCGTCGTCGTGGGCATCGTCTTCGCCGGCCTGGCGGTCACCGGCCTCCTGGTCTTCCGGCCCGACCTCACTCGCCTGGCGCCCCCGCCCGCCTCAGGCCCAGCGCGTCTCGAACCCGCCCACCCTGTCTGACCTCGTCTGGTATCCTCGCCGGGCACAGCGTCAGACGCGCTGCTCACGCATCTCGCCCGAGACCGCAGGTGGGGAACGCCCCCTCAATCTCCTGCGCAGGTGGGATCGGTTGTCCGGCCGGGCCCTCCAGGCACCGCCGCCCGCCGTTCTCATCCGGGGACGGTGGGCAACGCATCCAGGAGGTACGGCATGGCCAAGGCAAACAGCGCGGAGGACGCCGCCCGGCGCGCGGGCCCGCGGAAGCGCGAGGCGGTCACCGGGCTGGCCGAGAAGCTCGGCAAGGCGACCTCGGCGATCGTCACCGACTATCGCGGCCTGACCGTCAAGCAACTCGAGGACCTGCGGGCCAAGCTGCGCTCCGAGGGCATCGAGTACATCGTGGTGAAGAACACGCTGGCCAGACGGGCGGCGGATCGCGCCGGCGTCGGCAAGCTCAGCGCCCTCCTCAACGGTCCGGTCGGCCTCGCCCTCGGCTTCGGCGAGCTGGCCACGCCGGCCAAGGTGCTCGGCGACTACTTCCGGCTCAACCGCCGCCTCCCCGTCGTCTCGGGGTGGGTCGAGGGCCAGGTGCTTGACGCCCGCGGCGTTCAGATGCTGGCCGACCTCCCTCCCCGTGAGGCTCTGCTGTCGCAGCTGGCCGGCACCCTCCAGTCGCCGCTTTCCCAGCTGGCCGGCGGCTTCACCTCGATCCTCTCGTCGCTGGCGGCGACCCTCGACGCCTATCGGGAGAAGCTGGAGACCGCCTGACCGCCGTCGGACGCCCTCCGCACCGGCCGACCCGACCACTTCAATTGATTCAAATCAAGGAGATCACCCATCATGGCCACCAAAGCCATCACCCCTGAGGAATTCGTCGACGCTCTGCAGTCCTGGAGCGTCCTCGACGTCGTCAACGCCGTCAAGTTGATGGAGGAGAAGCTCGGCATCAAGGCGGCCGCGCCCGTGGCAGCGGCCGCAGCGGCCGCCCCCGCGGCGGCAGAGGCCGTCGTCGAGGAGCAGACCGAGTTCAGCGTCTGGCTGACCGCCGCCGGCGACGCCAAGATCAACGTGATCAAGGCGGTCCGCGAGATCACCTCCCTCGGCCTCAAGGAGGCCAAGGACCTGGTCGAACTCCGCCCCCAAGGCGGTCCGCGAGGCCGTTCCCCGGGAGGAGGCCGAGCAGGTCAAGGCGAAGCTCACCGACGCCGGCGCCTCCGCCGAGATCCGCTAGCCCAGGCTGGACCGACCGCCACCATCGCCCTCGCCAGCACCGCCGCCCCCTCCCACCGCGGGGGTGGGGTGGCGTGGCGGCGGGGACGCCACCCGACCAGGCCCGGGCCCCATTCCGGCAGTCCCGGGGCTGGCCGGAATCGGCCTTCCACGGTCCGAATCTGGCCCCGCGCCGTTCGCCGCAAGCTCCCCGGCGATCTCCGCCGGGCATGCGAATGCCACGGACATCTGTTCGAGAGGCACGGATAAGCGCGCCTAGTGCAGCGGATTTGGTACGCTATCAGATTGTGCCTGGCGCAGCAACTGTTGCGCGTAACCGCTATCAGGGGAACTCTAGCACATGGTCCTTTCTGCTTCCACGCCCTCCAGCCGCCGCAACTACGGTCAAATCGCCGACAAGCTGGAGGTGGGGAACCTCATCCAGACGCAGTTGGATTCGTTCGCGTGGTTCTGCAAGGAGGGTCTTCGGGAGCTCTTCGACGAGATCAACCCAATCACTGACTACACCGGGAAGAACTACGAGCTCCGCTTCCTGGACTACGAGTTCGGCGCCCCCAAGGCTGACGAAGAGGAGTGTCGCCAGCGCGACATGACCTTCAGCGCCCCGCTGCGCATCAAGACCCGCCTCCACATCAAGACGGGTGAGAACGCCGGGGAGATCAAGGAGACCGAGGTCTTCATGGGCGACTTCGCCATGATGACCAAGCAGGGCACCTTCATCGTCAACGGTACCGAGCGGGTGGTGGTCAGCCAGCTGGTGCGCTCTCCCGGCGTCTACTTCACCGGCGGAGAGGACAGGGTCACTGGGCGGATGCTCTTCGCCGCCAAGCTCATCCCCAACCGCGGTGCCTGGCTGGAGATCGAGACCTCGAGCAAGGACATCCTGACGGTCAAGATCGACCGCAAGCGGAAGGTCCCCGTCACCACCCTGGTCCGGGCCCTCGGCTACGCCGGCAACGACGACATCAAGGCCTTCTTCGCCGATGTCGACACCGACCCGGAGCACCAGTACATCCAGGCGACCTTGGAGCGGGATGCCACGGCCTCGGTCGAGGAGGCCCTCATCGAGCTGTACCGAAAGATCCGGCCCGGCGACCCGCCCACGGTGGAGAACGCCCGCAACTTGCTCAGCTCGCTCTTCTTCAACGGCCGCCGCTTCGACCTCAGCAAGGTGGGCCGCTTCAAGCTGGACAAGAACCTGGGCATCCCCGAGGATGAGGCCCGTGAGCGCGCCCTCGACAAGGAGCGCCGGGTCCTCGACAACCAGGACTTCGTCTCCATCATCCGCAAGCTGATCTCGCTCAACAACGGCGTGGGCGAGGCCGACGACATCGACCACCTCGGCAACCGCCGGGTCCGCGGCGTCGGCGAGCTGCTCCAGAACCAGTTCCGCATGGGGCTGATCCGGATGGAGCGGATCATCAAAGAGCGCATGACCATCTGCGACTCTGCGACGGTGACGGCAGCGAGCCTCATCAACGCCCGGCCCGTGGTGGCGGCCATCAAGGAGTTCTTCGGCTCCTCCCAGCTCTCGCAGTTCATGGACCAGACCAATCCGCTGGCCGAGCTGACCCACAAGCGCCGCCTCTCGGCGCTGGGGCCGGGCGGCCTCTCCCGCGAGCGGGCCGGGTTCGACGTCCGCGACGTCCACCGCAGCCACTACGGCCGGATCTGTCCGATCGAGACCCCCGAGGGCCCCAACATCGGCCTCATCGGTTCCCTCGCCACCTTCGCCCGGGTCAACGAGTTCGGCTTCATCGAGACCCCCTTCCGGCGCGTCGTCCGCGAGCTCTCGCTGCAGGATCCAAAGGACCGGACGACCCTGTTGGGGCGCACCCTGCGCGAGGCCGCCGACGGCCTGGCCGCCGGGCGCATCATCGACGGCAAGGACGCCGAGCGGCTGGCCAAGGGCGGCGTTGCGCGGGTCCTCATCCTTCCCTGGGTCTCCGACGAGATCGTCTTCCTCTCCGCCGACGAGGAGGACAAGTACACGGTCGCCCAGGCCAACGCGCCCATCGACGACAACGGGCACTTCACCGTGCCCCACACCGCCTGCCGCAGCCGCCACACCTTCAAGGACCTGCCCGTCGGCGAGGTCGACTTCATGGACGTCTCGCCGAAGCAGACGGTGTCGGTGGCGACCGCCCTCATCCCCTTCCTCGAGCACGACGACGCCAACCGCGCGCTGATGGGTTCGAACATGCAGCGCCAGGCCGTGCCCCTGCTCGTCAGCGAGGCTCCCATCGTGGGCACCGGCATGGAGATCCATGCCGCCCGCAACTCCGGCGAGATGGTCATCTCGCAGAGCGCCGGCACCGTCATCGGCGTGGGCTGGCCCGAGCCGCAGGGCGACGACCGCTCCGTGATCAAGGTGCTGAGCGGCCAGGACGCCGGCATCGGCATCCTCGTCCGGCCCGACGACGGCGGCCCGGACGTCTGGTACGGCATCCACAAGTTCGTGCGCAGCAACCAGGGCACCTGCCTCTCGCAGCGGATCTCGGTCAAGGCCGGCGACCGCGTCGATGCCGGCACGGTGCTGGCCGACGGACCCTCCACCCGCGACGGCGAGCTGGCCCTGGGCCGCAACGTCCTCGTCGCCTTCATGCCGTGGGAGGGCTACAACTTCGAGGACGCCATCCTCATCAGCGAGTTGGTGGTCCGCGAGGACAAGTACACCTCGGTGCACATCGAGGAGTTCGAAATCGAGGCCCGCGACACCAAGCTCGGTCCCGAGGACATCACCAGAGACCTACCCAACATCGCCGAGGAGTTGCTGAAGAACCTCAACGACTGGGGCATCATCTACGTCGGCGCCGAGGTTGGCCAGGGCGACATCCTGGTGGGCAAGATCACCCCCAAGGGCGAATCCGAACTCTCCGCCGAGGAGCGCCTCCTCCGCGCCATCTTCGGGGAGAAGGCGCGCGAGGTCCGCGACTCGTCGCTGCGGGTCCCCCACGGGGAGCACGGCACCGTCGTCGACGTGAAGATCTTCAGCCGCGAATCCGGCCACGAGCTGCCCCCCGGTGTCAACGAGCTGGTGCGCGGTCTACGTCGCCCAGAAGCGGAAGATCTCGCAGGGCGACAAGATGGCGGGGCGCCACGGCAACAAGGGCGTCATCGCCCGCATCCTGCCCATCGAAGACATGCCGTACCTCCCAGACGGCACGCCGGTGGAGATCGTGCTCAACCCGCTGGGCGTCCCCAGCCGCATGAACCTTGGCCAAGTGCTGGAGACGCATCTGGGCTGGGCCGCCCAGGCGCTGGGCATCACGGTCGCCTCGCCGGTGTTCGACGGCGCCCCCGAAGAGACCATCGAGGATGAGTTGGAGCGCGCCGGGCTGCCCCGGAGCGGCAAGGTCCAGCTCCGCGACGGCCGGGACGGCGAGCCCTTCGACCGCGACATCACGGTCGGCTACATCTACATGCTCAAGCTGGCCCACCTGGTCGAGGATAAGATCCACGCCCGCAGCACCGGCCCCTACTCCCTGGTCACCCAGCAACCCCTGGGTGGCAAGGCGCAGTTCGGCGGCCAGCGCTTCGGCGAGATGGAGGTGTGGGCCCTGGAGGCATACGGCGCAAGCCACATCCTGCAGGAGATCCTCACCGTCAAGTCGGACGACATCGTCGGCCGTGTCAAGGCGTACGAGGCCATCGTCAAGGGCGAGAACACTCTCGAAGCCGGCATCCCGGAGTCCTTCCGGGTCCTCGTCAAGGAGTTGGAGGGACTCGCCCTCGGGGTGGAGATCCAATCCGAGGACGAGAACCGGATCGTGCTCGGCGAGGAGGACATCCCCGACATCCCGCTCGACCTGGGCATCCATCTGGAGCGCGACGAGCGCGACGAAGCCGACGAGAGCGGCCGTTGACAGGGATGCGCCTCTCCCCGCACCGCCACGACCCACGACTTCCCCGCGCAGCCGGTTCCGGTTGCACCCCGTGCCTGCCGATCACATCTGAAGGTCAGTGATGCTGAAACTTGAGAACTTCGACGCCCTCCGGCTCTCCATCGCCAGCCCCGAGATGATCCTCTCCTGGTCCCACGGTGAGGTCACCAAGCCGGAGACGATCAACTACCGCACCCTCAAGCCGGAACGCGACGGGCTCTTCTGCGAGAAGATCTTCGGTCCCACCAAGGACTGGGAATGCCATTGCGGCAAGTACAAGCGCTACCGGTACAAGGGAATCATCTGCGACAAGTGCGGCGTCGAGGTGACCCGCAGCAAGGTCCGCCGTGAGCGCATGGGCCACATCAAGCTGGCCTCCCCCATCTCCCACGTCTGGTACTTCAAGGGCATCCCCTCGCGCATGGGCCTGCTCCTCGACATGAGTCCGCGCAACCTGGAAAAGATCCTCTACTTCGCCAACTACATCGTCACCTCGGTGGACGAGAAGGCCCGCCAGGAGATGCTGGCCAGGCTGGACCCCGACACCGACGAGCGCGTCACCGCGCTGCGCGAGCGGCTCAGCCGCGACAACTCCGGGGACGCCGAGCTCACCGCCCGCATCGCCACTCGCGAGGCCGAGCTGGAGGTGCAGGTGGGCGAGCTGGAGACCGCCCGGGACGAGCGCGTCGCCGCCCTCCAGGCGTCGGCCGCCGACCTCGAGGAGCGCATCCAGAAGGCCGCCAAAAAGAAGGCGCCGGCCAACTTCATCCTCACCGACGCGGTCGAGGAAGAGGTCGTCGTGGACAAGGGCACCGTCCTCGGCGAGGACGCCTCCCTCCTCGTGCGGCAGCGGCTCGCCGACCGCAGCGAGGCCCTCAGTGTCGAGCTCGCCCGCG